>FMUA01000003.1:211218-222804 GCA_900100595.1 Ruminococcaceae bacterium P7
CCTGCCTCTACTTCGGGAACCGTGATCGCGTAGGTGCCGTCTTCCTGCTTCTCCATGACATATGCGTCAATTGCGGGATCCCAGCCAACTGTCAGCCAGTCGGAAGAACCTGCGAGAACGTATACATCCTCAGCGGGAGCAGCGGTGGTGGGTTCAACGGTGGTGGGCTCTACGGGCTCAACGGACTCAACCGCGATGGTGTAGGTAGCGCCTTCCTTGGTGATCTTGTCCCACTTGGAGAGATCGAGGGTCAGAGTGATCTTGACATACTCGTCCTCGGATTCGGGCATGAATACGATGTTGTCCTGCGCGTTGTACTGAGCGGGGTTCGCCTCGTTGAGGACAACCTCTGTGCCGCTTACAAGACCCCAGTTCATGTTCCAGCTGCCGTTAGCCGCGAACTTGACCTGATATTCTACGTTAGCCTCTACCTCGTCGTATACGATCTCGTAAACGCCGTCGCCCTTATCGGTCATGGTGTTGGCATCGGAGCTGACATTCCAGCTCTCGTCGTTGAGGAAGCCGTTCTGACCGGAACCAACAGCAACGATCTTGTTGATGGGATACTCGGGCTCGGCAACGCTGTCACCGGTAACGGCGATTTCCTTGGTTTCGGGGTTGAAGGTGACCTTAACGTCGCAAGCTTCCTTCACCATGAAGTCATAGTTGAGGTTGCCGCCGTTAACGCCGTACCATTCCTTCTGCGCCTCGTCGCCGCCTACGAATCTGACGACCTTGAGTGCGAAGTTGGCGTCTCCTGCCGGAACGTCGGGAACGGTGATAGCATAGGTGCCATCCTCCTGCTTCTCCATGACATACGCGTCAGTTGCGGGATCCCAACCAACGGTCAGCCAATCGGAAGTACCTGCCAGAACGTAGATATCCTCAGCGGGCTCGGTGGTGGGCTCTGCAGTGGTCTCCTCGGGAGCGGTTGTGGTGGGCTCTGTCGCGATAATCTGAACCAGAGTAGCGTCCGTGATGTCAATTTTGCCTGAACCGTCAACGTCAGCTGCTTCCGCGCTGTACTCGCCGGATTCAAACTTTGCCAGGGTCTGGGGGTCGTCAATCGCGTAGAGCTGAATGAGGGTAGCGTCCTCAACATCAACTACGCCGTCCTTATTGACGTCGCCCTTCAGTACCTGAGGCTGTGGGTCGCCCTCAGCCGCGAACGCGCTGACAGAACCGAGGCAGGCAAAGCTGGAAACGGTCATCAGGGAAGCGAGCGCTAAGCTGAGAAGCTTTTTTGACTTTCTCATGAATATTGTTCCTCCTTTTAAATATTGAACATATAAATGAACAGTATAATTATAACAAAACCAGTTTGTTTTTGCAATAAGTTTTATAATATTTTTTGATTTTTTGTCACGAAACAGAAAGCTTCTCCTAAATACTATTTGGAGATTGGAGTAAAACTGTTTAAAACAGAAAAAAGACGTGAGAAATCTCACGCCTTTGGGAATAATTTACCAATTTTCAGTTCTCCGTCCGATACTTTTCCCAGTCCGAGAAAGCCGTGCTCACGGTGATAAACACGGTACTGCGCTCCCTCTGCGGGAACTGCATCACGCAGCGATGTGCGTGACAAATCAAGCGAACCGCCGTTGCAGAAGCGCTTTGCCTGCGCGTCGCTGACGGAAAGCTGCGGATAATCGGAAAAGAGCCTGTCAACGGGTCGGAGCAGGGCTTCCGTTTCGCCCTTATCGCGCATTTCTCTCAGCTGCTCCAGCGTCACGCAGTCGTCGAGCGTAAAGCCGCACGCCGCCGTTCTGCGGAGCGCGGTCATGACGGCGCATGTGCCGAGCGCCCTGCCGAGGTCGTCGATCAGGGTGCGGACATAGGTGCCCTTGGAGCAGGAAACGAACAGTCTGCCGCTCTGCGACGCTCTGTCAAAACCGGTCAGTTCGAGCCGATAGACGGTCACCTGTCTGCCCTTTCTCTCGACCTCCACACCCTTGCGCGCAAGGTCATAGAGCCGCTGTCCGTTCTGCTTGACGGCGGAATACATCGGCGGGATCTGGGTGATTTCTCCGCGGAACGCGGGAAGCGCCGATTCGATCTCCTCGCGGGACACGTCCGTTTTCTCCTCGGAAAGCACCTTTCCCCAGATGTCGAGGGTGTCGGTCGACAGCCCGAGACGGAAATCCGCGACGTACTCCTTGTCGTGATTCGGGATCAGATCCTGCGCCTTGGTCGCGCTGCCGAGCAGCACGGGCAGGACGCCCGTCGCGTTCGGGTCGAGGGTGCCCGTATGTCCCGTCCTGCGCTGACCCGTAAGCTTGCGCACCACGGCAATGACGTCAAAGGAGGTGTAGTCCGCCGGCTTGTCGATTACGATAACTCCGTTCATAGCGTTTCGTCCACCGCCGCTTTCAGCGCGGCAAGGACTTCCTCACGGGTACCGCGGATGCGGCAGCCTGCCGCCTCGATGTGACCGCCGCCGCCGAAGCGCGCGCAGAACGCTGCGGCGTTCGCCTCCCTGTCGGAGCGGACGGATATTTTAAATGTGCCGTCCTCCTTTTCGCGCAGGGTGATGCCCATGCGCACGCCCTCGATCTCACGCGGGATGTTGGCAAGTCCCTCTGCGTCCTCGTCGGAAGCGCCTGCCTCGCGCAGCATCTCGCAGGTGATAGTGATGATCGCGCAGCGGTCATCGGCATAGAACTCCATGCCGCGGTACGCCGCCTGCTCCAGACGGAGTTTTTTTCTTGTCTTGGTGTCGAACATCACCTTGTTGATCGCGGGAGCGGGAACGCCGCTGTCGAGCAAGTCCGCCGCGATGCGCATGGTGCGCGAGGTGGTGTTGCCGTATTTGAAGCAGCCCGTATCGGTGGCGATGCCCGTATACAGGCACACCGCGATTTTTCCTTCAACGGGCACGCCCATTTTCGCGATGATATCAAATAATATCTCGCAGTTCGCCGCCGCGTCGGGGTCGACGCACTTGAGCGGCGCGCTGACCTTGTTGATGCAGTGGTGGTCGATGCAGAGCATGATCCTGCCGCTGTAGGCTTCGCGGTTGTCGCCGAGGAGCTTTTCGTCCGCGACATCGACGCTGACGATCGTCTCCGCTTCAAAGTCCTGTGCGGACACGCCCTCGGTCAGAAAAACAAAGTCCTTGGGGATATTGGTTGTGATCACCCTTGCGTTTTTTCCGAGGCTCTGCAGCGCAAGGCAGAGGGCAAAGCCGCTGCCGAGCGTGTCGCCGTCGGGATTGGCGTGGGTGAGGATTTCATAGTTGTCATGGGCAAGCAGGAAATCCGCTGCCGCCTGTTTCTCACACATCCTCTTGTTCCTCCTCGTCAGCGGGGATATCGAGGCTGCTGAGGATTCTGCTGATATTGGCGCTGTATTCAATGCTGTCCGTCGCGTTGAAAATCAGCTCGGGAACATGGCGCAGTCTGAGGCGGTGACCCAGCTCGCGGCGGATGAAGCCGCTCGCGGACTTGAGTCCCTTGACCGCCTCCTTGGCGCGATCAATCCCCTCGATGGCGCTGACCTGAACGGTGCAGTAGGAGAGGTCGTTGGTGACCTCGACGCGCACGATCGAGAGAAATGCGCCGCTGACGCGCGGATCCTTGAGTTCGCGGAAGATCGCCGTCAGCTCGCGGCGGATATCCTCCGTAGTACGTTCTATTCTGTGACTTGGCATGATTACCTCGTTCTGTTTTCTACTATATTACTCTCTGTACTCCTCGATGGTGTAAACCTCGAACATATCGTTCTCCTTGAGGTCGTTGAACTTCTCAAGGCCGATACCGCACTCGTAGCCCTCGCTGACCTCCTTGACGGCGTCCTTGAAGCGCTGGAGAGAGCCGATCGCGTCGTCGGCAATGACGATACCGTCGCGCACAACGCGCACCTTGGCGCCGCGCTGCACCTTGCCGCTCTTGACATAGGAGCCTGCGATGGTGCCGACGGACTTGATCTTGATGACGTTGCGGCACTCCGCCATACCGAGGACGACCTCTCTGGTCTTGGGCGCGAGCATACCCTTCATCGCCGCCTCAATCTCGTTGATGCAGTCGTAGATGACGCTGTAAAGGCGCATATCCACGCCTGCGCGCTCCGCGTTGGCGGAAGCGACGGAATCGGGACGCACGTTGAAGCCGACGATGATCGCTCCCGAAGCCTCGGCGAGCATGACGTCGCTCTCGTTGATCGCGCCGACCGCGCCGTGGATGACGTTGACGCGGACTTCCTCGTTGCTGAGCTTCTCAAGACTCTGGCGAACCGCCTCGACGCTGCCCTGTACATCCGCCTTGACGATGATCTGCAGCTCCTTGACCTCGCCGAGCTTCATCTGATCGAAGAGGTTGTCGAGGGTAACCTTGGTGCGGGCGTTGAAGATTTCTTCCTTCTTCTCGGACTTTCTCTGCTCAACAAGGGTTCTCGCGAGTCTTTCATCGGAAACCGCGTCGAAGGTATCGCCGCCTGTCGGCACCTCGTCCAGACCCGTGATCTCAACGGGAACAGAGGGACCTGCGGCCTGTACGCGCTCGCCCTTGTCGTTGGTCATGACGCGGACGCGTCCGACGCTGGTGCCCGCGATGATGATGTCGCCCTTGTGCAGCGTTCCGTTCTGAACGAGAACCGTCGCGATGGGACCTCTGCCCTTGTCAAGACGCGCCTCGATAACGGTACCCTTCGCGGCACGGTCGGGATTGGCCTTCAGCTCCTTCATCTCCGCGACGAGAGCAACCATTTCGAGCAGGTCGTCAAGACCCTGCTTTGTCTTGGCGGAAACGGGGATGCACGGTGTATCGCCGCCCCACTCCTCGGGAACGAGGTCGTACTCGGTCAGCTGCTGCTTGACCTGCTCGGGATTCGCGCCGTCCTTATCCATCTTGTTGATGGCGACGATGACGGAAACGCCCGCTGCCTTGGCGTGGTTGATCGCCTCAACGGTCTGGGGCATGATGCCGTCGTCCGCTGCGACAACGAGGATCGCGATATCGGTAACCATCGCGCCTCTCGCGCGCATGGTAGTGAACGCTTCGTGACCGGGGGTATCGAGGAAGGTGATGGGCTTGCCGTCGATCTGCACGCGGTACGCGCCGATGTGCTGGGTGATGCCGCCCGCTTCGCCTGCGGTGACGTTGGCGTGGCGGATCGCGTCGAGGATAGAGGTCTTGCCGTGGTCAACGTGTCCCATGACAACGACGACGGGCGCTCTGCCGACGAGATTCGCCTCGTCGTCCTCGCTGTCGTCGATCAGCTTCTCCTCGATCGTGACGACGACCTCCTTCTCTACCTTGGCGTGGAACTCCATCGCCAGCAGGGACGCGGTATCAAAGTCGATAGTGTCGTTGGCGGTGACCATAGAGCCCATCATAAACGCCTTCTTGACGACCTCCGCGACGGTGGCTTTCAACCGGAGAGCCAGCTCGTTGACGGTGATCTCGTCGGGGATCTGGACGGTGATCGGCTTCTGCTTGCGCTCGAGCGCGATTCTCTTGAGACGCTCCGCCTCGGTCTCGCGCTTGCCCTGACGTCTGCCCTTCTGCTTCTGGGTGCGGTTCGAGAACTTCTGCTTCTTGGTGGTGTGGTCGCGGTCGGTGCTGCGTGACTTGGAGGTGCCGCTCGCGAGATCGTCGTACTTGGAGTTGTAGCGCTCGACGTCGACGTTGGTCGCGCGGGTGTCGATGACTCTGCGCTGACGCTGCTTGGAGGCCGCGGGCTTCTGCTCTGTTTGTGCAGACTTCTGCTCGGGCTTTTGCCCCTTCTTCTCGGCGGGCTGCTTCTCGGGCTGAGCCGTTTTCTGCTCTGTCTGAGCGGGCTTCTGCTCCGCCTTTGTCTCCTGCTTCTCCTGCTTCTCCTGCTTGGGAGCCTCAGGCTCCGCGGGTGCGTCGAGCTTCGCGTTTCTCGCGGCAAAATAGCTGTCTAAATTATCTACGGCATTTTCGCGGGTGATGACGTCGAAGATGACGTCCATCTCGTTTTCCTCCAGAGTGGTCATGGTCTTTTTGGAAACACCGCAGTATTTTTCAAGAATGGTGGTAATCTTCTTGTTCTGTACCCCTAAATCTCCCGCAATATCCTTAACCTTAATTTTCATGTAATTCTCCTCTCTGTTCACTCTTGATTCGGTCGCGCAGCTTGTCGGCAAAGCCCCTGTCCTCAACGGACAAAACGCCGCTGAGTCTGCCGAGGGCAATGCTCAGCTCCTCCTTGTTGCGTGGAAGCATCATCGCTTCAACGCCGCATCTCTCCGCCGCGTGCAGCACCTTTTTCAGACTTCCCCTTGAAAAGTCAGAGGCGTAGAGCACCAGCTGAGACTTGCCGCTTTCCACCGACTCGACGGTGGTTTCGGCGCCGATGACAAGCTTTTTCGCGCGTCGGCATAGTCCTAAAAATGAAAGTAATCTGTCTTGCATAGCGATTATCTATATATATGGCTTGATTGCAAGTGCAATCAGCTCTCTTTTATCTGTCCGAGCATCTCGTCATAGACCTCGTCGGGAATACGGCAGCTCAGCGAGCGTTCAAAACGCCGCGCCTTGCGCGCCTTCTCGAAGCACTCGGCATTTTGGCAGACATAAGCGCCCCTGCCGGATTTCTTGCCCGTGAGGTCAAGGCTGATCTCGCTCCTGACGAGCACGTTTCCGTTTTCATCGCGCTTCTCGGCGGTCTTGACCACGCGGATCAGCTCGCGCTTCGGCTTCATCTCACCGCAGCCCGTACACTTTCGGAGCGGAACCTTTTTCATCCTTCCTCAGCTCCGTCAGCTGCTTCTGTTTCTTCCGTCTCGAAAAGCTCCTCTGTTTCCTCCGCGGCAGCAATCTCCTCCGTCTCGGGCGCTTCAACAATCTCCTCCGCTTCGGCATTCTCGGCGGTCTCGGCAGGCTTTTCTTCCTCCTCGTCCTCTCCGTAGAAGCCGCTCTCGGGACGGATATCGATTCTCCAGCCCGTCAGCCTTGCGGCAAGGCGTGCGTTCTGACCCTTGTTGCCGATAGCAAGAGAAAGCTGACCGTCGGGTACTGTCGCCCTGCAGCTCCTCTTTTCCTCGTCGGTGATTTCCACCTTGATGACCTGCGCGGGTGAAAGCGCAGCGGAAATGTACTTCTTCGGATCGTCGCTGTATTCGATAATATCGATCTTCTCGCCGCCCAGCTCCGCAACGATGCTGTTGACGCGCGCGCCGCGCTGTCCGATGCAGGCGCCGATCGCATCGATATCGGGGTTGGCGCTGGTGACCGCCATCTTGGTACGGGAGCCTGCCTCGCGGGAAACGGACTTGATCTCGACGATGCCGTCGAAAATCTCGGGAACCTCTTTCTCAAAGAGCCTCCTGACAAAGTCGGAATGTGTGCGCGAAATGATCGCGTGAGGTCCCTTTTCGTTGTCCTTGACGTCGGCAATATAGACCTTGACGTGGTCGCCCTCCTTGATGTTCTCCAGTCCGAGCTGCTCGCTCTTGGGCAGCATCGCCTCGCTCTTTCCGATGCGGATGGTCGCGCTGCCGCTTCTGGGGTCGATACGCTCGACCGTTGCCGTGGCGATTTCACCGAGGCGGTTCTGGAACTCAATAAGCGTCTGTCCCTTCTCGCTCGCGCGGATGCCCTGACGGATGACGTTTCTCGCGGAGGAAATCGCGATTCTGCCGAGCTTTTTGGGATCGAGCGGCACGTCGACCTCGTCGCCCAGCTCGATCGTCTTACGCTTGAGAGCCTTCTGCGCGTCCTCGAGAGAGATTTCAAAGCTGGGGTCAAAGACCTCGTCCACAACCGTCTTTTTGAGCTTGACGTCGATCGTGTTCTTGTCGGGGTCAGCCGTAAAGGTGACGTCCTCGTTGCCGTCAAAATAGTTTTTGCACGCGACCTTGATTGCCTTTTCAATCTGCGCAAGCATATACTCCATCGGAATGTCCTTTTCCTTCTCGAACATTCTCAACGCTTCAAATAATTCCTTGTTAGTCATTTTTCCTATCATCCTTTTCAGTTGATATTGTTGTGATATTAAATGTCAAAGTCATCCAGCTTGATCCAAGCCGCGTCCTTTTTGGAGATCGTCAGCTCATTTTCGCCCGCGTGGTCGACGATGGTGACCATGCCGTCCTCATACGCCTTGAGCTTGCCGTCGAGGTCTCTGCCGATGCCCTCGATCGGTCTGCGGAGCCTTACCATAATGTCCGCGCCGAGGAACTGTTCAAAGTGCTCGTCGCGCACCAGCTCGCGCTCGACTCCCGGGGAGCAGACCTCCAGACAGTAGGCGTTCTCGATCGGATCCAGCGCATCAAGCGGATCGTTGACCGCACGCGAAACCTTTTCGCAGTCGTCAATGCTCACGCCGTCGGGCTTGTCGATAAAGATTCTCAGATACCACTGCGCACCCTCCTTGACGTAGCGCACATCCCAGAGCGACAGCCCCAGTGAGGTCACAATCGGCTCGCACAGCTCCCAGACCTTGGAAACCGTGACGCCGCCCTTGCTTTTTGCCATGAAAACCCTCCTTTTCGGATAAACACAAAGGAGCGGGTTGCTTGCCCACTCCTTAGTTTCAACGTATTACAATAGTTATTATAGCACCGCGGAAAGATTTTTTCAAGGGGTTTTTCCCATTTTTAAGCCATTTTTTCTGTTTCGGCAAAATTTTTTTGAAAAATTTTAAAAAAACATTTGCTTTTCTGAAACAAGTGTGCTATAATAAATAACTGTTGAGACAAGTTCACACGCTGATATAGCTCAGTAGGTAGAGTGCATCCTTGGTAAGGATGAGGTCACCGGTTCAAATCCGGTTATCAGCTCCAACATCCCTGAAAACCTTGGTTTTCGGGGATTTTTGCTATCTTAGCGCAAAATGTCAGACCGCATCCTTTTTTCGGAAAAAACAGTGAAGGGATGCGGTCTGGTTTTATGTCCAAAAAAAGGATTTTAATGAACACAAGGAAAGAGAAAAAATTTTCAGAGGTCTGGAAGGAGTTTATCACCTCGCAGACAGCAAAGGGGATTTCCGACGCGACGATACGCAAGTATCACCAAGTCCTCCATAACATTTCAAAATACTTTGATATTGATATGCCACTGGATAACCTCACCAAAAGCAGTCTGGAGGAAATGGTCGTTGAAATGCGGACAGCGGGACTTGCTCATAATTCGATAGCGACTTATGTCCGCGTCGTCAAAACCTTTTTGAATTGGTGTAAGGCTGAAAACATTGTCAGCGTTGATGTGCCGAATATCAAAGAAAAGGAAACCGTCAAAGAAACCTACACTGATGAAGAATTAGATTTGCTCTTGGAACGCCCCTCCGCTGACTGTCAGTTCTGCGAATACCGAAACTGGGTTATCGTCAATTTTCTTCTGAACAGCGGTTGTCGTGCCGCCACGATTCGCAATATCCAAAACCGCGATGTCAGTTTAGCGGACAATCAGGTGATTTTCCGTCATACGAAGAACGGCAAAATACAAGTTATTCCGCTGTGCTCACGAATGGTTAATGTTTTAAGGGGCTATATGACTGTAAGGGGCGGTTCATCTACGGACTATCTCTTTTGCGATCAATACGGCGGTATGCTCTCCGAAAACGCTCTGCGGTTGGCGATAGCACATTACAATCAGCGGAGGGGCGTTCAAAAGACAAGCATACACCTGTTCCGTCATACGTTTGCGCGGAAATATCTGGTTGATTGCGGAGGAAACGCCTTTACGCTCCAAAAGCTGTTGGGTCATTCCACGCTGACGATGACAAAACGCTATTGTGCTATTTTCGACGCTGATATAGCGAAAAATTATGACAGCGTTTCACCCTTGGCGCAAATGTATCATCCAAAAGAGAAGATAAAGAAACGTCTTTGAACATCTCCGAACATCTTTACACATAAACGCAACAAATGGGAACATCTTTTCAGGTGTTCCCATCATCTTTATACATATCCATTGATTTTTGAAGGAAATTCCGCATTTCTTCAACAACAGCGGCAGGACTCACAATCTGAATGGAGCGTCCAAAAGTCGATACCCACGCGAAGAAGGGCGGGCTGATTTCTACATTGTGCGAAAATGTAAAGTGTTCGTCATCGGCGGTCATCATCATAATGTCCTTGCCGAATTTGTCTATGACAGCGGAAGCAATATGATTATGGCAGCGGAAAGTGATATTATAAACCTTGCCAGTCACATACATATCAAAAACCTTGGCTTGCCGCTGTGTCAAGTCTTTTTCTCTGAATAGGTCATGTCCCTCGCGCCGCTCCAACAGCGGTTTAGAAATGCTCTCCATTCTATCCACGCGGTAAAACCGAAACTTTTTGCCGTCGAAGGCGTAAAGGTAATAATTGCCGCTGTTCCAGTAGAGCGCAAAGGGGCTGACAATCACTTTATCTCCGCTCTTGGAATAGGATTTGGGGTTGCGTCTGTCTGGCGAATATCGGAAATACCGAAACGCCGTTTTTCTGTCTGCGGCGATAGCGTCGTGGAGCTTGTCGGCATCCTTTACCACGCTTTCATTTTTGCTCCGCACTCTGTCGGCAACATAGGAAGGGCGGTTCAGCTCCTTCCGCAGTTGTTCGCCCGCCAGATTGCGGATTTTCTTTGTAATTCTGTTGGCGGTCGTTTCTGTGATGAATTTCGACGCTTGAACGCTGTCGATCATATAGCGCAGTTCGTGGGGTTCAAAGGGAGGGTTCAACACATAATAGCCCTTTTTATGCTCGTCATATTCCAGTTGAAGATAGAAGTAGTCCTGTAATACCTCTAAATCGCGGTATATCGTCTTTTTCTCTACTGGATAGCCTTTGCTCTCCAAATACTTTTCCATCTCTCCGCGCCGCTTTGGGTGCTCTTTAACGGCGTTCGCCAAAAGGTATTCGCGCAGTAAAAGCAAACGGATTGCCATATTCACGCCGCTGTTTCCTTTTTTCATACGCTCTCCCTCCGCTGTCGGTTTTCTTCATTATAGCATACCAAAAGCAAGAAAAAAAGAGCAAATTTTTGTATAAGGGGTTGAAATAATGATGTGGATATGGTAAGATAAAAGTGCTACACAAAGTTGAATAATACTGTTTTATAAACATACAGAATAGAAGTATGTGTTTTTGACATTACTATGTTTAAAACACAGGCTTAATTTTCATACACTTTTATTCTGTATTGAAAACTTTGTGTAGCAACAATCCGCGATGATGTTAGCGGAAAATGAAAACCGAATAGGATACATATAGAATCCGCTGGTTTCCACTTTACAAAAGATGTGGGAATCAGCAATTTTTTGCTTTTATATATTTGGCTTTAGATTTTTGTAAGTAAGTAAAATAGCATTCTTTATCCCAAATTATTCACGCACATCCTGAACTGCATCTGCAAATGGTTATGCATTATCAGACAGATGCAAAGCTGATAACCTGACAAGTTTTCCGCTGAAAAAAGGCGCACTTCGCCCTTGGGTTTTCAGATCTTCATTTAACGAGGTTTCTTTGAAGCTGTCAAGGTACACGGGGTAACGGTTATTCGAGTTGCGGACTGAGTTTTTCGATATTGGCGAGAGTCTCGAAAAATTGCGTCTGATATGGACAGTAACTGCACAGTTTAAAATACACATATCTTGCAGAACTGACTACTCTGGCTGCAATTTTTAACAGCTTGAGTCTGA
>FMUA01000016.1:0-28754 GCA_900100595.1 Ruminococcaceae bacterium P7
AAATTTATCCTTTTTTCATTTGCAAGCCTTCTATTCGATGTTTCAAAATTTCTTTTGTGCAGGTATACAAATTTTTATCGTTCTGAATAGTTACAAAAATTTTATGATTATTCCGTTTCCGCGATAAAATAGTCCTCGCCGTCAGCTTCTGCCTGAATTTCGCCCGCCGTCGCGTCGGCGAGACGCTTGTTGAGCTGTGCGAGCAGCTCGGGCTGAATGTGGAATTTCAGCTGCACGTCGCTCTCAAACACAGTGTCGTCAACCACACCGCCGGTTTCCATGATCAGCGAGCTGACCTTGCCGTATTGGTTGTAATTGCATCGAACCGCGCAGATCAGGCAGGACTGCATCAGAATGATCTCTCCCGCCTCGAGCGCGATTTTGCAGCCCTGCGAATAGGCGCGCACCAAGCCGCCCGTACCGAGCAGCACGCCGCCGAAGTAGCGGGTGACGACAACGCAGACGTCGACGATCTCATTCTTGACGATCACGTCCAGCATCGGCATTCCCGCGGTGCCGGAAGGCTCGCCGTCGTCGCTGTAGCGCTTGATGTTGCCCTCCCGCAGCGAATAGGCGTATACATTGTGTCGCGCGTCCCAGTGCCTTGAACGGATCTCGCTGATGAACGCCGTCGCCTCCTCCTCGGTGGTGACGGGCTTGACATAGCCGATAAAGCGGGAGCGTTTTTCGACAAACTCGTCGTTTGCCGCGTTGCGTACGGTCTTGTAATCCTTGCTCATATTTCTTCTCCGTGAACGAAAACAAGGCGACACAAACGTGCCGCCTTTGAGATTCGCATCATTATTTCGCGATGTTGAAACGCTTCTTAAATCTGTCAACACGTCCGCCTGTATCTACAAGCTTCTGCTTTCCTGTGTAGAAAGGATGACACTTCGAGCAAATTTCAACACGGATATCCTTTCTGGTGGAACCCGTCTCGATGACATTGCCGCAAGCGCAAGTAATGGTGGTCTGCTCATACTTGGGATGGATATTTTCTTTCATTCTTCTCACCTACTTCTTTACACAATTAACAGATAGATTATACTACATTTATTTGCAAATTGCAAGTGTTTTTTTGAAAAAGTGCGAACTTTTCAAAAATCACTTGATAGCCTTTGTTTCAATTTCTTCCTTCGCGAGCTTCACGAAGTCCTCGAGCTGCATCGCGCCGAGGTCGCCGTCCTTTCTGTGACGGACGGATACGGTGCCTGCCTCGATGTCCTTGTCGCCGACGATGAACATATAGGGAACCTTCTCGAGCTGCGCCTCGCGGATCTTGTAGCCGATCTTTTCGCTTCTGCTGTCGACCTCGACACGGAAGCCCTCTGCCTCGAGCTTCTTCGCAAGCTCATAGACATAGTCGAGATGTCTGTCGGCAACCGCCAGCAGCTTGACCTGCGTGGGCGCCAGCCACAGCGGGAACGCGCCCGCGTACTTCTCGATCAGCAGCGCGAGCGTTCTCTCGTAGCAGCCGATGGAGGTGCGGTGGATGATGAAGGGGTGCTTCTTCACGCCGTCGCGGTCAACGTATTCCATATCGAATTTCTCCGCGAGATACGGGTCGATCTGAATCGTGATCAGGGTATCTTCCTTGCCGAATACGTTCTTGATCTGAATATCGAGCTTGGGTCCGTAGAACGCAGCTTCGCCGACGCCGATCGCGTATTTGATTCCGAGGTTGTCGAGGATCTTGCCCATCATGTCCTGAACCTCGTCCCACTCCTCCTGTGTGCCGATATACTTTGCGCGGTCGTTGGGGTCCCACTGGGAGAAGCGGTAGGATACGTCCTCATACAAGCCGACGGTCTTGAGCATGAACGCCGCAAGCTCGACGCACTTTCTGAACTCGTCCTCGAGCTGGTCGGGCGTACACATCAGGTGTCCCTCGGAAATCGTGAACTGACGCACACGGATCAGACCGTGCATCTCACCGCTCGCCTCGTTGCGGAACAGCGTGGAGGTCTCGTTATAGCGGAGCGGCAGGTCGCGGTAGGAGCGCTGCTTGTTGAGATACGCCTGATACTGGAACGGGCAGGTCATCGGACGGAGCGCGTAAACCTCGCTGTCGCTGTCGGGATTGCCGAAGATGAACATGCCGTCCTGATAGTGATCCCAGTGTCCGCTGATCTTGTAGAGGTCGCTCTTCGCCATGAAGGGCGTCTTTGTCAGCAGCCAGCCGCGCTTCTGCTCCTCGTCCTCGACGAAGCGCTGGAGAAGCTGGATGACTCTCGCGCCCTTGGGAAGCAGGATGGGAAGTCCCTGACCGATGTAATCAACCGTGGTGAAGAAGCCAAGCTCTCTGCCGAGCTTGTTGTGGTCGCGCTTGCGGGCTTCCTCGAGCTTCGCGAGGTGCTCCTCGAGCATGGCTGCCTTCGGGAACGCGACGCCGTATACGCGGCAGAGCTGCGCCTTGTTCGCGTCGCCGCGCCAGTAAGCCCCCGTGCAGTTCGTCAGCTCGATCGCCTTGATCGGCGCGACGCTCATGAGGTGCGGTCCCGCGCAGAGATCGACAAACTCGCCCTGCTTGTAGAAGCTGATATTCTCGCCCTTGTCGGTGCGCTCCTTCGCAAGCTCCACCTTATACGGCTCGTTCATTTCCTCGAGCTTCGCGATCGCTTCGTCGGGAGCCAGCTCAAAGCGGGAAATCTCCAAGCCGGACTTGACGATTTTCTTCATCTCAGCCTTGATCTTCTGCAAATCCTCGTTGGAGAAGGGCTTCTCGACGTCAAAATCATAATAGAAGCCGCTTTCAATCGCGGGGCCGATGGCGCATTTGGCGTTGGGGTACAGTCTCTTGACAGCCTGCGCCAGAACGTGGGACGCGGAATGCCAGAACGCGTGCTTGCCTTCCTCGTCGTCGAAGGTGAGAAGCTCTACCTTGCTGTCCTCACTGATCGGGGTGCGCAGGTCGCAGACAACGCCGTTGACCTTTGCGGCACAGACGGATTTATACAATCCCATACCGATTGATTTTGCGATTTCGGCAGGCGTTGTTCCCATTTCGTATTCCTTGACAACGCCGCCCTTGAGTTCAATGTTCATAGCGGATTCTCCTTTATTGCAATGTATTGTTTACGAAAAAAATCCCGATACTCCTCTCGGAATATCGGGACGAATTGACTCGTGGTTCCACCCAACTTCGTTACAAGCGTAACCTCAATGACCTTAACGCGGTTGACGCCGCGCCATTTCCTGCGCGGTGCTCCAAGGCGGTAAACAACAGCGCCGATTATGAGGCTTTCAGCATTTGCCCCACTCTCTGGAAATCGGTTGAACTGCGGCTCGTGTCCTTTTCAACGCATCTGAATTTCTATTATCATATCACAACGGCAGCAGATTGTCAACTGCGTTTTTCTTTGTCGTCAAGCTCTCTGAGCAAAGCGTCGATATCGTCGCTGCGGCTGCTGTGCTGCTTTTTCGGCTGAACCGGTCTGTGTGAAAGCGGTCTTCTGCGGACAGGACCGGGATTCGGCGAAGAGACAATATCGAAATCCGTCTCGACTGCAGGCTGACGCTTTGCACGGGACGTGCGCTCGGGACTCGGCGCATTGACAAGCTCGATGTCGTCGTAAGCGGCATGCTCGCGCTCTGTGCGCGATACCTGCGCGGGTCCGGGTGAATTGACAAGCTCGATGTCGTCGTGAGCGGCATGCGCGCGCTCGGTGCGCGGAACCTGCGCGGGTCCGGGTGAATTGACAAGCTCGATGTCATCGTGAGCGGCATGCGCGCGCTCGGTGCGCGGAACCTGTGCGGGTCCGGGTGAATTGACAAGCTCAATGTCACCCTCAGGAGCACGCTCGCGCTCTGTATGTGTAACAGACTCGCGCGTCTTTGATTCAACAGCGTCGGTCTCGGCTGCGGAATCGGACTTTTTCTTGAACAGCTTTTTCATGAAGCCGCCGGACTTCTCGGATTTGCCTTCCTCTTTTTCTTCCTTGTGCTGCGCAATTCCCGTTACAAAGGTGCTGCTCTCACCAGACTGTTCCTTGTCCTTTTCCTTCTTTGTAAAGTAAGGAATCGGCTCGTCATCCTTCGGCGCCTGATAGCCGATGATGAAATCGTCAAGACTTTGCTGGCTCTGATACTGCTCAGCCGGAGCTTCCTCCTCAGCGGGAGCCGCGGAATCAGCCTGCTCCGTTTCGGAAACAGCCTCCTGCTGCGCTTCCTCTTCGGCAAAATCGGTAATCGTTTCGATCTCGTCAAATACGGGAACCTCGGGCATCGCGCCTTCCTCCGGCGCGTCGGCTCCTCTTTCCGAAAAGACCATGTCCTCATATTCCTCGGTTCTGATGTATTTCTTCTCTTCCTCTCCGAGGACTTCCGCAGACGCCAGTCCGTCGATAATTTCAAGCTCATCCTTGCTGACGGAATGGAAGAACATCTCGAGAATAAAGGAACCCGCATACAGCGCAAGCACAATGAATTTTGCCGCGTTCAGCGACGAAACATAGCCGGTGCCCTCCTGAATGCCCGTAAAATAGGTATAGAGTCCGTTGGAAATCAGCAGACCGACCGCGGGCAGGCCGTAGATGAAACAGCCCTTGACCGGATTTCTGCCCTTGATTCTCGACGCGACCATCGCGTGGGAGAAATAGTAAAGCGTGGCGAAAATGTAGCAGAAAAGCGAGGATAGATCCGTTGCGGAGATCGAAACCTTTGTCGCCTCCAGAAATTCGTGAACAAGCTGCGCGCAGCCCCACAACGCGGGGAATACATACAGCATGGAGACAGCCGACACAACGGATTTACCGACAAAATGTACCCTTGACATCAGGAAAAACGCGATGCCCGCGGGAAGCGAAAACAGTGCGCAGACAAGCGCCATGACATAATTCGACGAATCGGGGGTGGTGTTCATGAAGGTTCCCACGGAACCCGCAATCACCATCGCGCCCGAAAGAATCGAAAGCACTCCCGCAGGAATGTTCTTCTGGACGGGATAAACGGGCGCTGTCTTTCTGTCAAAAATGTTGATGATGATGCATACGAGAAACAGCGCAAGCGAAATACCGATAGTGGTATACGCGACGACCATTTTATCCATTCCGAACAGCTTTCCGTTATCATCAGCGCCGAAAATGCTCATTACCCTGAGCGCGATCATGGCCAGCGCCGCAGGAATAAAGGGAATTACCGAAAATTTAACCTTCATAATACTCTCCGTTCTATGCTTTAGATTCGTAATACCGCATTTTCTGCCAAACGCTTTGATCACAGGGACGGCGTTTGCCGGAATACGGTATAAAGGCTTGTTACGGTTATTTTATCCATAATACGTACATATATTATTTTAAGCCAAATAACCGCTGTTGTCAAGAAATAATTCAAACTAATCTTGAAAAGCGGAATAATTCAAAATATGTGCAAATAAAGGGATGAGGTTTCTGAAAAACCGTTTTTTCGCATTGCTGCTTTTCCTGTTTGTGATGGCGGCACTGCCTTTGTCCGTCGTCAGATGCGACCGAGGCGCTCCGTCTGCCGCTGCGCGGGATTCCGCCGATTCCGCAGAAAGTCCTCCGTCAACAGAAAAACCGGATGATTCCCGGGAACAAGCCGTTTCCTGCTCTGCCTCCTTATGCCGTGAGGATTTTTGCGCGGAAGCGCTCAGGGCAGCGGTCATTCTGGCAAATACCAATCGGGATGCATGGAAGGATATGCATTTTGATTCTTCTGAGGAATTAAAAGAGCGTGTCCGCGCCGTTTATTTTTCTGATAAGGAATTATTGTGGCAAAACGAAACAAAATACATTCCCGTTTTTCCTCTCTCCAGCGGACAAACACAAACAGACGACAACTATCCCTATCTGACCTCCGTCGCGTCTCCGTGGGATTGCCTCAGTGAGGAATATGACGAAAACCTCCGCTGTGTCGGCGTGAGTATGAACGGCGTAAATTATCTGTGCACAAAGGGATATTCCGCCGAGGATGCGCTGCTATACTATCTCCCCGATTTTTCTGTTTCCTCTTGACAGATAATGCAAACTGTTGTAAGATATTTTTGGAAATAAAACACGGGGGTGTCTGCGAAAAGCAGGCTGAGAGTGGGCTGTTTGCCCTGACCCTTATACCTGATTCGGATCATGCCGACGTAGGAAGCCTGTTTGTATAGAGAGTCTTTGTTGCGCCGCAGTCCGCGGCGCTTTTTTATTTCCAATTTAGAAAAAAGGAGTAAAAAACATGAACGCAAGTGTAGCAATCCAGTCTCTGCCCGAGGCAAAAAACGACGACGAGCTGATCCGCATCGTCGACGAGGTGATCGACTACATCAAGAGCACGGGGCTGAACTATTATGTCGGTCCCTTTGAAACCGCGATCGAGGGCGACTATGACGAGCTGATGGATATCGTCAAGGAATGTCAGCATATCGCGATCAGGGCAGGCGCTCCGTCTGTCTGCGCCTACATCAAGGTGACCTACAAGCCGGAGGGAGACGTGCTGACCATTGAAAAAAAGGTTACAAAACACCACCTCTGATTATCTGATGCCCGTTACGGCTATCACGCTCTTTCTTATTATATGGCAGTGCGTGAGTATGCTCGGGCTGGTGCCGAGCTTTATGCTGCCGTCTCCCGTCGACGTCGCGAAGGCGTTTGTCAAGGATTTTCCGCTACTGCTCTCCCATTCGGGAGTGACGCTGCTGGAAACCTTTATCGGTATGGCGATCGGCATCGCGGTCGGATTTCTCCTCGCGGTTCTGATGGACCGCTACGGGCTGCTCAGGAAAGCGCTTTATCCGCTGATCGTGCTGACGCAGACGATTCCCACCGTCGCGATCGCGCCGCTTCTGGTGCTGTGGTTCGGCTATGAAATGCTGCCGAAGATCATTCTGATCGTGTTGGTGGTATTCTTCCCCATCGCGGTCAACCTGCTCGACGGCTATCAGCAGGCGGACAAGGACACGATCAATCTGCTGCTCGCAATGGGTGCGAACGATCGGCAGATCTTCCGTTATGTCAAATTCCCATCCGCACTCGGTCACTTCTTCTCCAGCCTGAAAATCGCGGTTTCCTACGCGGTCGTCAGCGCGGTCATCTCCGAATGGCTGGGCGGCTTCAACGGGCTGGGCGTTTATATGACAAGAGTCAAAAAGGCGTATGCCTTTGATAAAATGTTCGCGGTCATCTTTCTGATCTCCGCTTTGAGCCTGATTTTGATGTGGCTCGTCAACGTGATTCAGAAAAAAATGATGCCGTGGGAAAACAGAAAGGAACAATAAACTATGAAAAAGAAAATTCTTGCCGCGCTGATGGCTGCGGCGATGATCGCACTTTCCGCTGCGGGCTGCGGCGCCGCAAAGACAGAGGAAAGCAAAACGGACGCGGCGCCCGCAACAACCGCCGCTGCGGATAACGCCGAAAAGACAAAGGTCACCTTCGTGCTCGACTGGACGCCCAACACCAACCACACGGGTCTCTATGTTGCCGAGGAAAAGGGCTATTTTGCGGACGCGGGTCTTGAGGTAGAGGTCGTTCAGCCTCCCGAGGACGGTGCGGAAGCGCTTGTCGGAACCGGCAAGGCGCAGTTCTGCGTCACCTTCCAGGATTCCATGCTTCCCGCGCTCGTCGGCGACAGCAAAATGCCGATCGAGGCGGTTGCCGCCGTCGTCCAGCACAACACCTCGGGTATCATCTCCCGCAAGGGTGAAGGCATGGACACTCCGAAGGGCATGGAAGGCAAAAAGTACGCGACATGGGATCTGCCCATTGAAAAGGCGACGCTCAAGCAGGTCGTCGAAAACGACGGCGGTGATTTTGACAAGGTTGAGCTGATCCCGAGCACCGTGACCGACGAGTCCTCCGCACTCAGCTCCAAGTCCGTTGACGCGATCTGGGTATTCTACGGCTGGGCAGGCATCGCCACCAAGCTCAACGGCGTGGAAACCGACTACTTCGCGTTCAAGGATATCGACCCCGTCTTTGACTACTACACCCCCGTTATCGCGGGCAACACCGACTGGATGAAGCAGAATCCCGACACCGCCAAGGCGTTTCTCTCGGCTCTCAAAAAGGGCTATGAGTACGCGATCGCGAATCCCGACGACGCGGCGCAGGTGCTTCTCAAGGCTGCTCCCGAGCTTGACGAGGAGCTCGTCAAGGAGAGTCAGAAGTACATGTCCGAGCAGTATCAGGCGGACGCGAAATCATGGGGCTTTATCGACAGCGCGCGCTGGAACGCGTTCTACAACTGGATCAACGATAAGAAGCTGATCGATACCGAGATCCCCGAGAACACGGGATTTACCAACGATTATCTGGAGTAAGCGATGAACAAGCTGGAGGTACATAACGTCTCCTATTCCTATGACGGCAAAACAAACGTCATTGAAAACATCAACCTCACGCTCGGCAAGGGTGAGCTTGTCAGCCTGCTCGGTGTGAGCGGCGGCGGAAAAACCACGCTCTTTAACGTGATCGCGGGACTCAATCCCCCGCAGACAGGAGAGATTCTGCTCGACGGCGTCAATATCGCGGGAATTCCGGGAAAAATCAGCTATATGATGCAGAAGGATCTGCTTCTGCCCTACCGCACCATTGAGGACAACGTCGCCCTTCCGCTGCTGATACACGGCACGAAAAAGGCGGAGGCGCGCAAGAAGGTGGGCGCTTACTTCACGGAGTTCGGCATTGAGGGAACGCAGAAGCAATATCCCGCAGAGCTTTCGGGCGGCATGCGGCAGAGAGCCGCTCTGCTGCGGACGTACATGTTTTCGGGTGACGTCGCGCTGCTGGACGAGCCGTTCAGCGCACTGGATACCCTGACAAAATCGGAGATGCACCGCTGGTATCTGGACGTCATGGAGAGCATCAAGCTCTCTACCATCTTTATCACCCACGACATCGACGAGGCGATCCTGCTTTCCGACAGAATCTATCTGCTCGGTGGCAGACCCGGAACCATCGCCGAGGAAATCGTGATACGGGAACCGAAACCGCGCCGCAGGGATTTTAACCTAACGGAAGATTTCCTCTCCTACAAACGCCAAATCCTCAATTTTCTGAAATAATGCGCAAACCCCTGACCGATTCACTTGGTCAGGGGTTTGTGCTTTTAAATCGTATTCCCGATCGCTTCAAGCGCATCCGCCGGATCGTCGATCAAAGCGACTGCCGCTTCCATGCGGCTCAGTCCCGTCTTTTCCTCGTTGAGAAACTGCGGAACGACCGCTTTGTACACCGTTTCCACACCGCTCTGCTCCAGCAGTCTCAGAGCCGGCTTGCAGGCTGTTTCGGCATAGACGCCCTTCACCCTGAGAGACAAAAGCAGCAGCGCCTCTGCCCTGCCGAGCGTTTTCAGCGCCGCATAGGCGTTCTCCCAGCTCTCTCCCGACCGAACGGTTTCCAGCAAGGGAGATATTCCGTCCTCCTCTGAGGTATATACCCTGCCGCCATCGCAAAGCACCAGACTGTAGCCGCCCAGGGACAGCATCTTTTTCACGTATTCCGTTTCTGTGATCATCCAAATTCACTCCGTAATCATGATATCAAATAGTATACCCAAAAACGTCCGATTTGTAAAGGCTTTTCACGTATTCCTTGCTTTCGCATACGATGGTAGTGCAAGGTCTGAACAAAGAAAGGAGTCTGAATTTGAAACTCAACGACTTGATCAACGATCATTACGGGCTTTCCATGCTGCCCGAAAAACCCGTTTACGCGATGGCTTACGTGCCGTTTCAGGCGGAACAGCCAAAGCTTTACTCTCCCGACCAGGGACTGGTTGCGGGAACGATGTTCCAAAAACTCGATAAGCCGTTTTTCGGCAGTCAGTGCGGTGAGAAGTCATGACGAAAAGAGAAACCCTGCTGAAAAAAATCTCCACCTACCAATTCGCCGTGCTCGATTTGCAGATGTACCTCGACACCCATCAAAACGACGCGGAAACGCTGGAAAAGGTGGAAAAGTATCAATCGCTTCTCCGTCCGCTGGTGGAGGAATATGAGATGAAATACGGTCCGCTGACGAAAAGCGCCAACGACGGCAACAGCTGGGCGTGGATCAAAGGCCCGTGGCCGTGGGAAAGCGAGGATGACTGCTGATGTTTGTTTATGAAAAAAAGCTGCAATACCCCGTCAACATCAAAACCACCAACCCGAAGCTCGCGAAGATTATTATTACACAATATGGAGGTCCCGACGGTGAGCTCGGCGCGTCGCTGCGATATCTGAGTCAGCGCTTTACCATGCCGATGCCCGAGCTGAAAGGTACGCTGACCGATATCGGCACCGAAGCCCCTCCGTTTGGTAAAATTTTTTGATTTTGTTCAAATCGCTCAATTTCAGCCTTTCCTTTTAGTATTTTTGCCTGCCATTTTTCGGGAATGAGCTTCAAATGAATGTCAAGCGTCCTGTCCTTGTGAACATAAATCTTATCCACAAGGTTCCGGTAGATGATATCGTCCCATTCCTCGCCGACCGCTACGCTGTTGACGTATTCGGTTATACTCTCAATGATTTGTGATTGATTGGCGACAAGCGCGCTGTTCGCTTTTTCTTCGTTTAGTTTTGCAAGCAGCGATGCGTGTTCCTCACATAAGCGATCACTGGCTTTTTTGTAGTCAGACGTTTCGATATCGCCCGACAGACACATGTCGAGCAGTTTTTCTTTTTTGGCTTCGAGCTTTGCGATTTCCTTTTCAAAATATTCCACGTTGTTTTTATCGGCGCAGGAGCGCAGTACTTCGCTGACTGTGTCAAGCAAACTGTCAAGCAGCTCCTCGCGGTTGCCCATCACGTCGCGGATAATGTGCGTAAGAATCAGCCTGACGTCCGCGTCGCGGATATTGACGTTATCGCAGCCGACGATTTCTCCGTTTTCAAGCGTCTTGCGTTTGCCCTTGTGGTCTTTGGTGACACACGACCAGTTCTCGTATTTGGTACCGTTAGGGCATTTCTTCTGCGAATGGCAGAATGTTGAGCCGCATTCCGCGCAGATGATTTTTCCCGACATCGCATAGCGGTTGGCAAAACCGTTTTTTGTGTAGTGCATGTTGTGACGGCGTTCCAACTCGCGCTGCGCCGCTTCAAACCGCTCGCGCGGAATAATCGGCTCGTGGTGGTCTTTGATGACAACATAGTCCAGCTCGCCGTTATTGGCTTTCTTTTTGTGAGAAAGATAGCTTGCGGTATAGGTTTTCTGCTGAACCAAGTCTCCGCAGTATTTCTCGTTTTTCAGCACGCGGAGAATAACGGTGTATGACCATTCTTTCATGAAGCGCGAGGTTTGGATTCCCGCTTCACGCAGCTCGTTGGCGATAACGTGACAACCCTTGCCCTCGTCGAGATACTTGTGGAAGATCAGCCGGACGATCTCCGCGCCTTCCTCGTTAATGATCAATTTGCCGTCGCGAACATCATAGCCGAGCATATCACGTCCGAACACAACGCCCTGTTCCATACGCCTGCGCTGACCCCATTTGACGCGCTCCGAGGTCTTTCGGCTTTCCTCCTGAGCGAGAGACGACATCAGAGCCAATCGAAACTCGTGGTCGGGCTGAGAGGTGTCGATGTTATCGTTGAGGAAGAACAGGCGGATGCCGTACTCTCTCAGCTCGCGCGTGTAGGCGATGCTGTCGAGCAGGTTACGCGCGAATCGCGACACCTCTTTGGTGATGATCATATCGAATTTGCCGTTACGTCCGTCCTGAATCATGCGGTTGAAGTCCTCGCGCTTGAAGGTGTTAGTGCCGGTGATGCCCTCGTCAACATAGATTTCAACCAGCTCCCACAGGGGATTGCGGCTGATGTATTCGTTAAAGTACCGCTGCTGACTTTCGAGTGAGTTTGCCTGGTCCAGCTTGTCGGTCGACACGCGGCAGTAGGCTGCCACGCGGATCACTTCGTTTTGTTTTTTCATAATAGTGCGCCTCCTTTAGCAACACAGTATATCTTTTATTTTCAAAAAGTCCAGATATTTTTTCGGGACGGCAGAATTTGCCGCCCCGAAGTATTAAATTCTCTTTATACATTCCTCACATTGTTTCTGAGTGAGTATTCCCTTTTCCTTGAGAGAAAGGAAGATTGCTTTTTTTATTTCGTTTTCCAGTTCTTTGCATACGATTATCTGCTCAGGCTGTTCGGTCATCATGATTTCCGTTTTCACGACAATCACCCGAAAAATCCTATGCTCGCGCAGATTTTCTTATGCGGTCATCACTCCCTTCGTGAGAAATAGGGTAGAGGTTTCGATTTTTGTTTTCATAGATTTCCTTTCCTCGCCGTATTAAATGCGGCGAATTGATAGATTTATTACATAGAAATACCCTGCTCGCGCTCGTAGTCCTCGCGGGTGCAGTAGGTGTAGAACGCCTCGTTGCAGATCCTTCTGCCGAGGATCTTTTCGATTCTTTCTTTTTCCGCCGTGCTCATTTCGTCGATATACTGCGGCTGATAATAGTAATCATCGGGCACGGTCGAGAGTAAATCGCCGAGCAGATTGATCAGACCGTCGCTGTACGTCATGGTATAGCAGTCTGGGTGATTCGGTGTAACGTAGTCGAAGTACGGATCGATTATCGCACTGTCACAGCCGCCAAGAGCAAAATATATCTCGAGATTATCCTTGAGGAACCTCTCGTCGAAGAGCTTATTATCGCGTACTTTCCAGCCCTCCGGCGAGGTGAACGTGATATACTTGTACTTATCTTCCCACTGTACATCGTAGCCGTGATAGCGCATGTACTCGATGAACTCTTTCTTGGTAGCCGAGTGTCCGAGGGCATACTCCGCAACTTGAAGCAGGTCGCGCTTCCATTTTGCGTGGCGCGGATTCTTGGTTTTGACCTCCGTGACGCTCAGTCCGTACTCGCGGCAGAGCTGATTGGAGTACTCCTTTGCCTGCAGCATTTCGTTGCGGCTCTGGTGAAACATTTTGCCGTTCTCGAAGTTCACGCTGTTCATAATCAGGTGGTTATGGATGGCGTTGGTGTTAACATGAGTGGCGACAACGATTTGAAAGCCCGGAAAGTACTCTGCAAACTTCAAACCGATCTCGTGAGCGGTCTCGGGAGTGAGGTCGTCGTCGGGCGAGAAAGACTGAACGATATGGTAGTAACTCCTGCCGTCCTCTTTGTGAAAACGCTTCTTAACAAACCGAAATTCATCGAGCGCACTCTCGGGAGAACAGTTTACACCGCTGATGAGCTTGTCCTCTGTCGCCTCGTCTCGCATGACATAGTCGAAGATATTATTCAGCGGGCTTCCTGCAGGAACGAATTTAACGATCGCCATATCCGCGCTACCTCCTCCCTCGTCTCGCGTAAATCAACCTCATATGCGAAGCCGGAGTTGACCGCGCGGGTCAGCTGGTTGAGATTGTTTCCGATTTTTCTCAGCTCGGAAGTGAGCTCGTCGACGCCTTTCACAACAATAATTTTCTTGTCGAGCGCGCAGTCACGCAGATACATGCTCGGCGTTCGGTAGGAAGAGAACGCTTTTTCTTCAATCATTTCTCTCTGCTCAGGCGTAACACGGCAGGAAAGGATTTCTGTTTTCGCTTGTTTTTTCATAAAAATATACCTCCAAATAGTTTTTAAAGGGGTGCGGGCCTTGCCCGCATCTGCCTTCGCGGCCGCCGGAAACCGGCGGTCGTAATACGAAGGCGAAACTGGCAATAAAGTAAGAAAAGCCGAGGCTCGGAGCCCTCAATTAACGACCGGCGAGGACTAAGCTGTGGAGTTGCCGTAGGCAACGGAACAGATTAGACGAGTGGAAGTTAATTGAGGAACAGCGGAGAGCAACGAGGCTAGACATCAAAAAGTCAGCATAAAATCTTTCCCTCGCTTCGACAAAATCCGCTTGAATTTGATATGCGGTTTTTGTAGAATAGGGGTACTGTATTGTGGGGCAATCCGGGCAATCGTAATCAATTCTCAGTGTTCATCAGCTTTTTCGGAATCACCCCGGGGCAACGCCGAGGCAATAAATCGCCCCAGTTATCACCCCGGCAGAAAAGAGATAATCCAGTGTTTGCGAGCCTTTCCAAACCTTATCACCCGAATCACCCCGTTATTCACCTAGACCAACGATATAGTCAAATTCCGATTTTGGAATCCAAATCAATCGTTTGGTTTTGTTGTTGATGTTTATGGATCTGGTATTTTTTCCCGACTTCTTTTCCTTTCGCGATATACCTTCCTCCGCAAGTGCTTTCAGTAAATCGTTCTTTAAAATCGTGAAATTCTCACCCTGCTTATCACAAAGACTTTTCACCATTGTATGAGCCGCGTCGGCATTCAGGTAATAATTGTTATCATCCTCATAACCGACGAATCCATTCGGCAAATAATCCGGAGGATTAAATCTGTTCAGTATAAATGCCTGTCCGCTTTCAATCAGAGAATATAATTTCTGAATAAATACATGCGTCGGCTTGTCCTGCTCGATATTCATGCTCTGCTTCTTTGCAAGCTCATACAGACAATCTCTGCAACGCATATATGTCGATTGACAATCTTCTTCGGAAATAATTTTATAGTCCAGCAGAAAAGATAGAAAGTATTCCATACCTATCATAAGCCACGCGAACATTTCAGGCACTCTGCCGTGACAGAGGATTCCTGAGCTCGAAAATTCATCACGGTAACTCTCAAAGAGATTTTTTAGATTTTCAACAAATGACTGCACGGCGTCCTTGCCTTTCAGGTACCGCGACTTTATCCACTCTGTGTAAGCCAGCATACAGCTGCGCAGCGTGCCTTTTTCCGCTTCACGCTGAAAGGAAGAAAGGTTTTTCAAATCAATCATTCCGTCGCGCAGCTCTAACGAGAAATACCTTGCCGTTCCGCTCTCGCCGATATCAGGAGCCTGCTCGGCTGTGATAATGGCGTTGCCCTGAGGCGGACGCGACTCCATTGGTGTGGAATCGGATTTCAATTTTCCTCTGCCGATACGGTCGCCGTATCCGCGCATAACCAACTGAGCGGTTTCGGTCAGCCTATTGACTTCTTTCCTGACGCTCGGATGAAAGTCATCAATGCAGGTCAGCACATCTTTCAATGAAAAGGCATTGTACATAATGCTGTTTGCGGTATCACGGAAAGAAAGCGGTAAATCAGAACCGTTGAACCTTCCATAGAACGAAAGAAACAATGCAGCCATCGTACTCTTGCGCGTTCCGGTTTTACCTAGCAGGCAGAGAACAAACTTCGGCTCATAATTAGCCTGATGAAGAAATTCATTCAGCGGAGTGAGAAAAGTGAAAGCCAGCAACGGCAAAGTGATTTCATCGGGCGCAAATGAGAATTCACTTGTCATAAAAAATGCGCTTGACAAATCAGAGATTTTCCAATCAGTTGCCTTTTCATAGCGACTGAGCTTACCCCGTAATCTGACATCATACTTTCCGTCGTTTGGCAGGAGATACTCCCAACTTCCGTCGATATGCTTCCAGCCGGTAATATGGTAAACGTGTATTTTCTCGGCGTTTTCTGCTGTCAGCTGAATCGCATGACGGACGGTTTCTTTTATGCTTCTTTCGGGTTCAAGAACGCAATCCGCTCCCCAGCGTTCTATCAACCAGTTGAAGTTTCCAAGCTCAGAACCTGACACATCAATCTCCGGAAGCAATCTGCCGCTCGAATGAATGCCGCCTAAGCGAAGCTCATACTTTTCTTCCGCGCCGTCGTCAACGCTAACCTCTTTGACGATATACGGCAAAAAGTTACTGAGCTTCTTTGTTGTGATTCCGCTTTTGGTGGTTACCTCTTTGTAGAGGCAGCCGTTAATAACCTTGTACGGCAGCGGATACTGTACAGGGCTTGTGCTTGAATTACTCATCTGTAATTCCTCCTTAAAATTATTTTGTGAATACAAAACTCCCGCCTAGGAAAAGTGGGAGTAGTATTCATTTTTTGCGGATTGACGATCCAGCCTTAACCGGCATTCGGCTAAATCATCCTTCCACTCTATCAATGTCAAATATTTTAAAAAGTCCGTATTTTGATATGACAAGTCAAAAATCTTTCCAAAAAGGGGTTGTGACAATCGAACAGTTGTGCTATAATATTATCGAACGGAGGTTCTAATATGAAGTTTATCGAAAATTCAAACGAGGGTTACCACCTCTATAACCGCTTTTCAGCAGACTTCTCCGACGATACAGTCAGACTAAACAACCGCAACTATCCGCTGGGAGCGGTCAGTAAAATGGCGGCGAATATATCTAAGAGTGAAATGGACGAAATTTTGAAGCTCGGCGGTAAAGCACTGAACTGCTATCAAACGATATCGGTTTTGGGATACAACCGAAACGTCTTTCTCATTCATAAGGACGTAATTCTGGATATGCTGTCATATA
Source organism: Ruminococcaceae bacterium P7 (assembly GCA_900100595.1). Lineage (GTDB taxonomy): Bacteria > Bacillota > Clostridia > Oscillospirales > Acutalibacteraceae > Ruminococcoides. The sequence goes on from FMUA01000016.1 coordinate 16,296, forward strand.
TGAAAAAGCTTGAGATTTTTCAGTGCTTTGATTATGAGGAATCCAAAAGTCTGATTGATGATTTATTATCGGAAGAGTCTTTAGACCAATATGAGGATTTTCTTAGTACGGAAAAACCTCTTACCGAGGAAAGGGTTATTGAGCTGAAGAAAATAAAAAAGCGTTACGCTTACGCTATTGAGTTGGGTCTGATTTATGCCTATATCGGAATCGATACCGCCAACTTCGCCACAGCTGTTCAAAACTTTACTGTGATGTTTATGGAGAAAGCATCGCGCCAAAAATCCGAGCTTGCAAAAACTGCTTTCGAACTATTTAACGATGAGTTATTTATGTTTTTTCTTGAGCAGTCAAATCCCGCTGTTAAATCTATGTGGGGCTTTTCCGTTAAGTCTATGAATACGGTCGTGCCGGTGATTGACGAGGTGAATGGAGAGTATAAAATCCTGCGCAGAGTATATTTCAGCCGTATGATGGATTTCTTTGTCATGGATTTTTTCGAGGCGCTTAGCCACGGGCATTACCTTTGGCAGTGCGGTATTTGCGGAAAATATTTTTTGATGACGACCGCGCACCGGCAGTTATACTGTGAAGAGAAAAATCCGCAATATGATGTGCCGTGTAAATATGTCGCCAAGCATCCGGAAATCACAAACGGGAAAAAGGAATCACAAAAGAAATCGGATACACCTATTCGTATTCTATGGAAGAAAAGAGATAACACCATCAGACAAAGAAAAAGCCGCCACAAATACAGCGACGCTGAATTTGAAGCGGCAAAAGAATATATTATGGATTGCTATGAACAGGCGCAGACTGATTTCGATTATGCGGCGGAGCAATACGAAAAGGATATGGAATTAACAGCGATTGATGAATATGTACGGAGAATCACGGATGTATGAGTTGGATTACATGCACGAACGGTTGGATTGGAATGAATATTTTACACGATATAAGGAAACGGGAGATATAAAATATTACAGGGAGTTTCTTCACTTTTATGAGCCTGTGTTGGATAGAAAAACAAAGCGATTTATTGAACGGTACGAGTTAGATGATTATCGAGCTGAGGATTTGAAGCAGATTTTTTCTTTTCTGCTGTGGGAAGAATTGCAAAACTATGATTCCGATATTCCTCTGTTGCAAATGATAAAGTACAAGGTACAGACTGCGTGGCAGGAGTACGTTAGGGTAAACTGCGGCAATTTTAAAATTGATAACCGTCATCAATATCTACTCCTGAAAAGGATAGCATATCTTTACTATCAGAAAAAGGATAATAATTCTCTATCGGAAATAATTGTCGAGATCGCAGTTGAGTTGAACCTGACAGAGGAAAGCGTTGAGAATTACCTTGTTGCGGTCTCGACCTTCAAGCCAAAGTACAACGCGGATTTTTACGCAAGCGATGATGAAGATAATTACTATTCCTCTGCTATGGACTCTGTTGCGAATGATTTGGATACGGAAGCGTTATATTTTAAGTTGCTGCGACAGGAAAAGCTCAATAATGCGCTTGCCGATCTTCGCAAGCCGGATAGGTTGTTGATTGAATATGTCTATGGCATTTGTCCTAAGTGTCTGAAAAATAAAGAGAAGAAAACCTTGCGTGAAGCGTCGCTGCTGTTAGGCTTGACCGAGGACGGCGCGGAAAAGAAGCTGAAAAACATACTGAATAAGCTGAAAAAGAGCATGGAAGAGTAAAGGCTGCGGGCAGTGTGCTCCGCAGTCTTTTTTTGCCCACAAACCGCCTGTGTGGGCTTTGTTTGGCGAGGTCGGGTAACGTGCCCCACCGATTCTTTCGCGCGACACGGGGCGAAACAGGGCGCGTCAGGTGATGCTTGTTATTGTTTTAATAAAATATGTCTTGCAATTTGCACTACAGTGTTGTACAATTAAATTGAAAGATGGTTGATTTATTATGATGAAAGATGCAACTGTCAGCGCACGTGTTCAGTCAGATATAAAAGCAGAAGCTGAAGAGATATTAAAAAACCTCGGCATTCCTGTGTCCGTTTTAATCAATTCTCTGTACCGTCAAATTATTTACAGGCACGGAGTACCGTTTGAGCTAACCGTTCCTGCTGCGCCTGCGACAATGGATATATTAACAAAAGAAGAATTAGACAGAAAGCTTCAGCACAGCTACGACCAATCATTAAACGGTCAAGGTGTATCCGCCAATCATTTTTTTGATGAGCTTGAAAGGGATTTGACGTGATGGAGCACTATAACGTTATTATCACACCCGATGCCGCAGTGGATTTATCTCAGCTTAAAAGCTATATCGCCTATACGTTGCAAGCGCCGGAGACCGCTCTGAAATATATTCACGGATTACGGTAAGAGATTGAAAAGCTCGAATCGTTTCCGGGCGCTATTGCGCCTGTTTCGGATGAACCGTGGCATTCGCGCGGAATCAGAAGAATAATTTACAAGAAATATTATATCTATTACAGAATAGATGAAAACGCAAAGTGCGTATATATTTTGAACGTGATTTACGCAAGACGTAATCCGCTTAACGCGCTTTCAGAATACAACTAAAAAACAGCTGTGGAGCGTATTGAGCCACAGCTGTATTTGCGCCCACAAACCGCGACAAACCGCCTGTGTGGGCTTTGTTGGGCGAGGTCGGGTACGTGCCCCACCGATTCTTTCGCGCGACACGGGGCGAAACAGGGCGCGTTAGGTTTTCTCACTGCTCATAGCTTCAATCATCAGCTTGACAGCCAAAGAGAAACCTCGACGAAACGCATCGCGCTCGCCGAGGTTCATAAGTTCAGTGTGGTTGTCTTTGATTTTTTGGAGTATGGCGTTCTGCTGCTCCGTCAGTGTAGCCGATAAATCCTGCTCATGGCGAATCACCAGCTTTGCGGTAATGTCGTACTCACTTCCGCGCACGACTTCATATTCGTGCGGGGCTATGTTGCCGTAGTAGAGATTTTCGAGTGTGGTCATATTCTCACCGTCCTTTCTAAGCACAACAGGATACCACAGAAACAGAAAAAGTCCAGAGAAAAAGAATGGGGCTGGCTCAAAACTCGTTATGAGAAATTGAGCCAAGCCCTTTATTTATGATTCAATGATCAATGACGAAACTTTCTGTTGTAAATATAGATACCTGCTACTGCTGCGAGCAGAACCGGCACGATGGCTAACCACAATGCGCCTGATTCGCCTGTAGCGATAACACCATTGACCGGAAGATCATTGATGGGGCCGGCGGAATCCTTGGTGTTGTCGGGGGTTGTCTGATTGCGGGTCGCCGGTTTGGCCGCCGCCTCTGTCAGCTTAGGCTCGGTGGAACGTGCGTCAATTTTCTGATCATCCGTCTCGGGAGCGAGGCGGTCAAAGTGCATGACCGTGTCGAGCTCTGCTAACAGCTCGTCGCCGATCACGCCGTTATGATACGCGTCAAACAGTTCTGTAAATGTGCCGTCCTTGTACAGCAGCACCTCTTTTGAGCCGCGAGAATACACATACTCCCCCATCAGGCTGTAACGGTACTCTTCGGTATAGCACCAATCCGGCTTTGTAACAAACACCAGCTTCATGCCATTGCTTAGGTTCTGAAAGAGCATTACGGTGTACTCCGCAGGGTCTCCCGACGTTTGATACTGCGCCTTAAAATCCTGAGCGATCTGCAGCTTTGACTCGTCGTCAAGCGGCAGCGTGGTGTTGGGGAGCTCAAAAAAATCGCGCTCGGTATTGGGAATGATACGATCCTCTATCGGTGTGCCTGTTGCGGTGCCTTTGGTTTTTCCTGTTGCGGTACGGGGCGATTCGTCGGTTTCTCCGATTGCGGAATCAGGCGACGCTCCGGTTTTTTCTGCTTCGGCTGCCATCGCAGGCAGACAGGCAACAGCGCATAACATCAGGCTTATCATGATGGTGAGCATTTTTTTCATTGTATTTCTCTCCTTAAATTGTAATAGTAACAGAATTGTTCCCCGAAAGGGTTTTGGTGACGGTTTTAGTGACCTCTTTTCCGTCTGCGGTCTTGCCGGTGAAGGTGAAGGTATAGGCGCGGCCGGAGGGAAGGTAGGCGTTGGACTCATACGGACAAAATGCAACTGACTTTTGACCGTTGTCATCGGATTGAAGCTTTACGATTACGCTGCCTGCCGTGTCTGTGTTCAGATCGGCAAAACCGGCAGTTACGGTACCCCGCAGCACATCGTCCGCACCGTAGGGGCTGTCCGCCGCCATCTTAACGGTGATGCTGCCCCGGTACAGCTCGTCGAGCTTTAACACAGGCGGATCTATATCCCCTGAGGCGGCGTCGGAACGTGACATTCCTTCCACATTCCAGACATACCAGTCAGGGGTCAGGAGTCGCTCGTCGTCGGCAAGCGCGCGGGGTTCCGTCACTTCTTCCGTGACGGCTTCGGTGACAGGCTCGGTCACGGGCTCTGTGACGGGCTCCGTAACAGCTTCGGTGGCAGGCTCGGTAACCTTTTCCGTCGCTTCCGTTGCCGCCGTAGTTGTCTGCGGCTTAACGGGGATCGCGCTGTCGGGGCTGATCGGCGTCTTGTTCATGGCGATGACCGCTATAATCGTGACCGCGACTGCCAACACAACGCTCGCTGCGGAACCGATCACATAGTGGCGCAGATAAATCGGTTTCTTTCGCGGCTTTGCGTTAACAGCGTTTTCGATCCAGCTTTCGGGGACTTCAAAGCTTTGCATCGCGTTAAAATTCACTTTTTTCATTCTGCATCACCTCCGTAGACGGCTTTCAGCATTTCTCTGCCGCGTTTGAGCATCACCTTGACCGTGTTGGGCTTTCTGCCCACGATCTCGGCGATCTCATCCACCTTGTACCGCTCGCAGTAATGCAAATACAAAATCTCGCGGTAATCGGGCTTCAGCTTCATCAGCGCCCAGGACAAATCAAGTTCATCCTCGGACTGATAATAAGAGGGTTCATCGGTCATGGTTTCAATCGACACCACGCGGCTGTTCTTCTTGCGAAGGTTGTGACACTCGTTGACTGCTACGCGCAGCAGCCAGTTTTTAAGATGGTTTTCGTCACGGAGGGAGGGGTTCTTTGTCAACAGCTTGACAAAGGTGTTCTGAAAACAATCTTCCGCGTCGGCGTGATTTTGCAGCTGCATCATACTCACGCCTGCCACAGCCTGCGCATATTTGCGCACAACTTCCTCGTAAGTATAGCCTACGTACAGCGTCGATTTTGACATTCCTTTTCCCTCCTCTGTTAATATAACAATTCAAAAAGCGATTTGGTTACAATTATTTTTAAATATATTACTACAGTAGGGTTCAGTCTTGACTGAACCGAGGTTGAGCGTCAATTGTTTTGTTCTCAACTGCGGGGGCTGACTCAAAACTCAAAAGAGTTTTGGGTCAGTTTTTTGCAAAAAATACGAGAGGCTATGAAACCTCTCGCAGTTGGTGTATAATTTAATTACCACAAAAAACAAACAACCAACATAAAGGATTGTACACCAATGAAGATAAATAATCAAGTCATTTCGCTGTTTAATTCAAATTTTTTCATCAAGGAGGACGATATCGTTTTTCTTGTGTTTGAAATATGCAGCAAGCTCAATTACAAAAAACTCATTGATTCATACGCCAAGGAAGGCAGACCATCCGCGCTTCCGATTAATGTCATGTTCATGGTGGTTGTGTATGCATATATTAACGGTATCTACTCAAGCCGGAAGATAGCATACGCCTGCAAAACACATATTTGTTTTCTATGGCTGCTGCAACAATACGAAGCGCCGAGCAAAAGCACCATCAACCGGTTCAGATACGAACACGCCGAAGAGCTTCAGGATTTGTTCAATCAGTTCATATCGGAATTGAAAGAGCGTGAGGAAATCAGCTGCGAAAACATCTTCATAGACGGCACGAAAATTGAAGCCAATGCCAATCGGTATAGCTTTGTCTGGGGAAAGGCTGTTGCAAAGAACAAAGCCAAGCTCGAAAACAAGGCTGAAAGCTATCTCGCGGAATTAAGAGAAGAATATTCCCATAATTTTTTGAGTATTGTAGAAGCACTGAAGTATCTGTCCGTTCAAATCGATAAAGCTGAAATTGAGTTTGTCCACGGCAGAGGAAAGCGTAAAACACAGCTGCAAAGAGACTATGAACAATGCGAGGAGATTCTCGCAAAAAGCAGCCAATATGCCGAATATCAGGAGATTTTGGGTGACAGAAACAGCTTTTCAAAAACAGATCATGACGCAACCTTTATGCGTATGAAGGATGACCATATGAAGAACGGACAGCTCAAAGCCGGCTACAATATTCAGATCGGCGTTGACAGTGAATACATCGTAAGTATGGACGTGTATCAGGATAGAAACGATGTGACAACATTCATCCCATTTATGGAAACGACAAAAGAAAATCTGGGATTTACATATCTGAACGTAACAACAGACGCCGGATACGAGAGCGAAGAAAACCTTGTGTATCTGGCTGAAAACAAACAGGAAAGCTACATTAAACCGCAGAACTACGAACAGACAAAGAAAAACAAAAACAAAAAGAAAAAGCACCCTTACGCAAAATACAATTTTGAATACAACGAAGAAACAGATACATTCACCTGTCCGGGCGGAGAGACATTAACGCTGCGAGGAGAAAAGAAATCGAAATCAGGCACAGGGTATTCGCAGCTGTGCCCTGCTCACAGGTTTAGTAAGATAGTCCATTATGGTAGCTTCTTTCATTCTACCATAGGAGGTCCTTTTTTCTATTGTCCGTTTTTACCGGAGCTGTGCAATTTTGAGCCGACCTTTTGCATTTTGTATATTTAATGCTTGACAAAGAAAAAAAAACGCCTGAGAGCTGTCAAGATTGCAAAGGCGATCAACAGCATTGAAGGCGTTCCGATTCCCGATGAAACAAATGAGTTTTTTAGACAATGGATCGACGGCGAAATATCCGACGATCAATTAACTGAGATTATGCTTTCTTTATGCAAGAGGATATTGATCATTATTTTACAATCTCACCCGTCCATGTATTTATGCCGCCGAACTCATATACATTGGTATATCCTATATCCGCGAGCTTTTGCGAAGCCTCTTTACTTCTGCGTCTGCTGCGGCAGTAAACCAAAACAATTTGATTAAGATCGGGCAGCTCATCCGGTTTCTTATCCGTGATGCTCTCGTTTGCATCAGCATAGTCGTTGTATTCGTCCACCTGCCGGCTTTTGAAAGCCTCATCACCGGCGTCCATGCATATTTCTGTATATCCGCATTCAATATTACGCCTCTCGGCTTCATCATGATTCTTAAATGCAATCTCCTCTGTGGCAAAAGGGCTGATAACATCAAGCTGATGATTTTTTCATAAAGACTCCTCCCCTTATACAATAAAAGCAAGATATAAGTACACAATTTTATTATACAGGGAAACCGGCTTTCTGTCATCACCAGTTTGGACGAGGGGTAGCGTAAAATCTTAAAGAAAGTTTTTAGAGGATTTGCACAAACGCCCCGGCAGACAATTTAAAAAAGCGCCGTTTGCAAATCAACAACCCCTGCCCCATCAATCTTGAGGGGGGATTGTTTGCCAAAACGTGGTATAATGTTCTTATGAACATCTTAAAAAATTTCAAAGACCATTACGAAGGATATGAGCGTTATTATGTGCTGCGTGAACACAACAGCTCTATTATAGTGCGCTCATATGAGAACGGTAAAACAAAACGGTTGAACACGTCCGAATGACCTGAGTTTCAGTGATCCGAAATGTTAACCGCTTGCCTCTCGTTATGGGCAAGCGGTATTTTTGTGCCTGTTTTGGCAAATTATTAACATTTCGGATGTGAAAGAGAGGACTCAAATTCTGGTTATCAATATCGTCGCGACCTGCCGGTAGTCTGCACCGTGCATGTCTTGTTTAAAAGTCATGCACTTAGCCAGTAGCCGTTGCCTTTTACCGTACTTTTGTTGGAGATATCGGTTGCCATGAAATCACCGTTTTCCGTAGTGAGATAAAGCCTGATACCGATCCCCGCCTTATCATAGCTCTTAGTCAAACACTCATAGTAATCAGAAACGCCATCGGTGCGTTCAAATACAAGGCTCGTCTGTTGAGGCTCGGATTCGCCAAAATATTTAAGATTTGTGCAAAACAGCACAGTTCCGCGGTAATCGCGCGTAATTTCGATAATCACATCGTGCAGATCTGTATCGCGCGGAGTTTTAATGGTAAAGCGAAACAGGTTCTCTCCGTCACGGTAGCGGTTGGTACAGTCGATGACGGTGTGATTCTCAATATATTCGGTTTTAGGATTCAGGGTAACGGGAACCGAGGTCAAAATGGTCTGTGCAAGCTCTTCCGCATCTCCCAGTGATTCCAACGCCGACATTTCCGCATATCCTTCCTCGATTTTATCGTCGATCAATTCCGAGAAGAAAGACATATATTCCTCACGATCCGCCTGCGTCAGCTTGTCGAGCTTTTGTGATAGGTCGTTCATAAATTCGGTTTTACTCATTTTCGGATTCCTCCCTTGTGACAAATTGATAGATCGCGCTGATTTCGCGCCACTCCTCAGAGAAAGCGCAAAGCCGCTCTTTTCCTGCCTGATTAATGTGATAGTACTTTCTAAGTCTTCCGTTGTGTTCCGAGGAACGGACTGAAATGAATCCCGCTGCCTCCAGTCTGCGCAATATCGGATATAATGTGGATTCCGATATATCAATATAAGGCTTTATCGTTTTGATGATTCGATATCCATAGGAGTCCTCGTCCCTGATTGCCGCTAAGACACAAATCTCGAACAAACCGCGCTTCAATTGCATATCCAAAGGCAATACCTCCTTTCATATTATACTATATCACACATAGTATTATATGTCAATAGGTATTTTGTTTTTTCTCAAAAAAACCATTCACCCAAATGGTGCAACTGTTCGCGATTTGTCCGATAAAATAATCTGTTTGGAGTTGGCGCTGACAGCGTACGATATACGGTCAAATTCTTCTTCCATGCCGCTGTAGATGAAGCTGCCGAGTTGGGGTACCGGAACTACAAGGGCTGCAACTGTTCATTTAGCGAACAGTTGCAGCCGCACATTTTTGCTTATTTGTCAAGTCTTTTTGCATTCTTCAAAAAATCGGGATCAAATTTTTCGTAGCTTCGATTGTCTCACATTCATTACCAACATTTAAAAACTCCTCAACTTCAATTTCCTTACAGTTTTTTCCATCATATGTTAGGACCATGCCACCTTCATAGCACAGCTGATATTCCTCAACATCCAATTTGCGTATATCACTCACCGGAAGTGTTGCCTTCAGCTTTTCTGCGCAGGCGTTCTTTTCAATACTAATGTCTTGAATCAATATTATAAACTGCTTTTTTCCATCACGCGATTTGTAAAAAAGGTTAATCCTGAAGCCAGCGACACTATTGTTCTGCTCGGTGACGTTGGAGCAAACTATTTTGGCGGTCGCAAAGATAAACGTCTCAAAGAGAAATTGAACAGTTTGGGCGTTCAATTTCTCTGTATACACGGCAACCACGAAATGCGTCCTACAAGTGTCCCCGGTTATCAGGATCAGAAGTGGAACGGTGGTATTGTACGAGTTCAGCCCGAATTTCCTAACCTTGTATGTCTATTATTAGTTTACTGCATTTATACTCGCGTTCACACTTCTTCGCTGTTACTGAGTTCTCTTATGATACGCGCCGGATTTCCCGCGACCACCACATTACCGGGAAATGATTTCGTTACAACCGAGGCAGCAGCAACGACCGTATTGTCGCCGATCGTAACGCCCGGGAGGATCGTGACCCCACCGCCGATCCAGACGTTATCGCCGATGGTGACCGGCTTGGGGATACCGATCTTCTTTCTCCTTGATTCCGCGTCTAAAGGGTGACCGATTGCGTAGATACAGGTTTTGGGCCCTATCATACAATGCGCGCCGATCCTGATGGGCGCGGCGTCCAGAAACACGCAGTCAAAGTTCATGAAGAAGTCCTCGCCCACAAAGATGTTGTAGCCGTAGTCGCAGCGGAAAGGCGGTTTTACCGCGATCTCTTCTCCGCAGCCTCCCAGCAGCTCTTTGAGCAGAGATTTCCTGAGTGCTTCATCCTCGGGGGAATGATTGAAACGCGAGCATAAGAGCCGTGCGTTTTTCTTATCCTCCATAAGCTGTGGATCGTTCGTCAAAAACGGCTCGGCGTTTGTCATTTTTTCTCTTTCAGTTTTCATTTGCCGGCACCTCCGATTAGAATGAAATATATTGTTTGAAATTGGAGAGATATGCTGCGGTGAAAGCTTCGTTTTTCTTTTTTTGATTTTGCTTCGGCGCTTAACGATGAACATAGTAAAGCTATGCCAACAATGCTATAAAGTCGGTTCCTTGTGCTGTGCTTGCTCAAATGTCGACAGCGGCAGCGTATAACGCTCCTGCTTTTTTGCCCGGATGAAAAAGCGGATCATCAATATCGGCAGAACGATATCCAGCAGCGCGAGCGACACGCCTATGATCGCTAAATTATCGTTTACTTCCAAAAGCTCCGGCGTCAGTGAAAAATCATACAGTCCGTGAATCAGCCACGGCAGCAGGATGGCGATCGCGCCGTAGCGCTTCTTACCGGTATGGAGCCGCTTACCGTAAAACCAGCCCATGATGAAGCCATAGCCAACGTGTCCCATCGTAAAGCCGCGCACCAGCATGATGATCGGCGATGCGCCGATGGCGTAAGGAATGTCCTCAATAAGACCGAATCCCGTGCCGATGATCACCATAAACGCGACGATATCCGCCCAAGAATAAGCGTAGGGATTTCTTTTCAGTACGAATCGGAAGGCGAAAAACTTGGTGATCTCCTCGGCGAACGCCAGTACGATAAACTTATAGATTGCCTGATACACAAGTACATTGATATCCTTCAGCAATACAGCGTTCAATACCCGGATCAGGATATATAGTATTGCGGACAGGAGAATGATCGGCAGCACGCTGATCAATCCGCTGACAAATGAATAAGTACATTTCTTTCTGTAAAGGATATGATCCTTTTGTCTGTTCCGAAGCCAAATAAAGATCAGTACAGACGGCACGATACTGAGCACAAAAAACAAAATAGACAGCAGCATGATTTCATCTTCCCTTCATTTGTTTCTTAATCACGGTGTAGTTCTTTTTGTTCACTTTCATCATTTCGCCGTTAATCCGCTTAAAGCGAGCGGATAGAATCTATCAATACCAAAGGTACCGATAATAACTATTCTCTTCGCCTAAGAGAAAGCTGTTTATCATCATGGCATAACGGCTGTCGGAAATCTCTGTATCTGCATATTCAAAGGTGAACTTTGAGAATTCATCATAGCCGCCGGTCTCGTTGTTGGGGATCAAAACGATCGCTTCCGTAACCCTGCCGTTCTCCTTTGTAACAGCAAACTTGTTTTGGAGCCCCGACGGACCGGCTCTGAAAACTCCTGAGGTGAGCGCTGCGATCCCGTCGGCGTCATATTCAACGGTATAGGTACCGTTGAAGCGCTGCCATTCCTTTTTTTCTCCTGTATTCCAGTTGGCATACATACCCGTGTTGGTGGTTTTGACAAGCAGTCCGTCCTTGCTGACAACGGTTATAGAATCCGTTTCTTCCTTATCTCCGCTCACCTCGCCGTCCCCCTCAGAGGCGCCTAAATGTTCTTCATGCAGGAGGAAGGTAAAGTACCCGTCGTCGTTCGCATACTGATAGTAATCCGCCTGCGAGCTCGATCCATCCTTGCTCTTTGCCGTCATTTGATAGGTCTTTCCGTTGTTATATTCGATGGTAAAGGTGTAGTTGCCGTTTGAATAAGTTCTGGTCGCCGGGAGGTCGCCGTCAAAGGTATATTTGTATTCTGTCATGTTTTGAGCGGCACCGTCAGCTTCGACCGTTGTCACAACGGTAGGATAGCCGTTCTCGTATGTATAGTCAATAACCCTCGCCTTTTCCCACTCCTGTGTTTCAAAATTCCTGCTATACTCTGTCACGGTCTTGACGAGCACCGGTGAGGCGATCCCTTTGACGTTCTCAGACACGGATGCGCTGTCCGCTGTCGCTTTGCCTGCATCATTTGACGAGCATCCCGACAGCGCTGCTGCCGACGTCACGGCGATAGATATAGTCAAAATAATGCCGATAATTTTAATCAAGCTATTTTTCATAATGCAACTCCTGTTACAATATATTTGCCCCTTGGTTTATGGTAGCCAGCCATAGGCATGGGACATCTCGTTGCCTAAGCTGTTAGAATAGGAAGGAACGGTCTGACTTTCAACTCCAAGGACTGTTACGTCCGTTTAAAAGTCAGTCAGCCCTCCTCCTGTTCGCAGCGTTCGTTTTTTGTAGGTAGAAGCATCGGAGTTCCGAACGTTCGCGTCATCCAACAGATAGAATCGGCGATGGGTAAAGGAAGGCTAAGTCCGTTACAGATCAACCGAGAAGGGGTTTGG
>FMUA01000016.1:28764-73877 GCA_900100595.1 Ruminococcaceae bacterium P7
TTGAATACAACGAAGAAACAGATACATTCACCTGTCCGGGCGGAGAGACATTAACGCTGCGAGGAGAAAAGAAATCGAAATCAGGCACAGGGTATGAATCCAAGAAGGGAGTTTACTACACCGAGAAATGTCATCAATGCCCTCACCGCGACCAATGCACCAAAAGCAAGGACGGCATCAGAAAGCTTGAACATTCAAAACTTTTCCACAAATACAGCCGGCAGTCGCTGGATAACATCACAAGCGAAAAGGGAATCACACTAAGAATAAACCGCTCTATACAGGTAGAAGGGGCTTTTGGCGTGCTCAAGGAGGACTATGGTTTCAGACGATTTTTGACCCGCGGAAAGAAGAATGTCAAAACCGAAATACTTTTTCATTGCTTTGCGTACAACTTCAAAAAGTACTACAACAAAATCATTCAAAAAAGAACGAAAACATATCTTTTCGAGAAAAAGAAACCCAACGAAAAATTGACCGCCTGATTTTTCCACAATTTAACATCAAAAAACAGAGAGTAGTGATACCCTCTGCTTTGCATTGCTCAGATTTTCAAAAAATGATTCTTTTCTGTAGTAATTATGAGGCTGGCTCTTTTTCACTTTTGAGCCAGCCCCAAATCTTACCTTAATTCTACTTCATATTCCGCAAGTAATATCTGTAAATGTGTTGCGTCGGCGATGTTGATTTCATTATCGCCATTAGCGTCAGCTAAAACCAACTGTTCGCCTGATAGTGTTTCCAGCTCTGCAAAACCAAATGCTGTGGGTGCAGAGAATGAACAATATCCGCAATCGCGCAGCAGAAATTGTGAACAATGAATTAATATATACATAAAGTTAACCCGACAGTCTCATTAAGAATGACTGTCGGGCTTTAGTATATTTAGGTTATTAACCCTGCGCCGCCATCATCATATCCTTGCCCGCGTTCCATGCTTTGCCGACTTTTTCGCCGCTGACGTAATAGCCGCTTTGGAACTGATCGAAGATCAATGCGTTCAGCTTTTCGGGATTAACTTTGCCGTTGTCGTCAAGGACTTTTCCATCAGCGCAGACATTGACGATTGTGCCGACTACCGCGTGGAGATGTTCTGTTTCAACTATCTCGGCGAGCTCGCACTCCATTGTTAAGGGGAACTCTTCAACGACCGGAGCGTTGACGAACTTGCTCTTTGTCGCGTGACAGCCCGACTTTTCAAACTTATCAGGCATCTTGTTACCGGTGGCGATACCGAAGAAGTCCGCCTCAGCCATATGAGCCTTGTCCGCAAGCGCGACGGTGAACGCTTTGCTGACCCTTATATTCTGCGTAGTCTTGTGACCTTCGCTGATAATGAGGGCGATTTTATCCATACCACAAATCGTACCCCAAGCCGCGTTCATCACACAGGGCACTCCGTTTTCATCATAAGCCGCTACCATCAGCACAGGCATCGGGTATAAAGCGGGCATTGAGCCTAAATCTTTTTTCATTTTGTTTTCCTCCTGAGTTTCAATAATTTGCTTAGATAATTGCCAATGACGGCAAATAAAGTCATCACCGCTAAATAGTCGGCGATGAACAACACTCTCGATTCGCTGAAATCAAAAAACGCGAACATCGTCCTGCCACTCATATATCCCCAAAAACCTCTTTTGATAAATACATAGATTCCGTATGCGGCGATCAGAATAAACACTGCGCGTACGCTCCACTTCATTACATCAAAGCTCTTTTTGCTTTTCAACGGTCGGATTATCTGCTCGGTATGCAGTCCGAGATGCAGGCTCAGCAGCACATAGCACCAGTAAGCACAAATTATATGAATTGTTCTCGCTGTTGCAGCTACACCTTTTAGCTGTAAAAAAGTATAGATGTGCTTTGAAAGGGCAATTCCTGTCAACGGCTGTAAAAACATCACAATCAACAGAATGATATTAAATACTGTGATGAATACCCGGTAGGGATTATATTTGCCGCGTGGGATCGCTTTCCACCATTTCAAGTGGAGCAGATGGTGGACGATGAACAGCACAAAGATAACCGAGCCGACGATCTCGTGGAATTCCTCGCCAATCAGCGAATATGCCATCAAAAGCGGCATTAACACCGTCATCAATATGTCAATGACAGTGTTAGCCGTTTTTCTTATTTTCATCTTATTCATTTTCGTGAATATCAAAAGCGCTGAGGAGCCATTCGCCCACACCCGGTGCGTCGGGATCGTGATTGCCTTTACCTGTATCGAGCGCGCGGATAGCGTTCATCTCGTCCTCGGTCAGCTCAAAATCAAAGATTTCCATATTGCTCTTGATACGCTCGGGCTTTGTGGATTTCGGGAATATGATAATACCTTCCTGATTTTCAAAGCGGAGAATCACCTGACCGGCGTTCTTTCCGTATTTCTCTGCAATTTCAGTGATTACGGGATTAGTAAGCAAATCAGCTCTGCCCTGACCGAGCGGAGCCCATGCTTCGAGCTTCACATCGTTTTCGGCGAGGATCTTACGCAGCTCCTTTTGCTGACAATACGGGTTGAACTCGACCTGATTTACAGAGGGCATTGTATCAAAACCGGGAACAAAGCTGTTCCAGATTTTCGGTGTCATATTGCTTACGCCGATAGATCTGATTTTGCCTGCCTTCTTCGCTTCTTCCATCGCTCGCCACGCTTCGTCAACTTTTCCGTAGGGCTGATGAATGAGATACAAGTCCATATAGTCTGTCCCGAGCCTTTTAAGCGATGTGTCTATTGACTTCTTTGCGTCCTCATACGCGAAATCCTGAAGCCACATTTTACTTGTGATCCAGATTTCCTCACGAGGAATACCGCTGTCCTTAACAGCCTGACCAACCTCCTGCTCATTAAAGTAAGCGACCGCCGTATCAATGTGACGTATGCCGAGCGAGAGCGCGGTCTTGACCGCTTCGTAGGTGCTTCCGTCGGGTGGAATCTGAAAGGTGCCGAACCCTATCGCAGGAATTTTATTGCCGTCGTTTAATGTAATGAAATTCATAGTTAACCTCCTGTGTTTTTGCTTACAGCGACTCTGTAAGAATTGTTACGAGGTCGTCCTCAAGAAGCGGGAACCATGCTTCTTCCAAACCTTCGTTAACAGCGATATGATGAGCCATTTCTCCGATCCTGCTGTCGTCAATTCCGACGTCCTTCAGATGCATAGGGATATTTATCGACTCAAAGAATTTGTATGTCGCGTCAATTGCCTGATTCGCTATTTCAAACTTATCCTGATTTGCGTCTATACCAAACACATTCACGCCGTATTTTACAAAGCGGTCAACGGTCTTTTCGCAGAGGATATGTTTCATCCAGCGCGGAGTGATAATAGCAAGTCCCTCGCCGTGAGTGATGTCATAGTAAGCGCTGAGGGCGTGCTCGATGCCGTGGCAGGGCCAGCCGGAATAGCTGCTGCCGAGCGCGTAAATCCCGTTACAGCCGTAGGTGCAAGTCAGCATCATTTCGGCTCTCGCGGTATAATCCTCGGGATTTTCAAGGCACTTTACGGCGTTTGTCATAAGGCTCTTTAATCCCGCCTCCATAAAGCCGTCGTTTAGGAGAGTTGAATCCTCGCAGAAATACTGTTCCATAATATGATTCATCGCGTCAGCGCAGCCGGCCGCCGTCTGCTTTTTAGAAACCGTGAAGGTGTATGTCGGGTCGAGGAAAGAAACGGCAGGAAAGTTATGACTGTCCATATAACCGATTTTGTCGTTTGTCTCGGTGCGTAAGATAACGCCTCCGCAGTCATACTCGCTGCCCGTTGCGGCAAGGGTGATGATATCTACAATCGGGATCGAATCCGTAGCAAACGCTTTATAGGAAATAAGATCCCACGGATCGCCGTCATACTTTGCGCCTGTCGCAATCGCCTTTGAGCAGTCGAGCACGCTTCCGCCGCCTACCGCAAGGATAACGTCAATGTCGTTTTCCTTACAGATTTTTACGCCGTCGAGCACACTCGGATCATACTTCGGGTTCGGCTGAATACCCGCAAGTTCAAAGATTTCAAAGTCCTTTAAAAGCTCCTTTACCTTGTCATATAATCCAAGCTTCTTGATACTGCCTCCGCCGTAAGTGAGCAGTTTTTTTTGCCGAATTGCTCCATAACATCAGGGAGCTGTTTAACAACTCCTTTGCCGAAGATAAGTCTTGTCGGTGTCTGATAATCAAAATTTTGCATATTGAAACCTCCTGTATAGTATAATCAGTAGCCCAGACCTGTGAGCCATTCTGTGACCTTATCTTTTGAATCAGTGTTTTCAATGTCTCCGCCGCGAATTGGCAAACCTTCCAAAACTTTCGCGTTAGGTTCCTCGGTTTTGATCTGGTCGTAGGTGCCGCCGTCGCCCGAGCCCTCGTGGGTATTGAAGGGAATGATTGTTTTACCACTGAGATCGTAGGTATCGAAGAAGGTGCGCATGATCATAGGAAGCTCATACCACCAAATCGGATAACCGATGAAAATCGTATCGTAATTCTCAGGGTTGAATTGCAGCTCTTTGAACTTCGGACGGTCGCCGTTGTCGCGTTCGGCTTTTGCTTTATCTGCCGTTTCGTTGTAGTCCTCGGGATACGCCTCAACAGGCTCAATGCGTTCTATATCGCCGCCGATTTTGTCGTGAATATAGTTCGCCATCTTTTCGGTATTATTGCTCCACGAGAAGTAGACGATCAGCGTTTTGCCGTCTGTCGAAGTGTTATTGGCGCTTGATGTGTCGCCTGTTTTAGTTTCCGATGTTGAAGTTTCAGTTTTAGAATTGGTGTCGCCGCTTGTGCCGCCGCACGCGGCAAGGGAAAATATAAGAATCGCTGCGAGAAAGATCGCTATCACTTTTTTCATTTAGTTGTCCTCCTGATTGTTATATTATTAAGCCATTTTTCTACTTTATCTTTACAATCACGCTCCGCTTCCGACATTTCGATTGGTAAGCCTTTGAGGACGGTTGCGTTTGGTTCAAGCTCTGCAATCGTGCTGTATGTGCCTCCGTCACTTGAACCCATATGAGTATTGAACGGGATGATTGTTTTTTCCGAAAAGTCGTACTTATCAAAAAGGGTGTAAATTATCATCGGGAAAGTGTACCACCACATCGGGTAGCCGATAAAAATGTTATCGTAGCTGTCGATGTCGATTTCGTTCTTTATAGCGGGACGCATATCATCGTCGTGTTCCTTTTTGGCGTAACGCGCGAGAGCGTTGTAATGATTGCGGTTGCCGTCGTAGGGTGTGACGGGCTCGATCTCTACTATATCCGCTCCGGTTTGTGCGGCGATTTCCTGTGCGACAGCCTTTGTGCTTTCGTACACGGAAAAGAATAATACTAAATTTTTCGACATTTTATCCACCTCAGTTATATGTTTCTATTGATTACAAGTATATTATATGTTATAATTCAGTAAAAGTAAAATGCTTTTTAGTTATGAGAATATAACTGTTGGTTATATGTCTGGCTATATGTGAGGTTGTTATGATCGAAATCTATCTGCTTGAACAATTAGCCGCGTTCGCAAAATGCGGCACACTCTCGAAAGCCGCCGAAGAACTGCTCATCAGCCAGCCCGCGCTGAGCCGCTCGATGAAAAAGTTTGAGGACGAGCTGGGCGTAAAGCTCTTTGTGCGAGAGAATAAGAAAATTTCCCTGAATGAAACGGGAAAGCTCGCGGCGGCTCTCGCTCAGTCGCAGGTGAATCAGAACAGGGAAATGATAAGCCGTATTATTGAATTTGACCGCAGTCTGCGTTCGATTCATATCGGCTCGTGCGCGCCTCAGCCTATGGCGGAGCTTATGCCGATTCTTCAGGATCACTTCGGAGATATGACGATTTCCTCCGAGCTCGTGTACGGAGAAAAGCTCATAAACGGGCTGAAAAAAGGCGTATATAATCTGGCGGTTTTCAGGGAAACGGTCAATGACAAGACTCTGTTCTTTCAGCGCTACATCTCCGAGCACCTGTATATCTGCGTTCCCGAAACTCACAGGCTTGCCGATAAAGACAGCGTAAAATTCTCCGACTTAAACGGCGAGCGCTTCCTGCTTTATCAGCATATCGGATTCTGGAAAACCGTGTGTGAGGAATATATGAAGGACACGACCTTCCTGATCCAGCCCGACCGCGACACCTTCGCCGACTTGGTGGGAAACACTGACTATCCCGCATTCGCGTCCGACAGAATTATCGCCGAGGACTACAGAATGGAAGGCAGAGTGTTCATACCAATAGATGAAGAAAAGGCACGCTACACCTTTTATATCGCGTGCCGAACTGAGGACAAGAAAAAGTACGCCGCATTTTTCAACTCTGTCCGTGGCGAGGTCATCGGCAAATAATATCGTTTTACGGAAGAACAGACCGAGTTGTTACGCTCGGTCTGCTTTTTCCTATTTTCTTATGAACTGATTTTCCGATTCGGGAGCATCCGCGCTGATGTAACGCTCCGCTTTCATATGGAGGTCGTATTTCTCACGCAACGCGGCGATTTGCGCCATCATCGGGGAGGCGTGATGAATATCGAGCGATTCCTGACTTCTCCAGCTGTCTATCAGTAAAACTGTTTCGGGGTCGTTCATCGGGAAGTAATATTCATAGCGCTCGTTGCCGTCCTCGTTCCTGATAGTTTCGGCAATACCGCTCGCTTCCATTTTTTCGGCGAATTTCCTCGCGGCGTCGCCCTTGCCTGTATAGTATAGATTAATAGTTATGCTCATATCTTTTCTCCTGCGTTTGAACTATGATTTATAGCTCAATATAATACGGACAGATATTCTCAAAATGTCCGTCCTTCATCCTAAAGCCGTTCGGAATAACGCCGAGCTGCGTGAAGCCGATTCTTTCGTACAGTTGACGTGCGTGAATGTTTGATTCAACAACAGCGTTGAATTGAAGAATTTTAAATCCGATTTCTTTTGCCTGAGCTATACAGTCAAGCACAAGCTTTTCGCCGATATGCTGACCTCTGCATTTTGAGCTGACAGCGTAGCTTGCGTTGCAGATATGACCGCAGCGACCGACATTATTCGGGTGCAGAATGTATAAGCCGACAACCTCTCCGCTGTCATCGACTGCAACTCCGCAATAGCTCTGTGAGGCAAAGAACTCAGTTCCGGTTGTTTCGGTCAAAAGCTCCTCCTGCGGAAAGGCGATACCGTCCTCAACGACTTCATTCCATAGGTTAATCATCTGACTTAAATCATCATTTTCATATTTACGTATTATCACGTTTTTACTCCTTTTATGTTTCTTTTTTAGGATTCACGCTGTTAATCCGTTTTCCGTATTTGTAAATTATCAGGAAGAGTACAAACACAAACGCGACCGTTATAAAGATATTTATCATCATATTTTCACGCAGCAACAGCATAAGTGTTATAAACACCGCGCTGATTGCTCCCGCTTTAATGAACAGGATGTTGTACTTACTGCAGCGCGCCTTTGCGTGATGGTTGCCGAGCGCGAACAGGCAAATAAAATACAGTATCAGCGAGCCGATAAGGAACAGTATCTTCGGAATCAGGCTGATTTCGGTTTCACGCATAAACTCCAGCCCGTTTGTGATGTTGTTCATCGAAAAAATAAGGAAAATGTGCAGCAGCATATATCCGAGTCCGTTGGTCCGCTTATCCCTGTCGATGATATTGTCGTAAAACACACCGTAGCTTAAGAACAATCCGACTACAATCAAGAAAGCCATCAGCGCGAAATAGGTGCCGCTGACTGAAAAGCCTCCCTCAAAGTAGGAAGAAATAGCGATAATCATTTCTCCGAAGGTAAAGACAACATAAAGCATAGCGCGCTCGGAAAGATGCGGAAAGTCGATAACATCGGCGCTGTTCTTCTGACCGAAAATCAAAACCGCGCCCATTCCGAACAGTATAGCCGCCAGCGACATCCAAGTGTTACCAAAGGTCTGATAGAAGAATATATCCGAAGCGACCATAGCGGCTTCTATAAAGAGTATAACAGCCATCTGAACAATATGCTTTCGGTTGTGAGCGTTATCCTTTTGATTTCGCAGTTCAAGCAGGTATTGAGTCCCGATATTAATGAGAATCAGCGCCCACGCGATATGGTACTGTGTGTGATATGCCTGCCAGTCGGTTCTTGTTCCTTCGCCGATAAAGTAAAGCAGGAACATATTCACAAACATAAAAATATGCTCCCTTACGCTGTGCCGACCGTAAACATTTATGTAGTAAGTGCTGTAGTTCCAAATCTGGATGATGGCGAGCGTCGTCATCACATAGGAAAGAAACGCGGGCATTGTGACAAAGCCGTTATCAAAGATATGCAACAACTGATTATTCCGCCCGATGATATATACGAAAATCAGGTCATAAATAAGCTCGATGTATTCGACCTTTTTCTCTTTTGGCTGCAAAATCTCCCGAATCATTTGTGTTCCTTTCAAAGCTTATCAGAGATTCTATCTTATAAAATGCGTCGGCTGCCATTTTTCTTTTTCAGGCAGACCGTATTGTTTTTTGCCGAGAGCGATGCTCTTCATCAAGAATGTCATATTACGGGCAAGCACCCTCATCGTTTGCAGTCCTTCCGAATCCTGTTCAGCCTGACCTTTTTCTCTGCCGTGTACGGAGTTCCAATACTGGCTTGACGCTACGGGCATTCCGCAGATGGTAAAATACTTGTTCAGCTCATCAAAGGTTGCCGAGCAGCCTCCGCGTCTTGCTACCGCGACACTCGCGCCGACCTTCATGGTCTTGTCAAAATGAGTGCTGTAGAAAAGTCTGTCAAGGCAGGCGATAAGCGTCGCGTTCGCCGAAGCGTAGTAAACCGGGGTAGCGACAACAAGCCCGTCAGCCTCCTCAAACTTCGGTGCAAGCTCATTTACAACATCGTTAAATACGCATTTGCCGTTCTTGAAGCAGGTTCCGCAGGCGATGCATCCGCGTATGTCTTTGTTTCCGATTTGAACAACCTCGGATTCCACTCCTTCGTTATCAAAAATCTTTACCATTTCGTTAACTGCGATCGTGGTGTTGCCGTTCACTCTGGGACTGCCGTTGATAATCAATACTTTCATATTATTCTTTCTCCTTAACAATTCTATTTTTCTTTTTTAAGCTAACGCTCTGAAGCAGTATTCCACCGATTATCAGTACGAGCGCAAATACCGCGTTAATTGTGATTTGTTCTTTTAAAACGAACCACGATATGATAATCGAAATAAACGGCACAAGGTAAGCGAGGTTTGCTATTTTGGCGGAATCGCTTGCGTCCTTTAACGCAATCGCCCACAGCAGATACGCCACAGCGTTGACTACGATCCCGAGCCACGCTATTCCTAACCACTGCACTCCGATAATTGGCTGCCATTTTTCAAAAAACAAGCTCAGCACAAACGAGCACACCGCAGTCGTAAACCAGATCCACATCATAGTGACATTCTGATTAAGGCTGTGCTTTTTGTTGAGCACCTAAAAAAGTCCGTAACAGATCGCCGCCGTAACGCACGCGATGATCCCTAATAATCTGTTACCCGATGCGCTTTCGCCGCTGCCGAGCGTAAGCACCACGATTCCCGCGAATGACATCAGCATAGCGATGATCTTCTTTGCCGTAAACTTTTCTTTGAGGATAATACAGGCGAATATCACTATCATCACCGGCCACAGATAGTTGAGGATACAAGCCTCCTGTGAGCCGAGCTCGGCGATTCCGTAATAGTAAAGCGCCGAGTACATAAACAGCCCCAGAAAACCCAAGCCTGCAATAGTAAGGTAATCCCGAACTTTGTAGCTTGTCATCTCTTTTATTGAGCCGTTAATTATATTCAGAATCAGCAGGAACACAAACGCAAACGCGCTGCTTATCGTGAGCGCTTGAAGATTCGGGATATCCCGAAGCACGAGCTTTACAACCGTCGCGAGCGTCGACCAGATAAGCACAGTCACTCCTGCGTATATATAGCTTTTTTTCATATATTACTTCCTTTTTGGGTTTCTATATTGAAACAAAACTTATTTTGCAACTACGATCGTGAGCATTTCCAAATCATCATTGCCTGTGTTTATAATGGTGTGTTCAAATCCTTTCGGGCAGATGTGCATAACGCCCGCTTTCAGTTCTTCTTCCTCACCGTTACAAATCGCTTTTACCGTACCGCTGATGATATAGTTGAGGTCGTCTCCTGAGTTTTGCGTGTGAGTTCCAATACTGCCGCCTTTATGGATTCGGGTGGGAATAATACGATAGTTTTCGTCATTGTACATCTTCACAGTCATCATTCCTGTGCCGTCGTTCATACACGGAATTTTTATCTCCTGAATTTCGTTAAAATCTATTAACATAGTTTGTTATCCTTCCCCGCCGAAGCCGTTGACAACAATATCATCCCACGCTTCTGCGTCGATTTCTTCGTCCTTGAACAGTTTTTTTCTGTCGGCTTCGGTGATAGTTTTTATAACTTTGCACGGGTTACCCACAGCGATACTCCACGGAGGAACATCACGGGTAACTACGCTGCCTGCGCCGATGACTGAATTTGAGCCTATCGTAACGCCCGGAAGAACTACCGCATTGCCTCCTATCCAAACGTTATCGCCGATTGTGACGGGTTTTCCGTATTCATAGTATGAACGGCGCGTATCGGGATGTACGGGATGTCCTGCGGTATAAATCGCCACATTCGGCGCGAGCATACAGTTATCGCCGATTTTTACCTTTGCAACATCTATAATCGTACAGTTATAGTTTGCGAAAAACTCCTTGCCGACTTCAATATTAAAGCCGTAATCGCAGTAAAACGGCGGATTGATAAATGCTTCGTCCGACTTGCCGAGCAGCTGTTTAACTACTTCCTTTATACCGTCAAAATCGGAACGATCCATAAAATTGAGCTGCTGTAAAATCTTACGGCACTCCGCCTGCTGAGCGAATGCTTCGTCGTCGCAAACATATGCCATACCCTTATCTCTGCGTTCAATCTGATTCATAGCGTCCTCCTATTATATTTTATGATTCGTTGACCAGCTTACCTGTCATATGCTCCATCACAAGCTCAAGACAGCATACTCTTGAAAACGCGCTGTCAAGTTCTTTTTGAATGTACTCTTCGTCGTCTGTAAACTTTCTGCACAGATTTGTGCAGATTTCTCTTTTTTTATCCTCATCGGTGACAATCTTAATTCGTCCGAAAACCACCACGCTGTTGATATTCAAAGCCCACTCGCCTTCCTTGCGGAAGCCCTCGTCCATTACGCAATAACTCACCTTATCGCATTTTTGAATTGCGTCGAGCTTATGACCGACCTTCGCGCAGTGAAAATATAACTTCTTATCCTTCTCGCTGTACCAGTGATCCAGCGGGATGCCGTAAGGATAACCATCATCACCTATCATAGAGAGAACTCCCCTCGGCTGTTCCTTTAAAATCTGAATACACTTTTCATCGCTGATTTGCTGCTTGAAGCGCCGCATTTCTCTGAACATCTGTCTCACCGCCGTATAATTTGCTAAACGCAGCCTTTGATATAGCCACAATTCTTTCGATATTTTTCAATTCTGCATTTTCTTATTTCATTAAAATCGTATCCTACCGGTTTTATAAGTTTTGTTCCCTTGCCAAATCAGAATTTATACTTCTGCGACTACTCTGCACGGAAGTCCTGTCATCTCGGCGTAGTTCATCGGATAGGTGTTTGCCTGAAAATATCCACCGTTATCAAGAACGGCTTTTAAATTACAGAGGTTTTCGATGATGAACACACCCCTGTCGGCACAGTATTGGTCTTTAGGAGTATGCTCTTTGCCGCGCCTTACTCCCGCAAAATCAACGCCGATAATCGAAATGTCTTTATCAAGCAGCGCGTCAATCAGCTCATTTGACAACTGTGGATGCTCGGTGAAATACGCCTTTCCACCGTATCCGATTTTTTCAATAAATCCTGTGTAAAATGCTACGAACATTTTGCTTTCAACATCATCAAGGTTTACATCATCAATGTCAATATCTCTGTCCTTAACACCTGACACATCAAATACGATACCTTTTCTCCGCGTGTATTCCAGCGGAAACTCCTTGTTCATCACATCAAAGTGAGTTCCGAGATGACCTACAAGTGCTTTTTTCTCGTTACCCTGCGCGTCGGTTACCATTTTTGGTGTAATTTTTAAAGTAATGTCAATTAACATATTTTCCTCCGTTAAATTCCGATTTATCCTACTGTATATCATAACAGATAAAATAAAAAATGTCTATGAAAAGCTCCGCTTGGAAACGTGAAATATCCAAACGGAGGTAGTTTTATTCTTTACACTTGCCACAGCGGGTACAGCCGTTGCAGATTGGTTTCATTCCGCAGGTTTGGCACTTCTCACCGAAATAGGGTTTGTAGAAATTCTCATTGGCAATTTTGAAGCCGAGCTGACGGGTTAGCTTGAAGTTAATCGGTTTGCCTTGAAAGCTAAGTCCCGATTTATAAGCTTGATTAGCCTGTAACTCGCTGCCCTCAATTTGATAGAGCTTGCCATCCTTGACAAAGCGTCTGCCTGTGCCGATAAAGGCGAAAGTAACGCCGAACTCTTTGCACTCGTCGCTTAGCTGTTTTACCCATTCATAATGGCAGGGACGCGCGCCCGCATAATTCTCGCCGTCGCAGATGACTTGTTCAAGCTGTCCGCTTTTGAGGTATTCTTTTATGCTGACCGAACCGATAAACGGAGCGCACATAATGCCCTTGTGCTTGAACGGCAGAGAAAGCAGAATCGGGATGCGCTCGTCGGCTCTCCTTTGATTCTCACAGCTAACGTTGAAAAAGACATTCTCCCAACCGTCGTCCCAATCACTCGGTAGGCAATCCCTTACTCTCTGCGGACGTTTCGTCAGCAAGAAGAAAACGACGTCGGGGCGTTGACGGATGATGTTCCACGCTTCATCACGCCACCCGTCTGCTTCCTCAAGGAAAAAATCGGAGGTCATACACACACGGAGCTGTTCGCCGCTTTTGACTTTGTAATGTCCGCTTCTGTCCTTTGACAGCGGATATTTAAAACCCACTTTGGTGCGGTAGATATCCGCGCCGTTCCTGCCGCGCTGAGCGTCAAGAAAATACATATAGCAATTCTCGCAGCCCTCGCTGCACTTTTTGCATCCGTGCCACGGATTCCAAATGTCGTGCATAATCTCACCTCCTGAAAATATTATACAATATCGTTAGTTTTCTGTCTATAAAAAGCTCCGAGTTTTAACGCTCGGAGCCTTCGTTAATTCAAATCGTTTATCACCTTACCGATGTCGGCGTTGACACAGATGGATTGATCTGCGATCTCGTCGGGGCAGTAGCTCTCGCCGAGGTTCACGCAGATATACGCGGCGTTCTCATTCTGCGCCGTCAACTGCCAGAACGGGAATTTGATAATGACAGGCGTGTTGCCGCCGACTCCCAATTCAAGATAGACAATATTTTTGTCCTTGTTCTCGTCAATGAAAGAGTTGTACCGCTCAGCCGCCTTGTGCCAGCCCTCGTCCTCGACAAATTTGTCGTCGCTTCTGAGGTTCATTGTCATCGGCTTTCCGCAGACAGGACAGTGCGGAACAAGCTCTGTCGGGATTTTCATATCCTTCTGCTGTTCGATCATTGCAATAACCGCGTCATAGTTGTCGTAGTTTTTGTCGTGACAGGGAACGGAGCATTGGAACAGTCCGTAATCACCCTGCGTATAGAACAGTCGCTCCTTGTCGAAGCCTGCCATCTGAAACTGATGATCGACATTCGTTGTAAGGACAAAGTAATTCCTATCCTTAACGAGCTTTAGCAAATCATCATATACGGGCTTAGGCGCTTTTTCGTAGCGGTTGAAATATATATGTCTGCTCCACCACGCCCAGAAGGTTTCGTTATCGGGGAACGGGTAAAACCCGCCCGAATACATATCGATGATTCCGTACTTCTCGGCAAAGTCGGAAAAGTGTTTGTAAAAACGTTCGCCGGAATATGTCAGCCCCGCGGCGGTGGACAACCCCGCGCCCGCGCCGATAACAACCGCGTCGGCGTTATTGAGCTTTTCTCTTATCTGTTCAATCTGCTGAGAGTAATTCTCGGTAGAGTTCGTAATCGTAATCCTTGAAAACATTGAATATCACCTCAATTTCGTGTTCTTTCTGATATTCTTTTACGGTATTGACCGCGATCTGCGCGGCTATATCGTTTGGGAAGTGAAACTCGCCCGTGCTGATACAGCAGAACGCTATACTTTTCAGATCATTCTTCACAGCTTCATTCAGGCAGGAGAGGTAACAGCTTTTGAGCAGCTCGCAGTCTTCGTCCGTGAGCCTGCCGCTGACAATCGGTCCTACTGTGTGGATAACATACTTGCACGGAAGATTATAAGCGGGTGTGATTTTCGCCTGACCTGTCGGCTCCTCGTGACCTTGCTTCCTCATCATCTCATAACAGGCATTACGGAGCTGAACGCCCGAAAAGGTATGGATTGCATTGTCGATACAGCCGTGACACGGGCAGAAGCAGCCGAGCATTTGTGAGTTCGCGGCATTAACAATAGCGTCGCATTTCAGCGTGGTAATATCACCCTGCCAAAGATAGATGCCCTTTTGCACAGGCTTTAAGTCAGCAATATCGGTAATGCCCTTGCGCGCGTTTTCTTCCTGCAAATACCCGTCCTGAATTGTTGTAAATTCCTCGCTGACAGGTTTCGGCATACGGATATTGAAGAGCGAGCGCAGAAGTCGCTTTTGACTATATTCATCTTGTGGAATAACAGTCGCTTCGCCTCGTTCAGCAAGTATATAATTTAATAAAAATATCCTTCTTTCTGCCTGTGTCATAGTATCATCTTCTTTCTGTTGATCGTTTAGAAACACCTTTGCTTTCGTTCTTTTTTGCAGCGCTCAATATTTCCGCAGCGATAACACAACTCGTTATCGCACATTCCGTCGTTGTTGTAATATGAAAGAATGTTGTTTACGGTAGTCTCCGCAATATTGTTCAATGCATCTTCGGTAAGGAACGCCTGATGTGACGTTACGATCACGTTCGGCATCGAGATAAGGAGTGAGAGCAGTTCGTCGTCCATAATATGTCCGGAACGATCTTCAAAGAAGATGTCGGCTTCTTCCTCATATACATCCAGACACGCCGCGCCGATTTTTCGACTCTTAATACCGTCAAGCAGCGCCTCGGCGTCGATGAGCGCGCCACGCGAGGTGTTGACGATCACAACGCCCTTTTTCATCTTTTCAATGGCTGAGCTGTTGATCATATGCTTCGTGTCTTCCGTCAGCGGACAATGCAGAGAGATCACGTCGCTTTCAGCGAAAAGTGTTTCGAGTGAAACGTAGTCGATACCCTCAACCGGATACAGATCGTATGCGATCACCTTCATTCCGAAGCCACGACAGATATCAATGAATATCCGCCCGATCTTTCCTGTGCCGATTACACCGACGGTCTTGCCGTGCAAGTCGAAGCCTGTCAGTCCGCTGAGCGAAAAATTGAATTCT
This sequence comes from Ruminococcaceae bacterium P7, assembly GCA_900100595.1. Classification (GTDB taxonomy): domain Bacteria; phylum Bacillota; class Clostridia; order Oscillospirales; family Acutalibacteraceae; genus Ruminococcoides. The sequence goes on from FMUA01000016.1 coordinate 44,247, forward strand.
CTCGTCCGGTTATATGCCTTATGGATACGGCGCACGGAAGTAAGCAGCAGAGCCATAGCGTGCTCGGCAACAGCGTATGGAGAATATGCCGGAACGTGAACAACGTGTATCTTGCCGAAAGCCGCACGGACATCAACATTGTTATATCCTGCACTCCGCAGAGCAATCAGCTTAACTCCGCTATGATATAACTGCTCGATGACATCGGCGTCAACCGAATCGTTGACGAAAACACATACCGCGTCACAGCCCTCAGCGAGTGTTGCAGTATCCTTGTTCAGTTTCGTTTCAAGAAAACGGAATTGAATATCGTGTATTGCGCCGTAATGCTCAAATGACGGCTTATCGTATGCTTTGGTATCGTAAAATGCAACCTTGATCATTTTGTTATTCTCCGATTCTTTTATCTTTTTTCTACAGCCCCAACGGGACAAACATATTTACAATTGCCGCAATGCAGGCAGTTCTCCTGATGGATGACTGCTGGTGTTTTACTGACATCAATACATTGCTGTGGACAGACCTCCAAACAGCTCCCGCACCCAATACAGTTATCATTGATAAAGTATCCGCTTTGAGCAGTTTCCGTTTTTCCAAATGTAAAGCTCGCACGCTCAATCGGCTTTTTACTGAGATCAAACCATTCTCCGCTGCCCTCGTATATCTGAAAGACCGTCAGCGCCTTTCGGGATTCCTCTGTCGGGTATATTTCATTCATATACGGATTCTTTTGGAAAAGCCCCGGTATTCTTTCAAAGCCTAATTCTCTGACCTTGCCCCGAACAGATACCGCCACGCTCGACATCGTGTCCTCACCCTTCATAGCAGTAAAAGCGAGAAACTTTCTGTTGATAAGCCTGTCATAAAAAGCTTTGCCTTTTGCGGTGAGAAAATATAGGCTGTCTTCATCACAATCCATCATATCAATCGCACAGGTGACAGGCAAGCCCTCTTCATCGACGGTTGCAACAATGGTTCTGTGAATCTCATTGACGATATAGTTCAAATAATCTGCTGTGGTCATAGATATGCTCCTTTGTATCGAATAATTGTTTTTCTCTATTATACAGAAAGCCCCGCGATTATTCAACCGCGAGGCTGCATTTTTGCGAAAACTTGGTTACTTTCTCAAAACACTGATTCTCTGCTGAATATGGTCGCCGTTTTCGATTTCGTCAACCATAGCGATAGCGTAGTCGGCGTAGGAAATAATGCTTTCGCCTTTTTCGTTGAGAGTAAGCTCCTCGCCGCCGAGGATATACTCGCCCGTTCTCTCACCGTCAGCCTGAAAATCACCGGCGGGACTGATGAATGTCCACTTGACGTCGTTTCTCTTACGCAGCTCGTCAAGCTCCGCACCCTGCGCGTTTGCTAAAGGAAGGAACATAGCGGGGAAGTCGGGAGCGTCCTTGACCTGTACGGTGTGCTCGGGATTTACATAAAGAGAACCTGCACCGCCGACGATCAGCAGACGTGTATCGCTGCCGCTGAGAAGATCGCAAAGATGCTGAGAAGTCTTGATGTGCATCGGCTGCTCTTCGTCTGTCCACGCGCCGAAGCCGTCAACTACAGCGTCAAAGCCCGCGATATCATCTTTGGTGAGATCCATAATATCCTTTTTTACATAATCCTTCGCAACGGTTTTGTTTTCGTCGTCACGTCCGAATGCCTTCACCTCAAAGCCTCTGTCAAGCGCTTCTTTAATGACCTTCTGTGCTACTCTGCCGTTTGCTGCTACAACTGCGATTTTCATAATATTTACCTCCGTAAATTGATTTTTTGTTTTATTGTAACCTCGCTTGTTACAACTATAATATAACACGCATTTATTGTAATGTCAATAGTTACAACGAAAGTTTTAAAAAAATTTTTTCGCACCCTGTCAAGAGTGCGAAGTTTCTGAGATGTATTTTTTTGTATCGGCAAAAATATCGGCGAGAGTGATACTTTGCATTTCTCTTTCCATAGCCGTCTGGATTTGATCGAGCCGTCCGTCGAGTACAGGATGAATGCTTTTGCCGACCGGACATTTCGGATTAGGATTCTCGTGGAAGTGGAAGAGCTTGCCGTCCTCGATACTCTCAACAGCATTAAATACATCGAGCAGCGATATTTCATCGGGTGCTTTCGCAAGACTTGCGCCACCCGAACCGCGCTGTACTGTGATAAGCTCCGCTTCTTTCAGCTGCCCGAGTAGCTTGCGAATAATTACGGGATTGACTTGAATACTTGAAGCGAGGAAGTCGCTGGTGATCTTGTGCTCCTCAGAAAAGGTGTCTATACACGAAAAAATATGGATCGCTATCGTAAATCTGCTTGAAATCTGCATACTCGTCATCCTTTCAATGAAGAAAGTATAGCACAGCCGCGTTGTAAAGTCAAGTGTTACAACAGCGAAGGTGTTATAGCTCTATCTTCCCGTGCTTTTCTTCGTACTTCTCAATCGCGTCACGAATCAGAATCAATATCTGACTGTTTGCCGAGCGACCTTCATAGTCGGCGACAACGTGCAGTTTGTTCAGCATTTCCTCATCAATTCGTATAGATAAACTCTTTACAGCCATAATAAAACCTCGTTTCATATTTATTATGACTTTATTTTATGCCTATAATGTGCTATAATGTTTGATATAGGCACATAATATATCTAAAGTGTATCTAATGAGGTCGTTATGAAAGCGTGCTGCGGTTTTGGGCATAGAAACATATTTGAGAATATCGGTGATAGATTGGATAGTGCGGTTGAAACGGCAATACAGCAGGGCTGTGAGATATTCTACACCGGAGCTATGGGAGAGTTTGATAGCCTGTGTTCCTCTGCCGTCCGCAAGGCAAAGAAATCTCACCCGCATATCAAGCTGATTTGTGTTAAACCGTATTTTACAAATGACATAAACACCGATAGCGATTACTACAACGCTATGTATGACGACGTAATCATCCCGCCTGAACTTATCGGGGTTCATTACAAAGCCGCTATCAAAGCTCGCAATCGCTGGATGATAGACAACAGCGACGTTATTCTGATTTATACCGTCCGCAATTATGGCGGTGCGTGTGAGGCAAAGCGATATGCACAGCACGAAAACAAAGCGATAATTATCATTTAAGCTTTTGCCATATTACTTGATTTTAAACAGCGAAATGCAGTATAATGTTTTTAGATTCAACAGATAAGGTCGGTGAAATGTATGACGGATGTTCAGCAGCGAGAAGCGGCGCGTCAGTTTTACTACAGATGGAAAGGCAAAGGACGTGAGGATGAAGAAGCGCGTTCCTATTGGATAGAGATATTATCTAACATCCTCGGCGTAGATCGTGTGACCGAGCGTGTAGATTTTGAGAAAAAGGTCAAGGGGTACGACGGCAACACCAAGCGTATCGACGTATATATTCCGGAAACGCGTGTGCTGATAGAGCAGAAGTCTATCGGAATCGCACTTGACAAGCCCCAAACCGGTCATAATGGTATGACTCCCTATGAGCAGGCAAAGATGTACGACGACAGCCTTCCGTTCAGTGAGAAGGCGCGATGGATTGTGACATCTAACTTTGCGGAGATTTGGATCTACGATATGAACGTCAGCAATCCGCAGCCGCTCAAGCTGGAGCTTGCGGATTTGCAGAGCAAGTTCCATTTGCTCTGCTTCCTCACCAACAAAGAAACAAAGAAGATTGTTGACGAGATGAAGCTTTCTTTGGACGCGGGTAAGCTCGTTGGAAAAATCTATGACGCATTTCTAAAGCAGTATCAGAATCCTGAAGACCCCGAAACGCTGAAAAGCCTTAACAAGCTGTGCGTGCGTATCGTATTTTGCCTTTACGGCGAGGATGCGGGCATCTTCGGCAAAAAGAATCTGTTCCACAATTATATGGTGCAGTTCGACGCCGCTCACGCCCGCAAGGGTTTGCGTGATCTGTTCCGTGTACTCGACCAAAAGGACGAGGAGCGTGACCGTTATCTTGCCAATGACGACCCGGTATTAGCGTCTTTCCCTTATGTGAACGGCGGCTTGTTTTCCGATGAGGACATCGAGATACCGCCCTTTACCGAGGAGCTCCTTCACCTGATTTTGCGTGACGCTTCCGATAACTTTGATTGGTCGGATATCAGTCCGACGATCTTCGGCGCGGTTTTTGAGAGCACCTTGAACCCCGAAACACGCCGCAGCGGCGGTATGCACTATACCAGTATTGAGAACATCCATAAGGTGATCGACCCTCTGTTCCTTGATGATCTGAAAGCGGAATTCGAGGAAATCAAGCAGATCAAGGTTGTCAAAACAAAAGAGAGAAAGCTCCGCGCATTTCAGGATAAGCTTGCTTCTCTGAAATTCTTAGACCCGGCGGCAGGCAGCGGAAACTTCCTCACCGAAAGCTACCTCAGCATCCGCAGGCTCGAAAACGAAGTTGTAAATGAGCTCACCAACGGTCAGATGTTTATGGGCTATGAAGATTTTACACCGATCAAGGTCAACATCAGCCAGTTCTACGGTATCGAAATCAACGATTTTGCCGTAACTGTTGCGCGGACTGCGCTGTGGATCGCCGAAAACCAAATGATGAAGGCGACCGAGGATATCATCAAGCTACCGCTCAACTTCCTTCCGCTCAAAACCAACGCACATATCGTAGAGGGCAACGCCCTGCGCATTGACTGGAACGATGTAGTCGATAAAAACGAGCTGAATTACATTATGGGTAATCCGCCGTTTGTTGGCGCAAGATTGATGAAACAAGGCAGCATACAAAAGAAAGAAGTTCAGGATACATTTGGAAAAATTAAGGATGTTCAGGATTTGGATTATGTAACCTGTTGGTACAAAATTGCAGCTAACTATATTCAAAATACAAAAATAGAAGTGTGCTTTGTTTCTACCAACTCGATATGTCAAGGCTCTCAGGTTCCGATTCTATGGAATATATTGCTGAATGAATTTCATATCCACATAAACTATGCGTATCAAACTTTCCGCTGGAACAGTGAATCTTTGGATCAGGCAGCGGTGCATTGTGTTATTGTCTGTTTTGCTAATTATAACCGCAAATCAAAGTATATTTATCCTTTGGATTCCGACAAACAAATTGTTAAAAATATTAGCCCATATTTAACCGAGGGCACCGATACTTTTGTTGTAGCTTCCAAAAACGCTTTATGCAATGTACCTAAGATGAGTTTTGGTAACCAGCCCCGAGACGGCGGTAATTTTGTTATTTCTCCTGATGAGCGGACAGAGATTCTTTCAAAAGAACCTGATTTGGAAAAGTGGTTGCATCCGTATATCGGTGCGGAAGAATTTATCAAAGGAAAAAAGAGATACTGCTTGTGGCTTGTTCACGCTACTCCTAATGATATAAAAAGGAGCAAAATACTCTATAACAAGGTGGAGGCAGTTCGACAGTTCCGATTGAGTTCAAGTGCCAAAACTACAAATGGATATGCTAAGGTTCCAAACTGCTTTGCGCAGATGACGCAACCGGAAGGGGTAGATTATTTAATTGTTCCCCGCGTTTCGTCTGAAAACAGAATTTATATACCCATCGGATTTATGTTACCTGATAATATTTCTTCTGATGCTGTACAAATCGTTCCGAACGCGACTGTTTTTCATTTTGGCGTTCTAACTTCAAATGTTCATATGGCTTGGATGAGAGCGGTTTGTGGTAGATTGGAAATGCGATATCGCTACAGTAAGGAAATCGTATATAACACGTTCCCGTGGCCTGAGCCTACTGAATCGCAAAAAAGACGAATAGAAGAAACCGCACAAGGAATACTGGATGTACGTGAAAAGTATGCAGATACACCGATGTCTACACTGTACGACCGAACACTAATGCCTAATGATCTTTATAAGGCTCACAAAGCCAACGACAAAGCCGTTATGCAGGCTTACGGAATGCCGATAAAGGAGACCGACGAAGCCGCCTGCGTCGCGTGGCTTATGCGCCTCTATCAAAAAATGACAACATAATAGTACACATAATCACAACCCCGCTGACGGATAACACTTCACCGTTATCTGACAGCGGGGCTTTTTCTTTGGTTTGCCGTTTTTGTCCAGATCATTTCTATCGGCATAATGCGTGCTGAAACACTCCGGGCAAAAGCCGAGGTGTTGGGTGAGCATTATCTTTTCCGTATATTCCAAGCTGCCGTAGGCTTCATACAGCTTATCGTAAAGCTCCTGCTTGACTGTTAGTACTTTTGCACATAGAAAAACACCGTACATACAAATTTGTTTTGTACGGTGTTCTGTTTTAGGCTTTCAATCGTATATTTCTCCATTGATTCAAAGTATCGCCGTTATTCATGATGATGTTCGAAACTATTAAATTGAATACACCCTGACATCAAATACTTTTGTCTTATGCTTGTCTTTTTCCAAAGCTGGTCTTATAATCTTGTTATTTCTTCTTGTATAGCAGTAAAGCAGATAAGATTTAAGGTGATTTTGGGGCTTTAATTCTAATTTGATATTATAACTGCCCGTTTTTCCGCATCGAGGGACTTCGGTAGGAATCTATCCGGCAAACGCTCTGAGATTAAATAATGCAAAAAAAGAAAACCGCCTGAAAGTCACAGACGGTAAAACAGTATGTTAATTCAATTATACGCCATAAAAGCCTTTATCGCTATACATAAGCCATGTCATATACATTTCTTTGTAGTTCATCTTAATAAAACTGCGGATCTTTGATATTTCACGGTCATTCAAAATCCCTTTGGACTCTACTGTCGTATCACCGTTGCTCATTACAAAGAATTTAGCGGAACCTGCTTCGGTCAATTTTTTATCACTTGCGTGCACATGCATTGCTTCAACAATACAGTGGGATGTAAAATACAAATAGTATCCGCAAACCATGAAGGAGTAATATTTCGGCATCGTTTAATCCTCCAAAAACATTTTATTTCTTCTTAAATAATCCGCAACAATTTCTATCTCAATATCATCCATACTGGATTCTATCACGTTATCGTCCGAGTCGAAAACGCAAGCGGTTTTGCGTGACAAATTAACAACCTGTATGCCTGCCGGAATGACGGTAAAAGCGTATCCGTTAACAATCATTTTCGCGTTTTCGGCAATTTTAATCATATCAGTCATAACTAATATTCACCTCTTTGATATTCTTCAGAAATTCACTTGGTTCAATACACAGATTATGCAGTATCGGAATCAGGTCGATATACTCCTCGGTTTCAACTCCGTTGTATAAAGCCAGCACAACCAGATATCCGTTGTCCCACTCCAATATCTTTGTATATCTGTCAAGACAAATCGGAGCCGTAAAGCGAATCCTGGTGCCGTTATATGTGAAAGATGTAAATCGCTTATCGTTAGATAATGTAGCAACTGTATTCATGTCAAGCACCACCTTATAAAACTATTATACTATGTCCATTTCATAAATTCAATATGAAATATAGCTTTTATACTGCATACAAATTCACATCATACTTCTTCGCTCGCGGCTTGTCTGTTTCGCTGTATGGGTTGATTTCCCGTCCGGTTCTTCTGTTTGTACAGAAGAAACTGTAGCTTTTGAACGCTTTATGTAGTTTTATTGCCGAATTAGAATTATTATTCGTTTTTATTTCTTTATTAGCATTATAACTGCCCGTTTTTCCGCATCGAGGGACTTCGGTAGGCACCGAGGAGCTCAATCATTTGGAAATGATCGGCGCTATCGTGTATCAGCTGACCAAAAATCTGACCGAAGCGCAGATAAAGGCTGCCGGCTTTGAGGATTACTTTGTCGACCATACAACGGGAATCTATCCCCAGTCCGCGGGAGGTACGCCGTTTACGGCAGCCGCGATGCAGAGCAAGGGAGATCCGATCACCGACCTGCACGAAAACATGGCGGCAGAGCAGAAAGCAAGGACGACTTACGACAACATCCTCCGCTTCTGCGACGACTACGACGTCAGGGACGCGATCCGCTTTCTCAGGGCACGCGAGGTCGTGCACTATCAGCGGTTCGGAGAAAGCCTGCGCCTGCTGACCGACAAGCTGGATGAGCGGAATTTCTATGCCTTCAATCCTTCGTTTGATAAGGCGTGCTTCAAAAAGCGGAAAGAATCCTGAAAATAATAGCAAAGCCACCGTGTCAAAACCACGGTGGCTCCATTTGTTATTCTTCGGTATTTTCGATATGGTTTTCGTTATCCCTCTGGGCGTCCGCCTTGCGTATTTTGATGGTGCGGCGGTAGACAAGCGGCGTGACGCCGTAATAATTTTTGAACGCCTTGCAGAACTTGGTGTGTTTTGCATAACCGACGGAATCGGAGATCTCTCCGACCTTCATGGTCGTTGTGGCAAGCTTCTCCGCTGCCCACTCCATTCTGACCTTTGTCTGGTACTCCTTGAAGCCGTAGCCGTAGACGTTCTTGAAATATTTTTTTACGGTGGTATCGCTCACGCCGTACTTATGCGCAAACTGGGCGGCGGTGTACTTGGTGCTGAAATCCTCCGTCAGACAGCGGTAGATATCCTCGGCGATATACATCTGCTTCGCGGAGATCTGCCGGTGCTCGCATGCGCACCGCTCCTTGAGGTCGGAGCCGAGATTGTGACCGATCTCGACGGTATGGGCAAGGGTGATGATGCCCTCTTCCCCGTCGAAGCCGTCGGCAAGCAGCTTGTCCAGCGTCTGCATGGTCGTTTTGGAGTAACCGAACAGATAGCCGTCGCTGTCATAGATATCCTCCTCGGGCAGCATCATCGACTCAATGACAAGCCGCAGCATGCGGAACATGGTGCTTTCCTTTACAAGCGAATCCACCTGCATAGTGATCTCCAGTCCCGTAAAATCCTCGGTGGTAAAGGAAAAGCTTCTTTCGTCACCGACCTTATAATCCATCAGTACCTGACCTGCGGGAAGCGTGAGCTTTTTTCCGTACAGGGTACACTCGCAGTCGCCGCAGCGGCAAATCACCGTGCGCAGATAGCGTCCCTCGTCGCCCTTGCGGAAGCCGAGCTTCCAAAGGTCGGGAATTTGGGGAGTATGAATATCGTAAAAAATGATTTGCATGCTGTCAAACGGATGATAGGATACAATGCGTCCCGTGCCGTCGGGGAACTGGTACTCGGCACGTTTCTTGCGCTCAATGATCAACAATTCATCATCTTTTAAATGCTGGACTTTTTCGGGAATCACAATTACACCTCTTGATGCTAAACGGGGAAATGGCTAATAATAATTCTTATATTTGAATATTTTACCATAGTATACTGAATAAAAATACCCGCTTTCAGAAAAAATAATCTTTTTAGAATAACAATAAGGTAATAATTTCCACTTTTTTGAAGAACAAATCATAAAGAAGTGAAAAAAATCAGAAGACTGTCCTTTTTTTGTGCAATATTTCCATACGTACTTTTCCTGCAAAAACATCGTCAAAATGAATAAACAAACACAAAAAAGAGGATGACAGCGCGGTCATCCTCCTTGTCGTTACGCTCGGATTTTCCAGTTTCCGTTCGCGTCCTGCTCGATCAGCTCCGCGTTTCTGACGGTCTCAAACGCCGCCGTGAATACCGCCGCGGCGCCCACTCCCATCCTCGGATAGCCCATCAGCTTTGCCGCCTCCTTGACGGTGTCCTGCTCGGACAGGCTGATCTGCTGACGCAGCACGTGCATCACGGCATTGACCGTTTCGCAGTGCGGAATGTCCTTGGGGTCGCGCTTGCAGTCTCCCTCACCCGACACGCGGATATAGAAGTACTCCGAAGGCTTCTGACCGCTGTTCCAGAAGATATCCTCTCCGTTCAGGCTGACCTCGGTCAGTCCCAGACGGCGGTATACGTCCGAAAGCAGCTCCTGCGTCTTGGCGGTTGACCGCGTGATGGAATAGCTTGCGAGAACGCGCTTGCCCAGCAGATTGCGGCTGATGGGCGCTTCCACACGCATGATCTCGGAGACGGTGTTGCATACCTTGTCGAGATGCTTCGGCAGATTCTCCGCCGAGATTGCGCGGTTGCGGATCGCCGCCGCACGGTAGGGCTGTACCGCCTGGAACGCGCTCTCCTCGTGCACGTTATCCTCGATGGTGCTGCTCTCGGGCGCGACGGGCTGCGGCTCCTCTTCATCGACGGTCTCGCCGTTTTCGAGCTTCTTCAATAAGTCGAGCAGACGGCTGATCTCCTTTTCGCGGTTGTCCCACCAGTCCATCGTCCAAACGCGCGTCATGTGCCAGCCGAGTCCGTTCAGCACGCCGATCTGCGCGTATTCGCGGTCACGCACGGTTTTCGACTCGCCGTAGCTCTCGCCGTCCAGCAGGATTCCCAACAGGTATTTTTCGTTATTGGAATTATCAATGACGCCGATATCGATTTTGAACGCCGAATGACCGACGTGCAGCTGGGTTTCATAGCCCGCTTCCCTGAGTCTGTCGCAAATCTCACGTGCGACGCCGTCCTGCTGCTCACGGGCGCGCTTGGAATCGGCGCGTGTGAGAGCCAGCTCTCTGCCCGAGGCGTATTCCAGAAACGCGCGCAATGCCGCTACGCCCTCGGCGCTGGTTTTGGTCAGGTTGATCTGCTCGGGCGTGATGGAGCTGAACACCTTCATCTCGCATCTTGCGCGCGATACGGCGACGTTCAGACGCCGCCAGCCGCCCTCGCGGTTGAGCGGACCGAAGTTCATATAGACCTTGCCGTCCTTGTCGGGGCCGTAGCCGACCGAGAACAGGATTACGTCGCGCTCGTCGCCCTGTACATTCTCGAGATTCTTGACGAAAATCGGCTCCTCCGCGTCGTAGAGCCACTTTTCCAAGCCCTCGTCGGCAGCGCACGCATCGGACAGCATATCGTCGATCAGGTTCTGCTGGGAGATGTTGAAGGTCACGATGCCGATGCTCTGTTTGTGAAGCTCGCTGTCCTGATAGCGGCGCTTGATCTCCTCAATGACCGCCTCCGCCTCCTGTCTGTTGCGGCGGTTGGTGCCGCGCTCGAATACGCCGTCCACATGCACCAGATTGACCTTGCTTTCGCGGTCGTTGACCGACGGGAAGGTGTAAAGCTTATTCTCATAGAAGTGGCTGTTGCTGAATGCGATCAGGCTCTCGTGGCGGCTCCTGTAGTGCCAGAGCAGATGCGTCTGCGGCATGTTGAGCGCAAGACAGTCGTCGAGAATGCTCTCCAGATCCTCCACATCGAGGTTGTCCTCGTCAATAGAATTCGCGGCGAAGAACGAGGTCGGCGGCATCTGCTTCGGGTCGCCGACGATGACCGCGTTCTCGCCTCTCGCGAGCACGCCCACCGCCTTGCAGGTCGGCAGCTGGGAGGCTTCGTCGAATACCACCACGTCGAACGGCTGACGGTTGGTGCTGAGATACTGCGCCGCCGAAATCGGGCTCATCAGCATACACGGACAGAGCCTCGGCAGCAGGTTCGGGAGGTCGTCAAACAGCTTGCGGATGGTCGTACCTCTGCCGCCGCTGCGGATCATTCTCTGCAAAATGCCCAGCTCGGAGCTGTTTGCCGCCGAGGAGCTGCAGTCGGGTACATTCGCCGCAAGGCGGCAGAAAATCTCCTGCTTCGACAGCTCGGTCAGCTCACCCTCCAGCCGCTTGAACTGCGCGACCTTTTCGTTGAAAACCGAGCCGGAGAAGGTATTGAGCGCGTCGTTTTCGTCGATGACGATGCCGATCAGCGATCGCAGCATCGACTTGCGGTAGAGCGGCAGGATCTCCTCATGCGGCATGCCTGCCTTGTACATCTCGACAACGCCGCCGAGTCCCGCGTCCTCTGCTTCCTTCGCTGCCGCGTTGAACACCACCCAGTCCTTGATATCGTCCCTGTGGCGGCGGATTTGGTCGCAGAGGTCGAGCTGGCTGTCCACCCAGTTATCTTCGGCTTCTTCCTCTCGCAGCGCGACGGTGGCGGCGAATTTGTCGTGTTTTTCCTTGAATATCGCGTATTTCTCATTAAACTGCGCGAAGGTTTCACGCGCGCTGCTGTCCGAGAACAGCTTTTCACGGCGCTCCTGATCGGGAATCAGGCTGTCCAGCGCGGACAGGTTGCCCATCGCCTGAGACGCTAAGGAGGTTACGCGGTTCCAGTCGATATAGCCGCGGTCGTTGAGATAGTCCAGACCGCTGCCGTAGCGGTTGAACAGCGCCTGTCCCGCACGGAACTCGCTCTGATAATTCATTAATGTCTGGAAGCTCTGCGGCAGGGTGTTGCTGTTGATCGGCACGCGGGAGAACGGACGCAGCTTATCGGTCAGGCTGCGGATCGCGCCGCTCTTGCCGAGCCACTTCGCGTTTGCCGCGTTCCACTCCGCGGCGAGCTGCTGCGGATTCTGATTGAAGAAGCCGTCGTTCCAGCTCCTTGACAGCTCCGCGCGGAGATAGCCCATGTTCTGGAAATGCTTCGCCATCGTCAGGACGTCGCTGAAATAGCGGCGTTTGTCCGCTGCCTGCGTCCACTCGGGCGGCAGCGAGAGCCAATATCCGAGAGCGGTGGAAAACTCGCTGAGCTTTTCAATGTCCTCAAAGCGTCTGATTTCCGTCTGCGCCGCTTCGGACGCCGTTTCCAGCGTGGAACGGATTTCCGTCAGCGCGTCATAATATTCTTCTGTGGAATTATCTAACATGGATTTCAGCTGCTGGGAATACTGCGTCACACCCACCGCGGACAGCGGATGATGCTGCGGATGTCCCGCGGCTCTGCCCGAGGTGACAAGGCGTTCCAGCAGCGTGATTTGATTTTCCAGTGCAGCGGCGCTGAGGTTCATGGCGTAGCTGCGGTCAAACGCTACCATCTCTCCCTCATAGTCGACGCCCTCATACTCGCCGATCAGCTGATAGAGAGAGCTGCCGCAGGGCTGTATTTTGTGGAGCTGCGTCGCGTAGGCGTCCAGCTCCCTGCGCAGACGCGCCGCCTGCTCCGCTTTGTCTTTGTACTGCGCGGCGGTGGTCTTTTTGGTGACCTCCGTCGCCTCGCGGAGCTGCTCGAGAACGTCGCGCTTCTTCGATTTATTGGAATGCAGCTCGAGACAGAACGCGCCGATGCCGATTTTGTTCAGGCGCTTCTGCACCACCTCCAATGCCGCCATCTTCTCGGCGACAAAGAGGACGCTCTTGCCCGCAATCAGCAGGTTCGCGATCATCGAGGTGATCGTCTGGGACTTGCCCGTTCCGGGCGGTCCGTGCAGGACAAAGCTCTTTCCCTCGCATGCGGATTCTATCGCGAAGAGCTGCGACGCGTCGGCAGGCATCGGCAGCATCATCGTGCCCTCCTCTACCCTGTCGCCGATCGCCATCGGCTCCGCGTCCCAGCACATTTTGCCTTCCATCAGGCTTTTGACGATTTTATTCCTCTGCAGGTCGTCCGCGCGGTTGCGGATGTCGTTCCACATGACGAACTGCGTGAACGAGAAGATGCCCAGATAGGCGGACTCGAGCACGTCCCACTTCTTCTGATTCATGATAACCTTGCGGATGATGGTGAACACCCTGCGGGTATCGATGCCGTGTTCATCCATCGGCAGCGGGTCAAGCCCGTTGATCACAATGTCGAAATCCTGCTTGAGCTTCTCGAGAATCGTAATGTTCATCTGCGGCTCGTCGTCGCGCAGGCGCAGGACGTATCCCTGACGCGCGGACTTGCGGACGATCTCGACCGGCAAAAGGACGATCGGCGCGTAACGCGGCTTGACGCTTTTCTCGGTTTCGTACCAGCGCAGCAGTCCCATCGCAATATAGAGCGTGTTCGCGCCGTTTTCCTCCAGGGACGCCTTTGCGCCGCGGTAGATGTTCTTGATGCCTGCCTCCAGCTCGTTCTCGGTGAGGACGGAGCGCAAGCGGTGGTTGGCAAACTCCGCCTTGATCAGATCCGCAAACTCGCCCAGCTCGTGCAGATTCTCAAAGCTCGCGTTTTGGCTGCCGCCCCACTCGGAGGGCTTCGACAGTACGGTAAAATCCTCGCCGTCGGACAAAGCGTCCTCGAGGTCGTCGATCGACGAGGTGAGGATTGGGACGAGCGTCTTGGAAAGGCGCAGGTTGATCAGATTGTTGCGCAGACCCAGATCGAGCAGCTTTCTCTCCCACTGCATCTGCTTGGTGAGCTGCGACTCGTCCTGCTCGGGCAGATCGCTGACAAATTTATCGATTTCGCGCGGTCGGTTGCTGCCACGCAGGTTGTTGGACTCGTTCTTCTGAATCACAAAGCCCGTATCGGTGAGGATTCGCTGCGGCAAGGGCAATATGCCGCTTATTCTTGCGCGCTGCACGTCAAGGATGCACTCAACGTCGCCTGCCGATAGCTGCTTCTCCGCGAGGGCGCGCGCTTCATCAAAGCTACATTTCTTGCCGCTGACCATCATGGTGCTCTCGAGAACGGCGATCTCATTTACGCCGAGGGCAAGACGCTTGCTGACGACGGAATAGTCGTACTGCACCGCTTCGGGAAAGGTCAGATTCTCCAGCCACACGCCGCTGAAAATATGTCCATGCGTGAGCAGAAGAAGCGGATGCAGCCCGACCGCCTCCATGCAGGAGGCGTATAAGAGAGAAATATCCAGACAGTTGCCGCGCTTTTGCTGCAGCACCGTGTCGCTCAGACGGACGCGCTGACCGCTCTCCTCAAAGCTTGCGGGAGCCGTGCAATAGACAAGCTGCAGCTCTTTGACCGCCTCGTACAAAGCGGCTGACTGTGAGAGAACGCGGTTGACGTCCTGCGACTGGTAAGCGTCAAAGGACGGGTCGCCCGTCCACTTGCCGAGGAAGTCGGACGCACGGGCGATAATCTGAGAGAGCGCCGGATTATTAGGCACCACAAAGGAGCTGAGCAGCTCGGGATAAACGCCGATTCCCTGCCACTCGTCAAAGGCAAGGACGGTGATTGCGAGATTCTCGGAAGCGATTTCGCCGCTGTCATCCGACAGCGACAGCGTGAGATTGCCCGTGACACGCTCGGTGAGGTTCGCGAGATAGTCGACATTGAGCACCAGCTCGATCTCATTCACGCAGAAGGTGTTCTGCGCCGGGATATAATCGAGTGTGAGAGAAAACGGCAGAATGATTTCGGGAGCCGAGTTCACGCTCAATGTGACGCGCTCGAGCGCCTGCTCACGCGGATTGTCCACGGTCACGGAGCGCATGACGGGAATGTGGTTCTGATAAAGCGCGTAGTTGATGACGGGAGTCAGCTCGGCGGTAACGGTAATGTGTTGTTCGGGATTCATAACGCATTCCTCGCTTTTTCATAGGATAAGATTATTTTAGCACACCGACACGGTGAATTCAACAAAATCATCATGATTCGCGTGAAAAAAATAGAGGCAATACCGCAATATTTCATCCTGCGGTATTGCCTGACAGATTATTTTTTTCGGTAGGATTCCCTGACCTTTTTCGCCATACGGTTATAGGCGAGCTTCTGCACCACCTGACTGATGGGATAGGACAGGACGCCGCCCGCAACGCCGAAAATCCACGCGTACTGCCATGTGACGAATACGCCGAAGCAGACGATGATCGCGGCGAAAATTGCCCAATAGATCGGATGGAATCTCTGGTTGACCTTTTTCAGCTCATCCATCATGTCGAAGCACTCCCCGGTATGGGGCGCGTTCTCGATGAAATCCGCGGCTCCTGCCGTACCGGAGCAGGAACGGAAGTCGTCGCAGCAGTCCTTGGCTGCCTTCGCGTAGGAATCGTGATTGAGGATTTCCTGCACTGCCGCCTGGATACCCGCGGCGGAATCGTCGGTCAGAAGCACGCCCGCGCCGATCTCCTTCGTCTTTCTCGCGACAGCATTCTGCTCGCTCGTCTGGGGATAGAGCACCATCGGCGCCGCCATATAGAGGCTCTCGGACACGCTGTTCATGCCGCAGTGCGTGATAAACGCGTCCGTGCGTGACAGCACGTCGAGCTGGTCGACATAGGGATAGACCTTGACGTTGGACGGCAGCTCGCCGAGAAGCTTCTGATCCATCGAGTTGCCGCAGGAGATGATCACTTCGACGTTCATATCCTTCAGCGCGTCGATGCACTTGTTATAGAAATCGGGGCGCTCGTTGATGACGGTACCCATCGAAATGTATACCAGCGGACGCTCCTTCTCTTTGTTCGGGAGCACCTTGGAGAACACGGAGGGTCCCACAAAGGCATAATGATCGGAGAAGCACTCCGAATAGGGCTGGAAATTGCGCGAGGTATAGACGACCGAATCGGTCTTGTTGTCGCTCTGGACGAGCATCATCGCGTTCTTGATATGATAGCCGTAGGGCTCCATCTCCTTGAGCGCCTTCGAGATTTTCGGCAGTCCGAAGATCATATCGCCCAGCTCCGCGGCGCTCTGCTTCATGTACTTTGACGACATCTGATTGAACGCAAAGGTGCTGGTGGAAACAACCATCGGGACGTTGTGCTTCCACGCGTTGAGCTTGCCCCAGAAGCAGACCGAGTCGGTATAGACGACGTCGGGCTGAAAGGTCTTGAACTCCTCCTCGAGGAAGTCGTTCATCCGGATGGTGATTTTTATGTCCTGAATCGTCATTTCGGTGGTGGAAATATTCTTGACAGCCTCTTCCTCCTCCTTTGTCAACTCGGGAAGAAAGCGTGTGCAGGAGACAAACTCCGCGCCTGTCGCCTTGATTTTCGCCTCGAATTCATCAAAGGAATAGAAACGCACCGCGTCGCCGCGTCTGACAAGCTCCGCCGCCACGGGGAGCATCGGATTGGTGTGTCCGTGTGCGGGAATGCAGAAGAATGCGATTTTTTTCATTTTACTTCATCGTCCTTTCCATCAAATGCCGCGCCAAACAGCTCGGCAAACGCGCTCTTCGGAGGTATCGCGATGCCGCGTTCCGCATCGCCGAACAGAATCAGCGTGTCTCCCGGCTTGATGCCGAACAGGTCTCTCGCCTGCTTGGGAATCACGATCTGCCCTTTTTCTCCGACTGTCGCAGTCCATGCGTACTGTCCTTTTTTTGCTGTCATTTTTCTCACCTCATTGGTTGAATAAGTATGATTTGTTATACTTATCATACTACTGCATATTGAATTTTTCAATAGGTTTTTTCAAAAAATCCGCAAAAAAAACTCCCCGAACCATGTCGGGGAGCCTGTTTGCTTTTGTAGTATTCTTAGAAATGTTCAATGATCTCGGCGGCGAACTGCTGAATCAGCGTGGCGTCGTTGATATCCACTTTGCCGTCGCGGTTCACATCGCCCGCAAGCTTCTGCACGTCGTTCGGCACAAGCAGCTCCGCGGCGATCATCTGAACCATCGTAGCGTCATTGACGTCCACCTTGCTGTCGCCGTTGACGTCGCCGAGCACATAGGTCGGCTCGGGCGTGCCGCTGCCGCTGTAGATGAACTCGGTGCCGTTGAAGATATAGTTATAGGTGTCGGTCACAACGGTCTGCGTCTCCTCGGTCACGTCGTCCTCACTGAGCGATTTGTTCGGCGTGACAAGATAGTAGACCTGATCGCCGACGGTAAGGGTGTTGTCCTCGCTGTAATCATAGACTTCATCCCATTCCAGCAGATGCTTACCGCCGTCCGCGTCCTCGCAGACCGACATGCGGTTCGTGGAAATATAGCCGCGGGTGTAATACTTTGCCGGCTGATCCTCTACCACAAAGGAGTAATCGGAATTCTCAAACTCCTCAAAGGTCAGGACGGTGTTTTCGGTGGCTTCATCCATGAAATAGAAGCCTTTTTCCTCATTCCAGACAACGCGGCTGATGGAATAGCCTGCTTTCACGCCGTCTTTCATCCAATCGAGACCGACATATACGTCATCGGGATTGGACGCTTTCTTCACCTTTGAACCTACGAGCGCGCTGGTGCTGAGCTGGAAATCGTCGTCGATATAGTTGAGCGTCTTAGTGCTTGAAACCGTTTCGCTGACAAAGCTGAAGCCTGAATCCTCGAAGTCCTCAAATGCCACTTCGATACACTCATTCTCTTCCTCGTTCAGACTGCTGTTATAGTAAACGTCATATTCCTCGTTATAGAACGGCTTGTTGATCAGGTAACCCTCCGCGATATATTCGCCTGTTTCCGGATTGGAATGACCGTAGGTGCCGATCTGAATATAGATTTCATCGGGTTCGGACGCGAGCGCGAGCTGATTCGGGTGATTGAGGTAGTTGCCGTCCTCCTCACTCGGCGGAAGCTCGGGATAGTACCAGCATTCAAATGTTTTCTGCTGGGAATGCTCCTCGGTCACGATCGTGTAGGACTCTCTGAACTCCTCAGCCTCCAGCTGCTCTGTCGGGATATCGTCCTTCACATAGATCTTCTCCTCATTGTCCCAGTGCACGCGGCAGACGGGAAACTGCGTCATATATTCAATATCGCGGTGCTCGGGGTTGACCTCCAGAACATAGATACTGTCGGGATCGTCATTTTTGGTAAGCTGAACGCCTATATAGCCGCGGTGCTCATAGCTGTACTTGTCAAAATATTCCAGACTCACCTTATCGGGAGCCATAACGAAGGTATAGCCCTTCTGAGCGAGCTGCTCCGCTGTCATGGAATTGGACTCGAATGACTGGTCATACATAATGCAGTCAAAAAGGTCGATATAAATATACCTCTGGAGAAGATATTTCTGCATATCGGGAATGAACTCGGCAATATAGATGCCGTCGGGATCGGAAGCGCTTTTGATCCGAAAGCCCTGAGACATTTCAAAACCGTAATCGTGGTACTGCATCGAACGCACCCAGACCTTGTCCTCATAGATATTTCTTCTGCCCGTCACGTCCATCGTCTGACCGTTGTCAAGAACGACGGCGTCGCTCTGACTGCTGATCTGCGTCGCGATAATACCGCCGAGATTCTCTGTTCCGTAGAGCTTGACCGTGACGTCCTTGTCAAAATGGAGCGACGAATTGCTGTCCTCCGCAAGAATCTCTACCGCAGCATCCACATTCCTGCTTTCGTTTACCGTGAGCGTTCCCGTGCCCGTAAAGCGCAGACTGCCGCCCCAGTGGTCGCCGTAGATATACATTGCGCCCAGCGCGCATTCGCCCTCGATTTTGAGCGCGAAGTCGTCGCCCATCATATTGGTGCCGAGATAAAACTCGGGATGATTGAAATTGCTGAGTGTGAGCGTATTGCTCGCGCGGTCATATGAGACGCCCTCGAGCACGTCATTGTGCGCCTCGTTGTTTTTAAAAATGCCGTAGCGAACGCCCAGCGCGTAGTTGAATATTGTCACATAGGCAATGTATTCATTCTCGGCATAAGTTGCCTCACTTGGTCCGCTTGCCGCAAAGGCAGTGAACGGCAGCATGCCGAACAGCATCAGCGCCGCCAAAAAAACAGCTGTGAATTTTTTCATAGTGAATCTCCTTTTTTATAATATTTATTCACATTATATCATATTATTTTGGCAAAGTCACTACTTATCAACATTTTTCTTTTCACATTGATAAAAAGCCGCGGACACAGAGCCTGAAACTCTGCATCCGCGGCAGCGGGTGGGATGGAATTATCTGTTCTTCTTTCTGGAGTTGTAGTCCCTGTTGATTTTCGCGCTCCAGTTTGGAGCAAGCGGTCTGCGCTCTCTGACGCTGCAGACGGTCTCGGCGACGGATTCAAATACGACGGCGGTTCCCTGCGCGTCAGCGTGGTAGTTGACGGAGCGGTCGGCGCCGATGCCGAAATGACGGGCTGTCTCGACGGAATCGATGTTCGCGCCGATGAAGAGGAACTCCCAGCCGTATTTCTCCTTCTCCTTTTCGATCATCTTCTTGACTTCGCCGCTCGTGTAGCGGCGGCTGGCGTTCTCCATGCCGTCGGTCATGATCACGAACATCGTGTGCTCGGGCACGTCCTCCGGTCTTGCGTACTTGTGGATATTCGCGATGTGATGGATCGCTCCGCCGATCGCGTCGATCAGTGCGGTGCAGCCGCGGACGGTGTAGTCGTCCTCCGTCATATTCCTGATTTCGGACAGCTCAACGCGGTCGTGCAGCACCTCGCTGACATTGTCAAACAGCACGGTGGACACATAGCACTTGCCCTCCTGCCTGCGCTGCTTCTCGATCAAAGAGTTGAAGCCGCCGATAGTATCGCCCTCCAGTCCCGCCATGGAACCGCTTCTGTCAAGGATAAAAACTAATTCTGTAATGTTGTTTTTCATAACGCTTACCTCCGTTTTGATTTGTTTTGTTTGGATTTCTTACTGTGTCTATAGTATAGCGGATCGCGGCTTTCTTTTGGTCGCTTCGCAGGCGACATTTTTTATCAAACAAAAAAGAAAGAAATTTTTCCTTTTTTTCTTTATTCCCGCAGATTTTTGTGCTATAATAGCTTTTGTATTGATTTTAGGAGGCTCGTTCATGAAAATAGGATTTGACAATCAGAAGTATCTGGAAATGCAGTCGCAGCACATCCGCGACAGGATCGCGAAGTTCGGCGACAAGCTCTATCTTGAATTCGGCGGAAAGCTCTTTGACGACTACCATGCCTCCCGCGTTCTTCCCGGCTTCAAGCCCGATTCCAAGCTGCAGATGCTCATGCAGCTCAAGGATGAAGCGGAAATCGTCATCGTCATCAATGCCGATGATATCGAAAAAAACAAGGTGCGCGGCGATCTGGGCATCACCTATGACCTTGACGTGCTGCGACTGATCGACGTATTCCGCACACGCGGTCTCTGCGTCAACTCCGTCGTGCTGACACGCTTTGCCGACCAGCCCGCGACGCTCAAATTTGAAAAAAGACTGATCGAAAACGGCATCAATGTCTATCATCACTACTCTATCCCCAACTATCCGACCGACATCGACCTCATCGTCAGCGACGAGGGCTACGGCAAGAACGACTATGTCGAGACCTCGCGCCGTCTGGTCGTTATCACCGCCCCCGGTCCCGGCTCGGGCAAGATGGCAGTCTGCCTTTCGCAGCTCTATCACGAGCACAAGCACGGCGTCAAGGCAGGCTACGCGAAGTTTGAGACCTTCCCCATCTGGAACATTCCGCTCAAGCATCCCGTCAACGTCGCCTATGAAGCGGCGACCGCAGACCTCAACGACGTGAATATGATCGACCCGTTCCATCTGGACGCTTACGGCGTAACGACCGTCAACTACAACAGGGATATCGAGATTTTCCCTGTTCTCAACACGATGTTTGAGATGATTCTCGGAGAATCCCCCTACAAGTCCCCTACCGATATGGGCGTCAACATGGCGGGCAACTGCATTGTGGACGATGAAGCCGTTCGCGAGGCTGCCAATCAGGAGATCATCCGCCGCTACTACGCCGCTCTCGCGAATCAGACAAAGGGCGTCGGCTCCAACGACGAGGCGTATAAAATCCGCCTGCTGATGAAGCAGAACAAGCTGAGCACCGAAGATCGCCCTGTCATCGTTCCCGCGCTGAACAAAGCGGAGGAAACAGGCGGTCCCGCAGCGGCGATACAGCTCCCTGACGGCACGATCATCACCGGCAAGACCTCTAATCTGCTCGGCGCCTGCTCCGCGATGCTCCTCAACGCGCTGAAATCGCTCGCGGGCATTCCCAAGGAGGTCGATATCCTCGACGCGGCTGTCATCGAACCGATCCAGCACCTCAAGGTCGACACCTTCGGCTCGGTCAATCCCCGTCTGCACACCGACGAGATCCTGATCGCGCTCGCGATGTCCGCAGTCACCAATCCCACCGCGAAAATGGCGATGGAGCAGCTCCCCAAGCTGCGCGACACCGACGCGCACGCGACGGTCATCCTCTCCGAGACCGACACGCGCATCCTCAAAAAACTGGGCATCCGTCTCACCACCGAGCCGACCTACGAAACCGAACGTCTTTACCGCAAATAAGGCAGGGAGAAATCACAATGGGTTTATTTGGAAAGCATCGCAAAAGCGGCGGTCTCTTTGATGTGGAGCCTTTTGACCCCGCTACGCACGACGCGGTGATACGCAGCTCCATCTGCACGGGTGAGAAGGTCGCGGGCTTCAAGGACAAGGCCGACGGTCATTTTACGGAAATCATGCTGATACGCTCGCAGAAGGATATCGAGAAGTTCAAGGAGCAGTATCACGTTGATTCCATCCGAACCGAATACTAATATATACACAGCGGCGTGCTCCGGAATGGAACACGCCGCTGCGCTGTCATATGTTAGCCTGTTATGAGGTGATGACAAATTGATATTTCGGGCAATTACTCGACCGTGACGGATTTCGCGAGGTTGCGCGGCTTGTCAACGTCGTTGCCCTTGTTGACGGAGGTGTAGTACGCGAGAAGCTGCATCGGAACCGTCGCAACCATCGGCATCAAAATCTCGTTGCGCTTCGGCACGCAGATCTGATAATCCGCCGCCTCTCTGTCGATGTCCGCCTGCTCGTCGCAGATGACGATCGTCATGGCGCCGCGTGCTTTGACCTCCTTGATATTGGAAACCGTTTTTTCGAGAAGCGTATTCTGCGTCGCGACCGCAATGACGGGCATTCCCTCTGTAATCAGGGAAATGGTGCCGTGCTTCAGCTCGCCTGCCGCGTAGCTTTCGGAATGGATGTAGGAGATCTCCTTGAGCTTCAGCGAGCCCTCCATCGAGAGCGCGTAGTCAAGTCCGCGTCCGATATAGAGCAGGCTGTCGGCGGTGATCAGCTTGGTCGACACATACTGGCAGACGTCGACCACCTTGTTGATGGTCTTTTCGATCACATCGGGCATGCTGACAAGCTCCGATGTGATCTGTCTGCATTTCTCCTCGCTGATTTTGCCCTTGGCGAACGCCATCTCAAAAGCAAGCAGATACATGACGCTCAGCTGCACCATATACGCCTTGGTGGAGGCGACGGCGATTTCGGGGCCTGCGTGGGTATAGATGACCATATCCGCCTCACGGGCGATCGAGCTGCCCTTGACGTTGACGATCGCGAGCGTCTTGGCGCCCATCTCCTTCGCCAGATTCAGCACCGCCTTGGAATCGGCGGTCTCACCCGACTGGCTGATGATGATGACCAGATCGTCGGGCGTGAGCAGCGGATCGCGGTAGCGGAACTCGCTGGCGATATCGACCGTGACAGAGACACGCGCCAGCTTTTCAATGACATATTTGCCCACCATGCCCGCGTGCATCGCGGTGCCGCAGGCGACAATGAAGATATTCTGAAAACCGCGGAGCGTTTCGGGCGTGATGCCGCATTCGCTCAGATCGGGCATTCCGTCCTCGATGCGCGGTGTGATGGTCGTCTTGACCGCGACGGGCTGCTCGTGAATCTCCTTGATCATATAGTGAGGATAGCCTCCCTTTTCGGCGCTGTCCTCGTCCCAGTCGGCGGTGTGAAGTTCTTTTTCAAGCATTCTGCCGTGAAGGCTGCAAAAATGGACGGAGCCGTTTTTGAGCACGGCGATCTCGCCGTATTCCAGCAGATAGTAATCCTTTGTATATTTGATGATCGCGGGAACGTCGGAGGCGACAAAGACCTCCCCGACTCCCTGACCGACGATCAGCGGACTCTCGCAGCGCACCGCGTAGACTGTATCGGGACGGTCGGCAAACACGATGCCGAGCGCAAAGGAACCGCGCAGCTCGTGAAGCGTCTTGCGGATGCAGCGGATGGGATTGCCGTCGTAGTAGAAATCGAGCAGCTGGGCGACAACCTCGGTATCGGTGTCCGAGAGGAATTCGTCACGCTCGTTGTCGATCAGGAACTGCTTGAGCTGCTTGTAGTTTTCGATAATGCCGTTGTGCACGATGGTGACGCGTTTTCCCGAATGCGGATGGGAGTTGACGTCCGACGGCTCTCCGTGGGTCGCCCAGCGTGTATGACCGATGCCCGCGTGACCGCGCGGCTTGCCCTCGGCTTCCATTTTATTCACCAAATCGGACAGTCTGCCCTTGGTTTTGGCGACTTCTATTTTGCCGTCCTCAAAAACGGCGATGCCTGCCGAATCATAGCCGCGGTACTCCAGCTTCGTCAGCGCCGATACCAGCACATCCGTACAGTCACGCGGTCCGACATATCCAACTATTCCACACATAAAAATTGACTCCTTCTTAACATATGACAATATTTTTTATGAACGCGGAAACGCCTCTGCTCTCACAGAAGCGTTTCCGTATACTATTTTAAAGGGATTATACGCTGAACAACAGCTCGGAATAAGACGGATACGGCCAGTATTCCGACGCGGTCTCCATCTCCATCATATCGCCGACCTCGCGCAGCTCGTTCATCTTGGGGATGACATACTCATTATAGCAGTGCGCTTCCTCCTCGACGTCCGTCAGAGACGCCGCGCGGCTTACCTCGTCGTGCAGCTCCGCGGTCAGGCGGCAGAATGTCTCGAGCTTGGTGGAAAGGCTGAGAAGCAGCTCTTCCTCCGCCTTGGTGGGGATTGCAGCGGAGACAGCTCTCTTGGAATTGATGCTGTCCGCAAGCGCGGTGGTGAACGCCGATACGGCAGGGATGATCTCCTTGCGCGCCATATCCTGCATGGTGAGCGCCTCGATGTTGATCTGCTTGGAATAGGTCTCCAGCTCGATCTCACAGCGGGCTGCCATCTCCTGCGCGGTGATGATGTTGTTCTTGACGAACAGGTCGACGTTCTTCTGATCGAGGAAGTGCGAAAACGCCTCGGGGAGTGACTTGAGGTTGAGCAGACCGCGTCTCTCGGCTTCCTTGACCCACTCGTCGGAATAGTTGTCGCCGTTGAAGATGATTCTCTGGTGCGCCGTCAGGGTCTCCTTGACCAGCGCCTTCATCGCCTCGTCGAGATTTTCCGCATCCTTAAGCGCATCATAGAAGCCGTGCAGCTCCTCAGCTACCATCGTGTTGAGCATGTAGTTCGGGCAGCCGATATTCAGTGAGGAACCGAGCGCGCGGAACTCAAACTTGTTGCCCGTGAACGCAAACGGTGAAGTACGGTTGCGGTCGGAGCTGTCCTTGCGGAAGTCGGGCAGGACGTCGACGCCTGTCTCCATCTTGGCAGCCTTGTGGCTCTTGTAGTCCTTGCCCTCGATGATGCTCTCGACCAGAGCGCCCAGATCGTCGCCGAGGTACATGGAAATAATCGCGGGAGGCGCTTCATTCGCGCCCAGTCTGTGATCATTGCCCGCAGACGCTACGGTGATGCGGAGCAGATCCTGATACTCGTCGACCGCCTTGACGATCGCCGCGAGGAAGAGCAGGAACTGGGTGTTCTCCTCAGGATTCTTGCCCGGGGACAGCAGGTTCTCGCCCGTGTTGGTGCTGATGGACCAGTTATTGTGCTTGCCCGAGCCGTTCACGCCCTTGAAGGGCTTCTCGTGCAGCAGGCAGACGAGGTGGTGACGCTCCGCAACCTTCTGCATGATCTCCATGGTCAGCTCGTTGTGGTCGGTGGCGATATTGGAGGTCGAGAAAATCGGAGCAAGCTCATGCTGCGAGGGCGCGACCTCGTTGTGCTTTGTCTTGGCAAGGACGCCGAGCTTCCACAGCTCCTCGTCCAGCTCCTTCATATACGCCGCGACTCTTGTCTTGATGGAACCGAAATAGTGATCCTCCAGCTCCTGACCCTTGGGCGCTCTCGCGCCGAAAAGGGTTCTGCCCGTAAGCTTGAGATCCTCACGCTGATCGTAGAGGTCCTTGTCGATCAGGAAGTATTCCTGCTCGGGTCCGACGGTGGTCGCGACTCTCGTGACGTCGGTCTTGCCGAGAAGATGCAGGATCTTGACCGCTTCCGCGCTCAGACGCTCCATCGAACGGAGCAGCGGCGTCTTTTTGTCGAGCACCTCGCCTGTGTAGGAACAGAACGCGGTGGGGATATATAAGGTCGTATCACGGACAAAGGCGGGAGAAGTGGGGTCCCATGTGGTGTAGCCTCTCGCCTCAAAGGTCGCGCGGATGCCGCCCGAGGGGAACGACGACGCGTCAGGCTCACCCTTGATCAGCTCCTTGCCCGAAAACTCCATGATCACTCCGTCACCCGTGGGGGTGATGAAGCTGTCGTGCTTCTCGGCGGTCACGCCTGTCATGGGCTGGAACCAGTGGGTAAAGTGGGTACAGCCAAGCTCGACTGCCCAGTCCTTCATCGCGTTGGCTACTACATTCGCGACAGTGATGTCAAGGGGCTCTCCGTTTTCCATCGTCTTTCTCAGCGCCTTGTAGGTCGACTTCGGAAGCCTTTCCTGCATAACCTTGTCATTGAACACCATACTGCCGAACAGTTCGGGAACCATTGTCATATGAATCTCTCCATTCCTTCTTTGATTGCATTTTTTCAGGCAAAGCAAAAGGGTGCGGGGAACCTCACGGCCCCAGCACCCTTGCTGTGTCATTGCCGCTATTATAACGCCGTGTTAAAAATTTGTCAAGTAGTTTTGCAGGATTTTTTATCGTTCTTGCAGTTTTCACAATTAAATCCGCGAGATACAACAATTTTTCGCCATCGATTTGAAACAATCAATAAAATAAATTGCAAATTAAGTCTTGACAACTCTTGTGCAATCGTACTATAATACGTTCGTTGAAAGTTTTGCAGGATTCAACCGCCAAACTTGCAAATGTCATATCAGCGAAAGGAAGGATAGAAATGTCACAAGGCAACGGCCAACGAGAGGAACTGATGAATAACTCTCTGTATTCCGGGCAATTTGAGCACGACAACTGCGGTATCGGAGCGGTGGTAAACATTAAGGGAATCCGCTCTCATGCTACGGTTGCGAACGCTTTGACGATTGTAGAAACGCTCGAACACCGCGCGGGCAAGGACGCGGAAGGTAAAACAGGAGACGGCGTTGGTATTCTTTTGCAGATTTCGCATAAATTCTTTTCTAAAGTTGCAAAATCACTGAATATTCCCATCCGTTCCGCGCGCGATTACGCGGTCGGCATGTTTTTCTTCCCGCAGAATGAACTGCGCCGCAATCAGGCGAAGAAGATGTTCGAGATCATCGCGGAAAAAGAGGGACTGGAGGTTCTCGGCTGGCGTGAGGTGCCGTCAAATCCCGACGTTTTGGGCAGCAAGGCACGCGAGTGCATGCCGAATATACAGCAGTGCTTCATCAACCGTCCCGAGGGCGTCAAGCGCGGAATCGATTTTGACCGCAAGCTCTACGTCGCGCGCCGTTTCTTTGAGCAGAGCAACGAGGACACCTATGTCGTCTCGCTGTCAAGCAGAACGATTGTATACAAAGGAATGTTCCTCGTCGGCGATCTGCGCCGTTTCTTCCTCGATTTGCAGGATGAGGACTATGAATCCGCGATCGCGCTGGTTCATTCGCGTTTCTCCACCAACACATTCCCGAGCTGGCAGAAGGCGCATCCCAACCGCATGATGGTGCATAACGGCGAGATCAATACCATCCGCGGAAATGCCGACAAGATGCTCGCCCGTGAGGAAACAATGGCAAGCGAGCACCTGATGGGAGATCTCGACAAGGTCATCCCCGTCGTCAATCCCGAGGGAAGCGACTCCGCAAGACTCGACAATACACTCGAGTTTCTTGTCATGAGCGGTATGGATCTGCCGCTTGCGGTGATGATCACGATCCCCGAGCCGTGGGACAACAATCACGCGATGCCGCAGAAGGAACGCGATTTCTATCAGTATTACGCCACCATGATGGAGCCGTGGGACGGTCCCGCGTCGATTCTTTTCTCCGACGGAGATGTGATGGGCGCGGTACTCGACCGAAACGGTTTGCGTCCTTCAAGATATTACATCACCGACGACGATAACCTGATTCTTTCCTCAGAGGTCGGCGCGCTGCCTGTACCTGCGGAGAAAATCATCAAGAAGGAACGCCTGCATCCGGGCAAGATGCTGCTCGTCGACACCGTGCAGGGACGTCTGATCGACGACGAGGAAATCAAAATGCGCTATGCGTCCCGTCAGCCCTACGGCGAGTGGCTGGACGCGAACCTGACGCGCCTGAAATATCTGAAAGTGCCCAACGCCAAGGTCGAGGAGCATCCGCGTGAGGAAAAGCACAGACTGCAAAAGGCGTTCGGCTATACCTACGAGGACGTCATGACGACTATTCTGCCAATGGCGCAGAACGGCGCGGAACCGATTGCGGCAATGGGAAGTGACAAGCCGCTCGCGGTGCTTTCCAAGCAGCCGCAGCCGCTGTTTGACTACTTCAAGCAGAGCTTCGCGCAGGTAACAAATCCGCCGATTGACGCGATCCGCGAGGAAATCGTCACCTCCACCACAATATATATCGGAAAGGACGGCAATATTCTCGAGGAGAAGCCCGACAACTGCAAGGTCATCAAGGTGGTCAACCCGATCCTGACCTCCACGGGACTGCTCAAGCTCAAAAAGATGAAGCTTTCGGGCTTCAAGGTAGCCGTCATCCCCATGCTCTATTACAAGAATACCAAGCTGAGCAAGGCGATCCGCCGCCTGTTTATCGAGGCGGATAAGGCGTGCGCGGACGGCGCGAATATCCTCATTCTCTCGGACAGAGGGGTGGACGAGAACCGCCTTGCAATTCCCTCTCTGCTTGCGGTATCCGCTTTACATCAGCATCTTGTCGCGACAAAAAAGAGAACCGCTCTCTCGATCGTTCTTGAAAGCGGAGAGCCGCGCGAGGTGCATCACTTCGCGACGCTTCTCGCCTACGGCGCTAGCGCGATCAATCCCTATCTTGCACTCGAAACGATTCACGAGCTGATTCACGACGACCTGCTTGACAAGGACTATTACGCAGCGGTTGAGGACTACAACGACGCGGTACTGCACGGCATCGTCAAAATCGCGTCGAAGATGGGTATTTCCACTCTGCAGTCGTATCAGGGCTCCAAAATTTTCGAGGCGATCGGTCTCGGCAAGGAGCTGATCGACGAATATTTCACGGGCACAGTCAGCCGCATCGGCGGTATCACACTCGAGGATATTGAGCAGAACAACGACCGCCTGCATACCGCGGCGTTTGATCCGCTGGGGCTTCGCGTCAAATCAGACCTGCCCTCACGCGGCGGTCACAAGAGCCGCAGCGGCAAGGAGGAGCACCTCTACAACCCGCAGACAATTCACGCGCTGCAAACCGCGACGCGCTTCAATAATTACGACAGATACAAGGAATACAGCAAGATGCTGACCGAGGAAATGGATCCCGTCAGCATGCGCGGACTGCTCGATTTCAACTACGCCAAGACGCCCGTGCCGCTTGACGAGGTCGAGAGCGTCGACAGCATCGTACGCCGCTTCAAGAGCGGCGCCATGAGCTACGGTTCCATTTCGCAGGAGGCGCATGAAGCGCTCGCGATCGCGATGAACCGACTCGGCGGCAAGTCGAACTCCGGCGAGGGCGGAGAAAGCCCCGAGCGTATCGCGACGAAGGGCACGAAGGAGAACCGCTGTTCCGCGATCAAACAGGTCGCCTCGGGACGCTTCGGCGTGACCTCGGCGTACCTCAACTCGGCGGACGAAATCCAGATCAAGATGGCGCAGGGCGCAAAGCCCGGCGAGGGCGGTCATCTGCCCGGCAACAAGGTCTATCCGTGGATTGCCAAGACAAGGCACTCCACCCCCGGCGTATCGCTGATTTCACCTCCTCCCCATCACGATATTTATTCGATCGAGGACTTGGCACAGCTCATTTATGACCTCAAAAACGCCAACAAAAAGGCGCGCATCTCTGTCAAGCTCGTCAGTGAAGCGGGCGTCGGCACCGTCGCGGCAGGCGTCGCGAAGGCAGGCGCGGAGG
>FMUA01000019.1 GCA_900100595.1 Ruminococcaceae bacterium P7
TTTTCTCTAACAGCATTTGATTTTGCTTCAACAAAGACTCGATAAATTCTTGTGTAACCGGCATTTGCTTCACCGCCTTTCGTTACTGATATTATACCAGAATTAACGAAATTTGGCTATACCATCGCATTTTTGCGGTTGTGCATTTTGACGAACCCGATTTTTAAGAAACGTTTTTAGAGCCTCTGGAGAGCATAGCGTATGACAAATTTATACTTTTTTCATTCGTAAGCCCGCTATTCGATACTTCAAAATTTCTTTTGTGCAGGTATACAAATTTTTATCGTTCTGAATAGTTACTAATAATCTAAAAAAACTGAAAGTTGGTCACGGAAGAGGAAGAACACCTTCATTCTTCAATGTAATAAAAGATGGTGATAAGTATTACACTGAAAAAAGATTTAGTACAGGAGAAATAGCAATATTAAGGTTAATCGAAAAAATAAATGAAGCACCAAATGGTGCATTAGTGTTATTAGATGAAGCAGAAATGGCGTTGCATCCAAGAGTGCAAACCGACAGCGGAAGGCAGGTGCAGCGATACATTCGTTTGACTAAACTCATACCGCAGCTTTTGAAAATGGTTGACGAGGCGTGCATTGCTTTCAGCGTCGGCGTGGAGCTGTCATATCTCGATGAATATGAGCAGCAGGATTTGCTTGAAGCGATAGAGCTGGAGGACAAAACGCCCTCGCTCTCACAGGCGATCCAAATGAAAAAGCTCTCGCAATCGGGCAGACTTGACAGCGAAATAATCGAGAAGATTATCTCGACGGACAAGCCCAATCAGCGAGAGAAGATCAGCTTTCAGTATGACGAGCTGAGTAAATATTTTCCGAAATGCAGTCCGCAGGAAGTTCAACGGCGAAT
The DNA here is from genome assembly GCA_900100595.1 of Ruminococcaceae bacterium P7. GTDB lineage: Bacteria > Bacillota > Clostridia > Oscillospirales > Acutalibacteraceae > Ruminococcoides. The sequence goes on from FMUA01000019.1 coordinate 871, forward strand.
GATGAAGCTGGCGCAAGCCGATTATCAGCGCCGTGTCCGAAACAGAAACAGGGAAGCGAGGTGAAAGCTATGGCTGAAAAGGTTTATGAAATGTTTACCGAATATAACGACGTGGTAACGGTCGAGGAGGTTATGGAGATGCTCCATCTCGGCAGAGTAACGGTTTACAATCTGCTGAAAACCGATAAAATCCACACACTGAGAGTCGGCAAAAAATATGTCATCCCCAAGAAAAGCGTGATAGATTTTCTTGCCGCATAAGTTTATTTGATTTGCACATTTGTTAAATGAGAGCCCGTTGTGTTATCCTTTATACACAGCGGGCTTTTCTTCCAAACGAAAGGTGCGAAAAAATGAATATAGAAATGTTTACCGAATACGATGATGTTGTATCTGTAGCAGATGTCGCTAATATGCTTCACATCAGTAAGGTGACTGTCTACGATTTATTGAAATCAGGCAGGATCTTTACGCTGAGGGTTGGCAAGCGGTACATCATTCCGAAGAAAAGTATAATTGATTTTCTGACGGTCACAACAAGCGGAAAGCGAGGTGAGAGCGTTGGATAAATCAAAAGAGATATTTTCGGAGTACAGCGACATAGTAACCGTTAATGAGGTTATGAAAATGCTGCGCTTAGGTAAGAATACGGTATATAAGCTCTTGAAGGACGACGAGATAATGAATGTCAAGGTCGGAGCAAGATATGTTATTCCGAAACAGAGCGTCATCGAATTTGTATCAACCACAAATCGCAAATCTTAAGAAAGGAAGGCTAATATTGGAAGGAAGCTTAATAATAAAAGGCAATTACTACTATGCCAAATTTCGAGTGAACGGCAAACAGAAAATGATTGCCACGAAGATACCTGTCAAGGGTAACAACAAACGCCGTGCAATTGAGAAGATGAAAGAGATCATTGAGAGCTACAAGGATATCAACCTTGAATGCGACGATGTACTCTTTACCGACTTTCTCGACAAATGGCTGAAAGGGATCAAGGGAATCATAAAGCCCTCTACGTGGGAATCCTACGACAAGACCGTGAGCGGCAAGCTAAAGCCCTATTTTGAGTTAAAGAGATACAAGTTCAAGGATATGAAGCCGGAGGTATTCACCAATTATTTTGTATTTCTCTCTCAACACGGTAAGTCAAACGGCAAGGGCGGACTGAGCTACAAAACGGTCAAAAACATCCGAGGAGTGTTGTCGTCGGCGTATGAATACGCTCTTGAGAATCGCTATGTTAATGAGAATCCGGTATTAAGGAGCCGTATGCCGTCATTTCCGCACAGCATTAAGAAGGACGTACCCGAGTACAACGCACAGCAGGTCAAAAAGCTTCTGCTTTACGCCAAAGAGCACGAGAGTCATATCTACATATTCCTGCTTCTTGCCCTCTATACAGGGCTGAGAAAGGGCGAATTGCTCGCCCTGACGTGGGATGATGTAGACTATGATAAAAAGCTCTTGCGGGTAAACAAGAGCAGAACGGGTAGCCGCAAGGACGTGACAATGCAAATCACAACGCCTAAAACAGCGAGCAGTAACCGCAAAATTCCGCTCAACGATACCGTTCTGGAAGCGCTGAAAGAAGAAAAACAGCGGCAAGAGGATTATGCCAAGCTGTTGGGCAATGGCTACGACAAAAGTCACAACTTCATTGTTCGCACTGTCCTCGGAAAGCCGTATGTCAACCTCAGCGCAATCAATCGAGTGGTAAACCGTCTGACCGAAAACGCCGGCTTGCCGCATTGTACGATCCACGGCTTTCGTCACTCTGTGGCGAGTATCCTTGACGACAACGGCGTACCGATTCAGGACATTTCCGTTTTGCTCGGACACGAAAGCGTACAGACCACCGAGAGAATTTATATCAACCGTCGAAAGACCGCAAAGGAGACGACGATAAACGCTCTCGACAGCGCCATAAATTTGAACATCGCATAAAGGTGGTATAATTTTTGGTAGAATTAAAAGAGAAAAGGCTTCGGAAATCGCTTTCCGAAGCCAAAAATAAATGGCAGGGGCAGAAGGACTTGAACCCTCGGCACGCGGTTTTGGAGTTACTCTGTAGGTTTGTTAAGTGAAATTTTTTAGTCACTATTAACGTTAATTAGCCCCGAAAAAGCTCTTGAACTTAGTAAAAATGCCGACAAAATTGGTGAGAAATTCGCCGCCTCTGCATTTTTCTGCACGTCGGTTAGAAAAGCGTTAGAAACGCGGTGCAGAAATTTGTTCGATAAACAGTGATAAAACAAACATCAGTCAATCAATCGCGCTGCATTTTTTCGCCCTCAAAATACTCGTAAGTTGGTAATAAAGGGCTTTCGTCTCTCATTTTCAGAAAAGAATTTGAGAGATGAATTGATTTTTGAGAGATGAAGTGATATAATGATAGCGGAGTGATCGTTATGCAGAAATATCCGTTTCAAATCAACACAAAAATTTTAAACCTGACGGCGGAGATATCGGAGCTGGTCGGTTCTATGACAACGCTGACGGAAGCAGCGCGTTCGCCACAGTTAAGAAGAAGCAACCGAATCAAGACCATCTATTCCTCGCTTGCGATCGAGCAAAACACATTGAGCTTAGAGCAAGTCACGGCAGTGTTGTCGGGCAAGCGTGTACTTGCTCCGCCGAAGGATATCGCTGAGGTACAGAACGCGTTTGAGATATATGACAGGTTGGACGAGTTGAATCCCTATTCAATAGACGATTTGCTCGCCGCCCATTCGGTAATGGTAAGAGGCTTGCGCGATGACGCGGGGGAATTCCGCTCAAGACCGGTCGGTGTGGTAGATTCGCAGGGCAACATCCTGCATTTCGGAACCTTGCCCGCGTATGTTCCTCAGTTAGTTGCTGAGTTGCTTGACTGGACAGAGCATGACGAGAATCCGCTGCTGATCAAAAGCTGCGTGTTTCACTATGAGTTCGAGCTGATACACCCGTTCTCCGACGGAAACGGGCGTGTCGGCAGGTTGTGGCATACGCTGTTGCTTTCAAAATGGAATCCACTGTTCGCGTGGGTGCCGGTGGAGTCGATCATCCACGACCGACAAAGCGATTATTACAGGGCGATCAACAACGCAAATAACGCCGCCGACTCCACCTGCTTCATTGAGTTTATGCTGTCTGCGATCAAGGACGCGCTTTTGGAGGTTTCATCTCAACCGTCAGAAGTGAAACCGAAAGCGGAAGTTAGAGAACAGGCGATCCTCGAATACCTCTCAGAACACGGCGAAATCGCGAACAGCGACGTGTGCAAGCTGCTGTCCGTTTCCGCAGCAACCGCTAACCGTGTGCTGAACGGAATGGTTGAAAAGGGAATAATCATCCGCTTCCGAAAAGGCAAGTCGTGGGCGTATCGACAGAAATAATATGTAATCGAAAACAGTTTTTGCAAAAGTTTGCAGAAGCTGTTTTTTTCCTTCAATCATATGCGTGAATAATAAAAATACAAGAATGTATGCGTTTTGCATACAGATTTTTCATTCTGATTTTTTCAGCGTGTTTTTTGTACGCAACTTAGATATGGAAATATCTGAATAAAGGTGGTATAATCGGATAAAGGAGTGAGAGCAATGTTCGAGTTAAAAAGCAAAAAAGAAATCGGGGATTACCTGAGAGATCTGATTGAGCAAAAGTTCGGAACTCCCAGCGAGTTTTGCAGAGCATATATCGAGGTGTCAGGTTCGCAGAATGATGAAACTAAGTTTACTAATTTGAAAAACCGCATTTCTTCTATCGTAAATGGTAAAAAAGATATTCAGTTATATGATTTTCCTGTTTTTACAAAACTGCTTGACGTGAGCTGCGAGGAAATACTGAGTGCGGGAGAGATAAAGACCGCTACCGCGAATCACCTGACAAATTATCAAATTGCAAGTTCTCACGACAAAAACCTGTGGGAATTTTGTATCAACAGCGAGGATAGTATCTTTTTGAATCCCGATGAATCCGATAAAACCATCATTGATTATGCGTTAAAGTTTCGCAATTACGATTTCTTAAAATATTTGATGGATAAAGGCTACATTTGGTTTGTTTCCAAAACTCCGGAAAAAGATTGTTGGCTTGGATTTGGTGCAGAAACTTCCGTTAAGCGCAGACCTATGGACAATAACCATACACTGGAACAACGGTTGACATATGATGACAGCCTGAGAAGAAAAATGATTGTTCTTGCCATTGAAAAAAGCGATATTGATATGCTTGATGAACTCAGGGCAAGGGAGATTCCGCCGATGTATAGGTTAAGAACAGTGGGAAACACGGCAACCGATTTCGAGAAGTTTTATGATGCGTATATGGTGGAAGCCTTATCAAAAGCCGACGAAGCCGTATTAGACTATTTTTCTAAGGAAATCACCGTAATAACAAGCTTTAAAAATACGCCGCAAAAATATATGTTTCCGTCTATAGGAATATTACTTGAAAAACTAATTGTAAACAAAAACAAATGCACCGAAGCGATTCTTAGTAGATGTATTGAGCACAATCGGAATACCTATGTTTTTGTCAAAGAGATCGTAGAACGACAAATCGATTATTACCATAGATGTTACTTTGATTATTTCAAAGATGGCAATATTATCAGTGTTCTTGATTCTCAACGCAAGTTCAGAGACGATGTGAAAGACGGGATAGTGACAAATACCATTAAGGTAAACAGTCAATCAGACAGTTTTGTTATCTCCAATTTGATTCATGAGTTAAACAAATGCTTTGATGATATACTTGCTCTCAACCCCGAGAAAGGAGAAAATAATGTTTTTTGATGTAGACGACGGCGATATGATTTTCGGCATTTCCGATGATATGGGTATGGATTCCGACGGCAACATGATGATGCGTGTAGGCGACAACATGGCTATGGACATGGACTCAGGTGAGCTGCACATGGTGACCGGTTGGGATGATGACGATAAAAATAACGGTTTCCATTCTTCGTGGGACGATGATGATCATAACGGCTTTGGCTCGTCGTGGGATGATGATAACAACGGCTTTCATTCATCGTGGGACGATGACGACGATTGGTAAACAAACAGCATAAAAGTTAGCGGACAGCCATGCGACTGCCCGCTTTTTTTAACCTGTTTTCTGTTGATGAAGCTCTTTCAAATCCTCAATTGCAACAACAGGATCCATCGTGTGGAAGATCATGTAATTGCGCTTCATCGTGGAGGCAGAGGCTTGCCGCAAGATTTTTGCGCTGCTTTCGCCGGTGTAATAGTGCCAGTAGCGATAGATGTAGCCGATCCAGTACAGCACGTCCTTTTGATAGACCTCGCCTGCAACGGCAAGAGAATCTCCGGCAGAGGAAAGGACTTCCTCTAACAGATATTCTTCTCCCATCCACTGCATACGGTTATAGCGCGAGTCAAGCTCCTTCGCGGTTTCGGAGGTCATAAATGCCTTGATGAATGCTGCACTTGGCATTTTTTTCACAGCAGAAAGCTCAAACAATCTGCCTTGAATATCACACAGCTTCAATTGCAGTTCGTCCATGATTAACCTCCGTTCTGCGCTTTTTCAAGGATTTCGTCAAAGAACAATCCTTTGCGGCGGTAGTTCCGGCAAATATCGTTAGCCAGCGAAACACCTTTCGCGCGATTTGATTCGGCAACTTTCTGAATAAAAATTCGCTCCAAATGTGACAGCTCAATCTCCGCTTCAACGCGAACAGCGTCACAGCCTTTTTGCGTCACAGCGACATATTGTTTGCCAAGCTGTAAAGCGGATAAGCTGCCTACCAGAGCAGCGCCTGTGATGTTGCCGATAAAGAAGTTGTCAATCACATAAAACATACGGTCGTTGGCGATACTGCCGATGACTAAATCCTTGTTCTCAGACATCTTGCGGTACTTATCATACAAGGGAGTACCCTTTATTGTTTCCATTCTCCCACGATGATATGCGACAAGCATTGCCCATTCGATATCGGCAGGCACCTCAATTGTGTTTAGCTTTGTAGTGTCAACGGACACGATATAAAACTTTGACTTATCATAATCGCAAATCAGCGTGAGCGCTTGGCTCGGTTCCGTTCCCATATAGAATCCCTTGCCAAAATCGCATTGTGCACGGCTTTTCGGTTCGATTTTGCCGACGATTCCAGATTTGGAGCCGTGGAAAAGCAAAACGCGACCTTCTGATAGAGAAACGCCCTTTGCGGCATTTGTAATTCTGTTGAGAGTTAAATCGTAAACAGGAACATTGTTTTTCTGGCAAATCTCATAGAGCTTTGTCTGTGCAAGCTTGTTGGGGACAGCGCGACCGTTTTCCCACCGGTTCACCGTCGCAAAGGTGACGTTTAATTGCTCCGCAAGCTCGGTTTGGCTTATGTTTAGGTGTTCTCGAATTTGCTTTATCAGGGTTTGCATACGCTGCACTTCCTATAACATTATATCTATAACTAATTATATCATATGTTATATGTTTAATCAATAATATTCTTTAGAATGATTCAGTAAATTGAAATAGAATCAAAAATTGAGGTTCTTATCAATCAAGATATTTTATGACTGATTTGAGATTATCGTCAGAGAATTCTTTGGCAGTCTGCTGTTTGACGAAACAAATGAATATATAGAATGAATACGGAAAATAAGAGCTCCGCGGTAAAAATTGTTATAATCATCACAGAATAGTTTATATGTTTTAATATAATCACCTGTACAGTAACTAAGCTTTTGGTAAAAGTGTTAGTTTGTGTTAAATAAGATATTGCGCAGTTTTTGTATCTAGCTCGAAAAATAAAGAAGCGTGATAATTTGAATAGACAGATTGCAGAATTGGAAGATTAGTGGCAAGTGTGTGACTGAACAGGTATATTTTGTGCTGCAGATTAGTTATAGTTGATTAAATTGTAAACTCAACTTACAATAATGTGACCGTCTGACTTGCAGAAATGTGTTATAATTATATTAATTATAACATTTTGCGGGGTAGGAAAATGGCAGTAAAGAAAAGTGAACTATATAGCTCTCTCTGGGCAAGTTGTGATGCACTCAGGGGAGGCATGGATGCTTCTCAATATAAGGATTATATTTTAACTTTGTTGTTTGTAAAGTATGTATCAGACAGATACAAAGGTGTTGACTATCCTGATATCGAAATACCTGACGGCGGAAGCTTTGACGATATGGTCAACCTAATTGGGAAAAAGAATATTGGTGAAGGCATCAATAAGGTTATTGCTAAACTTGCCGAGGCGAACAACCTTAGAGGTATCATTGATAAAGTATCATTTAACGATCCTGACAAACTCGGAAAAGGCGAAGAAATGGTCGATAAACTCGGCAAGCTAATCAACATTTTCCGCCGTCCTGAATTGGACTTTTCAGGTAACCGTGCCGAGGGTGATGATCTGATTGGAGATGCATATGAATACCTGATGCGTAAATTTGCTACAGAAAGCGGCAAAAGCAAAGGTCAGTTTTATACTCCTGCTGAGGTTTCCCGTATTCTGGCGAAAATCATAGGAATATCTAAAGAAAAAGATCGCAACGCGACTATTTACGATCCGGCATGCGGTTCAGGTTCACTGTTAATTCGCGCCATCAACGAGGCTCCTTTTTCTCTTTCCGGCTACGGACAGGAGAAGGATACGACTACAGCAGGATTAGCGAAGATGAACGCCGTACTGCATAACCTCGCTACCGCAGAAATCCGTCCCGGCAACACATTTTCAGATCCTCAGTATTTTGAACCGAACACAGACAATACGGTGCTCAGAAGATTCAATTACATCGTAGCCAATCCACCGTTCTCCATTAAAAACTGGACTGATGGATTAAAGAAAGAATACGGTCGGTTTGATGGGTACGTTAAAAGACCGCCCGAAAAGAACGGCGACTATGCATGGCTGATGCATATCTTAAAGTCTCTGAAACGAAATGGTAAGGCTGCGGTTATTTTGCCTCACGGTGTATTGTTCCGTGAAAATGCTGAAGGAGATATCCGTGAAGCGTTGATTGAAACAGGATATATAAAAGGCATTATTGGCTTGCCCGCAAACTTATTCTACGGAACGTGTATTTCAGCGTGCATTATTATTATTGACAAAGAAGGCGCCAATGAGCGCACCGGTATCTTTATGATCGACGCCAGCCGTGACTTTGTAAAGGACGGCAACAAGAACCGTTTGCGCGAGCGTGATGTATACAAAATCGTTACGACCTTCAACGAACAGATCATTGATGATCCGCATTATGCCAGATTTGTTCCTTATGACGAGATTAAGGACAAGAACAAGAACAATTATAACCTGAATATCTCGCGTTACATCGATTCCGGCATCGTAGAAGACTTGCAGAGTATTGATGCACACCTTAACGGAGGAATCCCTGTCTCAGATATTGACAGTATGGAGGCGTACTGGAAAATCTTCTCTGAACTCAAAGGCAAGCTGTTTTCCCCACTGCGTGAAGGGTATTGCCAACTGAATGTACCGAAAGAAGAAGTTCGCGAGTTGATCTATTCCGACGCAGAGTTCACCGACTATGCCCAAAAGATCGGGGACGCGTTCACTGCATGGTGTGATACTGTAGACGAAAAACTCCGTAATCTCACAAAAGAGGATAATCCAAAGCAGTTGATACTGTTTCTTTCTGAACAGATTTTGTCATTGTACGAATTGCTGGAGCTCATCGACAAGTACGATGTCTATGAAGTGCTCATGGAGTATTGGCAGGAAACGATGTCAGATGACGTCTATTTGATTATTCATGACGGTTATAAAGTCGGTCGTGAACTCAGCTATGAGTATGCCACAAAAGAAAAGGAAGAAAACGGCGAAAAGATTACTGTTGTTACCGATAAGATAAAGAGTTGGGATGGAAAGCTAATCCCAAAGAGCATTATTATCAACGCGTATTTTCCCGAAGAAGCTAAGGCGATTCAAGCGGCGGAAATCATTGTTGATGATACCAAGGCTCAAATAGATGAAATGATCGAAAGCGCGGAAGAAGGTTCTACGCTGAAAGAGGTTATTGATGATGACGATAAGCTCCCCAAGGCATTGAAAAAAGCAATTGACAAAATCCGTGACAAGATCGAAACGGATGAATCGGCAGAGCTGAAAAAACTGCTCAAAAAGCTCCCGTTAAAAAAGAAGGAGCTGGAAGCATATGTCAATAAGCATCCTCTGTGCGAATTGGCGCGCAATGATAAGGGCAACATCAATAAAACATCCATTAACGCTCGCATCGGCGTTATCCGTGAGACCGCACCCGCTCCGGAAAACGACGCGGAGGATTATGAGCAGTTGATGACGCTATATCGTTTGATCGAAAAGAACGTAGAGCAGGCAAAGCTTGTCAAGGACTTGCGTGCCGCTCTGGAAGAATTAGTCAAGGCGCGATACGCCGCACTGACAATCGACGAGATCAAGGAACTGACCGTCAACAAAAAGTGGTATTATTCTATCTATGAAGGTATCGATACGCTGTATGAGGCGGTTTCTCACCGTATGACCGACAGAATCCTCGAGCTCGCCGAACGCTATGAGGATACACTCCCTGCGCTTGAAACTTTAGTCAGTGGCTACGAAGCCAAGGTGAAATCTCATCTGGAAAGGATGGGATTCGAATGGTAATTCCTGAGGGATATAAAAAGACTGAGATTGGAATCATTCCTGAGGATTGGGATATTGGTACGGTTGAATCATTTGGTTTTGTCGTAAGTGGAGGAACACCAAGTACAACTAACAGCTTGTACTGGAACGGAAACATCTGTTGGTGTACACCTACAGATATAAAGGCAACAACTACGCCTAAACTATGTCATACGCAAAAGTTTATCACAGAAAAAGGACTTGCAGATAGCTCTGCAGTTCTATTGCCTATAAACTCTATAATGATTTGTACTAGGGCAACAATAGGAGAAATAAGAATCAATGGTTTACCTATGGCTACAAACCAAGGTTTTAAAAATATCATAGTCAAGAATGGTGATTATCTCTATCTGTATTATATCCTAACAACAAAAAAGCAGAAAATGATAAAGCTATCATATGGTACAACATTCTTAGAGCTATCAAAAAAAGCGTTATGCACTATTCCTATACAAATTCCGAAAGCATCAGAACAGCATGCAATATCTAATGCCTTATATGATATTGATATCCTGATTGATAATCTCGAAAAGTTGATTGTAAAAAAAAAGAATATTAAGCAGGGCGCGATGCAGGAACTGCTTACCGGCAAGCGTAGATTACACGGATTTGACGGGGAATGGGAAACAATTAGCATTGGTGAATCGTGTGATTCTATCGGAGGAGGAACTCCTAGCAAACAAAATGTTGAATGGTGGCAAGGAGATATTCCTTGGATTTCCTCATCAGATTTGTCTGAAAATGATATTTATAGAATAAGCGTTTCAAGGTATATTAGTCGAGAAGCTCTAATCCATTCTTCGACAAAGTTATGTCCAGCAAATTGCATTCTTTTAGTTTCGCGCGTAGGAATAGGTAAGGTTGCAATTGCTAATACTGAAATATGTACCAGTCAAGATTTTACGAATCTTATACCTAAATATCATGATCCTGTATTTTTAGCATATTACCTTTCAAGAATCATGAAAGAAAAAAGCGGTAGTCAAGGAACGTCGATTAAGGGAATAACTACAACTGATATTTCGAAAATAAAAGTAGTTTTACCAAAACGTGAAGAACAAGAAGCCATTGTATCCATATTATCCGACATGGATAATGAGATCGACGAATTGGAAAAGAAGCTCACCAAATACCGCTGTCTCAAACAGGGCATGATGAGCGAGCTGCTGAGCGGACATATCAGACTGACAGAAAAGGAGGGCGCGTAATGGACAGAGTAGGTAAGCCCGAATCTGCGACGCAAAAGAGAGTGATCGAATTTTTTCAGACCGAGCTGAAATACAATTATATCGGTAGTCTGAGGGATAATGAAAATACCAATATCGACAAAGTTAAGCTTACCGCATGGCTGACTGAACACGGCTATACAGAAGGGCTTGCTGTCCGCGCTGTTGATGAACTCATCAAAGCAGCGACAAAACTTCAGGACGGTCTGTTTGCCGGTAACCGAGAGGTCTACCAACTGTTGAAATACGGTGCACAGGTCAGAGAAACCGTTGATGAAAACCAGACCACTGTCTACTTCATCGACTGGGATACCCCGGGGAATAATCTCTTTGAGATCGCAGAAGAAGTCACTATCGTCGAAAACAATGAGAAGCGTCCCGATTTGGTTATCTATATCAACGGCATTGCCGTTGCGGTGATCGAGCTGAAAAAGAGCACTGTTTCCGTATCCAACGGTATCCGTCAGAACCTGACCAATCAGCGCGGCATGTTCATTGAGCCTTTCTTTACAACCATTCAATTCTGCATGGCGGGCAACGACAGCGAAGGTTTGCGCTACGGCACCATCAGAACAAAAGAAAAATACTATCTGGAATGGAAAGATGACGGTTTTAGACAGTACCCTGAGGAACGTTATGATCTTGATCTGCGCATCGAAGAGAAATGCGCCGACATCCGTAACCTCCTCGACCGCTCCTTGTATGCGATGTATAACAAGACGCGCTTTCTGCTGTTGATACACGACTATATCATTTTTGATAAGGGGCAAAAGAAGGTCTGTCGCTATAACCAGTATTATGGTATCAGACGCGCCCAAAAGCGGCTTGCAACAGGAAAAGGCGGTATTATTTGGCATACACAGGGCGGTGGAAAGACGCTCACCATGATCTGGCTGTCCAAGTGGCTGCTGTCACATAATCCGAAAGCCCGTGTGCTGGTCGTTACCGACCGCGATGAGTTGGATGAGCAGATTGAAAAGAACTATAAGGGCGTTAATGAAAAGATCATCCGTACAAAAAGCGGAAAGGATTTGCTGAACAGGCTGAATTCTCACGAGGACAGACTGCTGTGTTCACTGATCCATAAATTTGGCAAGCGAGGTGGTGAAGCGACTGAAAAGGATTACGACAGATACATAGAAGAACTGAAAGCGTCATTGCCTGAGGGATTTTGCGCTAAAGATCAAATCTATGTTTTTGTAGATGAGTGCCATCGCACTCAGTCGGGCAAGTTGCACCTTGCCATGAAAACTATCATGCCCAATGCGGTACTTATTGGTTTTACGGGTACACCACTACTGAAAAAGAATAAAGCGACCAGTATCGAAGTATTCGGTCGTTTTATCCACACCTATAAATTTAATGAAGGTGTCGAAGACGGCGTTATTCTTGATCTAAGGTATGAATATAGAGATGTTGCGCAAAAGATCATGTCACAGACAGCCATCGACACATGGTTTGATGCCAAGACACGTGGTTTGATGTCTCGCGCTAAAGCTCGATTAAAGCAAGCGTGGGGGACTATGCAATCGGTATATAGCTCCGGTTCGCGCTTGGAGAAAATCGCGTTGGATATCGTTGGTGATTTTGGTACCAAAGCCCGCCTTGCTGATGGAACAGGAAACGCAATTCTCGTAGCGGATGGTATTCTCAGCGCTTGCAAGTACTATGAAATTTTTCAGAGACTGAACTTCAAAAAGTGCGCTGTAATCTCTTCCTACGAGCCAAACATTGGTGATTTACGTACCGAGACAGTCAGTGACGAGGATGAGACTGACGCTTTTGAGAAATACCGCATTTATTTGACAATGCTCGGAATTGATCCAGAGTCGGGCGATACGACGGGTATTGCGAAAAAGGTCGAGGAATTCGAGACCAAAGCCAAAGAGAAGTTCATTGAAGAGCCAAACAACATGAAGTTGCTGATCGTTGTTGATAAGCTGTTGACCGGTTTCGATGCACCTCCATGTACTTATCTGTATATTGATAAAAGGATGCAGGATCAGGGATTGTTCCAAGCAATCTGCCGTGTTAACCGCCTTGACGGTGAAACCAAGGATTTTGGTTATATCGTTGATTACCGACAGTTGTTTGGTGCATTGACCGACGCTATGAACAAATACACTGCAGGTGCCTTTGAAGGATATGCCGAAGAAGATGTTGAGGGTCTCCTTAAAGATCGCAAGGAAGAGGCTAAAGCTCGTTTTGAAATGATTCTTGATGAGCTTGATTCACTTTGCGACGGTGTACCGACTCCCAAAGATGAACTTGCTTATCAACAATATTTCTGCGGTGAAAACGGCTTTGATATCGATGATGATGAATTATATACAAGACTGCGTGAAAAGCTGTATCGATTGGTTAATGCGCTTATTCGTGTCTATTCTGAATTTAAACCCGTAATGTCTGAATTGGAATATTCTCACGAGCAGCAGGAGAAGCTTGATAAGGAAGTCAACTTCTATGTGGCGCTAAAAGCTCAAATTGGTCGCGCCAGCGGCGATTTCATTGATCTCAAGGCTTATGAACCTGATATGCGGTTTCTGATCGATAACTACATCGTTTCTGAAGGAGCGGAAAAAATAGGGGACTTCGACGACTTCACGCTATTGGATTTTATTCTCGACCAACGTGAAAAACTGGCGGGTGATAATTCTGACAGCAGAAAGCAGGAGAGTGCCGCAGAAACAATTGAGAAAAACGTTCGCAAGAAGATAGTTGAAAGACAATTGGTCAATCCAAAGTACTATGAAAAAATGTCTGCTATTCTTGATCAGCTGATTCAAGAACGCAGACAGGGTGTTATAGATTATACTGAACTTCTCCAAAAGTATATTGATTTGGCGCGTAATGTTACCAAGCCTGAAGAAAATGAGGATTACCCGGAAACGGTACGGCATAGCGCTGCACTGCGAGCATTATATGATAATACAGGATATAATGCTGATTTGGCTATAGATCTTCATGAGGCGGTTCTTCGTTCCAGAATGGATGGATTCCGTAATAATCCTGTAAAAGAAAAACAAATAAAACGAGAGTTATATAAGATTCTTAAAGACAAAAATGAAGTTGAACGTATATTTAAAATAATTGTTGAACAAGAGGAATACTAATGCTGATTACCGTAAATGACATAGATGTTAATGTCATTAAAAAACCAATCAAAAACTTGCATCTCTATGTAAAGCCCCCCGATGGACGAGTAGAGGTTTCTGCACCATTGACTATGCGTGATGAGAGTATTGAGATGTTTGTACGCACTCGAATCGGTTGGATAAAACGGCAGAGAGAAGAATTTGATGCACAACCTCGCCAAACAAAAAGAGAATATGTGTCTGGAGAGGCTTTCTATGTTTGGGGAATCCAGTATTATCTTTTGGTGAATTACAGCAACAAATGCAATTCGCTGATTCTTGATGGAGATAAAGCAATCCTCACTGTCCGTAGAGAAAGTACCGCAGAACAGCGCGAGAGATATGTTAACGAATGGTACCGAGAGATTTTAAAAGTTGAGATTGAGAAAGTCTTGTCTAAGTGGGAAAGCATTACAGGACTTCATCCTTCGTCGTGGCAGATTAAAAATATGTCTACAAAGTGGGGAACCTGTAACATTAAAACACGAAAGATATGGATTAATCTTCAGTTGGCAAAAAAGACATATGAGTGTCTTGAGTATGTTATACTTCACGAATTAATTCACCTTGAAGAAAAGAACCATGACTCAGCATTTATAGCTAAGATGGATTCTTATATGCCAAATTGGAGAAGTGTCAGAAAATCCCTTAATGAGCAGATTTTAGATTACTTGCCTTTCTCGTGAATTGGTGAATACTTCTGGATGTGTGAGAATCAATACTTGCCTGATTCTAGTGCTTTTTGGTTTGCGCAATCTCAAATCTGGATGGGTTATTAGTAGTGTTTTTTGTTTATAAGAATCACCTGAATCGGTTAAACATATTGAGCTTAAGAAGAAAAAACCGTATAATGTCTACGAATAACACGTATTTGGCGCCAGTTATCCACATGATTTGAATTTCACGGATTCAGGCATCTTTGATTCTCTGCTGCGAACAAAGACAAGAATAACTCCGCAATATCACTATGTGATGTTGCGGAGAAGAATGATAGTACGAATAGTTTGAACAATTTTTTGCCCTATGTGGCTCGGTATATACGCCAGTGCGAACATGATATAGCTTTTCAGCATCTGTTTTCGCAGTCCTCGGTATCGTGTTTTACGATAACCGAAAAGTCTTTTTACAACTGCAAAAACATGTTCAACTTTGCAGCGAACAGATGATTTTTCATGCTCTCTCTTTTTTGCTGCGTATTGTCCGCTTTTAGAGAGCTTATTGATAGATGATTGCTTTCTGTTGATAATATATTTGATTTTCTTGCCTTGCTTGTTCTTCCTGATTGCTTCGGGGCGTTTATCTGCACCAATGTAGCCACTGTCACCATTCAAAGTTTCTTCTTCACCGTGCATCAATTCACTTGTTGCTGTGACATCATGTTCGTTTGCTGATGTCGTTTTTACATGATGAACCAGCCCGCTGTCACGGTCAACTCCTATGTGGATTTTGTAGCCAAAGTGCCATGTATTGCCCTTTTTAGCAGAGTGTGCTTCCGGATCCCTTTTCTTTTCCTTGTTCTTGGTGGATGAGGGTGCTTCAATAAATGTCGAATCAACAATGGTACCTTTTTTAAGAATCAGACCGCGTTGCAACAGCAGATCAACTACTGTTTCAAAGATCGTTTGCTGTAATCCGTATTTGTTCAACAGATTTCTGAAACGTCCGATTGTATCTCCGTCGGGTACTTCATCAGGAGAATTGATACAGCAAAACTCAGTAAACGCACGACTATCAAGAATCTCATACATTACTTTCATATCTGCAAGATCGTATAGATTCTGTAGCATATATATTCTCAGCATCAATTCAAGTGGGTATGGTTTATTGCCGCGCTCTCCTTTGTAATAGTACGGCTCTATTTCTTTTACGAATGTTTCCCACGGAATAACGCTATCCATTTTATTCAGAAATTCTTTTTTGTTGGTTCTGGCTGCACCAAACTCATCATTCATTTCTGCCAGTGTCATCTGTCTGTTCATGTTTTTATTATATCATATTTTATATTTCTAAATGTTTCATAAATAAAATAATGACAATTCCTGCTCAATATGGTATAATCCTCTATACTGCAATGCAGGGAGAATAACTGTAAAGTATTCTGTTACCGGGCAAAGCAGAAATGAACTGTACCTATGACTCATGAGCCGAAAGAGCTGAGTATATCCTGAATCCATCAGTTCATTTCCGGTCGCAGGATCCCATCAGGAAAGGAAGCATTATTATGGAAACAAAAAAAAGAAAACTATGGCTTAAGATACCGCTTATTATCCTGGCATCCCTTTTGGCTGTCATACTCATATATGTTGCCTATGTGGTGCTGAGCTATCAGCGTATCGAGGATGATCAGCAGCTCACTATAGAAGGAACTGCTAAAGGGGATAAGCTCCGCTTGGGAACAGACTATACCGCTGTCACCTATAATATCGGCTTTGGCGCTTATACACCTGATTTCACGTTTTTTATGGATGGCGGCACGCAGTCCTGGGCAAACTCCAGAGAAAGTGTTATCAACTGCATAGACAAGGATATTGAATTGCTGAAGGAACAAAATGCGGATCTCGTGCTGATGCAGGAGGTGGACTTCAACTCCACCAGAAGCTATCATGTAGATGAATTGGCGCAGATACGTTCGGCATTTGAGAATACCTCTTCTTCCTTTGCAGTGAACTATCATTCAGCCTTTCTTTTCTATCCCCTTTATCAGCCCCACGGCGCTTCCAATGCCGGACTGCTTACACTCAGCAATACACAGATGACCTCAGCCGTAAGACGCAGCCTGCCTATATCCGGATCCCTTTCCAGATTCATAGACCTTGACCGCTGTTATTCTGTGAACCGTCTGCCTGCTGAAAACGGAAGGGAGCTTATAATATTTAATGTGCATACCTCTGCCTACGGAACAGACGGAGATCTGCAGAAGCAGCAGCTGACAAAGCTGTTTGATGACATGAATAAAGAATATGAAAAGGGCAATTATGTAATCTGCGGCGGCGATTTCAATCATGATTTTGTCGGCAATTCAAAAGAGCTTTTCAACAGCGAGGTGCCTGAGCAATATACCTGGGCGGCAGCTTTTCCTGACGAGCTGATACCGGAGCATTTTCTCAAGCTGACCGATTATAAAAGCGGGATTACCGTCCCCTCCTGCCGCAACAGCGATAAGCCCTATAATGAGGATTGCTTTGTACTCACCGTTGACGGCTTTATCATTTCGGACAATATCGAAGCGACCTATATGGATGTGATCGACACGCAGTTTGCCTACAGCGACCACAATCCCGTAAAGCTGACATTCCGCCTGAAATGATTAGAACCGCTGTAAACGGTTTCGGCGTTGTTGTTATTCTTCATAAAAGCTATAACCAATCACCGATGTCCCCCGCATCTTAGGCGGCGGGTGCCATTCGGGCTTTCAGTGGGGGTTATAATCCCCCACTGAAACCCCGAGGAGCTAAAGCTCCTGCGGTGAGGTTGCCTTGTCGCAGCCGAAGCTAAGGCAACACCGCGCAAAGCTCGCCTTACGGCTCAGCGCCACATCTGCTTGATCTTTTTCCGTCAGCTTGCACCATGATCCCTTGAAATACGTCAGTATTCCTGCGGTATTCTGATACGATCTGACAAAAGAATCTACTGCGCAGCTGTGGCACTATCTCTGTGCGGTATTGCCTTAAAACAAGTAGATTATTATCAAAGAATGTTATATGATATTCATTTGTAATCAAAACAGAAAGATTTGGTAGTATTCTATAATTGACAGAGAACAAAGTATAGTAAGCTAAATAAATCAGGCGTGCGTCATTGTGGCGCACGCCTTTTGTCAATTGATATGTGGTTTGCGAGTGTTTTGGGTTTCAGAAGCTTTTTTGATTGGCTGCGCAGCAAGGTGATCTGCGTTGGCGGTGTCGGTGTCGCGGATGCCGGCGTAGAATGTTGCTTCATCAAAGTTTTTGCCGTAGGCGGCTTTGAGTTTTGCTTCGGCGGATTGTTCTTTTGCGGGGCGGAGCTTTAGGCGGGCGCGCATGAATTCGGCGGGGTTGAAAGATTTTGCTCTTTCGCGGTAAACCTTATATTGACTCAGCAGTTTCAGCAGCTTGGAGCTGTTCTCCGAGTTTGCTTTTTCCATTGTGGCGAGGGTGGATTCTATCTTTGCAATCTCGCTCTGTACCTTTGGAATATCCTTATCGTCGGCACATTTTAGCTCATTGAGCAGGCGCAGCTTTTCGGATTTCAGTTCTTCGATCTCCTCGGTCAGCTTTGCGATTTGTCGAGATAAACCGCGCTGAATGGTTATATGCAGGACGGGAGTGGACTTCTTTTGATTTTGAAGTTCCTTCCGTTCTTTTTTCTTTGCGGTGATTTGCTCGGCGACAGTAGTGTATTGGGCTAAGTGTAAATCCTGCAACAGCAGCAAAAACGCCGAAGGCAACAGAGAAGTTTCAAGCCGAGTTTTTGAATCGAAGCGAAATTAAGCAGCTTATTGAAGCCGTAAGAGATACGCCGATTTTTCTTCCGACATTTTTAGCATCGGTTTATGGATTTCGCCGTAGCGAAGTTTTAGGATTGAAATGGCATAATGTCGATTTTGAAAACGGAACTATATGGATTAGAGAAACCTTGCAGCAATGTACAAAAGAAATCACAGGAGAGTGCAACTACACATCTGAAACAAAGACAGAAAGCAGTAACCGCACTTTACCGATGACACCACAGGTCAGAGAAGTTTTGCTAAAGCAAAGGCAGCTCCAGCAAGAGCATAGGAGCATTCTTGAAAAAGCCTACTATCTTAACGACTATGTTTGTACTTTTGATAACGGCAAGGAGATCTCTCCGAATTATCTCAGCCGGACGTTTCATAAGATTATCGTCAAGACAGAGTTGCCGTCAATTCGTTTTCACGATTTACGCCATAGCGTAGCAAGTAATTTGCTGAATGACGGATTTAATGCTGTTCAAGTAGCTGAATGGTTGGGACATAGTAGCTCAACAACAACATTAAAATTTTATGCTCACATTGATAAAACTTCAAAGATGGCGATAGCAAGTAGCCTTGCACCGGTGTGATTTCTACCATTTTTCTACTACATTCTAAACATCAAGTAAACACCAAATTGATAGAAAAATGATAGAAATAAGCCAAAATCGCTCCTGCTAAAGAAAAGCAAAAAGAAAGAGAAGTCTTAAAAACGGCTTGTTTAAGCCATTTCTAAGACTTCTCTATGGCAGGGGCAGAAGGACTTGAACCCTCGGCACGCGGTTTTGGAGGCGATGGAAAAGGCTCAAAAACGTGATAAATAAGCCGTTCTTGAGCCATTCTTTCGGTATTGTAAAAAGTGCAGGAGAGTGTTGATGCTATTTTGATGCTATTGGATTGTTTCAGAAAAATGATTCAAAATTTGCGATGCCAATCAAAGAGATACAAATGTAACCTAGTAACAGTAGGCATTATAAAATTCACATTATGTATCTAGTGGCTGTTCAGGCATTTTGAAAAACTGCTTTCCCGCTAAAAACGCAAGAATGGTTAATTCAAAAACTTGAGGATTGCATTGACGGAACTTTAGATAATAGTACATTGTTTGCATAAAACTGTTTATATCAGAAATAAGATTATTTGTTTTCATGTAATTGTATTTTTCATCTGTTATATCTTCAGTCAAATACGACAGGATGTTTGTATAAACAAATAATTCATTGCTATAAACATAGTCTTTGTTTTTTATTGCTTCATTTGAAACTATTTTGAGTTGAAGTGGCTTTCTTCTCCATAACCAATATGATTCGTAAGAAATCACTTTAACCTTATTGGTTAATTCAATATTATGATATTCTTTTAACCTTCCAATATCGGAATAATAATCTAATACAGCATGTTGAAGAACCAACTCATTTATAAACACATATTCATCCAGTTTGCTTTCCGAAATAAATGTTTTATATCGATTTAATAGTCCTTCATATCTGTTGTATATTGTTTTACTATCAAATTTGGTAAGAAGGTTATTATAGTTTTCAAAAATAGCAAATACTCCGCTCACACTTAATCACCATCTAATGCATACGTGAATTTATTTACTAACTGAATAGAGTCATTCCCTAATTCTGATTTAATAAAATTTTTATGTATTTTGTTCTGCAAACTATTATCAAACTTACTTCCTGAGTTGGGCAATAAATGCTTTTGTAGAATTCCGTGTTTTATGTTATATATTATTGAATCTTTTTGAAATGAATACTTGATGTATCTTATAAATTTTAAATAAATCAGTACACCTAAAGATAAAATCCATAAAATAAGTAAAATGATGAAAAAAATCATATATTATCCTTTCTGAACAAAAGAAAAAGTAGCTCTCCGATTATGCTAGTGGCTAAAACGCCAATGCTTATAGGAATTGAATATTGACAAATAAAATTATTAACTAATGATTCATTGTGAGAAAAATAAGCAAAATAAACTATAAATGAAATGATTAAACAAAATGTTTGAAAAATGGCAGGAATAGAGTTTGTTCGAGGTCTGAAAGCCATTTCAAATAAAGACGCAGAACACGAAGAAATGGTTACTAATGGTAAACCTTGATCCTGCATCATATTTAATAAAATCGAAGTTGAACCGTCATATTCTTTAAGCAGATGTGGAATTAATGCCAGTATTATTGAAGCGAAAAAACTTGTCAACCAAATTAACAAATCGGTGCCCAATCTTTTTTTGCTTGTTGAATTTGACTTTTTATTCTCCTCATTCCATCCATACGCTCCACTGATTATTGTACTTGTGCGCATAGAATAATCCCCTTATAAAGTATACCAAATATTATTATATCATAGATGAGAGTTTTGTCAATAAAAATAATGCTTTTATCTCGATATGAATGTAGTAATTTTTGCTGATAGTTTTGGCTCTTCCCTAGAACCAGTGGGTTAGAATTTGCAGTATAGGTAGAAAAAACTGATAAATCTGTAAATCGCATTTATTCCACGGTCTATTGACAATGAGCCTCTATCATATGGTATTCCGTCAGCGCAGGCAAGCCCCACAAATGGGCTGCTGCCCGGCATTTAGCCTACCATATGCATACTCATTGTCAATAGCTTTCGCGGCATAAACGCGGGTTTTATCTACCCACACTTTCTAGTGAAGCCTCATAGTTTTTATCTATTATTCAAAACATCGAAATAGTCTGGACTTTTCCGTTTTCTGTGGTATGCTGTTGTGCTAAAGGAGGTGCCTGTATGGACACAATCAAAGAACTGTATTACGGCAATATCAATCCCTACGAGCGCGACGTAAAGCCGGACAGCGAAACCGATCAACTCGCAAAGCTGGTTCTGCGGCTTGATACTCAGCTGAAAGAATCACTTAACGAGAATGAAGCGGAAACTTTTGGCAAGCTGAAGGACGCATGGACGGAACTGAGCTGTCTGAATGAATGCACTTGCTTCATCAACGGCTTCAAATTAGGCGCTCGCCTGACAGCAGAATCATTGTTGTCAAAATAAGAAAACGCAGCTCTGAGCGCAGGGCTGCATTTCTTTTGTGAACAGCAAGTAGTTTTCAGCCCTCTTTCGCCGTGTGTCGCCCCGTGCGCGGTTTTTATCGGAAAATGGAGTAAGTACCCGAATAGAGCGTTTCTCGCAGTGTCGGCGGTTTTTGAGCAGTTTGTCAATCAGATAAACATAATTATATATTGCTAAGATTAAAGAAAATACAAATGCTATATTGCAATGTCCTGAAAATGGGACAATGGTTTTGAGAAAATTTAGGTGTAAGCAACGTTAATTGTCAAAGTGAACCCCAAATTTTTTCGATTTTTTGCTCAGTTAGTTGAGGTTCACCTTGACAAAAGTGCAGGGTATACATTTGGATATTTCCAGATTCTAAGATAACAACGTGAATCCCGAATTTTGGGAGTCAGTTTGATTCAATAAGAAAAACCACCTCTGTTTCGTCGTATTTCGCCCTGTGTGCGATTTGTTCCGAAAAATAGAGTAAGTACACGACAAAGACAATTCTCACGGTGTCGCCAATTTTTGAGCACATTTCAAAAAATGCGGCGCCAATCAAAGAATAGCGGCTTTTTAGTTGCTCTATGCCATATCAAGAGCCGTCATAAATTTCGGCTTTGACTTTCCTTGACTTTTGTTTTGACCTGTGTTAAAATAAAATTGAAAAGAAAACAGCAGAAGAAACCCTAAGGTAGTGAGGGGGCATAGAAGCACAACCGAATCAGTTGTTAAACAGCCGTGAGCAGTCAGGATAGCCTTGACGACTCAGGGCTTTTCTTTTCGGAAAAAACACGGAGGGTTCTTACATGTACAGAAGCTACGACGACCTGCCGCTGATGCTGTCGGTGCATGACGTGGCAGAGGTACTCGGGATCTCAAAATCGAGCGCGTATGTGTTGGCGAAGGTGAAAAGTTTTCCAACGCTGAAGATTGGAGCGAGAGTAGTGGTTCCGAGAGAAAAATTTATCGAATGGATCAACAAAAGCATTTCAAAGTAAAAGGGGAGTGAACGAACAGGCGGTGACAGTATGTTGTCACAGCCAAAGCAAGGTAACTATTTCATGCTGCCGAACGAGATCTTCAATATGGATCTATCCACGGGAGAAATCGCCGTCTATGCCTTTCTGATGAGGATGGAGGACAGGAAAACATTTCAGTGTTATCCGTCCTTTGAAACCATCGGGAAAGCGGTGGGAATACGCAGCAAAAACACGGTCATGAAATATGTACGGATGCTCGAGGAAAAAGAGCTGATCGAAACGAAGCACACCGTCGTGGAACACCGCGACGGAACGCTCCGGAACGGAAACTTAATGTACAAAATGCTGCCGATCAAGCAGGCTGTAGATGCCTTTCACAGACGCCAGCTTAACCGTTACGGCAGAAAGAAATAGCAGCAAACGATTGTTAGTATTGCACAAGCCGGAAACAGGTCTCAAAATCGGGCGGCAAACAGGAGAAAGCAGCGACGCTTTTGTGAGCGCCGCTGCGGTTCACAGCGGCCGGCAACGCCGACCGCAAGCCGTTTTTGAGGTTTCCTGTGCAAGATTCTTAGGTTGACACCTGTTTTCGGTTTGGTGTAAAAAATAACGCTATTCTTTTCAGATTTCGCATACCTATCGAAAAAACAGGCGTTTTTTGGTTGATCACCTTGTTGGTGTCAGCGTTTAGGGAGGGATTGAAACGGATTCGGAAAACAAACAAAGGGTAAGTTTATACCTTGATAAGAAAACCATGCAGGTGGTGGATTCGTACATAAAAAAGAACGGACTACACTCAAGGAATGAGTTTTTTGAGAAAGCAGCAGAGAACCTGATCGCCGACGAAGCCATCAAATCAGGCGGCGATGTGATGAGTGAAAAGCTCGCGAAAGCTATTGAAGCGGTCTCGGAAAACAACGCGAAGGCGATCTCAAAAGGTCTGTTTCGATACGCGGTTCAGCTCGAAATGATGATGCGTTACATCGCACAGACGCATGAGTTTACTGATGATGAACTGGATGAAATGCGGCGTGAAGCCATCAATAATGTCCGCAGAACGCGCGGTAAAATCAAGCTCGACGATATCGCAAAGGGCTGGTACAACAAAGAATAAGTCTGGATATTTGCAAAAACCTGTGGTATATTGTTGAGCTAAAGAAGGGAGTGAACTGCCATGTCACAACGTGAAATACTCACAAACGGCAGCGCATTTAAGCGCACAGACGGTCGCTGGTGCGGCGTTGTCTGGTACAAAGACGAGCACGGCGAACGCAAACGCAAGAGCTTTTCCGGCACCACGAAAGCGGAAGTCAACAAGAAAATGAAAAAGTATATCGTGGAGTTTAACGAAGATAAAAACGATTCGGTTGAGTCTTTGAAAACTTTAGAGGATAGTTTACAGAATTGGTTACAGGTTTTCAAGTTCCCGGCAGTGGAACGGACGACCTACGACAGAGCGGAGTCGATAGCGAAAAACCAGATCTATCCTCGACTTGGCAAGAAGGTCGTCGGTGATATCACAGCCGCAGATATCAAAAAGCTGCTCAACTATTGGATGACCGAGGACTACGCTTACACGACGGTCAAGAAGGTTTACACGCTTCTCAACGAGTATTTTCGGTACCTTTATCAGCAGGAAATCATCACAAAAAACCCGATGGCGAACGTGGAAATGCTCAAGAAAGCCAACTTCATGTCAGCCCAAGGGAAAGAAAATCTCCCTCCGACGGAGACCATCACAGTCTTTTCAGAGGAAGATATTGAAAAGTTCAAGGCGGAAGCGTTCAGTGTGTTCGGCAACGGCAAGAGAAAATATCAGCAGGCGGCAGCGTATATTCTGATGTTGAACACAGGATTGAGAACAGGTGAAGCCCTCGGTTTACTCAACTCCGACATCGACTTAGAGAACCGTGTCATGCATGTTCAGCGTGGCGTAAAAGAGGTTTCCAAACGCGAAGGCGTCACCGAAAAGAGCGGGCGAGAGGTGATCGTCGGCAAACTCAAGAGCGCAACAAGCAAGCGCGACGTCCCACTTAACGATACTGCAATAGAGATGATCAAAGACCTCCGCAAAGAATTCTACTTCGGCGAGGACAGCCCACTCATTCCTGACGAGCACGGAGAAGTCACCCGACCGGTCAACTTCCGCAAACGCTTCTACAGGATCCTCACCGCCGCCGGCATAGAAACAAAAGGTCTCCACAGTCTCCGCCACACCTTCGCAACCCGATTGATCAACGGAGTCAGGGACAAAAACGGCAACATCAAATCCCTCACCCCCAAACAAGTAGCCGACCTCCTCGGCCACACCACCTCAGAAATCACCGAACTCTACTACGTCAAGAGAGATATGAAAATGCTCAATGGGATTACGGATGGGTTTGAGTTGTAAGAAACAAAGCGAACTTTCCTCCCAGTGCTCAAATTGTTCAGTTTTTTTGATAAAACATTGCAACAATTTTTCAGTGGTGTGAACAAAAATAGCATTGGACTACTGTACAAATGAGCTTAAAATGAAAGATGTTTAGTTTGAAATAGCTTAGGGAGGCGTGATGTTCGTCAAGAAAATCTGCGACGGTTTGGAGATAACCGTCTGCCAATTCTTTGACAGCCCGCTATTTGATGAAACTGAACAGGAGATAAAATATAATGAGCGTGTAAGCGGGAGTTAGTTATTTATCCGGTGAGCATCAAATGCTCAACAGCATCGCAGATGAGTTTAAGTAATAATATATGCCGCCCGTTCAATATGGGCGGCATAATAAGTCTTTATTCGAAAAGAGATTTTTGATCCGGATATTGTTTTAACAAGATACGCATGATTCTATCATTGATCAAAGTGTATGTTGTTTTATGGCTTTCTAAAGTGTGTTTGCTAAATTGTTGAATGGTTTCGTCTGCTAATGATGAAAGTAAACGTAGGCGCAGCCTTTGCGCTTCGTTGAAATTTGAATTATTTTGAATATAAGATAGTATTATGATTTTTTCAGAACCGTTTTTTAATAAATTCAGCCAGTGCAATATATCTTCTGTTGAGTCCAAATAGGTTTCTGAGTTAATATCATCTTTTCTATCTCCATAAAGCAAGACAGCAGCAAGTTGTTGATCGAATGATAAAAGATCGTTATCAATATTTAGTTTTGTACACACATCATCAATAATGATGATAATATCATTAAGTAACTGACTATGAGAATTTGTTATGGATCTATACTGCTTATTCATTTTCTTTTCGTTTGTAATATTATTGCCAAAGTCAAAAAGAATACCCGCAATATTTGAAGCTAACAGACTGTAACTAATATTTGCTAAAATTTCAGTTCCTTTATCGCCGCGTCCACTGACCTTGGGTATTAGCAGAAAAGCACACACCAAAAAAATAACAAGATATATCACTACTGGGACGCTGAAATATTCTCTGAAAAACTTTTTCATTGAAAGCCCTCATTTTACCGATATAATCATTCTGATAAATACTCCTGTTTGATACATGATAAATTCTAAAAGCTTTTCATCTATTGCATCATTGTGCTTAACATACTTATCATTTATATTTTTGTATGTATTAAGTAATGTTTGTAACAAGCCACAGAATTCGGGATTAACACCATTTTGACCCAACTGGTTACAGAGTTTTGCTTTATTCGTTTCGAGATTCTTTCCATTTCCCAAATACTCTTGTAAAAAAGTCTCTAACGCCTTTCTGAAATTATCCGCTGTGTCACGAATATACTGACCGTCAGCGTATTGTTTCAAAGCAATGCAAAACGTTTTTCTGGCTTGCGGATAATCTTTTAACCATTCTAACGGTTCTGATACCAACGCGTCATCAAGCTCTTTTGCTCCTTTAGGAAAGACGAAAAATTCATCATCAACTTTCATTACTTCATATGGTATTCGAGACTCTTCCAATTTTCCAGTCAGCAAGTTTCTCATAAAAACTCTGTCGCATCTATTTCCGTTTTTGGCAGGAAGACTGTTTGCCAATGAAACATAGTATAGTAAGAAGTCAGAAAAAACATAAGAGTGATCTCTTAATATATTGACGCAATCCGAGAATCTTTCTGTGCTATGTGAGCGATATGAATCACCTAATAGGTTTGAATGAAGTTCAGAACCTGTTAGATTGCAAAAATCAAAGTATTCTCTTGCACTCATAAAAAAGTACGTATCGTACCCGCTATCGGGAGTAATGACATTAAATATGATTGTTTTTAAATACTTGAATTTTTCTTCATCATTAAATCCAATCCCTAATTTCTCTCTATAATCAATAAAGTTCATACAACCTCCTATTCGATACTCCACACCGTTTCGTCTCCGCATATGTTGCGGATTTTCAGGCGAAGCGGTTTTTTCTCGGATTTGATGGAGCCGTCCCAGAAGGATTTTGTTTTTTCGCCGTTGAGGATAACAAAGCTGTTTTTGTCTATCTTTATCTCGGAGGAAGAATGCCACTCGCCCTCGTTGCTTTCGCAGTCAAGGCTAAGATATTCAATCATTTCAAGACCTTCGTTACTGATCTGAATCGGCTTGAAAGTTTTCTTTTTGTCATTCAGCGAACACTTGTTGTTATATTCAAGAATCTTGGCGGTCACTCTGTCGCTCATAAAGCGGTTGATTGTGACAACGTATTTATTTATCAAATCGTCGCTTGTTTCTGCAACGCTGAACTCGGCGTAATCCTCAATAACAACATCATCCAAAATCGTTTTTAAATCTCTCAATTCAATTTCAACAATAGTGCTATCATCTTCGTCAATAAACTGCTTGATTTCTTCCTCGCTTGTTATGTCAACATAGTAGACGATGACTTTCTTTGTGTTTGGTGGAAGGTCCGGTATCGCTTCGTGGATAATGCGCTGCATGGTGACTTTATCAAGCAGCTTTGAAGTGCTGTCCATCAGGTTAGGAATATAGACAGGGATTGTACCATTCTTTGTATCGGTTATCGTCCCCTCCCAGAATGAATCTAGTGCGTCCTCATTCTTTAATCCCGGAATCAGGGACTTTATCTTGTCCATGGTCTGGACAGGATTACGATAGAGTTGTACGCCGTCTTTGATTTCATATACATCAAACGAAGCACCGTCAGCCGATAATCTGTCGCGCATAGTTTGAATGGAATTCAAGCCAATGTCACAAGTAATAAATCTCCTGTTGAGCTTGCTTGCAACGGCAGCAGTTACACCGCTACCACCAAAGAAATCAGCAACTACCATGTTTTCGTTTGAAGATGCCTTAATGATTCGTTCAAGAAGAACTTCTGGTTTTTGAGTTGAATAATCTAATGACTCTTTTGCCGAATTGTTGATTTTATCTATATCCCAAACATCATCAACAACAACACCATCTTTTATCGCTTCATCAAGATATCTTTTTACTCTTTTCCCATTTCCAGCATCAGAAAGAACATATCTTCTTCCGTTTTCGTCGGTTAGTGGCTTTTGCTTTCTTTTCTTAATATATTCTTCTTCTGATTCCCACTGTTCAAAAAACGAATTAAAACTTGTACCTTCATCATCTTGGCAGTAGTAAAGAATGGTGTCATGCCTTTTCTCAAAACTCACTTTTAACTTTTTGTTCCATCCAGAATAATGCCAAATAATATCGTTTCTAAAGTTATCCTCTCCAAATATTTCATCCATCAGCACCTTCATATAATGAACAATATGCCAATCAAGATGAACATAAATAGACGCTGTTTCGCTCATAATGGATTTGATTGCCAAAAGATTTTCATACATCCAGTTGAGATACTTTTCCTTATTCCAAACGTCACCGTACATCTTTTCTTCAAAGGCACGGAGTTCCTCGGAATCTATCTCCTGTTCTGCTTGAGCGATAGCCTCGGCAACTTTGGGATTGCGACGCAAATAAATCTTTTTGGCGTAGTCTGCGCCGCTGGCAAAAGGCGGGTCAATGTAAACAAGATCGACCTGAATATTGTGTTCTTTCAAATAAGCACAAGTGGTAATGCACTCTCCGCGAAAAACCATGTTATTTTCCGTGTTGTCGCCGACAGATTCCAGCTTTTCAACCTCGTACAACGGCATACCGCGTTGCAAGGTCATTGATGTATCATCAACGCCCTTATATTTCAATACTCTGTTAAAATTCAAAACAGCCTGTCCTTCAATCGGCTCGGGCACAAAAGGCACATATTTAATAGGCACTTAACTCATCCTCCGCTTTTACATATCTTAAATCGGTAAATCATCATCTACATCATCTTGCTCCGAAGAATCCTCAAGAACCGATTCATCAAACTTAAATCGAGAATATTTTGAAAAATCAAAATCACTACCTAAAACGCTAATTGTATTTTTTACAATTTTTGTATTGGCGCTATAACTATAACCTCGATTATAGATTTGATTGTTCGTGTTTGAAACTTCGATTAGGCGAATAATTTGATCGTGAGTCATTTGGGATAAAACCGGTTCTATCATATTATCGAATCTGCTATCCGCCATATTAAATGAACAGCTGTTACCATATAGAACTATAAAAAGGTCAATTAATGCTGCTAATTCGCCATTCGCTTCGTAATGCTTTTTTATATACGGAATAGCTTTTGAATATATATTGGATTTGTGTTCAATTAAATCAGCAATGTGTTGTTGGAGACTATCATATTTAAACCAAGAAATAGCTCTATTGGTGCCATCTTTATCAATTTGATTGTTTATTTTAATTTTGCAATCCTCACCTAAACACTTGAAAATATATGGATTCTTTGATAAAAATATTATCAATTGTTGAATACAATCTTCATCAAAATCCACTGTATAGTATGATTCATTTTGCTTGATTTCCGTTTCTATTAATGAATTCAACGTGGAATCGTTTACAAGTATTTCTAACGCGTACCGATTAATTAAGCGATTCTTTTTACAATTTTCATCATCAGCTAACTTAAAACAGAATTTCCACAGTTTCTTAAAGGTCTTTATTTTCATACTCTGCGGCATTCTATTGTAGTATCTATTGTTTAAATATGTCTCCAATTCTTTACGGTTATTTTTATATAAATCGATTTTGCCATCGAGATCATCCGTGAGCAACGCAAATACTTCTTTTAAGAAAATTGGTGGTTTTACTAAAATATCTTTAAGCGTGTTTTTAATACACGCAATAACACTTTCAGATGAAGGTGAAAGCAACTCATAGTCATCATTTAACGCAGGATGAGCCGAAAAATTACGATAATCATATAAATGATTCAAGTGGGTGTATGCTTCTATGTCAAGAAGATTAGTTCTATCGCGAACTTTATCAATCAATTCTTTTTCCCAAGCTGATTTTGAATACTGTGTATTATCTTTTCTAATGGCTTCTACTTCTTTAAGAATATTTTTAGCATTACCATCATTATACATATCCCTTAACTCTTCCAGTTTATAAAGGATATCACAAATGGCTATCGAATATAGCATAACTATAGCAGATCGATAATTGCCATTAGCATAGGAACTAAGAACTTCCTTAAAATATTCTCTGGTTCTTGAAAAATAAATATCATCTGCTTCACGAATCATTATTGTCATTTACGGTTGTCCTCCGTTATTAAGATATGCTGTTACAGCCCCTTCGGTTGCCGCTGATATAACCGTTGTAGAAACAGTTTTAATAGTGTCAATTATCATTGGTAACCCTTTTTCCTTAATTATTTTCTTGGTTCTTTTCCAAAACGTATTATCGCGTATCTTGTCTAAATAGTCATATCCTGCGTTAGTCAGATTGCCAACCATACAACCACAATTACTCATTGTAGAACAATCTTCAAATTTCTGTATTAATCCGGCTTGAGAAATAAGTTTGCAATGCTCGTAAATCACATTGTTGTCATAACCATCCATGCTTACCGCAATCAAACCCGACCCCGGTTGGTATTTACTTTCAATATAAAACAATATTGTCCTTACTAAATCCATATCACGTTTCATAATCTAAACATCCTTATATAAAATCCTGTAAATATTCTTGAAATGAACTTACATTTTTCTGTAATAAAGTGAGTTCCTTTTGTAATGATTTTAAGTCAATCGATATTTCTTTTTCGTTTCGTTGGATATATACTTTGCAATTAATTAAATCAAGTATATACGGATGCTGGTTTCTTCTTTCCGTTAATGCTGAGATCAACTTTTGATTAGAGGTTTTGTCTATAAAGTTAAAGCCGCCAACACCCCTGTTTTTTATTATTACCTTAGCATTGTGTTCATCAAGATGTTCAATTGTGTTTCCTGCTTGTTTTGAAGATAAAACAGGAAAAGCGCTGTCGCTAAATTGATAATTTGTTCTATTCTGCTCTTTTCTTTTCTTCATATTATCATTATCATTATCTTTTCCATTTATCACAAAACGACTGCTTATTTGCCTGATTGAATAGAATAAATGGTCTAAATAATAATGATAATACTGTGCTTGTTGCTTTAATTCATCAATATCAGCAGGTCGATTGAATAGCTTTTCAATTGATTTTAGTGAACTGAATATTTGAAAATCCAAATAATATGTTGTTTCCCATTCATATGGCTGATCATCAACCGTTCCCACATATACCCCGCTTGTATCCAATGGCATATTTGCTCCTTATCATTGCACAAAAAAATCTCTAATTTTCTTATGCGTCAACTCAATTCTATCCGAATCCAGCATTGAATCCTCCAAATACAGATAATCAAAACGCTCATAACCGAAAGCTGAATTATTCTGCTTAATAAACTCGGTTTCCATAAAGCTGCGCTTATCATTGAAAGCAGGGTCATTTGCGTAAATCTGACCTTTTGTTTCTACGATTATAGCTTTATGAATAGCGCCGCCTTTCCGTTGGATTATCAGAAAGTCAGGTGTGTACCTGCCGATATAGTTCCATTTTCCGCCGGATTTCTTATAGCACTTGATCTTGAATTCAGTCAGTACCTTATCGCCGTTATAGTAGACCTCTAAACCGAGATTATCAATCTCGTCTTTCATCAACACTTCTTTAAGAAATATCTGTTCAAACCTACTGTCTGTTTTATACGGAAGATAATGGAACGAATGATTTTTCCGTGGGTGTGATGAATTCTCTTTGCGAAGCTTTTCAGCCATTTCGTGTTGACCTATTTCTTCGAGTGTAGCAATAGTCTGCTGAACTTTGGCGTTACCCTTAAATTTACCTTTATCGTCAAGCACTATGTTTTCAACTACATTTTGCGAAGGATAATAATTTGATGTGTCATCAGTAAATATTTCTGATTTGAAATTCGCAATATTCAACAGCGAGGCTTTTTCGGGTATAACTTCTTCAACCGTGCTGAAATCACGCTTTGCATAGAACGCTTTGCGGATATTTGCTTCAACCTCTGTATGATAATACTTAGAGCTGAAATATCGACTGCCGTCCTTTTCAAAAGTGATGGTATCAAATACTGCGCGAAGCAAATCTTCATATTGTTTCAATTCCGCGATAGTAGGTGAACCGAATCCTTGTCTCATAATATCGTAAACCCACGAATTAAAGGTTATATATTCACAACCGTGTTCTTCATCATCCACAGTCACGATTGCCCTCATATCGTCCATTTCAAAATCTGTTGTCTTTTCAGTAGATTTCTTATTCTCCGTTCCGCTGACAGAAACAGGGATAGACACAGCAGGGTTTGGTCCTTCTATAACGAGGGTATCGTAGTTGATTTTCAGCTGATAGAAATCTATTTTGGGAAGTTTAAGATAACCTGTTCGGTCATAGCGATTAAGTTTTGTTTTATCATTGTTTGCGCCTTGAAACTCTTGAATAGTAATGTGGTGCTGTTGTTCTAACTGCATATTGAGCTTTTCTGCATTATCAGCATTCAAATATATCAACGCTGTTTCAGGCGCACCTTTAGATACCTGTCGCAAGCAGCGACAAGATGTTTGTAATACCATATTGGTAGGACAATCTCCTTCTTGTGAAAGGATTATTCCCGTCAGGCTTCTACAATCCCAACCTTCTTTGCCGATTTGTACAAGAAGAACAATGCGGATATTAGATATGGCGCTGTCAAGCGTATCAAATAGAAGCTGGCTATCAGCAGGCACGGAATACTGATTGTTGCCCTTATGAAATTTCAAAATGGAACTTGTATTGATTCCGTATTCTGAAACTATTTCAGAAGCTAACGGATAAACAACTTCCTCTAACTTTTCTATTGTACCGCAGTAAATACCAAGTTTGGCAACTGTACCGTCCTTATAGACAGTATCTTTGTATGTATCAAGAAAAGCTCTGATTCCTCGGCTGATAATATCGGCGCTGGTAGCGTTATCCACTATCTTGACAGTAGGACGTTTCAAAAAGTTACCGATACCATCAATCAGAGAGTAGTAATAAACAATATTGGAGATTTCCGTAATGGCTATTTTGAGTTTTGGCGTAACGTCAGTTTTTTCCGCTTTTGCTAAATACGGTGTACCGGAAAAACCGATAACTGAGTTGATTGTATAGTTGTTCGCCCACTTGGTAACAACCGCACGCAGTTTTATATCGTCGCTTACGGCGTGGTGAACCTCATCAATAAAAATTGACAAAGAAGGGAGTTTTCCGATTAAATTGCGAAGCTCGTTGGCTTGACGATCTTTGTCATCATTGCTTTCCTCAAACAAACTGACCTGACCTTTTTTCTCTTTTATCCGATCAAGAATCACCTTTTCCGCATTGGTAACAGCAACAAGACCGAATAGCTCTGATAATGGCTGATGATTCGCAATCTTCTGAACATTGGGATTCTTTGTTTTATTGGATTTGTTTGCCGTTTTGTTTTGGTCTAACACTTCAAACGAGATCATTCGCTTTATTTCACTCGCTGCTGGTTCGGGAAGAATCCAAGCAGGATTGAATTTTTGAATCGTTTTCAAGCTGGGGATAACAGAGCTTTTCAAGCCTGAAGGTGCAAATATGATAAAGTTATGGGCAAACGCTTTATTATTTGGCTCGTTCATAGCAAAATACAAATCGAGGTAAATAAATGCTGCCATCAAATAGGTTTTGCCTGCGCCCATCGGCAAGCTGAACAGATAGTCTGTGTAGTTTACATTGTAAAACACCTTATCAAAAAATTCATCATATTTGATAGATGATGGATCATTAATTATTTGCTTTTCGATTTTTTGAGAAACCTGTTCGTCTCTATCATTCTTCAAGGTCGCGTATTCATATAAGGCTGCCGCCGCAGGATTATTCCCTAAATACTCTCTTGTAGAAACCGAAAGAGCCAAATCATTAAGATTTATAGAATTAAAAGCACCTTTGATAAACAGTCTGTTTAACGGCTGACAATTATGCGCTATTTTCAGAAATAGATATATCTTAATAGCTTCAATCTGTGCGTCACGCATTTCGCCTGTGGTGATAATGTATTGAATAATATCTTTTACAGTACAGTCAGACGAGCTATACCATTCCCGACACTTCTTCTCTATCATTTTGTAGAACATAAGCTTCACCTGTTAATGTTTTTTTCCATTATATTGTATCATTATAAACGAAAAAAATCAATTACAAAAGTGTTTTGAAAACTGTATTATTCTAATGTTTCATAAATGATAAATATTGAAATTGAGTTGCAAAAAGCAAATGGGTATTTGTGCTTTTTGAGTTGTTTTTGATACGAAATCTGCACCGTCGTAAACAAAGATAACATAAAAAATCAACAGTACTAGGAAGAGTGAAGTGGAGAAAAATATCGTGTATGCGTTAATGGAATTTATCGGAAAAACATACCAATTAACAAAAGAGGAAAACAAGAACGCAAGAAGGTATCGGGTTCTCAAAAACTGCGACGCTAAACAAAGATAACGCAAAACTCCGCAGCACCTACGAGGGTGTTCCGAAGTGAATTTTTTTGAGAAAACTGCGTGTAATTTCGTTGCTAGCCTACAAAAAATGCTGCTCTTTTGATGCTATACCGGACGGAAACGTTGGATTTGTTGCCGCCGGATGCACTTTTGCTGCTCATTTAAAGCATCAAAAAGGCGTTTTTAGACCGCGCGCCGTGAGATTTTCAGGAGAGATAAACAAGAAGAAAAGTCCGAAAAATGGCTTGTTCAAGCCGTTTCTCGAACTTTTAGGTTTGGCAGGGGCAGAAGGACTTGAACCCTCGGCACGCGGTTTTGGAGCCAATGTAGAAAGCAAAAAAAGCGCATAGATATGCCGATTTCAAGCCATTTTTGCCCCTGCAAAATATTATTGATGCTATTTTGATGCTATTGGTTATTCTTAAAAAGAAATATGGCGAATACAGGGCAAAGGTGTTGCTCTGAGTTTTAAAAACGCTGATCATAGAAATCAAAATCTGCGACGCCTAATCAAAGATAAGCGATTTCAAAAACTCAGTTCAAAAATCTGACGGATAGTTCTTGAACGGCTAACGTGGGACCTTGATCATAGGATTCCTTCGGATACTCGCGTTCAAGCCTTTCCGCTTCTTTTATCAAAAACTCTATCATGCTGACATTTCCGCGAAAGCCTAATACCAAACAAAGCATAGATTTCAAATATTCGCTTTTGAAAAGCTGATAATTATCTAATATCCAGTCACAGCAATTGGTTTTGCAGTGCAGGAAAAACTTGACTGTGTTTTCAATAAAAACATCCTGTCTGTTTGTTAGCGCTCGTTTTTGTATGAGGGGAAGCGTCTCTTCTTCCGTTTCAAGTGCCTTTTGTACTAATTCAAATCTGTTTCCTATAAGTGCCTCTTTTCGCATGAGCTTTACAATATCCTCAGCCGTTTTTGCTTCTGCTATCATTTGCAAATTTGCTGCTTTTTCCGGTTCTTTTCCGGGAACCGTTTTTGCCACAAATTCATTCATTTTTTCTTCGATGTCTTTGTATAAATACATTGAGTATTCAAACTTTGCCGCAGAATATTCCTGGTTGCGGTGTGCTTTTAAGAATCGTTTTACTTCTTGTTTTGTCATGCAAATTTCCTCGCGTCACAATACATTATGTCCGTAGATTTTCCAAACAGTGTTTGGAAAATCTGCTCATAACGGTTATTCTCCCTCTACATACTCATGCGGAGTTGGATTGTAGTTCTTCGTTTTGCTCATATATAATCCGTTTGCATAAAGAAAGCAAAACGTCAGTTAATTGATCGTCGGATATTTTGCCGTCAATCCATTGGCAGATAATTTCATTTGTTTCATCGGGAGTCGGAACGCCTTCAATGCTGTTAATCGCCTTTGCAATCTTGACAGCTCCCAGGCGTTTTTCTTCATTTTTCATGTTGCTTTCGCCTTATATTTCTTAGCAAGTTCAGCTTTAACCTGTTCTATCGTCAATTCGCCGTTAACCCATTGTGAGGACAGGTGCTTCGTTTCTTCTGATACAGGAACGCCCTCGATGCTGTTAATAGCGTATGCGGTCTTTTCCGCGCGTTTGCGTTTAGCAATTTCTGTTGCGGTCATAGAAAGCGACCTCCTCTTTTGATTTATTGT
Organism: Ruminococcaceae bacterium P7; assembly: GCA_900100595.1. Lineage (GTDB taxonomy): Bacteria > Bacillota > Clostridia > Oscillospirales > Acutalibacteraceae > Ruminococcoides. The sequence goes on from FMUA01000019.1 coordinate 36,807, forward strand.
ACTCAATCTACGTTGAATAGTCAAGTCAAAACAAAAGACGGTTTCTGTTTCATCTCTCATTTTTTAAAGCAAAAATGAGAGATGAATTGATTTTTGAGAGATGAAGTGATATACTGATAGCGGAGGGATGGCTATGCAGAAATATCCGTTTCAAATCAATACGAGAATACTTCGGTTGACGGCTGAAATATCCGAGCTGGTCGGTTCGATGGCAACGCTGACGGAAGCCGCGCGTTCGCCGCAGTTGAGAAGAAGCAACCGCATCAAGACCATTTATTCCTCGCTTGCGATCGAGCAGAACACGCTGAGCTTGGAGCAGGTTACGGCAGTTGTGTCGGGCAAGCGTGTATTGGCGCCGCCGAAGGACATCGCGGAGGTGCAGAACGCCTTTGAGATATATGATAGGCTTGATGAGCTGAATCCGTATTCGATAGACGACCTGCTGACAGCACACGCCGTTATGGTAAGAGGTCTGCGCGACGATGCGGGAGAGTTCCGTTCACGACCGGTCGGTGTGGTGGATTCTCAGGGCAATATCTTGCATTTCGGCACCTTGCCCGCCTATGTTCCGCAGTTGGTTGAAGAATTGCTGGACTGGACAGAGAATGACGAAACCCCTCTGCTGATCAAGAGCTGCGTGTTTCACTATGAGTTTGAGCTGATACATCCCTTTTCCGACGGCAACGGACGTATCGGCATGCTATGGCACACGCTGTTGCTTTCAAAGTGGCATCCGCTCTTTGCGTGGGTGCCGGTGGAGTCGATCATCCACGACCGTCAGAGTGAGTATTATCAGGCAATCAACAACGCGAATAACGCCGCCGATTCCACCTGCTTCATCGAGTTTATGCTGTCGGCAATCAAGGATGCACTTTTAGAAGTTACCGCTCAACCTTCAGAAGTAAAGCCGAAAGCCGAAACCCGAGAGCAGGCGATCCTCGACTATCTCTCGAAGCATGGAGAAATCGCCAACAACGACGTCCGCAAGCTGCTGTCCGTCTCCGCAGCCACCGCCAACCGTGTGTTGAACGGCATGGCTGAAAAAGGGATGATCATCCGCTTCCGAAATGGCAAATCGTGGGCGTATCGAAAGAAGGGGTAAACATGGCAGATTTAGTAGCTTTTTCCGAGCTGCCTTTGCAGTTGGTTTTCAAAGTCAGACAGTTGAAAATACATTTGCCGAACGATACTGTCAATCAGGTTTTGACCGACGTGTTGAACGAATTGGCGTTGTATTTGGAGCTGTATATCACCGAAGCGCAAAAAGCCAAAACCGAGCGCAAGGCGGTAGAAGAATTTCGCCATGCGTATCAGAAAACAGGCTCTGTCAGATATTACATCGAGCTCTTAAGGGAAACAAAAGCTATCCCCGAATTCGTTGCGGATGATTTGCTCTCGGATTGTGAGGCGATCAAGGAAACGCTCGAACCGATTATGGAGGAATACCGCGGCAAGTATGGCTTTCATTCTTCATGGGATGACGACAATCATAACAGCTTCAGTTCATCATGGGATGATGACGACGATTGGTAAATAGAATATAAGAATACAAAAAGCAGCTCTTGAAACAGGGCTGCTGATTTTATTTCAAATAATCCTTACAATCTGATCGTAGAGCAAAATGTACTTGCCCATTATTTTACTGTCATCGTGGTAGTGACCGAAAAACCAGTTTTTGAATTTCAAACGCTGCGCCAAGTCCTCGAAATACATGGTTAGTTTATCTGGTTGCGTATAACCGCCCATGAGCCATGAAACAATCGACTGCGGTGCGCAGTGTGAGATGACATAATCCACCTCAAAATTAACCTTCGCAAGATTATTTTCCGCGTTTTGGATTTCCTCATCAGAAGGCAGCTCCTCAGCCCACCAAGAGATATGGTTGATTCGGAAAACCTTGCGCTGCTTTTTCCACTTGCGGACGATTTCTTTGAATTCCTCCTGCGTGTCAAAATCCTCCCAGGAGAGAATACCGTCGTCGATATCATGTGACCTTGCGCCGCCGAAGGCAAGGAATTTCTTTCCTTCAAAATCGAAGATTTCTCCTCGCATAAGGTGGTAGACGCTGTCGTTGATTTTATGCGCTTTTCCGCCGTGGAAATCGACGATCTCAAACTCACTGTTCAGACGGTCGAAATTCTCGTGATTGCCGTCGACAAAGACGGTCGTAAATGGCTTTTCATCAAGCCAGTTTAGCCAGTACGCTTCCGAATTGCTGATACCGTCAGCGTTCCAAACCGCCCCGAAATCACCGCAAATGATAACGATATCGTCTTTCGTCATCTCGCGCTGCTCAGGAAAAGCAGCGGTTGAAAGTTTTTGGAACTCACTGTGGCAATCGCCTGTTACAAAAATCATATCATTTTAACTCCTAAGCTCTTAGCTTCTTCGATATCCTGTTGTGTATATGGAAACGGCAAATCTCTGCAGGCAACAGTGGCTTCAAGAAATTTTACGCACGCTTCTTCCAAGGTCAATCCGCAGCTCGCGCAGATGTCCTTTGCCTGTTCATAAATATCTGTCGGTATACTGAATTCCATAGTTGTCATGCTCATTACGAAATATCCTCCAAAAAGTAGTCAATACATAACATAGCGTCAATCTCAACCCTTGCTTTGCCTCCCATTTTACTCTGTTTCGGAGGTTTGTCAAGAGTTTCTTTTCTGCGAAAACGCTCAGAAAATGCGACGCAGAATCAAAGAAAAAACCTTCCGAAAAAGTCTGGATATTTCCCCAAAAGCGGAGGATACTGTTCGGCTTGACAGGAGGGGCGTCCGTTGGCACTGAAAAAGCTTCTGAACAAAGGAACAGTTTATAAGCGCAGCGACAGTCGCTGGGGCGGTATGGTGAGTTATCACGACGAGCAGGGTGTGTACAGAAGAAAATGTTTCTGCGCGCCGACTAAGAAAGCCGTTCTGAAAAAGATCGCGGATTACATCGAGGCTTTCAAAAAAGAGGTCGCCGAAGCGGATGAAGCGAATAAGCCGCTGAGAAAAAGTATGCAGAAGTGGCTGGAGGTGTTTCAGTTCGGCACGGTTGAGAGAGCGACTTACGACAGAAAAGAAGACTGCGCAAAGCGTTATATCTACCCGAGAATCGGCGATTTGCTCATATCGGATATCAACTCCGCGGACTTGAATGGGATTTTGACGCAAATGATGAATGAGGGATATGCTCATTCGACCGTCAAGCACATCTATAGCCTGCTCAATGAATATTTCCGCTATCTCTGTTACGAAGAATACATCTCAAAAAATCCGATGGCATATGTCCGGATTATCAAAAAAGCAAATTTCCTCGCGGCGCAGGGTAAGGGAAACATTGCGCAGAGTGATGCGGTCACGGTCTTGACCAACGAAGAAATACAGCGTTTGAGAGAAACGGTATTTACACGGAACAGGAAAGGTGCAATGAAACATCAACAAGCGGCAGCGTATCTGCTGATGCTCAACACGGGATTGAGAACGGGAGAAGTCCTCGGTTTGATCAATAGCGACATTGATTTGGATAATAGAGAGATGCTCGTTGTCCGCGCAGTAAAGGAAGTTAGCAAACGTGACAGCGACGGTGCTGTGCGCGGAAACGAGCTGATTGTCGGCGGTCTGAAAACAGCCGCTTCAAAGCGCACGATCCCACTCAACAGCACGGCAATAGAGATGATTCGAATATTGCGAGCAGAGCGATATTTCAGCGCAGACAGTCCGCTGATTCCAAATCAAGCAGGAGACTTCACAAGACCGTCCACGTTCCGCTCAAGGCGGTACACACTGCTCGATTTCTCCGGAATCCCTCACAAGGGTCTGCACAGCCTGCGTCATACCTTCGCCACGCGGCTGATCAACGGCATTGAGGATGAAAACGGCAATCTCAAAACGCTGACAGTAAAGCAGGTTGCAGACCTGTTGGGGCATACAACCTCGACTGTGACAGAAAAGTATTACGTCAGGCGCGAGCTGAAAAACCTGCACGGAATAACGGATGATTTTGAGATCTAAAAAAGTTCCCGATTTCGTCTGGACTTTTCAAAAAACTGTGGTATCCTGTTGTGCTAAAAGGAGGTATCGGTATGGATACGATCAGAGAACTATTTTACGGAAACATCCACCCATTTGAACGTGACATCAAACAGGACAGCGAAAGCGACAGGCTCGCGAAGCTGATTCTGAGGCATGACGCAGCGCTCAAATCAACCATGAACGAAAGCGAGATCGAGCTGTTTGGAAAATTCAAAGATGCTGTGACAGAGCTGAATTGTCTGAATGAATGCGAAGGCTTTATTAACGGTTTTCGATTGGGAATAAAGCTGATGGTAGAAGCACTGCGCACCGAAGAATAATTAAATTCGCAGCCCTGAAAAATTGGGCTACAACTCTTTTGCGGTTTATTCAACGTAATGGTTTTTTAAGCGTGTTTCGCCGCGTATCGCCCTGTGTGCGATTTGTTGAGGAAAGTAGGGTGAGTACCCGACTGAGGGCGTTTGCGCGGTGTCGAGCCTTTGTCGCGATTTCTGAGTGCCAACCCGTTTCGACGGGTTGGCAGCGAACATATCCGTATTAGCCTATAGCAGACACACTTTTTACTATACACATAGTGTATAGTAAAAACCAAGCAACAGGTTTGTTCATAATTTGCGACACTAATCAAAGATAACCCGAAAAAGCTCTTTCAACTCTTCGCGATATCATTATAAGGATGACGGCTCAAACGGCGCACCGTGCGGCGCCTGCCGCGAGCTGATGGTGCAGCTGATGCCCGAAACGTACAAGGATATTGAAATTATGGTCAATTATCAAACAGGCAGGATCGTCAAGCTTGGCGATATCACGCCTGAATAGTGGATATAAAACCGTTAAGCACGTCAAAGAAGACATCGGAAACGGAAAGTGTATCATAACGTCGGATTTAAATAAACAAACGCGATCGAAATATATTTTGTACCTTGACAACCAAAAGTGCAGATGTTATAATAGGCAGCAAATTACGGAGGAACGCAGCTATGTTGTATTTTGTATTCAACAGAATGAATCAGCATCAGTCAATTGTCAAAGCAGGCGATTGGCTCAGTTTGTCGTGCGCGTAATTTTTTGATTTAACGGCAAACGGTCAGTGGCTTGTATAGCTTCTGACCGTTTTTTATTTTCGTAAAGGAGGCGTAAATATGTCCGAACAGTCCGCTTATCATCAAAATGAAGAATCCGAACAACAATTATCAAATCATCAAAAAGGAGAAGACTATGAAAGCAATAGACAAATCTGTTCCGGCATATTACGCAGCCGGACGCGAATATCACCGTTTAAGAGAGAACATCGGCTTGATCGAATTTGAACGCACGAAAGAAATAATCCTCGAAAACCTTCCCAAGCCGCCCGCAGTGATTTATGACATCGGCGGCGCTTACGGAGAATACTCGTGGTGGCTGGCTCATCTCTGCTATGAGGTGCATCTGTTTGATTTATCGGAAACCAATATCAGAATGAGCGCGGAGCTTGCAGAGGAATACCCCGATTGCAAGTTAGCGTCAAGCGAGGTCTGCGACGCGCGAAATGTCCCGAGGGCAGACAACAGCGCGGACGCGGTGCTTATGATGGGACCGCTCTATCACATTACCGACTATGACGAGCGGATCAAGGCGGTCAATGAAAGCCGCAGACTGCTCAAAAAAGGCGGCGTGCTTTTCACGACGGCGCTGACTCCGTTTTCCGTGCTGCTTTACAACATCACAGTCTACGCGCCAAAAGAAGGAGAAAACTGTTTGGAAGACCCGAAGTTTTTGGCTATGGTGGAGCGCGAGCTGAACGACGGCTGTCACGTCAATCCCAACCGCGAGGTATATGCGGGTATCGGCAGCGCGCATTTTCACACGGCAAAGGCGTTAAGAGCAGAGCTGTCTGCAGGCGGTTTTCCCGATTCGGTTGTTCACGGCGTCATGGGCGGCGCTTGGCTTGCCCGCGATATCGACGAATTATGGAAAAACGAAGCCTCGCGGAACGCCCTAATGAACACCGTTCGCCTGCTTGATACAAACGAGGAAATTATCGGCTTGTCGTGTCACTTGCTGGCGGTGACCGGGAATTGATTTGGTTTGCCTTGCGCTCCAAATGAATTAGTGGTAAAATATTGATGAAAACGAAAACTATTAAAGAGGTTCGGATATTTTGAGGAAGGGGTAATAAAAATGATCGCTCCAAAAATAAAACAAGGCGATGAAATCAGAGTCATCGCGCCGTCGCGCAGCTTAGCTTGTGTGTGGGCGGAGAAGAGCGAAAAGGCGTTGGCTTATCTTGAAAGTCAAGGCTTCAAGGTGAGTTTTTCAAAGCACAGCCGAGAGATGGATGAATGGCAATCTTCAAGCATTCAATCCAGAGTAGATGATATTCACGAGGCGTTTCTTGACGACAACGTGAAAGCGATATTGACGGCGATCGGCGGCTTCAATGTCAATCAGATATTGGAACACATTAATTACGATATTATCAGGCAGCACCCGAAAATTTTCTGCGGATATTCGGATATCACCGCTATGCTGCACGCTGTTTACGTAAAAACGGGGCTTGTTACCTATCACGGCGCGCATTTCAGTACCTTCGGCTTTGATATGGAAGTGGGATACACGCAAAAGGCTTTCTTTGACTGCGTGATGAATGATGAAATTCTCACGATAAAACCTTCGCAAACCGCGAAGGGATACACGGTAATTCAACAGGGCACCTGTGAGGGAACGATCATCGGCGGCAATCTCTGCACGCTCAATCTGCTTCAGGGAACACAGTTTATGCCGCAGACTGACGACGCTGTGCTGTTCCTCGAGGATGACAATATCACGGGGGATTATTTCGTATATGAATTTGACCGCAATTTCCAATCGCTTTTGCAGGCATTCGGAACGGACAAAATCAAGGGCGTTGTGTTCGGCAGATTTGATGACAACTGCAAAATGAGCGCAGACGTTATCAAAAGCATCATAGACGAAAAGCTGCCGAAGGATATCCCTGTCATCTATGGTTCGGATTTCGGACACGTTTTCCCAATGATCACATTCCCGATCGGCGGCAGGGTGAGAGTAAAGGCTTTTGACGATCCTGTCATTGAAATCATAACGCATTGAAAGTATCATAAATGCTCTTGTTTCGGGTAAAGGGGTTGTAACAATGAAAATGCAGTACAGAGAAGCAGTTTTAACAGACGCGAGAGAGATTGCGGCGCTGGCGTCAAAGATGTGGACAAGCCACACAGTTGAGGAGCTTGCGGAGTGTTTTTCCGCTGCAATAAACGCCCCAGACTGTGCGGTGTTTCTGGTGACGGACGGCGACAAAGCGTCGGATTTGCACAGTGCGGATTGCGGCACGATTATGTGGAGGGAACGACAGGCAGTCCTGTCGGCTATTTGGAAGGAATATTTGTTGAAGAACCCTACCGCAAACAGGGCTGCGCAAAACAGCTCTTGGATTGCTGCGAACAGTGGGCGAAAGAAAAGTCCTGCACGGAATTTGCAAGCGACTGCGAGCTTGACAATGAGATCAGCCGACAGTTTCACCTCGGTGCAGGCTTTCGGGAAGCAAACAGGATCGTATGCTTTGTGAAGAAGATTTGATTGTTGAATCTTTAGCAGGTAAAATATTACGAGGTGACTATGAATATAACGTATAAAAAATTAACTGTGAATGACCTTGATGTATTTATAAAAATGCGTATCAATCAGCTGCGTGAGGAAGGCGCAAAAGAGGATATCGACCTTGAACCTGCTCTGAAAGATTACTATCTCCGTCATTTGTCAGACGGGACTTTTGTATCGTGGCTTGCTTTGGATAACGACAGAATCATTGGCACAAGCGGAATGTCTATCGTAGAAAAGCCGCCTTATTTCGGCTGCCCAAGCGGGAAAATCGGATTGCTGTCAAATATGTTTACCGATCCGAGCTATCGAAGAAAAGGTATCGCAAAAACGTTACTTTCCAAGGTGATCGATGAAGCAAAAACGCAAGGCTGCGGTACAGTTCAAATCACCGCTTCTAATATGGGGGTTCTTTTATATTCTGATTATGGCTTTGAAAAGAACGAGAACTTTATGCAGTACAAATTGTAATAAAGAGGTGAGGGGCGATGGTTATGGAATTATGGGATTTATACGACAAAGACGGCAAGCGAACGGGAGAGGTCTGGGAACGGCGCCACGGCAATTACATGGATATCCCCGACGGGCGTTACCATCTGGTGAGTGATATTTTGGTGCAGCACCGCGACGGCACTTATCTATTGACAAAACGGCACCCCGGCAAGGACATTTATCCGGGCTATTGGGAGGCGAGCGCCGGCGGTTCCGCTCAGCTCGGCGAAGGCCCCGAGGAGTGCGCCAAACGAGAGCTGTTTGAAGAAACGGGTATTTTGTGCGAGAGCTTTGAGCTTGTCAAAATCACCTTAAGCACACGCAGCCCCAGCCTGATCTATTCCTATCTCGCGAGGGTCGACTGCGATAAGGACGCGATTGTTCTTCAGGAAGGCGAAACGACCGAATATAAATGGGTCGATGCCGCCGGACTGCTCGAATACGCGGAATCTGAGCTTGCCATAAAATCAAGCGTTGAGCGGTACAAATCATTTTACGACAAGGTGAGGGCGCAAATGAGGAATACATCATTGTATGCAAGCTGTGACTAAGATAAAGCGAGGAAAATCCATGACTAATCAAGAAATAATACAAGTTGCCTTTCAGCAGTCGGCGTATGATTGCAATTGTAAAGTAGAAGATTTTCTGTCAGAGCGGAATGTTGTGACGATTTCCAAAGAAAATACACAAGCGAGGAAATACCTTCCCTTGCCATTGGAATGCGACCTCGTTTCCTACGGAAGCAACATCGTGGCGCAGGTGAGCGAAAGGACGAAAGCTGCTGTGACGGAGTATATCGGCAAGTATCCCGTCCATTGCTGTTTTGAAACGCCGAATATCCACTTGCTGAACGATCTGCTCGCGCCGTTTGATTTGAAGGTCTGCTTTATGGCTGAGTATTTCCTGCCCGATGTTACCAAGCTCAAAGAGCCGGACTGCGGCTTTGAGCTGCGCGTTTTACAGCAAGCGGATTTAGAAAATCTGTATTCGGAGCAATGGGAGCATTGCCTGACCTTTGACAACAGAGAAAGAGATGTTTTGGCAGTAGGCGCGTATGATGATAGTGAATTGATCGGGCTTGCCGGCTGTTCCGCTGACTGTGAAACGATGTACCAGATCGGCGTTGACGTGCTGCCCGAATACAGACGAAATGGCGTTGCCTCCGCCGTGACAAGCAAGCTGGCGCTTGAAATTTTGAAGCTCGGCAAGGTGCCGTTTTACTGTGCCGCGTGGTCGAATATCCAATCCGTTCGCAACGCGATCAAGAGCGGATTTCGACCGGCATGGGTGGAACTGACAGCGAGGGACAACGGATTTGTTGATAAGATGATTTGAGAAGAAGACAATGGATAAAATCCGGAACGAAATGTTTGAAGGTGTTTTTTATGCAGAACAATGATTATTTGATAAACTATTACAACGAATACGAAGAGGAAGGACGGCTCGCGAACAATCGCTTCGGACAAGTGGAATATCTCACCACGCGCAGATATTTAGACCCGCTGCTCACGAAAGACAGAAAAATCGCGGAAATCGGCGCGGGTACAGGCAGGTACAGCGTCACGCTCGCCAAGGAAGGCTATGACGTCACCGCCGTAGAGCTGGTGCCGCACAACCTCGATATCCTCCGAAGCAAGCTTGACGGAAGCGAAAACATCAAGACCTATCAGGGCAACGCGCTTGATTTGGATATGTTAGAGGACAATGTTTACGACGTTACGCTCTTGCTCGGTCCGATGTATCATTTGTATTCCGACGGGGAGAAGATCACCGCGCTCAAAGAAGCGGTCAGGATCACCAAGCCGGGCGGTCATATCTTGGTCGCCTACTGTATGAACGAGGCGACGGTGATCCAGTATGTTTTCGGTTGCAACAAGCTCAGAGAGATCATGGAGCTGAATATGCTGACAGACGATTGGCAGTGCATCAGCGAGCCGAAGGACTTGTTTGAAATGGTGCGTACAGAGGACATCGAGCGTATCAACGCAGCTGTTCCGGTCGAGCGCGTAAAGCTCGTCGCCGCTGACGGCGCGAGCCGTTACATTAGGGGATATTTGGAAGAGATGGACGATGAAACCTTTGAAAAATGGCTGTCCTACCATTTCGCTATCTGTGAGAGGCAGGATCTGATAGGCGCTACAAATCATGCATTGGATATTTTGAGAAAGGAATAAGAGAAATGAAATTGAGATTAAGACAATACAAGCCTTGCGACGCCGACAGAATCGTCAGTTGGATAAAGGACGAGGAAGCCTTGCGCAAATGGAGCGCGGACAGATTTGGGGATTTTCCGATCACAAGCGAGGATATCAACAACAAGTATTTCAACAACAACGGTGATTGCATTGAGGATGATAACTTTTATCCTGTAACTGCCTTTGACGAAAACGGGGTAGTGGGTCATCTGATTTTGAGATATACCGACAAAGAAAAGAAAGTGATCCGCTTCGGCTTTGTCATTGTAGACGATTCAAAACGAGGCATGGGTTACGGCAGGCAAATGCTGACCCTTGCGATAAAATATGCTTTTGATATTTTCGGCGCGGAGAAGATCACACTCGGAGTATTTGACAACAATCAGTCCGCGTACCGCTGCTACAAAGCCGCAGGATTTACGGAAACCGGCGAAGAGATATTATGCGAATTTTTCGGTGAGCAGTGGCGGCAAGTTGAAATGGAAATCAAAAGATAGGAAATTGATTGATACGGAAACGGAATGATATATATGAAAGTATCATATTTGGGAACAACGACCCTATAATTTGATTTTTGATAAGATTAGGATGGCGATAAAAAATGGTTAGAGAATTAGTGCACGACCCGATGTTTTTGGGAATAAAATCAAAGCCCGCGACAAAAGAGGATAGCTTGATCGCGCGTGATCTGCTCGATACCCTGAACGTTCACCGCGAGACCTGCGTCGGTATGGCGGCGAATATGATAGGCAAGACGGTCAAAATCATCGCCTTTATCGACGGCGTGAGACCGACCGTGATGTATAACCCCGAGATGATCTCAAAAGCCGCGCCGTATGAAACAGAGGAAGGCTGTCTGTCGCTCCTCGGCGCGCCGAGAAAAACTACGAGATACAAAACGATCAGGGTAAAGTATCAGGACGATAAATTCCAATGGAAAACAACGTCCTACTCCGGCTTCACCGCGCAGATTATCCAGCATGAGATCGACCATTGCAACGGGATATTGATTTAAGGGGTTAGAGGAAAATCGGAATTTAGGAGATCGGAATATTGAAACATAAAACAGAAAAGAAACAGAAGATACCTGTAATCATCATATATTCTCTCATTTTTTACGGAGTCTGGGCTTTGTGGGAGCTTTTCGGCAGAAGCGCGGTCGGCAGTGTTGTATCCGACGAGGTTCTGCTTCCATTCATAACAGAAGGAATCATTAAAGTATCGGTCTGGTTTTTGCCCGCGGTTTGTTTGGTGCGGTATTTCAGGGATGATGTATATATCGGATTAAAGGATATGTTCACAAATCGCGTGAAGCTCCTTAAATATATCCCTGTATATCTGGGCTTTACCGCTTATTTGATCATAGGCGCTTTTATTCGCAAAGGCGGATTAGCTGTCAGCGACAGCTTCAGCTGCGGCGATTTGATTGATGTTCTTTTTGTAGGTATTACGGAGGAGATGGTTTTCCGCGGCTGGCTGTTGAATGTTACCGTCAGCGAAAAAAGAAAATGGCTGCCGATAATTATCAATGCGGTAATGTTTCTGCTGATCCATTTCTCGATTTGGATAAAAAGCGGAGTGTTTATAGATAGTTTCACAAGTCTGAATTTCTTGTGTGTGCCTGTATTGAGCGTCATTTTCAGCTGGTCATTTATTAAAAGCAAAAGCATCTGGATCCCGATCACCCTGCATATGTATTGGGATTTGCTGATGTGTTTGTTCTATTAGTGATTTTATGACTGTTGAACGTTATATCAGCGCAGAATCACCCGAATCTGAGAATCAATTTATCAGGAAATAAGAAATGTAAGGAAGCATCAGGATGATAATCTATTTCAGCGGAACGGGAAACTGCAAATATGTTGCCGAACAAATCGCGTCGGCTATCGGTGATAAGGCGGTTTCTGTTGAGAAAAGCGACGGCAAAATTGCTTTGAAAAAGGGTGAAATTTTCGGCATCGTATTTCCCACGCACTTTTGGGAAATGCCTGCCATTTTGCGCGAGTTTTTGGAGAAAGCGAGCATAACGGCAGAGGGTGAAAACTATTCCTTTGCCATAGCGACCTACGGAACAACACCGGGCTGCAGCGGAACGGACACGAAGAAGCTTTTGCAGAAAAAGGGGATTGATCTCAACGCGGCGTTCAGCCTGAAAATGCCCGATAATTGGACGCCGATGTTCGACCTGAGCGACATAGAAAAGGTACGCCGTCAGAATGAAGAAGCCGATAAAAAACTTGCGGTTTTGATTGAAAAAATCAAAGTGAGAGTGAAGGGCAATCATGCCACGCCCAAAGCACCGTATTTTGTCCGCACGATGTCCGATCAAATGTATCTGAAAGCACGCAGGACGAGCAATTTCTATGTTGAAGATTCTTGTATCGGATGCGGTCTGTGCGCCAAGCAGTGTCCCGTAAAGGCAATCAAAATCCAAAACAGAAAGCCCGTATGGGTAAAGGAGCACTGCACGCTATGTCTGCGCTGCCTGCACCTGTGCCCGAAATTTTCCATTCAGTACGGCGACGGCAAAACCAAGCAGCACGGGCAGTATCATCATCCGTAAACAACAAGCCTCCTTACCTGCCTGTATCTTTTATGAAAACAGAGGATACAAAACCGTTAAGCACGTCAAAGAGGACTTCGGCGACGGAAAGTGTATGATTTATGATATTATGAGGAAAGAAAAATGATTTTCAAGGTTGCTGTGCTTCAAATGCGTTCCGAAAATCGGGCGTATGAAGAGAATATAAAAACGATCATCAAATATATGACAGAAGCAAAGAAAAACAATGCGGATATTCTTTTGCTGCCGGAGTGTTTCATCACTGCCTATGACCTGACGATCGGTAATGATTCGGCGATATCCGAAAGCGATTTAACCGCGCTTTGCGATAAGGCAAAGGAATTGGGCATCGGGCTTGTCGCAACTGCCTTGACAAAAGGAAAGAAAAGCCCTCAAAACTCCGCTTTTGTTATCGGCAAACACGGCGAGATACTGATGAAATATTCCAAAGTCCACACCTGTGATTTTGCCGATGAAAGAGCATTGGAATCGGGAACGGAATTCAAGGTGTGCGACTTTGACGGCGTTAAAATCGGAATCATGATCTGTTATGACAGAGAATACCCCGAAAGCGCGAGGATTCTGATGCTAAAGGGCGCGGAGATCATTCTTGTCCCAAACGATTGCGTCAGTATGCGCCCCCGTTTGCAGGCGCTTTCCACAAGAGCGTATGAGAATATGTGCGGCGTTGCGATGGCGTATCCCAACGGCAAAAACGCCGGCAATTCCTGCGCGTACAGCCCGATTTGCTGGGATGACAACGACGAATGTACAGATAACACGCTGCTGCTCGCCAACGCCGAAACAGAGGGATTGTTTTACGCCGCATTTGACATGGACGCTATCCGCAAATACCGCGAGCTTGAAATGATGGGAAATACATTCAGAAAAGTGAAGGCTTATTCTGATTTGTTAAGTGATGAAATACAATATCCGTTTATTAGGGAAGGGCAGTAAAACGAGGAGATGCTTTTAATGAAATTAGAAAATGCAGAATTGAAAAATATCGAAAGGATCGTGGCTATATCAAAAGCTGCGTTTGACAGCGATATTCATGTTGGCGCTTCCGAAGCAGATCGACCTCCTGATTATGATTCTATTCCATGGCACATTCAGATGAAAAATGAAGGACATTTGATGCAGGCAGTCGTAGCCGGAGAAATCGTTGGCGGTGCCATTCTGTTTGCGGACAAAGACGGTGAAACATTGTACATTGGCAGAATATTTATAGACCCGGTTCACTATCGGAAGGGGTATGGTCTTACCCTGATGAAGTTGGTAGAAACCTTCTATCCCGGTAACAAGAGAATCAAACTTGATACACCTCTTTGGAATGTAAGAACGAATGCTTTTTATACAAAGCTGGGTTATTGTGAAGTGAAACGAGATAAGGAGTTGGTTTACTACCAAAAAGAATTAGATTGACAAATTCCGATTGTGCGCCCAGACGAAGGGCGGATAGTCTAGCAGGTGGGAATCCTGTTCGGTAAGGTCTAACCAACCACCGATAGCGAGTCTTGTGCTGTAAACAGTAATGCTTGCAGTAAAGCGTAGACAGCGAGGAAGCGGGGTTACAAGGTGATGGAGCCTCGAAATTTTATTATTCGGAGGGCTGACACTGTAATCAGAGTGGAAAGCAAAACACACAGGTCGGTAAGGTGAGAACTGATGTGCCTCTGCGGGGTCAAAGAGCCAATCACGCTTCACATAGTGACTATCCAGTCAACTGGGGAGAGCCTGTATTTTCTTCAATAAGAAGTATGATGGAACGACGGTAAAACGGAGAAAGTCAGATGAAATACAGGCAGTCGGACAGCTTCATAGTACCGAAGAAGTCGGGTAATGCCGACAGAGGGAAGGGAGTTGCATAATAAAGGTCTTTCTGAGGACACATTAGCCGTACTCAGGGACGGAGGAACTAATGGAAACGAAATTGGGAAGAATAGCATCGAAGTCAGCAAACACAAAACACCCCGAGTTTACCTCACTGTACCATCTCATCAACAAAGAAATGTTAACGCAATGCCATAGGGAACTGGACGGTAGCAAAGCTGTCGGTGTAGACGAAGTCACCAAAAGAGAATACAATGAAAATCTCGAAAGTAACATCGAAAACCTTGTAGACAGACTGAAAAGGAAAGCCTACAAACCACAGCCTTCACTGAGAGTATATATTCCCAAAAGTAACGGCAAAATGAGACCGTTGGGAATTGCGTGTTACGAGGATAAGATTGTACAATTAGCACTGAAGAAGATAATTGAAGCGATATATGAACCCAAATTTCTGAATTGTATGTATGGATTCAGACCAGACAGGAGCTGTCATACAGCAGTAAAGTCTCTTTATGACCAGATTAATTTCAGAAAGATAACGAGGATAGTAGACGCTGATATCAAGGGGTTCTTCGACCATATGAAGCACGAGTGGATACTTAAGTTTCTGAATTACTACATCAAGGACAAGAATATTCTATGGTTGGTTAATAAATATTTAAAAGCAGGAATCATAGATAACGGAAGTCTTGTGAAGGGGAATGAGGGAACTGCACAGGGGAATATAATCAGCCCGGTGCTGGCAAATATCTATATGCACTATGTTCTGACGCTGTGGTTCTATATTGTAGTTGCGAAAGAATGTAAAGGCGAGTGCTTTCTTGTGGTCTATGCAGACGATTTCATAGCAGGATTCCAATATCCGTGGGAGGCTGAACGTTTCTATGAACAGCTTAAGAGCCGAATGGAGAAATTCGGGCTTGAACTTGAAGAAAGTAAGAGCCGCATTGTAGAAAGTGGAAGATACCTTGCAAACGCAAAAGCAAAACAAGGAGACTTTACTCGATTAGGCTCATTCGATTTCCTTGGATTTACATTCTACTGTGGTAAAACGAAAAACGGTAAACTGTGGATTATGCCAAAGACAAGCAGCAAGAAATTTCGGCAGAAACTTAAAGAAATGAAAATATGGCTTTACGACAACAAAGAGCAAAAGCTTAAAACACTTATGTATATGTTGAACATAAAGCTTATAGGTCACTATAGATACTATGGGATAAGCTTTAACAGCAGAATGATTAGTAATTTTAAGCAGCAGGTCAGGGAACTGCTGTTCAGGGCACTGAACAGACGAAGCCAGCTAAAGAGCTATAACAAGGAAGGTTTCTACGAGATGATGAAATACTATCCTCTGGCACTACCCAGAATATATGTTAGTTTGTTTGGCTAAGATGTGAATTTTATTATGGGGAGCCGTATGCGGGAAAACTGCACGTACGGTTCTGTGAGGGGTTTACATTGCGAGGTGTAAGTCTACTCGACTA
>FMUA01000038.1 GCA_900100595.1 Ruminococcaceae bacterium P7
GTATTAGCGTTCTTTTCAGAACGTTATTCCCCTCTCAGAGGCAGGTTACTCACGCGTTACTCACCCGTCCGCCACTAAGTTAAGGAGCAAGCTCCTCAACTCCGTTCGACTTGCATGTGTTAGGCACGCCGCCAGCGTTCGTCCTGAGCCAGGATCAAACTCTCTAAAATTTGTATCTCAACGGCTTTCGCCGTTCAAATCATTTTTTCAGAGTTTTAATCTCTTATTCAGAACTTATCATTGCTGACACGTTCGTGAATTTACCGATGTATTTTAGTGTACATCTCACTGTAATTTCTTAGAGTATTTTTACTCAAAGAACATTACGGGTTCTTCTTTCTTCGTTGTTCAATTTTCAAGGTCCTATGCGCTTTTCGCCTTGGTTTTTAGCTTGTTTTCACAAGCCGCTTACCTTAGCAGCGCAAGAGCTATTATACATCATTTCGTTCCGTTTGTCAAGCTCTTTTTTCAAATTTTTTTTTTTGTTTTTTTGCTTGTCTTTCGGAACCGGATGTTTTCAAAAGCATTGTTGTTATTATATTACATGATTACCCTTTTGTCAACACCTTTTTTACCATTTATTTGTTTTTTCTCTATCTTTGAAAAATATAGCATTTCGCGCCATACTTTTATACATTTTCGCTATATCTGCTCCTTGCCGGCTTCTCCTCTCATGTTCACAGTTTCCGTATTGTACATTTTCATTTTCATTACCTACCGAATTCATCGTAATTATCCACAAGCAGCACATGTCGCATTTATTTATTTTGTACGAAGTTTTGTTTTTTCGCAAAAAATTATGGATTTTTCAAAAAATTATGTTATTATATTATTATTATGAATTGCTCGGATTAGAGTAATTCATAATACTTATACCGAGGTGAACGAATATGAGTTGTAATAAGATTATCACTATCACCAGACAATACGGTTCAGGCGGCCGCGAAATCGGCAAGGCTCTCGCCGATAAGCTGGGCATCAATTTTTATGATAAGGATTTAATCTCGTTAGCCGCGAAGGAAAGCGGTATTGCACCTGAGGTATTTGAAAACGTCGATGAAAAAGCGACCAACAGCTTGCTTTATTCTCTCTCTGTCGGTCTGTATAACTATGGTAACGGCTTCTCAAGCTCTATGGGCGATTTGCCTGTCAATGACAAGCTCTATCTTCTGCAACATAGGATTATTAAGGAAAAGGCTGAAAACGAGTATTTTGTTATCGTCGGAAGGTGTGCCGATTATATTCTCAGAAATAATCCTGATGTAGTGAAGGTATTTATCTACGCGGATATCGAGAGCAGAATCAAAAGAGCGCTTCAGCGACATGAAATCGAGCGCGTCAGAGCCAAACAGGCAGTTATCAAGGCAGACAAGAACAGAGCGAATTATTATAGCTTTTATTCAGGACAAAAGTGGGGTCAGGCGGATCACTTTGACTTGTGTATCAACACAACTAAGCTGACCACCGACCAGGCGGTTGAGGTGATTTTGAAGTATCTCGAAATCATCGGATGACGCATATTTTGTATTCTCCTGAATAAAATGTATTATTGAATCTTTTTATCGGGAGGTGAGTGAATTGAAATTTGTTGTTATGGATCTGGATGATTTTATCTTCAGCGGTGAAGAATGGCACGAGAGCGAAAGATAATGCGCTTTCCGTCTCATGAATAAGGAAGTTTATCAAAAAATGCTTTGCTATTTTTCGTTGATATAAAATCGAGAAGAAGGCAGGTGCGAATCGATCGCATCTGCCTTTTTGTTTGCCCCTGAAACGTAGCGAGGGCCTGCATTACTACTATATGCCGAAAGGCTCAGGTTATGCATTGTTTCCGATAAAATTCAGCGGATCCGCATAATTGTCATTGACCTTAACCGCAACATGAATATGATTCGCGTCGGCGGATTCCAGCGGAACAACTCCCACGGACGCGATCACATCGCCCTGTGCTACCCTGTCGCCCTGCTTGACCTCGATATCGCTCACGCCGCTGTAAATACAGACCGCGTTATTCACGGATATTTCAACGGTCTTGCCGAACAGCTTGTCATCACTTACCTTCGTCACCTCTCCGCCCGTCATCGCAATGACGTCGTCGCCGAGGTCTGCCGCAAAATCGCATCCCATATGCGGTTTCCACACATTCAGCATCTTATAATAGACGCTGTCCTTGCTGTATTCGCGCAGAACGGTTCCGTTTCTTGTCGGATGAATCAGACTCAGATCCGCGGACAGCATGGTTTGAAGCGCCTCGTCACTGTATGTCGCTGTCTCGGTTGACGGCTGCGTCACATCCTCTGCAACGGCGGTCGGCAATACATCCTCCTCCGCATCAGGTTCTGTTGTCTCGAACATATCGCCCAGAGTCGGAACGGGAAAGGTCGTTTTCACTCCCGTTACCGGCTGATTGACTTCCACGGACTGCGTGGGACCAGGCGTCAGCTTCGCTCCCGACGGATTGATGACACTGTTATATGTTGAGTACACCGCCATACATACGGCAATTAAACATATAGCAACGGCTGTGTAGAAGCCGATTCTCTCGCGGCGGCTTCTTTTTCTGCGGTTTTCTTTGTGTTGATATCTGCTCATAAAAAAGCACCTCCGTCACTATTATGGACGGAGGTGTTCCAAATTATTCAAGAACTTTGTAGCCCTGCGCTTCCACCGCCGCTTTGAGCGCGTCATGCGCAAGCGCCGATTTCAGCGTTACCTCGGCGGTGCCCTTTTCATGGCTGACTTCCGCTGTTTCTACCTCGGGAAGCGCCTCGAGCGCGTTCCTGACGCGCGCCTCGCAGTGCGGACACATCATGCCTTCAATTTTGAGTTTGTCTTTCATAACCGGTTCCTCCTTTTTGATATCTTTATTCTTTATTGGAATCATTATTTCATCCTTTGGACGGAGCTTCACAAAATTCAGGCGCAGGGCGTTGGTAACAACGCAAAAGCTTGAAAGACTCATTGCCGCCGCTCCGAACATCGGATTGAGCTGTAAGCCAAAGAACGGTATCAACACGCCTGCGGCAAGCGGGATGCCGATAATATTATAAATAAACGCCCAGAACAAATTCTGACGGATATTGCGCAGGGTCGCCTTGCCAAGCCGTATAGCTGCGGGTACGTCGCTGAGACGGCTGTTCACTAACACAACATCCGCCGCGTCGATCGCAACGTCGGTTCCTGCGCCAATGGCGATTCCGATATCCGCGGACGTCAGCGCCGGCGCGTCGTTGATGCCGTCGCCGACCATTGCCGTCTTTGCGGTCTCACGCAGCTTTCGGATCTCGTTTTCCTTGCCGTCGGGAAGAACTCCCGCGATCACCCGGTCGACACCTGCTTCTTTTCCGATGGCGGAAGCGGTTCTCTCATTGTCGCCCGTCAGCATGACAACGTTCAGCTTCAGCCGCTTCATTTCTTCCACCGCCGCGGCGCTTTCGGGCTTGAGTACATCCGCGACCGCGATGACGCCGAGCAATTTATTTCCATAAGAGAAAAATAGAGGTGTTTTTCCCTGATTTGCCAACGCTTCCGTCTGAGTCAGAACGGACTTCGGAATCGCAATACCGCTTTCGATAAAGCTTCTGTTTCCTCCGCGCACGGTTTCGCCGTTCAGCTCCGCTTCAATGCCGTTTCCCGCATGTACCGTGAAGCTCTCCGTCTGATGCAGCGACAATCCGCGTTCCTGCGCCGCGGCAAGAACCGCCCTTGCCAGCGGATGCTCACTCTTGCTCTCAACGGAGGCGGCATATTGCAGCAGCTCCTGCTCCGAAGCCTCTACGGGCAGGATATCCGTTACAACAGGCTCGCCGCGCGTGATGGTACCCGTTTTATCCAGCGCGACGGTTTTGATTTTTCCTGTTTCTTCCAGCGATACCGCTGTTTTGAACAGGATTCCGTTGCGCGCGCCGGCGCCGCTTCCGACCATGATCGCGACGGGCGTCGCTAATCCCAACGCGCACGGACAGCTGATGACAAGAACCGAAATCGCCCTCGCAAGGGAAAATCCGACGCTCTGACCGAGCAGCAGCCAGACGACGGCGGTGATCACCGCAATCGTGATGACCGTCGGCACAAAGATTCCCGAAACCTTATCCGCGATTTTGGCAATGGGCGCTTTCGTCGCGGACGCGTCGCTGACCATTTTGATGATCTGCGACAAGGTGGTGTCCTCTCCTACCCGTGTCGCCTCGCATTTGAGATAGCCTGATCGATTGATGGTCGCCGCCGAGACCGCGCTGCCTTTGGTTTTATCCACAGGAACGCTCTCTCCTGTCAGCGCGGATTCGTCCACCGCTGCCGTTCCCTCCAGTACAACGCCGTCAACGGGAATGCTGCCGCCCGCGCGGACAATAAAGACGTCTCCCTTTCGCAGCTCCTCGATCGGTACCTCGGTCTCCTTGCCGTCAGTCAGCTTGACGGCGGTTTTCGGCGCGAGCTTCATCAGACTTTTGAGCGCGTTGGTCGTCTTGCCCTTGGAACGCGCCTCGAGCAGCTTGCCGACCGTGATCAAGGTCAGTATCATCGCGGCGGATTCAAAATAGAAATCCGTGCCGAAGCCGTCAACCATTGCGCCGCCTGTCATCATAAACAGCAGGATTGTGCTGTAAACAAAGGAGATTCCCGAACCGAGCGCGACGAGCGTGTCCATATTCGGCGCAAGATGGATTAACCCCTTGAATCCGCTGATGAAAAACCGCTGATTGATAACCATGACGATTCCCGCAAGAAGCATTTGCAGAAGTCCCACGGCAAGATGGTTTTCCGCAAAAAACGGCGGAATCGGAAAACCGAACATCATATGCCCCATTGAGAAATACATTAATAGTATTAGGAAAATCAGCGAGGCTATCAGCCGTTTGCATATTCTCGGCGTTTCGGTGTCCTTGAACGCTTCCCCGTCTGCCTGCTGCGTGCGTTTAGCGTTCTCCCCTTTGACCGACGCGGAATAGCCCGCGTGCTCGACAGCCTGTATGATTTTCTGCGGAGAAGCAGTTCCCTCGACGCTCATGGAATTTGTCAGCAGATTGACATTACAGGCGGTAACACCATCCAGTCCCGACACCGCCTTTTCCACACGCGCGCTGCACGCCGCGCAGCTCATGCCTTTTACATCATATCGCTGCATCCGCTCACCTCATCATCTTATAAATCGTATCGACCAGCTCGTCGACCGTTTCCTCTTTGCCCTCTTTGATATCATGCACCACGCAGGTGTGAATATGATTGGAAAGCAGCTCGCGGTTAAACGCGTTCAGCGCGGCATTCGCGGCGGCTGCCTGAATTAAGATATCGGGGCAATACGCGTCGTTCTCGAGCATGCGTTTTAAGCCTCTGATCTGTCCCTCAATGCGGTTGAGGCGGTTCATCAGCTTCTTGTATTCTTCTTCACTGCGCTCTTTTTTCTTTTGGCACTGATATTTTTCTTCCATTTGCTCACCCCGTTATACCCCTATGGGGTATTTTATAGCTTGATTATATACCCTCACGGGGTATTTGTCAACGTGTTTTTCAAGATATGCTTGCAAAATTCCGAATTTCGCGTTATGATAGGGGATGAAAAATCTGACGAGGTGATCAAAATGTTTAAGAAAAAGAATAAGCTGGTGCCTGTTTCCCTGCTGACAGGCTATCTCGGCGCAGGAAAAACTACCGTACTCAACCACGTTCTCGCCAATCAGCAGGGTTTTAAGGTGGCGGTTATCGTCAACGATATCGGCGAGGTCAATATCGACGCTTCCCTGATTGCAAAGGGCGGCGCGGTCACACAGAAGGACGAGAATCTTGTTCCGCTGCAAAACGGCTGCATCTGCTGCACACTCAAGGTCGATCTGATGAAGCAGATCGTCGAGCTGGCACAGTCGGGCAAGTTTGATTATATTCTGATCGAGGCTTCAGGTATCTGCGAGCCGGGTCCGATCGCCGGCTCTATCTGCATGCTGGACGGCACGGACAGACAAGCGAATCTTCCTGCGGTGGCGTATCTCGACAGCATCACCACGATCGTCGACGCCAAGAGAATGGCGGATGAATTCGGCTCCGGCGCGAACCTTCTGCAGGACAATCTCGACGAGGAGGATATCGAGAACCTGCTGATTCAGCAGATCGAATACTGCACCACCATTATCCTGAACAAGGTCGATGAAGTGACCGACAAAGAAAAGGCAGACGTTTTGGCTGTTATCAAGGCGCTGCAGCCCGAGGCAAAAATCATCGAGACCACCTACGGCAAGGTCGACGTCGCGGAGATTCTTGCGACCAACAACTTTGACTACCGCAAAATCATGCAGAGCGCCGGATGGATCAAGGCGATGGAGCTGGAGGGTGAAAACTCCGAGAACATGAAGCACGAAGAGCATCATGGCCATGATGAACATGAACATGAACATGAGCATGAGCACGACCACGATCACGAGCACCACGAACATGACGAGCACGAGCACGAGCACGGTCATCATCACCATCACCACCATCATCATCACGACGAGGGTGAAGCGGAGGAATACGGCATTTCCACCTTTGTCTATCAAAACGTAAAGCCCTTTGAAAAGGCGAAATTTGAGGACTTCGTATTCAACAAGTGGCCGAAGGAGATCATCCGCGCAAAGGGTCTGTTCTGGATTATTGAAAATCCGAACACCGCCTATATCTTCGAGCAGAGCGGCAAGCAGAAGGTCGCCACCGACGACGGCGACTGGATCGCCGCCTTCCCCGAAAAGGAAAGACGTCAGATCCTCGAAATGAATCCCGATATTCTCGAGACCTGGCACCCCGTCTACGGCGACAGAATCAACAAGCTGGTGTTCATCGGCAGAAAGATGGACAAGGAAGGCATTATCCGCGCGCTGGACGACTGCATCGCGAAGAAATAAGAAACATACGAAAACGAGGGACGCCGCGGCGTCCCTCTGTTTTATGGGCAAAAAAATAAGACAGGCACGAAGCCTGTCTTGAAATCCATAAATCAGTCTGCTGTGTAGGGAAGCAGAGCAAGGTGACGCGCACGCTTGATGGAAGTGGTGAGGTCACGCTGATGTCTTGCGCAGGTACCGGTTACACGTCTGGGCAGAATCTTGCCTCTCTCGGACATATAACGGCGGAGACGAGCAATATCCTTGTAATCGATGTGCTCTACCTTGTCAACGCAGAATCCGCAAACCTTCTTGCGGCCCTTTCTGCCACGGTTGTTAGGTCTGTCAGCCATTTCGAGGTTCTCCTTTCAATGAGAATTATTTGAAAAAGTAAAATTCAGGAATCAATCAGAATGGTAAATCGTCCTCAAGCGGCATTTCCTGGAAATCATCGTTGGAACCGCTCTGATAGGATGCGGGCGCCTGCGGCTGCGCGTAGGTATTGCTCTGGTAGGGCTGCTGTGAGCCGTACTGATTTCCTCCGCCGTACTGCTGGTTATTGAAACCGCCGTTATTATAGCCGCTGTTGCCGTAGCCGCCGTTATTGCCGTAACCGCCGCCGTTATTATCACGGCGCTCGCCTGTGAAGGATACGTTGTCCGCGACAACCTCTACCACATAGCGGTTGGTGCCGTCCTTTGCCTGATAGGTTCTGGTCTGCAGCTGACCCTCGACGGCAATCATCGAGCCCTTGCCGAAATAGCGGCATACAAACTCAGCCTGGTTTCTCCAGCAGACGATATCAATAAAGTCTGCCTTGCGCTCCTCGCCTGCCTTGACATAGCTGCGGTCTACGGCGATGCGGAAGCTGGTGACGCTGAGTCCCGAGCCTGTGGTCTTGAGTTCGGGGTCAGACACGAGTCTGCCCATCAATACAACACGATTTATCATTTCTTCGTCCTTTCGTAATTCGGGATATACCCTACAATGTGATTATTCGTCTTCCTTCTTGATGATGATGGAACGCATGACGCCTTCTGTGATCTTGTAGATACGGTCAAGCTCCGCGGGGAACTCGGCTGTGCTCTCAAAATCAAAGAGAACGTAATAGCCTTCGCTTTCCTTGTTGATGAGATAAGCGAGCTTTCTCTTGCCCCACTCGTCTACATTCTTCAAAGTGGCATGCTTTTCAATGAGGTTCTTGAACTTCTCGACGATAGCCTGAATGCCTTCCTCGCCCTTCTTCATTGAAACGATCATTACGGTCTCGTAATTTGCTGTTACTGCCATTTCTTTGCACCTCCTTCTGGACATTATGGCGGATTTCTCCGCAAGGATTTGTTGCCGCGCCAAGTGCGCATAACGCAACATGATTATTATAGCACAAAAATCGGCTTTGTCAACCGATATTTACAATTTTATCTCTGCAAAAACCCTTTTCTTGGCAATAAGACTGATTGACAAACGCCGGAAATGTTATATAATGAAAGTAGGAAAAATGAGGTCGGTCGGCTGTCTTTTCTCTCGGCCGATTACCGTACTGCTGCAAGGAGGTTGTTTTTTGATCACTGACATTTTCAAGGAACACAAAGGATTTGGAAAACAAATCTTTCTGCTCGCCAAAAACGAGCTGATTAAAACATACAAGGGCGCCGTTATCGGCCCCGGCTGGGCGGTCGTCAAGCCCGCGTTCACGGTTTTCGTTTACTGGTTCGCCTTTTCGGTCGGTATCAAAACCATGAAAATGATGAAGGTCAATCTCGGCTCTCACGACCCGTTCTCCGTCGACTTCTTCACTTTTATGTTTATCGGCATCATCCCCTGGTTCTTCATTCAGGACAGCATCGTTCAGGGCGCAAAAACACTGCGCAATAACCGTCAGTTTATCACGAAGGTCAAGTTTCCCGTTTCGACCATCCTTACATATACGGGCATCTCGCGGCTGTATGTTCACATCATGCTCGTGGTCATCATGTATATCTATGTATTCTTCGCTGTCGGCCCGAGCTGGTACAACCTTCAGTTCTTCTTCTACTGTCCCCTGATGTTTGTCTTTTTCCTTGCGCTCTCATGGTCGACCGCCCCGATGTCGGCGTTCAGCAAGGACTTTGAGAGCCTGATCGTTTCCGTTATGTCGGGTATCTTCTGGCTGTCCGGCATTATGTACGATTCCTACAGCTTTGACCAGCCGCTCAAATTCATCATGCTGCTCAATCCGATTAATTTCTTCGCGAACGGCTACCGCAACTGCTTCCTCTATCACAGACCTTTCTTCCTCTATAAAACGGAGTTCTGCATCTTTATGGCGGAATTTGCGGTCGTTTTCGCGCTCGGCATCTTTAACTACAACAGACTCAGGAAAAAGCTTCCTGACGTGCTTTAATCGGAGGAATTTCATGTCTGAAGCGATCATTACCTTTAAAAACGTCAGCAAAACCTATATCCTTTACAAAAACGACCAGGCGCGTTTCAAGGCTCTTTTCTTCAAGCCGCGCAATCCCAAAACCAACAAGGCGCTCAACGACGTTTCCTTTGACATCTACAGAGGCGAATCGGTCGGTATCGTCGGCGATAACGGCGCAGGTAAATCCACCCTGCTCAAAATGATTACCGGGGTCGCCTTTCCCGACACCGGAGAGATCATCGTCAACGGCAAGGTCGCGGCGCTGCTCGAGCTGACCGCGGGCTTCTCGATGGAGATGACCGGTCGTGAGAACATCTATCTCAAGGGCTATATTCTCGGTCTGGAGGATGAATACATCAAGCAGATCGAGGAAAAAATCATCGACTTCGCCGAGCTGGGCGACTATATTGACCAGCCTGTCAGAACATACTCCAGCGGTATGAAAATGCGTCTCGGCTTCGCGATCAACGTCAACATCGAGCCTGACGTGCTGGTTGTCGACGAAGCGCTGAGCGTCGGCGACGCGAGCTTCAAAAGAAAATGCAAGGACAAGATCAAGGATATCATTTCCGCGGGTACGACCGTTCTTTACGTCAGTCATAACGCGGAATCCGTCAGAGAGATCTGTCCGCGTTCCATCTATCTCAGAAAGGGAACCGTCATCCACGACGGTCCCACCGATGAAACACTCAAGGTTTATCAGGACTACAAGGCGAGTCTGAAAAAGAAAAAATGATGAAAACAAAGCTCAATGAATTTCAGGCTGACTGGGCGGCAATGCCCCAGCTCGAAAAGGAACAGCTCACAAAACTGAAAAACAAAACTATCTTAGTCAGCGGTCATTCTCTTGCCCGCTGTCTTTGCTATGCGCTGCTTTATCAGAATGATGCGCGCAAGCTCAATATCAAGGTTATCTTCGCCGCGCAAAGCAAAGAGGAAGCTGGTGCGTTATACCCCGATATCATCCTGCGGGATGACTTTGATTTCGTTGATTATCAATCCCTGTTTGAGATCAAGAAAGCGGATTATGTCATTCACACCGGCTACTGCTGCGAGTCGGACGACTCCTTTTCCGCCGCTTTCGCTCGGGAAATCGCATCGGCACAGGCTGTCGCGGCTTGCGTGAGGCGTACAAAGGCAAGGCTCATTCTGCTCAGTGACAGCCGCGTTTACGGCGTGGCGAAAACACATCGCATCTACGCCGAAAATGAATACGCAGGCATTGACAACACCGCTTTTGAAACCTTTGACAATCAGCTTCTGCGGGCTGTTGAAGCGCTGATGAACTGCGAACAGAAGGCTCACGGCTTTGAGATGACAACACTGAGAACAGGAATCATCCTCGGCGCGTGCACGGGTATCAATACTTTTCTTGACGATACACTCCGTGCGGTTGCCCAAGGAAAGGAGACCACGCTGTTCAGCTCCGACCACAAATATTCGTTTGTCTATATCACGGACGTTTTCCGCGCGATCGTGTATTCGATCACGACTTTGGAAACCAATCAGATCTATAATATTGCCGGAATCAATTCAACGCTCTCAACGGCTTCCGTCGCCGCGATCCTGCATGATATTTACGGCACCGACGCTCAAATTACGCTGACGGATAACGAGGAAAAAGGCTTCTGCCCTGTTTCAACGGGCAAAAGCGAAACTTACGGCTTCACCGCCGCTATCAATATTGAAACCGCGCTGGAGCTTTGCGTTATGAGCTTCATGACCGACAAGAGCGGTTTGAGTCTGCCGAACACCCATGACGGACGTCTGGACGCGATTCAAAAAATCCAGCTTGCCTATCTGCTGGAGGTCGACCGTATCTGCCGCAAGCATGATATCAAATACTTTCTCGGCGGAGGCACGCTCTTAGGCGCGATCCGTCACAAGGGCTTTATCCCCTGGGACGACGACTCGGATATCATGATGCTGCGTGAGGACTATGAAAAATTCTGCCAAATCGCCGTTTCCGAGCTTCCCGCGAACATGTCCTTTCAATCCAACAAAACGGACAGGAACTGCTTTTACGAATTTGCCAAGCTGCGAATCGACGATACGGCGTTTGCTACAGTTTTTGCCAAGGAACACAAAAGCATGCACAACGGCATCGCGTTCGATATTTTCTGCCACGACAAAACGGCTAACTCCCGGTTTGGTCAAAAGCTCCACATGGCGATGACGATTTTCACCCGTGCCCTCGTTTTTAACAAGTGGAACCACCGCAAAACGGAAAACGGCAGCCGTATGCAGACGGCTTTTACCAATTTCTGCGTCAGACTCTTCCCTCTGCGCTTTAGCTGCCGGCTGATGAACCACACGATAAGTTTCTTCAAAAGAAAAAAGAACGCGAAATATCTTTACGACGGGATGGGCAGGAATGTTTATAACGGCGTTTTCCCCATCGAGCTGCTCGACGAGGTGATCTATGTGGATTTCGAGGGATATCCGCTGCCCGTTCCGAAGCGGTATGATGAGTATTTGAAATTCCTCTACGGCGACTACATGGAGCTGGCTCCGCTGAGCACCCGTCTCGGCTGTCACGAAATCCTGCTTTGCGATATCGGAAAGTACGATATTCTTAATTAATTGAATTTTTTTCAAAAAGCCCGATTTTCTTATTGACAATCGGGCTTTTCTTTGGTATAATATTATTCGTGAGTTAAAGAGTTCATAACTTAATATTCGCAGGTATGGCGGAATTGGCAGACGCGCATGGTTCAGGTCCATGTGAAAGCAATTTCATGCAGGTTCAAGTCCTGTTACCTGCACCAAAAAAGACAGTTTTCGGACTGTCTTTTTTCTTTGCCATAATTTCTCATAATGCCCGAAAATGGCTTGTACACTGAGCTTTTGGGACTTGCAGTGATTAAGTTGAGTTTAGTTGAAAATGCTTAAATCAGCTTAAAATACTGTCAAATTTGCAGTCAATCAAAGTGCGAGAATCCGCATTTTTACTGAAATAATTAATAAATAGTAACTATTCAGAGCTACCCCACAAAGATCTGATCGGTTTGACATGACAAAGCCATCTTAACCGCATGATAGGAATCGAATCCGTTTTTGCGGGCGGTGCTGATGAATGACATTAAGCCCATATATTCCTCTGCGCCGGCTTTACTTCTGAAACAGCCGCAGACCTTGGTCTTTGTTTTGATATTTCTGATGTCTCGCTCGGCTTGGTTGTTGTCGAACGGAACACCGAGCTTTTCTAAAAACAGGCAGACTGCTCCCTTGTATTTTTGAAGCCTGTCGATGAGCGCGAGAATTTTACCGCGTTTC
>FMUA01000006.1:0-58634 GCA_900100595.1 Ruminococcaceae bacterium P7
TGTGAACTGTTCTCCCGAGAGTGCGCTCGAAGAATTCCGCTTCGTCAAGCAGCGTTTTCACAAGGAGGACGGCAGGAGTTACTACCATATCGTGCAGTCGTTCTCGCCCGACGACGACCTCACTCCCGAAACCACTCACGAGATCGGTTTAAAATTTGCGGAATACTTTCCGGGCTTCCAAATCGTTGTCGCCACGCACGTTAACACCAACGCCATCCATAACCACCTGATTATGAACAGCGTGAACTTCGAGAACGGCAAAATGTTTCACCAGAGCCGCAACGAAATGCTGCAGGCAAAGGAGTACTCCAATCAGCTCTGCCGCGAGTACGGACTGAGCGTTACCGAGACTAAAACCAAGAATCCGCGCCACGCAAAATGGAAACGCGATCTGCTTCAAGTTGCGGAATATGCCCTCGGACACTCGGCTACGAAGGAAGAATTCATCGAGTATATGCGCTCCCACGGCTACGGTGTGCAGTGGGAGGATAAGTACAAGTATATCACTTTCACCACACCCGAAGGCCTTTGGTGCGCGACAACAAGCTCTTTGACGAGCGCTTCCTCAAGGATAATCTCGAGATATATTTCGCTCTTGGCGGCTGCGACAGTGCGATAATTGATCCGTACTTCGACTACGTTACGCCGAATCACCCTGACAGTTATACCATGACATACAGCGATGGGCTGATCAATCTTCTCGGAGATTTGCTCTCAACCGTCCCCGATGATTACTGCTATCAGCCGCAGTATATCGACGAAATGAGTACGGCGGAAAAAGAAAGAATCGAAAAAATCCTCGGCAGAAGAATCTGCAATGAGGCGTTCTATACCTACTGCACCCGCGAGGACTACGAGCGCGAGCAGGGGATTTCTATGTAAATAAATCTATCAAACGAAAGGATTGATGACAAATATGAATCGGCATTATCTGACCGAAACACTTTTACTGAACCGAAAAATAAAAACAATTCGCCGTATTTACTACGGCGAGGAAAGGACTCTATGGATAAAGAATTCAGCACTATTACACTAAATAACCCCTCAGATTTTTACAGAAGGAATCTCTTCAGCACCACTACCATGACAGTTAACGGTGCGACTTATGAGATTATTTCTGTAAACCCTACCGCTGACGCTCCAACCGTCAGTGACACAATCAAATATTTAATCAACGGAAAGTAATAGAATTCGGTCAAAATCTCTGGACATTCAAGCCGGGTTAGGGTATCCTGTTAGCGTATCCTATTCGGTTTGAATTTCAGAGTGGCTGCATTCGGAAAGGAAGGTTCAAATTGTTAAACACAAATTCAAACCAATTAATCACCGCACTCTACTGCCGACTCTCACAAGAGGATGAGCGCGAGGGCGAATCAAATAGCATATCCAATCAAAAAATTATTACCAAAAAATTCGCGGACGATAATAATCTGCACAACTGCAAGTACTATGTTGACGACGGTTACTCCGGCGCAAACTTCAACCGTCCCGGTTACAAACAGATGATGGACGACATTTACGCGGGCAAGGTAGGTACGGTTATCGTCAAAGACCAATCCCGACTCGGCAGAGAATATCTCCAGACAGGAATGTTGATGGAGATTACATTCCCACAGTATGACGTGCGCTTTATCGCAATCAACGACGGCGTTGACAGCCTTTATGGTGAGAGTGACTTCTCAGGTATCAAGAATTACTTCAACGATTTCTACGCCAGAGATACGAGCAAAAAGATTCGAGCCGTCATTCATTCAAAAGGTGAGCGCGGCGAAAGAATCAGCACGACGGTACCTTACGGATATATGCGAAGCCCTGATAATCCAAAGGATTGGATTCCTGACCCTGAAACTGCGCCGATTGTAAAAGAAATCTTCGATTTATACGCAAGCGGAATCGGAATCAGGAAAATCTGCCATCTGCTATATGAACGCAAGGTGGAATGTCCCGGAGTATATGAATTCAAAAAGTCAGGGAGACGTGGAGGACATCCGAATTTTGATAATCCGTACAACTGGGCACAAAACAGCGTTAGAAGAATATTATCCAATCGTTTTTATGTCGGCGACACCGTTAACTTCAAGACTTATACAAAGTCGAATAAGTTGAAAAAGCGTATCAAGAATGAGCACGATAATATCCTTATCTTCGAGAATACTCACGAAGCAATTATCGACAGAAAGACCTTTGACCTTGTACAGAAGCATTTTGAAGGCAGGAAACGTCCTGATACACAGGGCGAGATAGATAAGTATTCCGGTTATCTTTACTGCGGAGACTGCGGTAAAAGAATGTATCTGCACCGTTCAAAAACGATGCCTGCTGAGAAAAACTATTTCCAGTGCGGCGGTTATCAGCAGGGGAAATCAAGATGTACCGTACACAATATCAAGGAACAGGTACTTGATACAATCGTCCTCGCACAGCTAAAATCCATGATAGCGTTGGCGAGCAACCACAGTAATGAGTTTTATGCTATGGCAACCGAGAAAGGCAAAGCCGAAGCAAAGAAGTATTATGCTTCGACAGAGAAAGAAAAATCTCAGTTGACCACCCGGATCCACGAGCTTGACAACATCATCCGCTGTCTCTACGAGGATAGAGTTGTCGGACGTATCACTCCGGAACGCTATGATTTCCTTGCGTCAGGTTATGAGGAAGAACAGGCACAGATTCGCACTAAGCTGAACAAACTCAACGAGAAAATCAATGATATTGATTTGCAGGAAAAATACGTCAAGGATTTCATTGCAAAAGCGAAAGAGTATATTAACATTGAAAAGCTCACTCCCGAAATCCTCCGTGCATTCATCAAGCGAATCGACGTCTACGAAAAAGAAGTCAGATACTCACGCACCTGCGGCAACACAATTGTCATTCAGTACACATTTCAGTTAGACAAAAATTAAGCAAGAAAATACCCTGAAGGCAATTAAAACCTTCAGGGTATCTCAGCCACCTAATTTTCCGTTAAGAACATCACGCAATTCCTTCAAACCGTTTTATTTGATGATAGTATCAGTACCAGTTATTGTTATAATAATTGCTTCCGGCGCCGATGATAAAGTAATTCATCATCTGAGAATATCTCGCGGCGCTGATTTCGGTGTCGATGTACTCAAACTCATATTTTGTTGTTTCGGTCAAGCTGCCGCTACCGTCCGGTTGTTTAACGACCGCTTCGGTGATGACTCCGTTCACCTTCTTAACTTCAATCTGATACTGGATCCCGTCTTTACCGTTTCTGAATACAGCCGACATGGTTTTGGCGATTCCGTCGCTGTCATACTCGGCGGTATAGGTGCCGTTGAACCGCAGCCTTTTTTTGGGTTCACGCTCGTTCCAGTTAGCGTAGTAGCCGCTGTTGACGGTCTTTTTGAGCAAGCCATTCTCGACGGTTACCTGAACGGAATCCGTCTCCTCCGCAAATTGCTCGGGAAAGAAATCGGTACCGGCAATATGATCCTCCCTGAAAAGCGAGGTGAAATAGCCGTCGCCGTTCGCGTATTGGTACCAAGTGTCGCTGAACCCGCCGCTTTCGTAATCAACATGAACGGTGTACACGCTGCCGTTGTTATACTCGATCGTTTTCTTTTCATCGGAATAGTCGTATGTAACAGAACAGGTCTTGGGAAGGTTGTTTTCAAAGGTGTAGTTCAGAAATGTCGTTGCCGAACCGATATCCTCGTCGCTGTAAACCATTTCGATCACAGTTGGATAGGCGTTTTTATACGCAAGATTTGTTGTGCTATCGTGTGTCCATTGCGGTTTTTGTCCTCGAGACGGTGACCGACCTTGACCGTGCCCAGATCGGTAATGAAATAGAGCGTGCGCTCCTCGCCCTTTACGGAGGGAGCAAAGCTCAGCTCGCCGTTCGTTTCCTTCAGCTTCTTGACGGAAAGCTTCTTTTTGACGGTCAAAACGATTATTGCAAGTACGATAACGCCGCCCGCGATCATAAGGTAGATGCCGAAGCCGAAGCCCGAGGTTATCTTGGTCGGGTCTTTGGGATCGTATTTGACTTCTACCGTGCCGCCGACCTTGTAGCCGGGGTCGTAGGAATCGAGCTGTCTGGTGTACTCCTTGCCGTCAACGGTGTATTTGGCGGTGGCGATATACTGCTTGTCGTTTTCCGTGTTGGGGTCGGGAACGTAATTGGGATCCTCCTCGATGGAAACGATGGTAGCGGTGGTCGTTTCGTAGCCCGACGACATAAAGAAGGTCGAGTAAATGCCGAACACAAGCGCCGCCAAGCCGACGATCGCCGCAACGATTTTAAATCCGGGTCCTTTTAATGAAATCATAGTGTTTTACTCCTTGAAAAAATTAAGATTTTCGGTAACGGATATAATACAGCGCAATTCCCGCAAACGCGATCAACATTACGGCGGAAGCTATTATTAGACTGCCTTCGCCGGTCTGAACCGTGCCGTTTCCGTTTGTCGTTGTCACGGAATTGTTAGCGGTTGTGGTTTTCTGCGTTGCCGAGGTCGCGTCCGTGACGGGTGCGATTGTCGTTAAAGCCGCTGTGGTTCCCTCCGTCGTTTTCTCGGGCTGTGTTGACGGTGTTTCCGTCGTCTGCGGCTCGGTTGTCGGCTCCTCGGTTTCGTAAGAAAGACCGAAGCCTCTCGCGTAGAGAACCGTATCCGTAAAGTTGTATTCGTTGTCAAGCTGCGGGATGTTGATCGGCAGCTTCGCCGTCGGAGCGTCGTCCTCGCTGAACATCACATACAGCGCGGCGGGCATATTGGGACCGTACTGCTGCATCTCCTTAACCTTATCGCCGGGATCGACCGGCATGGAGCGTGCAAGGTAGGCTATCATAATCGCGTCCGCCTTTTGAAAACGTGCCGCGTCATACGGCAGGCTGACGGACATCACGACGAACTTGCCGCCTTTTTCGTGAATGGTATCGGCGAGCGTGTCCGCCATTGCCGCAATGTCATCTTTCAGTCCTTTCGCATTGTAGACCTCGGACATAAAAACCACGTTATTCGCGCCTTCGATCATCGGCAATACATCATCGAGCGTTTTGTGGTAATAGGAAACCGCTTCAACGACCGCGCCATCCGGCAGCTTGCCGTCCTCGGTGAGCTTCCTGACCGCGTAATCCATCGGGATCGTTTCGTCGTCATAGGGCACGAGCACGACGGTTTTCTGATTGGTGGTCGAGAACGGAAGCGTCTTATTCTCGTTCTTGACGAGCGTCATCGCCTTTTTGGTGATCTCCCACTCTCTGTCGTGGCTCACCTTGGTGCCGACGGTATCGACGGCATTCTGCACGCGGCTCTCGATATCCGAGCCGTCATATGTGTTGAACAAGCCGTTGTTTTCCTTTAATCTCAGTATTCTGAGAACGGCAGCGTTGACCTTCTCCATTTTGATCTCGCCGTTGTTTGCCATTTGCGCGAGTGTTGTAATGTAGGTATCCATCTCAGCAAAGTCTTCCGTTGACTGCATTTCGACGGGCATGAGCAGGATATCCACGCCCGCCTCGATCGCGAACTTTGCCGCATCATACTTATCATAGTGCTTGGCGATCGCGTCCATATCCATCGCGTCGGTCGTCACAACGCCGTCGTAGCCCATATCGCCGCGCAGAATGCCGGTGATGATCGTTTCGCTGAGCGTGGCGGGGATATTGATCTTCTCACCCGTCAGCTTGGAAATATAGGTGCCGGTTTCGATCTGCGGATAGACGATATGCGCCGTCATGATCATCTGCGAGCCCGCTTTGATGCACTCTTGGAACGGGATCAGCTCGTTTTGCTTGAGCTGGTCGTAGGACTTGTTGATACAGGGCAAGCCGGTGTGGCTGTCGGTATCGGTGTCGCCGTGACCCGGGAAGTGCTTTAAGGTCGAGATAACGCCCGTGCTGTTGAGTGCCTCCACAAAAGCACTGCCGTGATTTGCTACGGTCTGCGCGTCGTCGGAGAATGAGCGGACTCCGATAACGGGATTGGCGGGATTGCTGTTCACATCCACGTCGGGCGCGAAATCAGCGTTGATTCCGATAGCTGTCAGCTCTTTGCCCATCATCGTCGCGACTTCCTTTGTCACGCTGACGTCGTTGATTGCGCCGAGCGCCATATTGCCGGGCATCATCGTGCCCTGCGTCAGACGGGTGACGTTGCCGCCCTCCTGATCGGTGGAAATTATCAGCTGCGGGCGGTCGCCGCCCGCGGCGTTCGCCTTTTGCAGCGCGTCAACAAGCCTTGTGGTGCCGGCGTTGGTCGCGGTGTTCTGCGCGAACAAAATCACGCCGGCGTAGGGGTGCTTTTTAAGCGTTGCCGCGATGTCGTCGGTGATCTCCGTCACGTTTGTTTTGTTGCCCTCGCTGTCCGTTTTCCAGCGGAACGCAGGCATGATCATCTGAGCGATCTTTTCCTCCGTCGTCATCGATGTGAGAACCTGCTCCGCCTTGCTTTGCTCCGCGGCTACAGGTATTACCGCGACCGATAACATCATAAGCATGATCATCATTGCGGCGGCGATTCTTCTTGTTTTCATATCCTATCCTCTGTTTTTTGTTATGAATGCAACACGTTCCTGTATCGCATTATCCACTTTATTATAACATACCACTCGTAACAAAAGCGTGACACATCTTTCTTTCAAAGAAAAATAGTCACGCTTTTTGAAATTTTTTTATATATTTAGTTGTCAGCAAAGTATTTGCCGAGCGTTTTCTCAGCCCAGCCGTATTGCGTCATGTACTCTCCTTGAAACGCTTTTACCGCGTACGGCTTATCGTCCATATAATCGTAGAAGTCGCACTCAATCAGCTCCGGCACGATACGGTACTCCTTGAAGCGAGAGATAAAGACGTCCTGCGCGCCGACAGCCTTTAGCGTTTCCCGCAGGTCTTTGGTGAGCTGGCGAAGATAATTCATCTTTTCTTCTTCCCACAGAGCGGAACAAATCTCTCTCGGCGTACACACCGCGCCGCGCCTGTCTATCAGATAAGCAAAAAGCTCCTTTGTCTTTTCTCGCTTGAAGTTGAGGGGCTTTCCGTTAGCACTTACATCAAACCAGCCGAAGCACCGCGCTTGGATTATCTTTCCGCTTTGCGGCTTGGGCATGGGATAGCGCAGGTTGTCGATCTCCGCGCGTATCTTCTGCTCGGTTGCAGGTTTGGAAACATAGCCGCTCGCTCTCAGCTCAAAGGCGTCGGGAGCGTATTCGAGGAATCCTGTCACAAAAACGATATTGATCTTCGAATTGACCGCCTGCAGCTTTTTGGCGATACGAATGCCGCTCACCGTGCCCATTTCGATATTGAGAAAGGCGACGTTTGTGTCGACTGTATTGCCGCTCTTGATCTGTTCCAGAAGCGCGGTCGAATCGGAAAAAGCGACTATTTCGGCAGAGGGGACGGCCTTGGCAATCGCTCTCTCCAGTTTGTTGAGCTGTAAAATCTCGTCGTCGGCTGCGAGGATCTTCATCTGCGTTTCTCTCCCTTCTTTGGTACGGTGATGGCGGCGGTGGTTCCAACGCCGATTTCGCTTTTGATCTCCAAGGTGTCGCCAAAGTAGGCAAGCCTTGCGCGGACGTTCTCAATTCCGACGTGCGTTTCGCCCTCCGTCGTGATGCTCTCCGTATCAAAGCCCACGCCGTCGTCGGCTATCTCGATGACATACGCCGAATCCGTCTCATAGGAGCGGATCGTCACCGTACCGCCCTTGGGACGCTTGCAGATTCCGTGCCGCACCGCGTTTTCTACAAGGGGCTGTACAGTGAGGGTCGGCACCTCAAAATTCCTCGCTTCGATCTCATAGACCGCGTTGACGCGCTCGCCGAACCGCATCTTTTCGATTTTCAGGTATATCTCCGTTTGTTCGAGCTGCTTTTCAAAGGAGACCAGCTTTTCGGTGCTTAACGCCGTGAGGTTATAGCGCAGATATTCGGAAAAGTCATCCGTCATCTGTTGTGCCTTCTTTGGATCGGTTTCGCACAGCTCGGATATCGAAGAGAGGCTGTTGTACAGGAAATGCGGCTGTATCTGCGACATCATCAGCTTGATCCTTTGTTCCGCCATCAATGCGCTTTCGTGCGCCTTGACGAATTCAAGGTGCAGCCAGATGTAGTAGAACAGGCTGCAGCACACGATAGCGATGGTCGCATAGCTGACAGGATAATCACGGTAGAGGGGCGAAATATCCATCAGCGCCGCTATGATGATCATAAGGATATTGGCGATCGGTATCCATATCCACGTTTTCTTCCTGCGGTATTCGCTGACCGTGCAATAAATGAGGTAAAACAGCAAAAGAAAGCTGACGACGAACACGGTTTTGCCGAAATACCAGAAGCCGCCGTGAAAATGATTATTTTCATCAATATAGAACGGAAGATGCGAGAACGTAGCTGTGAGATAGACAGCGGCGTTGACCGCTACTAAGATCCACGCGACGGTATTTCTGCCGTTCGGCTTCACCAGCTTGCAAAACAGTACGATGATGATAGGTCGAACGGAATAGCCCACAATGCTTTCCAGCGTGCGGAGATACGGCATACTGACCGCCGTCTGCAACAAATAGTCGGCGACATTCTGCGCGATCAGCACACCGATTAGACCGATGATCCACAGCATGATATACTTTTGATTTTTATTGAGATAGGAATCCCGCGCCACGATCGGCGTCAAGCCGAATACCAAAATCAAAAGAGGCATTAAAATAATGTATTCTGTCATTGCGCAACCTCCCTTCGGATAGATATGTTAATTATATTCTATAACAAAACAACAAAATCCGTCAAGAGATTATCAGACAATTTGCTTCCGGAAAAAGCGATGCGACCGATTGGCAAACAAAGAGACCTATCTCAGTGGCAACTGCCTCACCACGCAGGGCAGGTTCAAGGAGTATTTGAGATATTTAAGATACCGCTTGACTAACCTTTTCCTCTATGCTATACTACACCAAACAAACCGCATAGAATGGAAAAAACAGGGTTTCACCGACGTGGTGTAACCATCATGTCCATGTGAAAGCAATTTCATTCAGGCTGAAGTCATGTTTGTTGCACCATAAACAGAAAGTCATCCTCCCGCAATCACTCCGTTTTCGGATTGGTGCGGGAGGCTTTTATATTATTAGCAGCACATGATCTACGGTAGACAACGCCGGCGGTTTCCGGTATCCTACAGCAGTAATTCATTGGAGAAATCAGCGTATGATCACGGAATCCTATCACGCGGAAAAGGAAAGTGCAGCACAGAAATCAGGTGTTTCCACTCAGGCGCCGTAATTTCCATGCTGCACTTACAAATTTATAATTTTAGAATATCGCTTTCCTTAAGCATCAATATCGGGAACTATCTGCAATGAATATTCAGGCAATTGAGAATGAACCTCTTTTGTCAGAATATTCAGCGCTTCGCCCCTGTCAATATCGAAGCTGAGTACCACATCAAACCGAATCGTCTTGTTTTCTGTGTCTGCAAAAAAGCCATGTAACTGCAAAGCCCAGTCGTGCTTCAAAACAATTTTCTGCACGGTATTCCGTATTTTTGCGGTTTCATCATCCGAGGTGTTATAAGAGTAAACCCCGATACCCGTGAGAATGACTCCTGTTTCAAGATAAATCTTTGCCTGAATTCGCCTCGTCAGTTCATCTACATTGTCAACCGTCATGGTATCGGGCAATTCAATGTGAACGCTGGCGTAGTTTTTGCTTGGTCCGAAATTGAACATGATCAAGTCGTATGCTCCTCTGACCTCGGGTTCTTCACAAATGAGTTTTTTAATGCGGTCGGTTTCTTCTTTATCTGCGCGCTTTCCGAGAATATCATTGACTGTTTCAAGCATCATCTCAATGCCTGCTTTGATAATGAATACGGAAATAATAACACCGACATATGCTTCAAGCGAAATACCCCAGATCAAATAAATGATGGCGGAAGCAAGCACCGAAGCGGATAGAATCGCGTCAAACAAAGCGTCAGAACCTGACGCGGTCAGAGCGCCTGAGTTATGCTTTTTACCCTGTCTTTTCACATATTGACCGAGTATCAGCTTTACAACAATCGCTACCGAAATAATGATTAGCGAGATTGCGCTGTACTCTGCTTTTTCGGGAGAAAAAATCGCCTTGACGGATTCCACCATCGAGGTGATACCTGCGTAGAGCACAATAGCCGCTACGATCATCGAACTGAGATATTCGATTCTTCCGTATCCAAGCGGATGCTTTTTATCGGGCTGTTTTGCTCCGAGCTTAGCGCCGATAATTGTAACCACGGATGACAGCGCGTCGGAAAGGTTGTTCACCGCGTCGAGTATGATCGCGATAGAATTGGACAATAAACCGACAACCGCCTTAAAGACAACGAGAAATACATTTGTCAGTATTCCGATTATACTGGTTTTTACGATTGCTTTTTCTCTGGCTGCCGAAAGCTCGGCAATGTTTTTTTCTGCCATAATTACCTCCTTGATTTCCTATTTGAATTTGAAATAAGCTAAGGTTATGACGGGTTGCTTTTTGTAAAACGGAATTGCCTACGGGAAGGGTAAAGACGGCATTGTTGTTACATCACTTCAACTGCCGGGCAGATCGCTATGTTTTCCTTTTGGTGATGTCATTTCTTTCACTCCGAACCGAGATAGCGTTTCCTCAGCTCATCAGCTCGCTGTAAAGATGATCCGCCACGCCGAGAATCACGTCCGAAAGCTCCAGATCCTCTTTCCATTTCTCTTCGATCTCATCATATCCCAGATACGCACCGATGATATTGCCCGCAATGGCTCCCGTCGAATCGCTGTCGCCCTTGTGGTTTACGGCGGTGATGATGCACTGAGAGAAATCATACGAATAACGCAGGCAGCAATATATCGCGATCGCAAGTGCTTCCTCGGCAACCCATCCCTCTCCCAAACGGTGGATATTGTCCAAATCGCGCGCGTCATTATCGGAAAGCTCAATCGCGAGCCGGATAATTTCAACCAGCTCGCCGATATGCGCGTCATCGCGGAAAAGACCGGCAACTGCGTCAAGCGCATCTTCAACGATGTCTTGGAGCGTGTTTCCGGCATCGGAATACAGAATACTGTGAATAATATGCGTCAGGAGCGCCGCGGGCATATAGCCCAGCGAATGGCTGTGGGTAATCGCCGCGAACTCTGCTCCCTCATTATCGATTTGCAGGATTTCTCCGTGTTTCAGCATTCCGACGGGTGCGACGCGCATCACTCCGCCGCAGCCCTTGCTGTTGTTGATTTTGTCGGCGATAAAGCTGTCAGCTGTCTGTTTCTGATTTCTGCGCTTGTGAAGCGCGGACAGGCAGGTGATTCCGGGCGCTCTGCACGCAAACATGCGGCGCTCAGCCATCAGGCCGTGCGGAAAAAACTGTTTTCCCGCCCTTTCAAAGGTCGATTCCTGCGTATCTAACCAGTCCAGATGGGATTGCAATGCATAGGATCTGAGTGAATCATCTGCGCCGCCGTTTGCCTGCGCAGAGAGCCATTTTATTATTGCCTCCGCCGCAAACAAGGTCATCTGCGTATCGTCGGAAATCAGCGCTTTTTTGCTCACGCTGTCCAGACTGTACGCGCGGATTCCGCCTTTTCCGTATTTGCCGAACAACTCATTTTCTCCCATAAACTCCACGGCATAGCCCAGCGCGTCGCCCGCGGCTCCGCCTGTCAGGAACCCCTGATGCGGTTTTGCAGCTCGGCGTCCTCCTCTTTCCAAAAGCGGATTTTTGCGCCGCAATATCCGCAGAAATGATCTTTGAAGAAAATTCCACGGGAGCAACGGTGACAGAAAAGCAAGGTGGGTCCATCACTGTCGTACTCCATCTCGGTTTCTGCCGCATCGACGATCTTCTTGCCGCAGGAGCTGCAATAGCGGTAGTCCAAGGGGACTTTGACGTGGCAGCAGGAAGTTTCCAACGCCGGAACAACCTTTATTTTCCTTTCAACACGCTCAACGGAGCGCAGCAGGAACATCGCCTGACGGTATTTGTCCGCTCTCTCCAAGGCGGCGTCATTGATCTCATCCAGCCTCGTCAGGTCACTGTTGTGCTCCAAATCCGCAAGCTTTACCTTCGTCGCAAGGGAATTCGTCTTGATTTTTTTGATGTAATCCATATACGGCACGCTGTCATCGTGCGTCATCAGCAAAAGCGCTTCGGTGACCTCCCGCGGAAAGCCCTGCTCCGTCAAGTCGTCAATCGTCATCTCCGTATCCTCCACTACATCATGCAGAAGAGCGACACAGACAGAATACTCATCATCCATCTGCTCGGCAAGATGAAACGGATGATACACATAGGGAATTCCGCTTTTATCGAGCTGGTTTTTATGCGCCTGAAAAGAGATTTTCAGGGCTTTTTTGGTCAAGTTTGTATACAGCATAGTATCACTCCGCTCAGAATCATTTTTTCAATTGTATGATCGCTGCCCGATAACATCAGAGCATTGTTTTCTACGGGAGCCGGCGGTCACAGTCAGTTTTTTCCTCCTGTCCATTCCGTTTGATTATCCTTCCGGGTTCTTTGTTTGAATGTGCTAAAAAAACCTCAGAATATATTCTGATTATAGCTTTTATCAATAGCATTGTCAATATATTAGTGATATTTCTTTGAGACGTCCTGTTCACTTTATTTTCAGCTCTCCCGTCTATACACGGTAACCGACGAAAAAAACATCACAAAGAGTGATGCTTTTCATGGCGGCACTTTTTCCGATCATCTTAATACAATCTTAACATTGCGGCAACATTCTTAACATCATCTTTACCGAAGGTATGATATAATAAATACATCATTTATGAAACAGAGGGATTTGGAATGTTCCGATTATTCAAGACAAAAAGGCGAAAAAGCATGTCGTCTTTCCAGATTATTCTTCTCAGCTTCTTTGTGCTTATCATGCTGGGAACGGTTCTGCTGATGCTGCCGATATCTTCCAGAGAGCGTGTATTCACACCCTTTGCCGACGCTCTGTTCACCGCGACCTCCGCGACCTGCGTTACGGGACTGATCGTCAAGGACACGGCTACCTATTGGTCGTTCTTCGGGCAAGCCGTGATCATCACGCTGATCCAGATCGGCGGAATGGGCGTTATCACCATCGGCATGACCGTCATGCGTGCGTCGGGCATGAAAATAGGATTGTGGCACAGAAGCACGATGCAGGAATCCGTTTCCGCACCTACCGTCGGCGGTATGGTACGGTACAGCGGCTTTATCATCAAGACAACGGTGCTGATCGAGCTGATCGGCGCGGCGCTGCTGTTTCCCGTGTTCTGCAGGGATTTCGGCGTATTAAAGGGACTATGGTACTCCTTCTTCCACTCCATCTCCGCTTTCTGCAACGCGGGCTTTGATCTTATGGGAGTACGGGAGCCGTTCTCGTCACTGACAAGCTACGGCAGCAATATCTATGTGAACTGCATCATTATGCTGCTGATTATCGCGGGCGGTATCGGTTTCCTCGTCTGGGGCGACCTGAAAACGCATAAATTCCATTTCAAGCGCTATTCCCTGCAGACTAAAATCGTGCTGATCACATCGCTGCTTCTGATCGTTTTGCCCGCAGTGTACTTTTTCTTTCATGAGTATCAGGACATGAATCTTTCTGACAGAATCATCAGCTCGTTTTTCCAATCCGTCACGACAAGAACAGCGGGCTTCAACTCGCAGGATCTGACGAAGATGAGCGAATCCGGCATCGCCGTTATGGTCATCCTGATGATGATCGGCGGCTCTCCCGGTTCAACCGCAGGCGGTATGAAAACCGCCACATTCGCCGTCCTGTTCCTGTCGGCGATCGCGGTTTTCAGCAGAAAAAGAGATGTGCAGAGCTTCAAAAGAAGAATTTCCGACGACACCGTCCGCAACGCAGGCGTCATTCTGTTCATGTATCTCGCGCTGACGTTCATCAGCGGCGTTGTCATCAGCAGAACGGAGCAGCTGCCGCTGCTCACCTGTCTGTTTGAAACAGGCTCCGGCATCGGAACCGTCGGACTGACGCTCGGCATTACAACAAAGCTGAAGCTGCTGTCAAAGATCATTCTGATGGTGCTGATGTTCTTCGGCAGAGTCGGCGGTCTGACGATGATTTATGCCGCGCTGCCTTCATCGGGCAACAAGAATTCCCGTCTGCCACTCGAAAAAATTTCAATCGGATAATAGAAGGAGAATAGAAAATGAAAACAGTATTGGTTATCGGCGCAGGACAATTCGGAACCCATATCGCGAAACGTATGGAGGA
Source organism: Ruminococcaceae bacterium P7 (assembly GCA_900100595.1). Classification (GTDB taxonomy): domain Bacteria; phylum Bacillota; class Clostridia; order Oscillospirales; family Acutalibacteraceae; genus Ruminococcoides. The sequence goes on from FMUA01000006.1 coordinate 14,220, forward strand.
ATTACACTGTGAAGTAATGGCGGTAGATATCAACGAGGACTGCATTAACGACATCATGCCTTATGTGACAGACGCCAAAATCGGCGACGGAACAAACGAAGAATTTCTCCGCACGCTGGGCATCGACAATTTTGACGTCTGCTTTGTCACCCTCGGCAGTCATTTCCAGACCTCGCTGGAAACGACCTCTCTTCTCAGCGAGCTTGGTGCGAAAAAAGTCATCTCACGTGCCACGAATGACGTTCAGATGAAATTTTTGCTCAGAAACGGCGCTGATGAGGTGGTGTACCCCGAAAAGCAGACAGCGCTGCGCTTAGCCACAAAATACGCTTCCGACAATATTCTGGATTTCTTCCATCTTGAGAAAGAATACTATATCTACGAACTGAAGGTCCCCAAGGCGTGGTACGGAAAGACGCTGATGCAGATCGACGTTCGGAAAAGGCACAACATCAATATCCTGACGATAAAACGCGGCAACGATGTTTTGATCCCCGCGGCGGACACGATGATCAAGCCCGACGATATCGCTTTTGTGCTCGGAGAAGCGGGCGCGATTCAAAAGGCTCTGGGCAAGAGATAGAGCCGTGAATGAAACGGGTTGATAAAAACAGCCGCTTTATGGTATACTGATACTCAATACCGAAAAAAGGATGAACAAGATGCCGACAGAAAAAAAAGAAAATCACCGCCTGATACCGATTCTGAAGGAATCGGCGATCTGCCTGATTGTACTGACCGTCGCCACGCTTGTGGGATACGCTTTCAAGATGTTCCGTCTGACAGACACCGATATCATCATGCTGTATATCATCGCTGTGCTTGTCATTTCTATCATCACATCCCGTATGGTATACTGCCTGATTTCCTCAGCCGTGTGCGTGGTACTGTTCAATTTTTTCTTCACCTATCCCGAATTTTCGCTGTTCGCGCATGCCGCGGGCTATCCCGTGACCTTTGTCACCATGTTCATCACCGCGTTTATTGCAGGCTCTCTTGCCAACAAGCTCAAGCGCAACATGCTGATCGCAAAGCAGAACGCGAAAGAAAAAGAGGAAGCCGCGCTTCTTGCGCAGAACGAACAGCTCAGGGCAAATATGCTGCGTTCCATTTCCCACGATCTGCGGACGCCGCTGACCTCTATCTCGGGGAACGCGAGCACGCTGATCTCCGCGGGAAATACGCTCGACGAGCCTGCAAAGCAGCAGATATACACCGACATCTATTCCGAATCCATGTGGCTGATCGAGCTGGTGGAAAACCTGCTGTATGCCACAAGAATTGAGGACGGGAAAATGCAGCTCAGTATTTCGGTGGAAATACTCGACGATCTGGTTCTGGAATCGGTCAAGCATATCCGCCGCTCACACCCGAAGCGCAGTATTGAGGTTGAAATGCGCGATGAGATCGTTCCCGTTTTGGCGGACGCCAATCTGATCGTGCAGGTGATCATCAACCTTCTGGATAACGCCGTGAAATACAGCGAGGACGATACGCCCGTTACCATCAGCATGCGGAAGGAAGGCGATTTTGCCGTTGTCGCCGTCGCGGACGTCGGACACGGTATTCCCGATCCGGAAAAGGATAAAATCTTTGAAATGTTTTATACATGTGGCAACCGTTCCTATGACAGCAGGAGAAGCCTCGGTCTGGGGCTTTCGCTGTGCAAGTCGATCGTTGATTCTCACGGCGGCGCCATTACCGTCAGGGACAATCAGCCGAAAGGAACGGTGGTCAGCTTCACTCTGCCGTTAGGAAAGGTCGAGTTACATGAATGAATATCTTGTTTTGGTTGTAGAGGATGATATCCCCATCAGGACACTGATCACAACCACCTTAAAGATGAACGATTACCGATATATCACCGCAAGCAAGGGCAACGAAGCGATCATGCTCAGTGCGTCGCATACGCCCGACATCATTATTCTCGACCTCGGACTGCCCGATATCGACGGCGTCGAGGTGATCGAGCGTATCCGGACATGGAGTGAGGTGCCGATTATTGTCGTAAGCGCCAGAAGCGAGGACAAGGATAAAATACTGGCTCTTGACAAGGGCGCTGACGACTATCTGACCAAGCCGTTTTCCGTCGAGGAGCTTCTCGCACGGCTCCGCGTCATTCAGCGGCGTCTGATCAAAGCCGAGAACACGTTGGTAACGGAATTTATCAACGGAGGACTCCGCATCGACTATGTATCGGGGTGCGTTTATCTGAATAACAATGAATTGCACCTTACCCCTATCGAGTACAAGCTGATTTGCCTGCTCGCCAAAAATGTCGGGAAGGTTCTGACGCATAAATACATCATTCAGAATATCTGGGGAAGCTCCGCCGATAACAACGAAGCTTCTCTGCGCGTCTTTATGGCTACACTCCGCAAAAAGCTCAATGACAGCCAACAGTCCCTGATCCAGACGCATATCGGGATCGGATACAGAATGATGAAGCTCTGACCCGGAGCAAAACGGCAAAAAAGTTAACAAGTTTTCTAACCGAGAGTCCGATGTTCAACCGTTGGACTCTTTTTTTTAGCGGAAAATGCAAAAATCCGATTCATTTACTGAATCGGATTTTTTATGAATTGTCAAGAGTGAGCAAAAAAGATGTGTTTTGCAAAAATTCCGGATAGAACTGAACTTGCACAAGATTACCGGTCTAAATCAACTTTTCAATCATTTTAACAAAATCGTCCATCTCATCAAATACGACCTCGACTATAATTGACCAGTTGATGCCTTCGTAATCGTGAACGAGTCTATGGCGCAAGCCGGAGACTACGCTCCACGGAATATCGGGATTTGCTTTCTTGAATTCGTTACTGAGCATATACACCTGCTCGCCTATATTGTACAGCGGCGTAGTGACCGCCCACTGAGAAAACTCGTCACTGAGCAACAATTCACGAGTAATATTGTGCTCCTTGATTTGCTTTTGCAGGGAAGCCCATGTGTTAACGATTTTCTTTATACGCTCTTTATTGGAAATCTTCATGCGATTTTCACTCCTTCTTTCATAAGAGTATCATAGAAAGGAGTACCCTTGTTAACTTCGCTGATTTCGAAAACATCGGCGTTTTTGCCGAGCATTTCCCGGAGTTCTTCGGCAAAGGCAAAAATATTCGATTTCTTAAAATTTTTGCCTCCGAACACAACCACATCAATATCGGAATCGGGAGTTTCCTCACCGCGGGCGTATGAGCCGAAAAGGAGCGCATATTCGGCGTTATAGCGGACAAGCAATGCTTTTATTGTGTTTTCAATATCTGATCTTGTAGGCATAATCGCAGCCCCCTTCCGATAGTATCTGCCAAAATGACGCAAAAATCCCGGATAGAACCGAACTTGCACATCTTGAAATTCGTTTTATATATTTTCTTATTTTAGCAGGAAAGCATATTCATTCTTCTATTTTATTGTATTAAGTTTTTTCTGCATTGTCAAGCGAATAATTATGTTTCCTACAACAACTCGGTAATGAAAATCTTATTCTCAAACCTGAAACGCGAAGAGCTGTACCGAAAGAAATACCGCTCTGAAAAAGAATTCAGAACAGCAGTAAAAAACTATATTCAATTTTATAACGAGGAGCGCCCTCATGCCACAAATCAATACAAGACTCCCGAACAAAGGGAAGCTGATTATTTCAGCATTCAAGCCAAAAATCGGTAACCTGAAATTGGAATTGAGGGGTTCTAATTCAGTCCTTTTTTGGGATTGCATTCAAGTTTTAAGGATTTTGTTTTTCGAGTCCAGTTATGTGACTGTTTATGAAGTGTTAGTTTCGTTACGCCAAGGTTACTGAGCCTGATTGAGCGGTATCCCCAAACCCCGGTGTTTAAGCCATTTTGAGCATTTTCACGTAAAATCGCAAAAGAAAAGAGGCGGTTCAAAAACCGCCTCCGATGTCAAGGATATGCAAAAAAGATATTTTTTCTTAAAGTTTCATATAGATGTGAACTACCGAAAAAACAGAATCTATTTTTAGTTGAGTTTAGCGATGTATTTCTCCAGAACAATTTCCAGCTTTTTGAAGTTGCAACAGCGTTTCACAAGATTTCTGTTGCTCTCAGGATAGCGAACTACAATGTCATATAAACGATTCGCTCTCTTTATGATTATATCCTGATTCTGCTGACAGTATGAAAGTTGGTTTTTCATTAACTCTTTGTATGAAATCGTTTTTTCACTGTCATTTGGTTTGATTTTCAAATCTATCGGCGTCAACAAATAATCCTCTACAGGCAGCATATTGTTGATATTTAACGCTCCGATCACCTTAGGCGCCCCGCTAATATTTTTCGTTGCCGAATCGGTAATCCTAATAAAATCCACACTGTTCTTTTTGTTTTCAAACTTCTTCTTTGGCGACGAAAGCGGGATACAGTATTTCTTCCCGTTCACCAATACTATGATTCCGACAAACGGGCGGATTGCTTTTCCGCTTTGCGGTGAAACCGACATAACATTGTCATCTGCCTTTGCCAGATTTCTGACGTACTTCATATCAATTGTATACAATCTAAGTCTCGGCTGATTCATAAAACTCACCCCGATATGTATAAAAGAGGACTGCGAACAGCCCTCTTTCATTCTTAAAGCTTCCACTTATACGGTAGGACTCACCTCTTGTAAAACTTCCACTTATACGGTAGGACTCACCTCTTGTAGCGCTTCCACTTATATGGTAGGACTCACCGCTCTTTACAGAAGCCTGCGCTTCCATACGATGATAAGAAATATCTTATCTTCAATATTATTATAATCAATCCCTTAAATTATGTCAAGCAATTTCTCAATACAATCATCTGCTTTCTGTTTTACCTGTAAACATCATCATTCTATTTTTCGGGTTGATTCTCAACAAACCTAAAGCGATTCGCATCAACAAATATTTTTTCGACAGCGCCGTAATCCGCACGTATTCCAGAATCTGCGATTCTCATCCCGTTAAAGAAATCGTCAATCTCCGATTGCCTTAATACCCGCGAATGGCAATCAGACGTATGCTCTACTTGTCCTGCGCATTTCCACAATATCTCTCCTGATCGTGTTTTGATGCGTCGGTAGTTCCTGCCGCACTCGGAACATCGTATCTTGCCCGACAAGGTATTACCGGAGCTGAATCGGTTTGTTGCTCTGTTAGGCTTGCTGTTTTTGGAACAGGTCATGTTGCTTCTCCGCTGTTTTTCAGCCTGAACACTTTCAAATACTGTTTTGTCTATGATTCCAACGTGATTATTCTCATATACATAACGCGCCTTCTTGCCTTGATTTTGGATCTGTTTATCGTCAAATACGCTTTTGCGGAAAGTCTTTTGCAGCATCACTTCTCCAGTGTATTTCTCGTTGGATAATATCTTGTCGATTGCGCACGACGTCCACTTCTCTTTTCCTGTCGGAGAAGGAATCGCTCTGTTGTGCAGCTCTTTTACTATTCCGGATAAGCTGTTTCCGTTAATATACAAATCAAAAATCAGGCAAACCACTGCGGCTTGTTCGGGGCAAACAATCAACTCACCGTCAGCGCCTTTTTGGTATCCGTAACAAACGCGGTTTGCCAGATTGGATGTTCCGGACTTAAATCCTGCCTGCAATCCCCATTTGATATGCTCGCTTTTGTTTACGCTTTCCTGTTGCGCAATTGCTTCAAATACGGTCATCATAAACTCACTCCCTTGTTTACTCAGTAATAAATCTTCGTTTTGAAAATAGACGTCAACGCCCATTTTCTTCAATTCTCGTATGATGATTAAAAACTGGTATGTGTCGCGTGAAAAGCGGCTAATTGACTTTGTAAAGATAATGTCAATTTTTCCTTTTTTACAATCGTTTATCATTCTGTTAAAAGCTTTTCTTGAGGCACTTTTTATTCCGCTTGCGACATCGGCGTAAAACCCGATATTCTCGTATTGCGGATTCGATTTGAAATAGTTTTCATAAAACTCCTTTTGCGCTTCTAAGCTTTGTAGCTGAATGTGTTTGTTTGAGCTTACCCTGCAATAGGCAGCTGCCTTTAGTTTCTTCATATAAATTCTCCTGAAAATAATAAATGCCATAACAATCATTCGATTGCTATGACATCTATTATCATTTGCTATATTAAAGTTAAATAAAAATATACAGACCTGAATCGTATGCACAGGTCTGTATACTTATCATGGTGCGCCCGACAGGACTTGAACCCGCACCCTCTCGGAATGGGACCTAAACCCATCGCGTCTGCCTATTCCGCCACGGGCGCACATCTATATTTCAACAGCTTATCACTGTGAAAATCAAAATATTTAATTGTTACACCGAGGTATCGTTACCTAAACCCATCGCGTCTGCCTATTCCGCCACGGGCGCACATTTATTTTTCAACAGCGTTTTGCTGTGAAAATCAAAGTATTTAATTGTTACACCGAGGCAGCGTTACCTAAATCTTGTGCGTCTGCCAGTTCCGCCATACCCGCATTTTTATATTTCAACAGCTTTTCGCTGTGATAAACAAATTAATTATTCAAATCAAAAAGTTCTAAACTGAAAATCTATTTGCTTCATCTAATAGCCGCAGTCCTTGTACTCCCATTGTTTGCCTTTATCACGAACTAAAACCCAATTGAATTCCGTGAGGGTATCTCCGGCTTTGAGGGAAGTAGCGTCTACGTTCACATCAATAGAAGAGAGCAAAACAATAGCCTCATCAGCATTGTAAAATGCCTTCCAATGCTCAAACTCATCAGCCCAATCATCACCGGGATAGTACAGTTCTGTTAAAGTCTGTCCGCTCCAATTGGTTTTAAAATGATTAATTACTACTTGTTCAGCAGCGGTTATATCATCTTGAGAAAAAATCTTTGATGTCTCATTGTGAATATCAACATTGGAAACATCTCCGCAAGCACCGAATATTACGCAAATTAATATTAGAAAAGAAATTGCCATAAATTTTTTCATATCGAAACTTTCTTTCACCGAGGTAGCGTTACCTAAACCCATCGCGTCTGCCAATTCCGCCATACCCGCATTTCTATAAATCAGGTCGCAAAACCCGATATTATCCATATATTCAATTATTCACTTAGTGTTACCTTAATTAACTATCTGATTGCTTATTTCTCCATTCAGTTAATCCATTTGCACTGCGTCCCATAACAATAGCAGCTGCTGTTGACGGGCTGCTGAATACTTTGCTTTCAGTAAAAACACATTCGGAATTAATTATTCCTGAATCCATTAATTTACTGCGTAACTCTACTATGAATTTAGGACATGATTTGGTAGTGCTTGATGCAATTCTTGAGTTTTTGAACACAACAAAACCTTCGCTTGTTTGTTTGCCTTCAGCATCTGCGCCACGCGTAGCTTTGATGTACAGAGTCTTGCCGACATCACCTTGATTATCGGAAAGATTGACTTCAGTGATTGTTTCGAGCACTTTGTGTCCAAGGACATTATTAATCATGCGTATATTATATAAAAACTCATCCATTTCAGCTTGTTCTGCTTCCGTAAGCGAAGCGTTTGCAGGTACTGTTGAGTTTTCAATAGAATACCGTTCTGCTTCTTTTGCAAGAAGATAACAACGATGCTCCAAGTATTTAATATGTGCTTTATTTAGCCTGTTATCCTTGCTGATGAATACGATACACTCGTTCCAAAAATCTTTTCCGTTTGTAGAGTCATGTTGTTTCAAACGTTCAAATATGTTTTCGGCTTCGCCGATATAAACCATGCCTTTATCGTCAATATCATTCTTACCAAATAAGAAGTAAATACCACACGCAGCTAAATCTTTGCGGTCAATGCAACTCTTAAGTTTAATGCGAGGGATTTTATACGCCTTTCCGTTCCAGTTTGATAATTCACAAACCAAACGACCGTTTGGGTCGCCTTCAATTAAGAATAATGAAATTGTTTTGCCAAATGTAGTCATAATTATTAAATCCAAAAGACATTAATCTTTCACCGAGGTGACGTCACCTAAACCCATCGCATCTGCCTATTCCGCCACGGGCGCACATCTATTTTTCAACAGCTTTTCGCTGTGAAAATCAAAATATTTAATTGTTACACCGAGGCAGCGTTACCTAAACCCACACGACTCCCGATTCTGCCGGAAGTGTGTTGATATCATTAATCTATTATACATATTCTCAAGGTTCTTGTCAAATATAAATTGTGATTTTTTACCCGCATGGGAAATCTCCTGATGCAATGTGATGTTTCTTCACATTTAAAACCATTGTCCGGCTCTGTCACAGATGATATAATCAAAACGAAGATTATTGAAAAAGCTGACTTACTCCGCGCAAAAGCAAGGTTACGGGACAGCAGCGGATCTGATGGTGTAGCAGAATCGAGGTATCAGATGAAACATCGATGTATTGTTATGGTGTGCATGATTGTAACCGCAGTCATGGCGATGTGCGCTTCTGTTACTGTAGGCGCAGACAGCACCTTACAGAATCTGGCACAATGCCGCAGAGTTTACGCCTACAGCGGAAATAATAATGCGTATTTTTATGGATTTGGCAACCATACACTCTGTTCCGCACGCGCTATCCCCGATGAAACGGAAAGGACAGTGACAACAGACGGCGTCATTCGCGCGGTCTGTCATGACGAAGCTTACGCCTACGCGTTAATAACAACAGCCAATTCACAATACAGTTTGATCAAGCTTGACATGAACAGCGGTGAATATCAGATCAATCCGCTTGCGTCGGGGAACAATATTCAGCATAATTCATTTGCCGTTTCGGACGGAGAAATATTTCTGATCGTTCACGACAGCACATACGGACATGTAGAAAGCCGCGATTTTGACGGTAACCCATTACATACATATTATCTGGATAAAGGCGTCAACTATCTTTTTCACAACGGCGGAAACGCATACGCCGTTTCATTCTCAGGAGAGATATACTGCCTTTCTTTTGGAATAATATCTTCCTGCGCGAAAATAGAATCGTATTCAGAATGCCAGAACGCAGGTGTTGGTTATATTCAGACTGACAAAGGACAGTTGGTATCGCTCACCGATGGAACAACGAGAAACGGTATTGGAACTCACGTTGTTATTTCTGATGGAGAATTATTTTCCTTTGACAGCGGACTCTTGCTTGCTGCGGCAAATCATTCCAAAGCAATTCTGAAGGATAACTATCAATCCGTTGTCAGCAGCCGGGATACACCGGATAAACCGATCGAACGCAATTCATCCAACATCAACCGGGAAAACACATTGATTGTAGATGCGGGGATGACGGTCGCCGCATTGAAGAAACGCGATGAGTCAATCAGCGCAGTTTATGACAATGACGGGCAAGAGATCGGTTCCGGAAAACTCCGCACAGGATATTCTCTGAAAAAACACGGGATAGAGTATCCGTTAGTTGTGCGTGGCGATTTAAATGCCAGCGGTACGGTAAACAGTCGGGATATTAAGCTCTTTATGGAACATTTGGTAGGTAATGCAACACTTACAGGAGTCTTTGCGATCGCAGCCGATTGGAACGGAGATGGCAATTTAGACAATCGCGACCTGGTACTTCTCTCAAAAAAGGTAACTATTCAACAATAATTTTCCGCAATAAAAAAACACAAGAAAAAAATCAAAAAACTCTTGACAAATCAGTATTTCTCTGATATAATTCTTAATGTTGCATCGGGATGTAGCGCAGTTTGGTAGCGCACACGTCTGGGGGGCGTGGAGTCGCAAGTTCAAGTCTTGTCATCCCGACCAACCCTAAAACTCTCAAAAGTCACTGTTTATGCGGCTTTTGAGAGTTTTCTTATTGTCGGGATCCTTTAGAAAATGCGTTTGTGCGTTACGTGGGCGTTATTGTGAAAAATCGCTTTTTCATGATTTCGCTTTTTCTTTTGCCTGCAAAATGAGATTTGACATTGCGTCGCATCCGGCGGCTGTCGCTTCTTTGATTTCGTGCGTGTAAATTCCGAGCGTGATGTTGGGATTGGAATGACCGACAATACTTGATACTGTTGCAACATCGGTGTTTGTGTGAACCAGATTGGTAACCAGCGCGTGACGGAAGCTGTGTAAGCCCTTGAACGGCAAATCCTCGCGCTCGCAAAACTTTTTCAGCCACGAATATGGTCTGTTTGGACGCATCGGTTCGCCGTTCCATGTGGTGAATAAGCGGTCGTATTCCACCCAGTTATCTCCTACGGCCAGCATGGTTTTCTCTTGTTCTTCTTTTAATTGCGGCAAGAGATCGATGATTTCCTGTGGAAGCCTCAAATTGCGGATAGAGCCCTTTGTTTTCGGTGCGGTCGTATAGATTCCCGTACTCGCGTTCTGATATTGCGAGTTGCGGTGGATGAATACCGTCTTTGATTGAATATCAATATCCTTCCACTCAATCGCGAGAGCCTCTCCTTTACGCAGTCCCAGATACATCAGCAGCATGAAGAAAACCTTGTAATGAACAGGGACATTTCTTTCGTCAAATCTTTGCAGCAATGCGACCTCTTCGTCGATCGTGTAGGGATCGCGCTCCTTGTTCGTTGTTTCCGTCACATCGATATTGCGGCAGGGATTATCCTGAACATATTCATACTTCACCGCATAGTTGAACACGTTTGAAACAAAAGCCAAATAGTTTTTCTGGGTCTTTTGCTTCAAGGCTTGTTTACCGTCTGCTCCCTTTGCTAAATAGAGTATGAATTTTTGGATGGTAGAACGCTTTATCTTGTCTATATACAGATGTCCGAGATAAGGATAGGTGCGGTCTCTCAGGCCTTTGTACACCTCAAGAGAGCCTGTTTTCAGTTTTCCTTTGTCTGTTTCGTATTGCAGATATTCATCGGCAATTTCCGCAAACTTCACGCTGCGCCGAACCATTTCATTTGAATTCCACTTTTCTTCAAACAAAACAGCCGCCTTGGTTACTTCTTTTTCAATTTTCTTCTTGGAGGTAGATTGAGGCTTAAAGGTCATTGTTTTTGTTTTTTGGCGACCCTTGTAATCATAACCGCAGGAAACGCGGATTTTGTAAACCTCTTCTCCGTTTTTGTTGATTCGTTTTGAGATTTGCGCCATCTTATGTACCTCTTTTCTTTAATGAGGTACGGGGTTATCATTATTATAACAGTCACAAGACAGCTTTTCAAGTAATAAATCAAAGTTGATCAGCTTCTTGTTGGCTACGTTGACAGTCGGAATCTCTTTATTCTTCACCATTCGGCGCAAAGCGCGCAGTGTGAAGCAGGTGTTGGGATCGAGCTTTTTCAGCTCCTCATACGCTTTCGGAATCGTTCTCATTCTGGGTGCGGTTTTCATGATATCTGTTTTTCCTTCCTTTGTCTTATGCTTCTATGTAACAGCAGCAGCGATGAGCTGTTGTCTATATCCTATATTATATCACAATAAAACGTTAAAAAATGCTGACTTTGTTGCTCATTTATTCACACGTCCATTGAAAAAAACTGCTGCGGACGATTAGGACGATTAATACGATGATTTGCAGAGCTATGGTTATATCGTCCTAATCGTCCTAATCGTCCTGATCGTCCGTTTTCGGATTCTCAGGCTGTTTATAGTCGATATCAATGCAGCGTTTGTTGTCGCGCTTACCGGATTTATAAATCACGCCAAGCTCTTCCAATTCCGAACGATAGCGGTTCATCATGCGCTTCAACATATTCGCTCGCATTTCTACGTCTGTGCGGGCTTGAAGCATTGCGGCTAACTCTTCGTTTGCTCCTGAGAAAAACGATATTTCCTTCATCATCTGTATCAGCTTTTGCAATTCATTTGGCAGCAGCATTTCCGGATTGGCGCTGCTGTCGGCAACAAAATCCCATGTGCAGGATCCTTTGTCAAACCGAAGGTCGATTTCTTTATCCTCAATATCACGCCCCGAACAGTAAAGCGTCGCGTTAGAGGAGCACCGTGTGCTCTTTGCAAGTACGAACATTGTGTCCGCGCCGCCCGCCAAGCCGTTGGTACCTGATAGCATATTGAATGGATCGCTGTCCGCTTGCTTGCGCAAATGATGAACAAGCAGAATTGTGATATGTAATTCGTTTGCAAGTTTTTTGATGAGCGATATTTCGTTGTAATCACCGGCATAGCTTACCTCGCTGCTCTTGCGGATCATTTGGAACGTATCGATCACAATCAGCACGGTATCGGGGTGATCTTCGACGAAATTGCGAATTTGCTCGTCCAGACCGTCTTCAAGAGAACAGCAGGCTGTAACAAAATGCGCGTTTGGCGGCGCGTCATCAGTAATGCACAACAGCCTCTCTTGTAATCGGGAGTGCGTATCTTCTAAGCTGAGATAGAGTGTCGTCCCTTGCGTTGTCGGATAATTCCAAATCTTTTCTCCCTTTGCTATGCGAACGCACCAATCCAGCATCAGCCATGATTTTCCGACCTTCGGCGAACCACCGATGATAGCAAGCCCCTGTGGAAGCAGGTTTTTGATGACAAACTTTGTTGCGGGCAGATCCATATCCAACAGTGTTGCTCCGTCATAAGAGAAAAAGACCTTTCTGTCTAAATCAAAAGATAAATCGTCATACATTATTATTTCCTTTCACGCTTGTGCGACAAAATAGAATTTATAAAACCGCCGAAGTGTAGTAGAATATCGGTAGGATTCATAAACCGTGGAGTATTTTTGAGTCTCAGCCATCCCGTATATTTCAGCATTTCGGGCGGCTTTTTCACGGCGTATTTCATCATGCGCCTCCTTTTAACACCGCGACTCTATAAATATATGATAACACAAAATAACGTTATTTTTGGCTGACTTTGTTGCTCAAATAGAATCAGAAATGAACAATCCTATCTTTGTATGAATAATGAATGGATAATTACAATTTCTTCGGGAAACAGTCCCGAAATATAGGCGGATAAAAAATACTCTCCTTCTCATACTGCCTGAATGATGTACAGAATGCAACAGATTTATTCAATTTCGATGTCCATCATTTTTCCTTAGCAATATAAGCGATTATGTAAAAAGAAAACATCCGCAGTGAACTGTTTTGAGTCACTGCAGATAAAATCTTAAAATCAATTAGTGATACAAATATCATTTTTGGTTGATTTTTTTATCTTTGTAGTATATAATAATATCACAACACAAAATGTTGTTCTTTACCTTTCCCATAGGGAATTGACAAAAGCAATTATCCGCAGCAAACTGTTTCGAGTCGCTGCGGATAATTTTTGAAATCCTATTGACATCTGAAAAATTATGTGATATAGTTTAGATACACTTTTATAGTGCTTCTTATCGAAGCCGATTATATTAATTAATTACAACTAAAAATCGGATTGAATCCACACTGGTGTGGTGCGTTCGTTTTAGTTTGTAGTTGGTTAATATAATCGGCTTTTTTGTCGTGCAAAAGGAGTGTGTTTAATGCCATAATGCGCTGGCAATGCAAACTGCATATTTGAAGAAAACATACATGGAACAACATGGAATCGGAGGGTATAAAATGGTTATCAACAAAACAAAAAACACCGAAGTATTATCGTTATTGTATCCGCTGACCGATACGCTGAACAGCCGTACTAACAACGAAAAAACAAGAACAGAGCTTTCAAAGGTAAAAGCCATATTCAGCCGTCAACTCCAAAATTCTGTTATCCGGCTGGAATGCTCCGACGCTGAAACAGGAATGTTTCTTTACGATTTGGTAAAAATGTTGTCCGCCAAAAATCATCTTGTTGTTTGCACAGTTGCGGGAAGAGGTATTACGCCGGATGCGTTAAACCGACTGAAAAGAATCAGCAAGCTGACTGAGTATTATTTTGCTATTCCTACTGACAACAAAGATGACCGCCTCACGATATTCATCGGCAGTTATCTCCCCGTTTTTGGCGAAAAGTACGACATAGATTTAGCCGCTAGGCTCTTCCTCAATAAATAGGAGGACGTAAGCTTGTTTGAATCAAAATACAGCCGATTTATTACAAATAACACAACACGGTTTGCCGAAGATGATGAAATAACCGAAAATCTTGTCGGTATTGAATCAGGATCCGGTGTTCCTTTGTATGAATCATCCGGCACGATTATGGTTGACAGCAGTGATACTCATTCTATCGTAGTTGGTCCAACAGGCTGCGGAAAATCAAGAGCAATCTGCAAAACACTGATAACCTCTATCATTAGTCAAGGTGAGTCTTTTTTGGTTAACGACCCTAAAGGTGAGCTTTATAAAAATACAGCAGCGGCAGCGTTAGATCATGATTACGATATCAAGGTACTCAATCTTCGAAATCCTCAATTCAGCCATCGTTGGAACCCGCTTGCCCTTATCTATTTCTACTATACTCACTGCAAACCGGAAAAAGCACAACAGGCAGCTGACGAATTTTCTATCGCGTTGATGTCGGTTACAGCTAACAAAGATGACCGTTACTGGGATATGGTCGCGAGCATCTACTTTTGCGCCGTCATCTTATTGTGCCTGTATTTTGTATCCGATTTGGAATATTTCATTTTGGAAAACATCTTGCCGTTTATCAACGAGGATGCCGAGGATACCATCCGAAGAATGATGTCGTTTATGGAGGATCCCCCTGAATCAATTGTATCGGGATTGAAATCTGTTCTGAATATCAGCGCAGACAAAACCAAGAGCTGTATATCAAATGCAGCAAAAAAAGGCGCATGAAATCGTTTCGGAGCATCCAATGCAAAACGAATCTTCCGAGGACGATGATATCAAGGCTGAACTGGAAGCCAAATTTATAGAACTATTTGGAGATGTTGATGATGATTAAAATAATCAAACGGAGTCCGCGTCCGCCGTAGCAAAACAAAAAAACACACCTCAATGAACCTGATTTGGTTTTTGAGGTGTGTTTTTTCTATTCCCTATGGGAAAGGTAAAGCTGGTATCAATCAAAATATAGGCACTCACACACTTAGGTATCAATTCCCTATGGGAAAGGTAAAGCGGTGAAATTGAGAGAAATGTCTATGTCGACGGCTTGTATCAATTCCCTATGGGAAAGGTAAAGTAAACGAATGGTAAACCTAATGCAAGCTCTACTGTTTCAATTCCCTATGGGAAAGGTAAAGACAGGACAGGGACTACGCATTAGCAACCGCATAAAGTATCAATCCCCTATGGGAAAGGTAAAGAAAACCAGGGTTGGCTGATACAGATCTCGCAAATGTATCAATCCCCTATGGGAAAGGTAAAGTCAGCAAAAGCGAACGATAAGTTTGCCAAATGACCGAGTATCAATCCCCTATGGGAAAGGTAAAGGTTTCTTCACATTCGTGAGAATCCAAGGAATTATGGTATCAATTCCCTATGGGAAAGGTAAAGATAATCTTTGAGGTGAAATATGATGCCAAGGCAAGTATCAATTCCCTATGGGAAAGGTAAAGCTATCTCTAATGCTAAATCCCCGAAGAAATTGAAAATGTATCAATTCCCTATGGGAAAGGTAAAGTTAAAACGATAAAGAAAATTAAGGAATACAAGTTAGAGTATCAATTCCCTATGGGAAAGGTAAAGTTAGATAGGGGAGAAATAGTAGGGTACTGCATTTCGTATCAATTCCCTATGGGAAAGGTAAAGAACAACATTTTGCGCTGCGTTTTTATTATAATCCATAGATATAGATTTGTCAAGTAAAAATTAATGGAAATTGTTCCTGTTTTTTTGCTGATATTAGTTATCTGAAAGCGCTTTTTGCCGAAGCGCCTCGATAATCACAGCAAAAAATATTTTGCACCCATAGGTTAACTAAATTTCACTACATTACTTTCATATCACTTGCCATGCTGAAACCCAATTCGTCTTTTGTGACGTTGCGGTAATACGGCACCTTGTACACACACAGAGAATCCTCGTCGGGGTTTATCACATTCTCCAGCTCCTGTTCCAGTAAATTGAGCTGCCTTTCGGTCAGATACCCCTCAAAAACGGATTTCTGAACATGATACAGATATTTCTTGCATATTTTCCTTGTCTTGCTATGACGCTTTTGCCGAACGTCGTAGGTTAATATCACAAACATTATCTCACCTGCTTAAACGGATTGTATTTTGCATTCTCCTTGCGGAAATACAAAACCAGCTTTTTCACTTCGTTCTGAATGATCTCACTGTAGGCTTCCGTATGCCTGCCGACGGTGACGGCGGTTTCCAGCTTGTCCTGAATCGCGCGGAGAAAAATGTTCTTTCCCTCACTGTTCAGATAAAACGTCCCGTTTTCCAAATGCTCAAAATGGACGTCACGCTCGATCATACTGCGGTTGATTACGGTAAAAACCACGCGGTCGATGACCAGAGGCTTAAACAACTCGGCAATATCGAGATTCAGCGACTCCGCGCGTTTGTTAGTCGCGTGAAGAAACCCGACGCGGATATCCAGCGCGGATTTGTATATTTCGGTGGCGATCAAATTGTACAACACCGTATAGCCGAAGCTGAGCAATGCGTTGACCTCGTTTTTCGGCGGACGTCGGGTGCGCTTGTCAAACGCAAAGCCTTCTTTCCTGATGAACGCGTCAAAGCAATGGTAATAGGCGTTTCTCACCCTTGCCTCCAGCAGAAGCAGGTTCTGATAATCGTTGCATTTCTTGATTTGCTTTTCAAGCGCGTCAATGGCGTTGAGCGATTCGGTAAACAAAGGGTTCGGATAGTTCTTGCGGTAGTAGCGGATATTTAACCGGAGATTGTGGACAGAACCCAGCACGAACCGCGAAGCCAGATAAAGCCGTTTTTTGCTGTCGCCGTAATGCTCAAGCTGCGCGAGAGTGACAGGAGCGGAAAGCGGACGGTTCTGCGGAATAAATACGCCGACACGCTTGCCGCGCTCATTGAACACATTGACGCTGATGCGGTTTTTCGCCGCGTATGCCAAAAATCCGCTGTCAAACACAACGTCGGAAAACACGTTGATGCTGTCGCAGCCAAACGGCGGAAAATCATATTTTCCGTTATCCGTGTCAAACCGCAGGGCAAAATCGTTTTTCGAGAGAATGCCGTTGCTGACGAGATTCACCTGTCCTCCGCGATTTTTTACCTTTGAGGGCGTCCAACGGCGAAATACAGACTGATCGGGCAGACTTACGTCAAGCGATATCACGCCGCTGCGGTTGCGCGTAAAGCCGTAGCCGAGGTAGGTTATCCGCTCGGGAATATCGATCATACATTTTTCAGTATTTTCGCAGAGAGAGAGCTGATTACGCAGCAAAGAACAGATTTCAGTGTACAGCTCTTCCAACGATTCATAGTCATTGCCGAATATCGCTATGTCGTCGGCATAACGGATAAACACGCAGCCGCGTTCCTCCAAAAACTCGTCCAGCGGATGAAGGTACCAGTTGGCGAGCACAGGCGCAATCGGTATGCCCTGTGGAAGTCCCCTGCCGCGCTTAACAGCTTTTCCGTCCTCAATCACTGGTGCCTGCGCAAACCGCAGCAGCAGCTTTATCAGCCTTTTGCTGACAGGCAATTGAGATAACGCGCTTTCCAATATCGAATAATCAATACTGCCAAAGTAATCCACAGGATCAACCTTCAATACAAACGGATAAGCTGCGGCATATTCGCAGAACTGTCTGACGGCGGTTGTCACGCCTTTTCCGGGGCGGTAGGCGTGAATGTTATCCGAAAGCAGCGGCTCGGTGATTTCGGTGAGATAACGCGCGATAGATTTTTGCAGAATCATGTCCAGAGCGCACGCCTTCGTCAGTTGGCGGAAATGACCGTCCTTCTTTGTGACGGAAAAGCCCGACAGCGGCAGAGGACGGTAGCTGCCCGATTTTAACTGCGCCAGCAGATTGTCATAGTTGATTTCCAGCCACGTCTGAGCACCCTGTGCGGTCATGTTATCGTATCCGGGCTTAAAATGTTCCTTCTGCATCTCCTGCGAAATTTCAATTAATCGGTTTTTGTCAAACAGTATTTCATATTTTTCTTTCATAAGCATATCACCTGCCGCATTTATTGTAGCACAAAGCCGAGCACTCGTCAATAAACTTAGTTAATCTATGGTTTAAAAATCTATTTCAATAGAGCGGAATCGAACTTGGCTTTATACAAAGCTATTTACTGACTAATATAAGCGAATGTTTTCATCCTGTTTGATGAAATATTCTCTTGACAAAGCTATATCTATGTATTATAATAAAAACATAGCACTAAATGTTGTTCTTTACCTTTCCCATAGGGAATTGATACACATTTGATCGTTTATGTACAGCAATCAAACGCTCCTGCTCTTCTTTACCTTTCCCATAGGGAATTGATACTTAGAAATATCAGCAAAAGCATACTCAAATTCCTTCGCTTTACCTTTCCCATAGGGAATTGATACATAAATACAATCATTAGAACGAAACATAATATTCCAACTTTACCTTTCCCATAGGGAATTGATACTTTTTTGTTCTACAAAAGCAGAAACTCAGGTTTTTGCTTTACCTTTCCCATAGGGAATTGATACATTTTGTGCCCCATTTCTTTCGTTTTGACGTCCAACTTTACCTTTCCCATAGGGAATTGATACGCGTTAATTCTTTTTTTAATTTCGCACATAGATCAGTCTTTACCTTTCCCATAGGGAATTGAAACTTTCTTCAATTAAAGATTGATAATCATCATCATAGCTTTACCTTTCCCATAGGGGATTGAACGCAAAAAGCGCCCCACCACAATGAAAGATTTGCTCATTGTGGTGGGGCGTTGCTTTATTTGGTTAGTTGTAATTTCGTTTATTGATCACGTGAAAAATCGGTCTGTTTCCTCGTTTCTCAACAAACTTTAACTTTACAGCTTTGTGTTTTTATTCTGAAATCTTTTCGCTGTAAAAATGAAAGATTTTCCTATTGTTTCTTGTTCCAACAAAAGAAACATATACCTTTTTTTGAGTAATAATAGCAGTCTGAATATCATCCTTAATTTCAGCAGGGAAATATTTCATTTTAATGTTTATCCTGTTGTTTTTCTTAATACTACAAAGCTCAAGATCAACATATTGTTCTTTTTTATATTCATGAGTATTGAAAATTTTCGCCTCATAAATATTTTTTCCGTGAAGCGCGTTCATGCGAAGCGTTTCAATATTATTGCTTAGCTTTGGCAGAATCGTAGCAAAAGCACCTGCATTTTTATTTCTGTTTCCTGTAAACCATTGGTGCCCCGCTTTCAGATTTTCACTGTTTTTTTCTCCGATATCCGGTTCACGCTCGGCAATCGGATAGGAGATGGGAATTATTTCGCTTTTTATTCCGTTATCCTCACGAACAGTCATCGAATAGTTGGTGATTGTTTTGAAATCGCTTAGGGCTTTCATATCGAAATGATCTTCGATGTCAAATTCTTTCATGTATTCATCGTACTGCTTTTCTTCAACCGAATATGCGAAACTTGTCACATCAAACTTTCTTAAACATATGTTGTCCACGGTGATTTTGACGCTGCCGTATCCGACAGGCTTTCCCATGCCGATTTTGTGCAATTGTTTACTGTCAGATTGATTATCTCCGATTGTCAGCACCCAGAGCAGCTGTTGCAGCTGTTCTTCAATTATTCTGTCAAAATAAAGTTTGAAGGTAAACAGGCTACCGGATTCTGCGACCTTTGTTTCAATCTGACGAGATCCGAGAACGTCCGCTTCCTTAGGGAGTCCGTGAAAATAGAACTTTCTGCCTCTCAATTCTACGCTACTGCTGTCATAATTCCACATGTGAACATTAGTGAAAATGTGTTTTCCTTGTGTTGAATAAAACTCTACCGACGAAAGCTTTGGGGAAGAAAGCTCAGGTAAAATCACATATCTGTCGGAAATGCTGACAGAACCACTTTCCTTTTCTGTTGCGTCAGTAAAACGCAGTCTTGAAGCTAACGGTATATCGCCACTTAAAGTACCAAATAAAGAGCACGCAGGGCAATAGCCTTTCTCGCCGTCACATGGTTTGTGATTATCTAACAACGAAGGAACGGTATTTTTATATACTTTTCTTCCAGTGTGAGCCGGTGATATGTATTCTATAACGCCTTCTTTATTGCACTGGTAAAAGATAGATAACATAGAATCGTTGTTTTTTTCTGTTTCCATTTGCTTCAAAAGAGCAAGACTTTTTTTAATAATTGATTGCTGTTTTTTTACAACCTCCGTAAATCCATCTACTTTTTCTAGGTTATCTCCGTAAATCTCAAATGCCTTTTTTAGTTTCCTGATATCTGAATCCGAACAAACAGCAGCCTCTTTAATATTTCCTTCTTCATCTTTTTTATAATAAAAGTAAGTTTGAACTAAGCAAGGAGTATTTCCTTTTACTTGCCATGTCCGAATTGTATCAGCTTCACCTATATTATCGAAGTATTTTTCATAATGCTCTTGATTAAAATACTCTGCTTCATAAATGATCCAGCTGTTGTTTTTGCGCATAAGAATACCCGGTTTTCTTGACGTTTTGGGTTTAGATTCACGCGCTGATAACACTTCTGAATTGACAACCGAAAAACAGCTTTCTGTCACCGCTTCATATGCAGATCGGATACATCCCCGCAGTTCGCTTCCGGGAATGATCGGGTTTCCAATTGCCGGAAAAAAGTCAAAGCTTTGCGAATCAGGATTTTGAGCAATATCGGGTAGCGCCAGCATATCCTCAACACGGAGTGTGCAAGTGATATAACCTGTTAAGTTTCCTTTTTCAACCGCGTTACGCCTAACCTTCTGCGTAGTTGATACAAAGTTATAAGGGTTAATAAACGGCCTGGTTTTATCTTCGTTCCACATTACTTTGTCCGCCATCAAACCAACTCCTCATCCGTAAATCCTACCAAGCGCCAGTCGCATTTTTGAGCGATACCCTCATGGGAGAACGTATAATAATACCGTACCTTTAACATAGTCATATTCTTTGCATCATCGGGCAAATGATATTGACCGCCGCCGGTGGCTTGTTTTTTGGTTTCATTTTCAAACTTCATAGTTGTGTCAATATCAAGATACTGCGATTCTTCAAAACTGCCGTCAAATTTCTTCTCATTCTCCGCATTTATCTCACGGAATTTAAAAGGCTTTCCGAGCAAATCGCGATAAGCGCGAAACTCACCGTTTTTATCAAACGCACGAAGCTCCAGAAGCTTTTCAGGTTCAGAAACTTCCGATACAAAATCAGCGTGATCTGAGAAAATAGCAAGCATATATTTGTAGCTTATATCATTTAAACGCATTATGAGTTCATTTTCAGTCATGTTTCATCGCCTCCTTTGTAAATCTCGCGATATCAGCCTTTTCTCCCGTAATGAAATTCGTAAGGTTATTATCGTTGATCTTTATGTCTGTGATTCCGAACAATCCTCTTCCGATTGAGGACAATCCGCCCACGGTTAAAAAGCCATGGTGTAAATCAGCCAGACAAACGCCGATTACAGAAATAAGTCTTTCATTGTACGGAACAGTTATGGTTAAAGACGTTTCTCCGTAGTAATAGGTGCGTTCGGTATAGAGTGCGCCACTTTTTGTCGCGCCGGAGAATCTGTCGATAGAATTTCTTGTCACGTCCTTCGGCGTTCCGCCTGAGAGAATACTCTCCGAAAACCTGATCTGCGATTTGACGGCAGTTTTCGTGATTTCATCAACATCTCCAAAAAACTCTGTTATTTCTTCATTGGTGAGTATTTGCGAGCATTTATCGCGAAATGCTCCCGCCCATGAGGATCCTGGGATTACAGGAGAATAGTCGCTCTGTGTTTTCAGAGAAAGTGTTTTGTAGTCGGGCATATCAATATCAGTGGAATACTCCCTGATGGACAATCCGCCGAGAGATCGAAGCCCAATTTGAATAACCGCTTTATCACCTATAGTATCTTTGAGAATCAGCGGCTGACGCGATGCCCATTCCACTTCCTCAAACATCTTAAAATCAAGCCAGTTATCAACATCCTTAAACACGCGCTTTTTTACCGAGAGGGTTACTCGCCCAAAGCCGCGGTTCGTTTTCGCTCCCAAGACAATTTCGCCGTTGTTCAGCGCGGCAAAAGCTGATTCAATGACGCTTTCTTGAGTACAGTCCAAAAGCTCGCAGTAGGATACAAACTCCGCGCCTGTTTCAACCACCTGACAGTCAAACTTTTTGCCTTTAACCGCGACTCTGTCTTTCAGCTTTACAAAGTCACGGTTGGTAATGTAATCCTTGCAGCCTTTGGTACATTGAGCGTCATACACACGAATTTTAGAAGGGGTTGTTTTATCACCTTCCTTTTTCGCAATTTCTCCAAACAGCTCTTCGGCTGCATCTTCGCCAAAAAAAGCTCTCAGTACTCCAGCAATACTTGTGGCAGGAATAAAGGGATTTCCGCTACTGTCAACAAATACGTCATGGTTAGTATTTTCACTCTCCCCCGACCCAACAGACAAAGGAGAGGCAAGCCTGATTTTCAACTGATAATATACTCTTTCAAACATACTATTTTTTCTCTTTTCCCTTCATCAGATATTTGCTTACGTACAGGCAATCAATCAGATACTGTCTGATTTGCTTCCATTCCTCTTCGTTACCAACTTCTTTGCCAACAGCTTCCTTGCAGAAATGCCTTTGCGCTATACGGCGAAAGCTGTCGTTTGTTATGCTCTCCAAACGCTTGTCAAAATTATCCTCATCGCAAGCTTCCTTACACATCAGCAGTATTCGTCCGATTTGCGAAGAATTCAATAATTTTTCGCTTGAACAAAAAATATCCTGTGCTTTTTTGACAGCAAGCTCAAGCAACTCGTCACGCCGGTTGCGTTCTTCAACCAGCGCAAGAATATCACACTGCGTTTTTTCACCGTTGCTTGTTTTTGTTTCATTTACAGCGTATGAATCAGCGTTTTCAATAACCGATATCACGCCGAAGCCTTCATTTTGCTTTTCGCCAATGTATAATTTTTCGGGAAGCTCCGTATCATCTTTTACCCTTGCAATAATCGCGCTTCCGGCAGCAAAAGCGGTGATCTGCGGTTTTTTGAGATTCCATTTTGCGTTGTAGCCTGAAATGACCTTTACGGCGATTACGGTCTTGTCTGTAATGAGAGAATCCTTTTCATCAAAAATTAAATTATCTGTGTGCAATGCTTCTTTCAGATTATTCAGTAAAGCCTCTGCTTCCGCTGTAAAAACACCGCTTTCGTTTGTAAGTATAACATCGCTTTGCAAAACAAAAGCTACAACCGAATCACGCTTTGCTGTGAAGCATTTTGTATTATCCTGTTCAATCTTTATTTTGACGTCTTTATTTTCTATAATGCGACATGCCGCGTACTGTGCAGTCTTGCTTCTTCCAAGATACAATTCTCCGTCGCTAAACAAAGGATAAAGATCTTTTAGGTATTTTCCTTTTGCGGTGATCGTTCCTCTGAAGTATTGACCACGGCAAATACAGTACTGCATATAGAGACCGCCGTCTATATCTTTTATATTATTGTGATATACTATTTTTCGTTCAGGCTCTCTATGACCGCAGTCCTTGTTGATATATCCCTTTTTCAGATTTTTATACTGCGTAATCGGTTTGCTGTCATCGCACGATTCAAGCTCTTTGCCTATTGTATTCTTAATCCCCTTATCTTTATCTTTCTTTGCCGCTTTGATTTTCGCAAGAAATCTCGGTGCAGGGTAAAACGGAGTTGCTTTTGAATCGGAAATATACAAATTTCCAAATTTCACGTTGTCAGATAAAAACAAGCTGTCAAAGTTTTCTCCGTTATATTTTGCGGCAAGCGCGCCTAAAACAGATGTTCCCGGAATGTAATCCATTGAATATGAAGAATCTGAGGCTGGCACCATCATATCACCCTCAAGGCGAATCAAATAGCTCATTACGTATTCCGCTTCGTCGTCAAACTTACGCTTTTCAAGCTCAAATTCGGCGTAATCGTCCGTCAGAGAACATTCCACCGCACCCAGTCCGCGATTTCTGTGGTAACCAATATTTCTCAAAGCCTTGCAGATTTTTTCTATATTGTCTTTATCTTTTTCATTAAAGCTGACCGGCGCGTAGAAGCACATCGGTTTATCACTGCCCGGATAGTTTTTCTTCACCACGCGAACAAACCGCAAGGTGCCGTCTTTTGCTGTATTTGTATCGTTGTCAATTGCCGTTTCCTGTCGAGTATAACAAAACAAATCCGTTACCTTGCTGTGGAAAATCTCGTTTGCTCTGAGTGAATCAACCGTATCGGAATAGTCCTTGATAACAGCATTGCCAATCTTCAAAGAGCCTGATTCACTATTTCCGCTAATGCCAAAAATATTATTTACGCTTGTAATCCCGATCATTTCGGCAACCTCACGCATACATCCCTTTAATCTGCGCGAGGGTATATAAGGCAGTCCGTATTCATCGAGAGCGGTATCCAAATTTATATTGGCCGCATAGTGCTTGCCCACGCTTGCACAAAGGTCGGATTTAAGCTCTATTTTCATCAGCTTTCGCATCAGAATCACTCTCCTTTTCAAACCATAAATCATAAAACTCTGACATATCGTAAATTATTTTCATTTCTTCTTCGGGTTTAATGTATTCTTTATCTGTTTCTAATGATTCAACTGTTTCAACTGTTTTGAGATAGTCCTCGCCTTCCAAATAACTGTTGACGCGCTCTGCTTCAAATAAGTATTCCGAAAAACCAAGCTGAGCGGCGTCGCCGAGAGCCTTGACGTTGCTTCTGCCGGCATTTTGCAGGAGAGGCATATACTTTCTAAATTTCTCTTTTGCGTCCTCGTAGCTATATGGTCTTGCGGTTATATACTGTTCTCGGTTTCTAAGCGTCTTAAAATCTGCAGTAACTCCTGCGTGGCAGTAGTAAAAATCGAGATAATTTCCGTTATTATCATGTGCTCTTTCTTTCGCGCTTTCGCAAGCCGCCTCGGCTATCTCGTAAGCGACTGTAAACGGTGCTTTCGCGTGAAATACGGCGATTCCGGCACAAGCATAGTTTTTCTCGTCTTCGGGCAAATACTTATTTGCTTCGATGAGCCGATCAAAATAAGCTTCCGTCAGTCTAAGCGCAATCTTTGCGTCACAAATAATGGTGATTTCATCGCCACCGCCGATTACCTGACGAAAGCCCTTGTTTTCGGAACCGGTAATAATACCTTTTATTTTGTTTAATGGTTCTGTAACAAAAGCTTTGTTTACATTTTCGGAGAAAAGTCTAAGTTTTTTAACTCCTTCGTTATAGTCTGAGCTTGAACAATTCAACAACCTTTTACCCATTGAGTTTCCGTCAATATAAATGACCGCCGCCCAACCATCAAAATCATCAAGATTAAAATCCGTTTTATCCACTGATTTATATGCATTTTGCTTGCATAAACGGTCGGCGGACAGCGATATATCAATGGTTGTGTCCTTATACACTACCGGTAAAAATGTCATCGGGTCAATCTGCGTCATCGGCGTTACAGCCGTCAAATCATAAGATGGATGAAGATTTTTGTTGATACGGTTTTTTCGGTAAAGATTACATCTGTCTTGCTTAAAATCTCCCGTAAACGGAACACAGCAGGCAATCATTCGCAAAGTCGGAATATTCTTCAAGAGATATACGGAAGTGATCCGATTAAATTCCACATATTTATCCTTATTCTGAAATAAAACCATCAAGCTTCCGCCGCCGTCATAAAGCACCTGACCGTCTGCAGTGAAATTATTAATATCAAATTCGGATTTGGTATCATAAATAATATTTAACTTGTTTGCAATCTTAACAAATTTCCGATATAGATTTGTAAGTATCTCAGAAGCTCCCGAAATCTCCTTTATTTTTGAAGTTCTGTAGATAAACTCCTGCTTTGACGCAAAATCATACAGAGCCAGCACTTTTTGTTCCATTTTATTTCTCCTTTTTCTTGCTGCTATTGAAAGCAACAATTTGATATGTTATAATGATTACGGTGAGAATGATGCAGATTTTGTTACAGCTACAACCCGACCGTCCTTTATGCGTACCGTTCAATTATCAATATCAGGTTCAAAGTGCGATTTACTCAAAGCTTTCTGAAATTGACTGTTCCGATTTCTGGCATGATATTGGATTTGGCGAAACAAGAAAATTCAAGGCGTTTACTTTTGGCCCGCTCAAAGGGAGATATACTGTCAGCAATAATAAAATATTCTTTGATAATAAAGTGTCACTGGAATTAAGAAGCCCGGTATTCTCTTTCTGCGACGATATGCAAAGAACACTTGAGCTTAATCCGCAGATACGGTTGTTTGACACAAGCCTCACGGTTGCAAACGCTTCTGTTGCCAATCTGCACATCAATCGTTCCTCTGTAGTTTTCAAAACAGAATCTCCGGTGCTTGTTTATCAAAATACCGAACCGGGCAAAACCAGATATTTTACGCCGGATGAAGAAGAGTTTTATATCGGAATATGCAATAATTTTGAAAGAAAATTTGAAGCGGTTTTCAATACTCCTGCCGAGCGAATACAAATCCGTCCGGCAGGCTCATTCAAAAAGGTAGTCACCCGATACAAAGCAACGTGGCTGACTGCATATCAAGGCGTATTTGAGGTCAAGGCTTCGCCAAAAAGCCTGGAATTCCTATACAATTCCGGAATGGGAGCCAAAAATCCACAAGGGTTTGGTTTTATAAGACTATTGTAGCACTAAACATGTAGATTTTCAACAAATATTACTAAGATTTCCCAAATATTTGTAAAATTTGAAAAAGGCAGGAAAGAAGGTAATCAAATGGGAAAAATTGATTTATCAGAAATGTACAAAGACATACAAGAAGAGATGATCGCCTCGCTAAACCTATCGTCTCCGATTCCGCATCCGACAATGAAAGGAGACGCCACAGAGTACGACTGGATCAATTTCTTTTCAAAATATCTTCCGAAAAGATATTCCGTCGACAAAGGCATCATCATAGATTCAAACGGAGATACAAGCGATCAAATTGACATTATCATTTATGATACCCAATACTCATATTTTGTTTTCAATAAGAGCAACGAAAACAATAAAACAGTTATAATCCCTGCGGAAAGTGTATATGCGATTTTTGAAGTCAAACCGATGCTAAACAAGGCTAACATGAAATACGCAGAGAAAAAGGCGGCAAGCGTCAGAAAATTATACAGAACATCAGTTCCCATTAGACACGCGGGAGGTTATTATCCCCCAAAAGAATTGCATGAGATATTAGCCGGATTGCTTACAACTAAATTCGACTGGAGTTCTCCGATTCAAGATAATGTAATAAAAAAACTAAACGAAGAAAGCCATTATAAACGGCTTGATTTAGTTTGTTCAATTGACAGATGTACTGTATCGGTAAATACCAATACATTTATTAAAGATTATAACAAAAAAGAAAAATACGATATCGAGTTTTGTGAAGCGGAACACTCATTAATCTTTTTGTTAATTAGCTTGCTAAAAAAACTTCAAGATATTGGCACTGCGCCCGCGATAGATTTTGAAGCTTTCAAAAAACCGATAGAAACAAATAAAGTCTAGTTCACATAATCCGCCATACAAGCTGATATCAAAAGGAATTTTACGATGAAAAAGAAACCGGTATTTTCGTTTAATATCAACAGCTCTTGCCGTCCACAGGTTTTGCTGATCGGAAACGGTCTGGAACGAGGATGTGCGCCAACAATCCCTGACCCGAAAGGTGTTACGGAGCAGTTATCATGGGACGAACTTGTTGCCGCAATCAGTGTTGATGGCTGTGTTCAATTATCAAAGGAAGAAAAAAACGAGCTGCCGTTTCCGCTGATGTATTCCCTACTTTCCGTGCCGAATCCGGCACCCGTAAGCTTAACCAAAAATATGCTTGAGGAAGAGGAAAACCGCCTGAAAGCCGCAATGAACAAGCTTTCTCAGAGCAGTAATTGGAGGCTTGACGCGTTGAAATCACTTGGAGCTGACCATATACTGACCACTAATTACAGCTATGGTCTTGAACAGTCATTCTTTCCGGGAAAGGATTTTTTTAATTCAAAAACCAGAAGCTACAGCCGCTTTAACCTGAATCCGGAAATCAAAGACGGAAAACCTGTGCGAGAGATAAACTACCGTATGCACACAGGTTATCTTGCGCAGAACCAAGACGGAAGCAAGGTGGGGCTGTGGCACATTCACGGCGAGTGTTCGGTATCGCGCAGTGTAGTATTAGGTCATGACAGATACGGACGTTTGCTCAGCCGTATAGAAAAGCTGTGCGATTCTCAAAACTATTTTGCTGTTTCAAAGAAGCCCGAGAACGTTTTCATTCATTCGTGGCCGGAGTTGTTTTTGTACGGAGATATCTACATAGTCGGCTTTGGGTTTCACCACAGCGAGTATGATCTGTGGTGGCTGATGAAACGCAAGCAAAGAGAAAGAATGGGCACAGGTCGCGTATATTTCTATGAACAGCCAAACGAAAAGAGCCCGATTCAAAAAATGATGCGCGCCCACGGAGCGGAGCTTCCCAACGTAGGCGCGGCGTTAAATGATTATGACGACTTTTACAAAAAAACCTTTGATGATATTGCTAAAAGAATCCGCCTCAACAAAGCACAAAAACTGTGATACAACATTTAATCCCTCCCAATCAAAAAGATCAGGAGGGATTTTAAAATTATCCTAACTCATCAATAAGATAAGCAAGATATCACGGAATTATTCAGAAGTCAATAGGTTTAAAAACTATCCGCAGCGACTCGAAACAGTCCGCTGCGGATATTTGCTTTTGTCAATCCCCTATGGGAAAGGTAAAGCGGAAGAGATTATACGTAGATTTTGGCAACTCAATGCGTATCAATCCCCTATGGGAAAGGTAAAGCTTTTATTAGATGAAAATAAAAATGCAGACCTTTTTGTCAGGTATCAATCCCCTATGGGAAAGGTAAAGGTCATAGTGCGCTACTCTTGCGCTTCCTCGTCTGAAAGTATCAATCCCCTATGGGAAAGGTAAAGCTGCAAGACTATAATTATCCAAGTACTAGAGAGCTCGTATCAATCCCCTATGGGAAAGGTAAAGGGAAAGTCTTCTCAGAGCAGTAAACTAAGCTTAATGTATCAATCCCCTATGGGAAAGGTAAAGTGGCTAAGTAGCTGTTTGTTATACTTGAGAAAAAGTATCAATCCCCTATGGGAAAGGTAAAGAACAACAAATTGTGTTGTGATTTTATTATAATACATAGATATAGATTTGTCAAGAAAAAAATTAAGGAAATGATTCAAAAGCATTCGCTGATATTAGTTATTCCGAAACGTTTTTTGCCGGCAAACCCTCATAAACAACGTCAAAATATATTTTCAACCCATAGGTTAACTAAATCCGCTTACATCACCTTCATGTCACTTATCATGCTGAATCCCAATTCGTCTTTCGTGACATTGCGGTAATAGGGCACCTTGTACACGCACAGAGAATCCTCGTCGGGGTTTATCACGCGCTCCAGCTCCTGTTCCAGTAAATCAAGCTGCCTTTCCGTCAGATACCCCTCAAAAACGGATTTCTGAACATGATATAAATATTTCTTACATATTTTCCTCGTTTTGCTTTGGCGCTTTTGCCGGACGTCGTATGTCAGTATCACAAACATTATCTCACCTGCTTAAACGGATTGTATTTCGCGTTCTCCTTGCGGAAATATAAAACTAACTTTTTGACTTCGTTTCGAATTATCTCGCTGTAGGCTTCGTTACGCTTGCCGACGGTAACGGTTGTTTCAAGCTTGTCATGGATTGCCCGGAGAAAAATGTTCTTTCCTTCGCTGTTCAGATAAACCGTTCCGTTCTCCAAATGTTCAAAATGCTTGTCACGTTCGATCATACTGCGGTTGATAACGGTAAATACCACGCGGTCGATCACAAGCGGCTTGAACAGCTCTGCGATATCGAGATTCAGCGACTCCGCGCGTTTATTGGTCGCGTGAAGAAACCCGACGCGGATATCCAGCGCGGATTTGTATATTTCAGTCGCAATAAGATTATATAAAACCGTATATCCAAAGCTGAGCAGGGCGTTGACCTCATTTTTCGGCGGACGGCGGCTTCGCTTGTCATACGCAAAGCCCTCTCTCCTGATAAACGCGTCAAAGCAATGGTAATATGCGTTTCTGACCCTTGCCTCCAGCATCAGCAGGCTTTGATAATCGGTGCATTTTTTGATTTGTTTTTCAAGCGCGTCTATGGCGTTGAGCGACTCGGTAAACAAGGGATTCGGATAATTCTTGCGGTAGTAGCGGATATTCAGCCGCAGATTATGCACAGAACCCAGCACGAACCGCGAAGCCAAATAGAGCCGCTTTTTGGGATCGCCGTAATGCTCGAGCTGAGAGAGGGTCACAGGTGCTGAGAGAGGACGGTTCTGCGGAACAAAAACACCCACACGCTTGCCTCGTTCGTTGAACACATTTACGCTGATACGGTTTTTCGCCGCGTACGCCAAAAAGCCGCTGTCAAACACCACATCGGAGAATACATTGATACTGTCGCAGTCAAACGGCGGAAAATCATATTTTCCGTTATCCGTGTCAAACCGCAGGGCAAAATCGTTTTTCGAGAGAATGCCGTTGCTGACGAGATTCACCTGTCCTCCGCGATTTTTTACCTTTGAGGGCGTCCAACGGCGAAATACAGACTGATCGGGCAGACTTACGTCAAGCGATATCACGCCGCTGCGGTTGCGCGTAAAGCCGTAGCCGAGGTAGGTTATCCGCTCGGGAATATCGATCATACATTTTTCAGTATTTTCGCAGAGAGAGAGCCGCTCACGCAGCAAAGAACAGATTTCCCTGTACAGCTCCTCCAAGGCTTCATAATCATTTCCGAATATCGCTATGTCGTCGGCATAACGGATAAACACGCAGCCGCGTTCCTCCAAAAACTCGTCCAGCGGATGAAGGTACCAGTTTGCAAGCACCGGCGCGATAGGAATACCCTGCGGGAGTCCCCTGTCACGCTTAACGGCTTTTCCGTCCTCGATCACAGGAGCCTGCACAAAACGCAGCAGCAGTTTAATCAGTTTTTTCGTAACAGGAAGAAGAGATAAGGCGTTTTCCAGAATAGAATAATCGATACTGCCAAAGCAATCAACGGGATCCAACTTTAATACAAACGGATAAGCTGCGGCATATTCGCAGAACTGTCTGACGGCGGTTGTCACGCCTTTCCCGGGGCGATAGGCGTGAATGTTTTCCGAAAACAACGGCTCGGTGATTTCGGTCAGATAACGCGCTATGGATTTTTGCAGAATCATATCCAGAGCGCAAGCCTTTGTCAGTTGGCGAAAATGACCGTTCTTTTTTGTGACGGAAAATCCCGACAGCGGCAGCGGTCGGTAGCTGCCCGACTTCAACTGCGCCAGCAAGTTTTCGTAGTTGATTTCAAGCCAAGTCTCCGCGCTTTCCGCAGTCATGCTGTCATATCCGGGTTTGAAACGCTCCTTCTGCATTTCCTGCGAAATCCCAATCAAACGGTCTTTGTCAAACAGTGTTTCAAATTTTTCTTTCATCACTTCATCACCTGCCGCCTTTATTTTATCACAAAAAGCGAATAAAAGTCAAGAATTTAGTTAATCTATGGGGTAAATTTCATTTTTTAGTTAATCTGACAGGCTAATCGGCGTAAAGCGCTAATCTATAACTAATGTAAGAGAACAAAAGTGAAGCATTTTTAGAAAGATTTTCTTGACAAGTCTACATCTATGTATTATAATAAAATCACAGCACAAAATGTTGTTCTTTACCTTTCCCATAGGGGATTGATACCAGTCTGGCATATTAGAATGTTATTCTTGTTAACCTCTTTACCTTTCCCATAGGGGATTGATACTTGATATTATTCAATTGTAATAACATATGATATCCGAAACTTTACCTTTCCCATAGGGGATTGATACCACTCTAGAAATACTAAAGAAAACACTAGGTGTTAACTTTACCTTTCCCATAGGGGATTGATACATAGCGTCCGCCTACTTCTACACGGTATCCTTTTTTGCTTTACCTTTCCCATAGGGGATTGATACTCTACCCATATCGTGCCAGTTTTCGAATGTCATATTCAGCTTTACCTTTCCCATAGGGGATTGAAAATTTAAAAACATCCCCGCTGCAACGAGTGTAATTCTCATTGCGACGGGGATGTTTTTGTTAATCAAAGTAGCCTTGGATTTTATGTTGCCTATGCTCGGACGAAAATAATGACTATTCTCTTTTGCAAGGCTTCATTATGATTGCGTTGACGATTCAGTAATTATTCAAATGTAATGCGCCTTGCGGCTTAATCAATACGCGCGATTTCTCCGTTTATGTATCGCATGACCTCTTGATACGGCAAATCGCAGATGGCAAAATGCTTTGCTAAATACCTATCCATATTCAGGATTTCCGCGATCAACCCTGCATCCTCCTCAAAGCACATCAGATAAACCTTTCCGTTGATACCAAAGCCCGGCTGACGTGTATAGTCTATGGCGCTGACCAATGCGGATGGCGACAAATCCCAAAGCATAAAAACTGGGATGTCCGTATTTCGGTAATACCCGCAGATATGAACATCTTTCGGATAACTCGCCGCCCGCGGCTGTACCTCATAGTATTCCGTAAACACAGCGTCGATTGCTTTCCTCTTGTCCGTATCCAAAATATCTGATAAACGGAAAGTACTGCCGTTCATGCGGTAGATGTAGGATTGTTTTAGTCTGTTGTTGCAGTACATACGATAGGTTGAAGCTGTGTGTACATTTCGCTTGCCTTTTTCCGAAAACGAATCCATCACATCCTCATCGGTTTGATAGAAATAGATATATTCGATTTTTGACGGATGATTGTAGGGCGAGGCGGCATTTGAAAAAGCGCATTGAATACTTTGATAGAACCCGCTTTCCGTGCGTGCGTACAGATTTTTGTTTTTCGACGGCGCATATACGATGATAATTTTCGTTTGAGTGACGATCACTCCAAAGAACCGTGTGCCGTAAGCTGTATTCAGTTGGGTGCTGGATTGGCTGATTTCCCTTTGTGTGACAAAAAAGGGCTCTTTTATTTCTGCCGATTCACCGTTAATCATCGCGTCCAATTCCGTTAAGTGATTGCCAAAAGCCATACCTTCACGGTAGAGATAATACAATACCAATGACATCTGACGGCGTTTGACTCTGCGCACCCGGTCGTAAATATGGGTGGGAACCCGAAAAATATGGTACGGAAATTTATCCGGCATTTTAATTCGCAAATAATCGTATCCGTCTCCCGTGAGAACATATCCGTAGTCGGAACGTTCGCCAATTTTTTGAATGTATCCTTTGCTTGTCAAAATTCTGATCACGCTGTTTCGTATGACGGACTCGCCGAAGTCCTTTTTCATTTCTTTTACTGTATCCGATGAAATTTCCTGCGCCACCAACGCGATCGACAGGAAAAGCTCTTTCGCGTGAGAGAGCGGTTTGTTCACGGTTACGCTCATCGGTAATCACTCCTTTTTCGTTTCTGTTTGTATTGTAATCGCAACGATGCGGTCTATGAAATCATGACCCACCTATACAAGTTTAGCTCCCTACCTTGCGGTAGTTTGCTAACCGTTATTTCTTTGCAAAAAGCCGCATAACAAAGCCGATTATAGCGTTGGAAAAGCCCCAAAAAATGGTACACACTTCTACCAATGATAACAAGCTTAAATGTGTACCATAATATCGGCGTCTGTCGGTATCATAATTTTTTACGTTTGCGTATGATAAGCTCAAATCATCAAGCTCTATTATATCATAAGACAATAAACATTTTGCGCTGACTTTGTTGCTCATGTCGATGAATAACGTGGTGAAGCTTTTGGAACTGGATACGGAAAGAGTATGTAAATTGTTGTAGACAACAGTTTTGAATTCTGTTATGATAGTATCAGAGAGCATTGTGAGGAAACAGGATATGAGCACAAAGAGACAACAGACGAAACAGGAACATGACCCTTGCGAGCAGGACGAGAATTACTATTTTATTGCCGGATACAATTCATGGGGGTTTCCCTACGGAATCACATGGAAAGAAGCGGCTGAGAGAGGCTTATTAGACGATGATGATAAATCCGATGAAAATATAAGGAATGAAGAACTTCCGTTTTAGCATACAAAACGATAAATAACGTTGAGAAATAAATTATAATCGAATGCAACAGTAACAAATCGCGATTTAGTAAATTGCGATTTGATATCAGCGAGACGTGTGTTTGTCAGTAGAGAAAAAGAACGGGCATTTTAGAATCAAAATGCACTGTGGACAACGATTAGCTGATTCTGTTGTACGGCATAAGGCGCATTGGAAAAACCGAGATCCTCAGAATATTATGTCAAGATAAGCCCCAATGTGTTTTTAGCGTGCCGCGAATGCTCCGTTAAGCTGCAGCTAAAAGCATTTTCCGAGAAAATGCTCAGAGAAGATATTCCAGCAAAAGATATTTTTCGCAGTTTGAAGACTGGTAACAAGCGTTCCGTTACCGAATTACCAAGCGACGGCAGTTTTACGTAGTCCAAATTTGGACCTCTGCAGGCACTGCATATTTTTCGGCGAAAGGCTTTTGGATATAATTGAAAAACAAAGAGTATTATGTTAGAATATGACATAAAGACATACAATGAATTCATTGAGATCGATTAACTTTATGAAATAATATTGGAAAAACTTTTTTG
This sequence comes from Ruminococcaceae bacterium P7, assembly GCA_900100595.1. Classification (GTDB taxonomy): domain Bacteria; phylum Bacillota; class Clostridia; order Oscillospirales; family Acutalibacteraceae; genus Ruminococcoides. The sequence goes on from FMUA01000006.1 coordinate 48,848, forward strand.
AAATTAACCCCGCACCTCATTTTTTGTGCGTTATTTGTGCGTTATCGCTGTGATTTTTGGTGTTACCTAATGAAACCCAATGCAACATAAACAGCAGAAAATGGCAGTGTTTATGCAGGCTTTTACACTTCCTGATACTTTGTGAAAACCTCTCTCTGAAAATTCAAGTCTTGTCATCCCGACCAACGGAGGCGGTTTTTGAACCGCCTCTTTTCTTTTGCCATTTTACGCGAAAATGCTTAAAAACGGCTTAACACCATGGTTTGGAGATATCGCTCAATTTGCTTGAAAAATCTTTGAGTAACAAAACAAGCAGTAAAATCACCCGTTAAACCACAAGAAATCCTGAAAATATTTGCCAAACGCGGGTGTTTCCCCTGTGCCGTTGTAATTAAACGTTGAAATTAATATCGAACAGCGCCCTGCCGTCATATCCGACAGCAGGGCGCTCTCTTTTTCGCTCAGCCGAGCTTTTCATTCATTTTTTTGATTTTGTTCCTGATCGACAGATAGACAATCAGCCAGATCAAAGCGAAAATGACAACAAAGATTGCCGTAAACAATGCGATGACATCCCAGCGGAAGGGCATCCAGCCCATTGCAAGGTAGAAAAAGATGTAATCCGCAAACAGCACGGAGCCCTGGATCAACCCCGCGATTCCCAGCTGCAGTTTTTCGACATGGTAAACCGCGCTGATACCCGCAGCGATAAACGCCAGTATGAGTGAACTGATGATTTCCGCGATCATCTTGGTGACGGGAACCATTTCCACAACACCGTTGAGATGAAGGAAAAAGTATACGATTGCCAGAATAAGGGGACCGAGGCCTGCAAAGATCGCGCCTCTCTTCAAGAATTCCACGATAAATTTTTTCATTTTATTTCAACTCCTTTTTGATATCGGCAAAGCATCTTCTCGATACATAGTCCTTATAGCCGCACTTGAATATTACGTCGACGGAACCCGAGAACGCCGCCGAGAACCTTTCGATTTGTTTTCTGTTCGCCAGCGAGGATTTATTGATTTTGATAAAGTAGCTTGGCAGGATCTCGCTGATCTCATACAGCCGCATTTTGAGCCGGTATCGGTCACCCGCGGTATCGATCGCGTAGGTTTTGGAATCGATCACCGTCACACACTCGATATCACGGTATTTCAGCTCCTTGATATCGTCCTCGGTATACGCCATGACGCTGTCCTCTCCGCTGTAGCCGAGAACCAGTTCCTCCAGCCTGTATGAAAAATCACCCTTTCCGTGAAGCGTGGCTTCAACCCGCTCCTCTTTGTTTCTGTCGATGTTTAGCTTGAATTTCATCTTCGCACCTCCTATGGTTTGTATTATATCACGAAAAAAATTTTTGTGATATAAAATCCGCTCATCGGTATTTTTTTCGCACTCAACGGTAAAAAACAGCACCTCAACCGACCGTTGGGGTACTGTTTTTTTCAGGTAACTATTATGGAAGACAAAACAAAACGGGTTTTTCTCAGCAGCAACAGCGACACATTCGTCCGTATCTGTAGTTACTTCTGACAAGTATTTGAAATTGCAGTGTCACTGCTTCGCCTCCTTTGTGAAAATACTGTCTATATGATCGAAAACATTATATCGCTTTCGTTGGTAACAGTATACCGCTTTTTTCTCTCCCTGTCCAATACGAAAAAACTATCATCAGCTATCGCCTGCGCCTATACCCGAGCGCGTCGGAGATTATCTGTTGATGACAGCGAAGAAAACGGAAAAGTAGTGACAGACGCTTCCCGCAACCGTAAAAATATGCCAGATGGAATGGAAGTAACGGATTTTCTTGATCGCATAGAAAATCACACCGACCGTATAAAACACGCCGCCTCCGACGAGAAGCCAGAGACTCCACGCATTCATGACCTTCAGAAGCGGCCGAATGGCGATAATGATGACCCAGCCCATTGCGATGTAGCACACAACCGAGGGCTTGCGGAATTTTTCAAGGTCGATCGAGTTGAGCACAATGCCGATCACCGCGGCTCCCCAGACAATACCGAACAGCACCCATCCGATTGCGCCGCGCAGAATGGAAATCGTGATCGGGGTATAGGTTCCCGCTATCAGAAAAAATATCGTATTGTGATCCATGATCCGAAAAAAGCTTTTCGCCTTCGGATGCGTGATCGCATGGTACAGCGTGCTCATGCAATACAGAATAATCAGACTCGCGCCGAAAATGGCGCAGCCGACTACCGACCACGCATCGCTGTAAATCGCCGCGAAAACGATCAGCACCGCCGTTCCGGCAACAGATAGCAAGCCACCCACGCCGTGCGTAACGGAGCTGAATATCTCCTCTCCGAGTGTGTATCTTTTCGTTATTTTTGACGCCATCTTCATACCTCCCATTACATTGTAGCACGAAACCCCGACAGGTCAATGTACATTTTCTCGCAAATTCCTACAACCACTTTTTGAGTTTGAAAAACACCAGACTGCCGACCACGATCAGTAAGCTCACGGTGATGGCGATCGGATATCCCCATTCCGAATCCAGCTCGGGCATGTAGCGGAAATTCATTCCGTACCAGCCCGCAATCAGCGTCAGCGGCATGAATATCGTCGTCACGATCGTCAGTACCGTCATAATGCGGTTCTGCTTGATATCGAGATGCGCTTTATAGATGTCGCGAATCTGGGAGGCGTGGTCGCTGATGGCGACGGCGGAATCGCGCAGACGGTCAATGCGGTTGGAAAACAGGCGGAAATAGCGGAGGTTGTCCTGCTTGAAGAAGCTGTTCTCGTTCTCCTCCAGCTCCTGACCAAAGTCGAGAAGCTGCTCGTAGTGCACTCTGAGATCACGTATTTCCGTGCGGATCTCGTTGACGCGTTCCGAGACCATCTCCCCTTTTTCGTTGCTGATGGCGCCTTCCATCGCGTCAAGCTCCTTGTCGTAATGCTCCAGCAGATCGCGGTCACGCTTGACAATCTGCTCAAGAAAATCATATAAAAAGCGCTCCAGGCTCGGCAGCCTCCATTTCTTAGTTCTTTGAACCGTGAGGATCAGCATTTCCGCCGTGCCGCTGTCGTCAATAAAGACGATTCCCTTTTCATCGAGGGCGAATGCGAATTTCCCTTCGATTTGCGAAGGCTTCTCTCTGCTCGGAACCGCAAAGCTTCCCGTGAGCGAGTCGTAGTTCACCTCAGCCTTGGTGCTGTGAATGTCCGAGGAATCCGGCTCAATATCAATACCCATATCAAAGCTGTCCTTTTCCGTTTTCCACTGTGCCGATGTGAGAACGGCGACAAACTGCGCGTCAGCGGTTCTGATTTGCTTTTTGTCGCTTTCCACCAGTCTTTCCTCTATCAAATAATACATAAGCTGCTCCCGTGATCGAATTTCATGCTCCCGACTGATTCTTAGCGGTTGCACTGACCGCGCAAGTCAAGCCGGTGTATATTCTGTCATACTCACCGAAACGCAGGAAAAAGCATCGTGATTCCTGAAGCACCGCGCCTTTTCCCTGCCCTTTTATGAATTCATTTCCTTATGCTTATTATACCACCGGAAAAGGCTCATGTCACTATACTATGAAGAAAAAAATAAAGGACAGTTCATTGAACTGTCCTTATGGTCGAGGTGACCTTTATAAACGGCATAAACAGTAGCTTTTTGAGGACTTGACTGTTTATTTGACAGTTTATTTTGAAATTACGCTATCGCGAGGTTGTTTGACCTCATGTATTCGTCGGCAATAGCGAGATGTTCGTTGCGGTATTTTTCAAATACAGAACAATAAATGTTCAGCGTGATCGAGATATCGGAGTGTCCCAGAATCTTCTGCAATACCTTTGCAGGCATTCCCGATTCAATACATCTCGTCGCGTAGGTGTGCCGGAGACTGTGCAAATCAACCTTTCCAAATACGTTGCTGTCAATGATGTGGTAATCCTTCATCGCTTTTGTGTAGGAATAGTTGACCTGCATGGTTGTCACTAACTTGTTATTGCTGCTCTTGAAAAGTAAGCCGCTTTTCTTATCACCGATGACCTCACGAAGAAACTCTATGATTTCATCGTTGACGTACAACGTTCTGATACCGGACTTCGTTTTAGGTTCGTTTATGGACGCGCCGCCAAACACACCTCTTGAAACCGTCTTGTTGATGCGGATAGTCTTCTCGTTAATGTTAATGTCTTCAACCGTTAAAGCGCAACATTCACCGATTCTCATACCTGTAAAGACCGCAAGCAGCATTATATCGCTATAGAGTATATCGTTCTCTTTCAAGACTTTGAGTAATGCAGCTTGCTCGTCGATGGTCAAAGCCCTAACGGGGATTTGCTCCTGTTTGGACTTTGGACGCTTAAAATCGCGCATAGGACTTTCAAGTATGATCTTCTTACTGACCGCCTTTTTGAAAACAAAGGAAAGCAGTTGATACATTTTGTCAATACTTGACTGCGAATAATAAAGGTTCTTGATAAAGAAATTCTTTATCGTTTTTTCGTCCATGTCCTGAATCTCATAGTCCGAAATGGCTGAGAGCATTTTCAGCGTCGCCATTTTGCGGTCGTAGGTCGATTGCCTGACCTCGTTGAGTTCAAGCTGCTCGTTAAAGAGCATTTCGGCGAAATCGTAGAATACGGTTTTGTCCTTCTCAATGTACTCACCGCGAATGGACTGCCTTTCGAGTTCCTTTAGCTTATCGGCAACCTCGGTTTTGGTCTTGCCGTAGACGGTCTTGGTTTTGGTCTTGCCTCCGCCTAAATCGACCTGCGTTTGACCTGCGTAGCGTTTGCGGCTTGCAACGTAGTAGATACTGCCCGTTCCCTTCGGACGGCGTTTTTTATTCTTGGTACCGGTCTTTTTCATAATTATCCTTTCCGACCGTAAGCACACAAGAAATCCTGTAAGCCTATTGTACTCCCGGATTTCTTGTGTGTCAATACGGGAGCGGAATTATATCCTCCTGTTCTTCGTCCATTCGTCAAAGGCTTCGGCGTTGACCTTCATATTCTTGCCGACTCTGATCAGCGGAAAGTCCTCGCGCTGCATGATTCTTCTCGCTGTGGGCAGGCTGCAACTAAGCGCCTGCGCCACTTCCTTGGTGTTCAGTAGTTTTGTTTTTGATTCCATATTGTCCTTTCTTAATTGCCGTATAAGCTGTCAGTGTCCAGTGTGTCGATCGAATTGTATAACACTGTCAGCAGATACGCTCGCATGTTATGAATTTTGTTTGGTGTTTTCTCCAACTTTTCAATAACGTACTCGATATGTTCGGCAGTAAGTAAGGATATTCGTTGAATAAATGTGCTCAACGGAATACTTCTCTGACCAATTCGGATTTGTTCTTTGCCGGAGCAGAGCGTGTCGGCAAGGAGATGAACGATCTCCAGTAGAACACCTTCGCTGTACCGCTCGGTTAGTATGGTATATTCGATTTGATCTTTGATTTGTTCTTCCGCCTGATTATAGTTAATAGATTGATAGATATGACTATCATCAATCTGATTATGATCAGTCTTATTACATGCGGATTTTCCGCACTCGTAAACGCCGGTTTCCCGCGTTTTAGTATCCGAATTTTCCGCATTCTTGTCTGCGGATTTTTCGCCCTCATAAAAATTCACATAGATTAAACTCGGTTTGCCTTTACCTTGTCTGTGCCTTCGCAATAGATTTGCGCCTTCCAACTCTCGAAACAGTTTGGTCGCCTTATCGTGACCGCAACCGATTTTTCGACACACTTCATCATTTGAATACAGGACAACGGTGTTGCCGTTTTCATCGTTAAAGTGATTCTTTTCAGATAACGATCTCCTGTCTAATAACAGCATATATAAAATCTTGGCGTCATTGGAAAGTTGAGTGTATTTGTCTGAAAATAATGCCTGCGGCATTTTGTAAAACTTTTGAGTGGGTTTCATTTGAGTATAAATGTTCTGAGGATTTCCATCAGCAACAGAATAATGACGGCTATCCAGCCTGCCCAAAGCAGTGCGATCTTAAAGCGGTTAAAATGATACATTCTCTTGATTTTCAGCTTCAAGAGTGTTATTTCATTGCTCAGCTCTAACAGATAATTTTCTGTTTGAGCTTTCTGCTTTTCTTCCGCTTTAACAGTCGTCTCGGTAAAACTGCGGTAGTTATCAACGAAGATAGTAGTAAGCTGTTTTGACATCTGTTCGGAGAATTTACCTAATTCGTTTCCGAGGCTTTGCCTGAGCAGTTCGTTGCTCATCATAAGCTTGTCTACGCTTTCTCTCATCTTCTTCGTAACGGCGATGTCTTGTCGGACATACTCGGTAACTATTTCCGCCGGAGTTTTCTCCTGCAATTGCTGTTGCGGTAGATTTACTTGTTCCCGTGGCGGCGCGTACTCGCCTGTTTCTCGATTCTGTAAACTCATGTATTATCGCCTCCTTTGTGTACGCCTTTCCGAGCTTGTTGCCGCGAATTGGCTTCTTTTTATTGGGGTGCAAAAAGCTGATCGTTTTTGCAGTGTTGCGTGCGATCGTCACGCCGTATTTGTTGAGGTGTTTTTCAAACTCATCCATGTTGTTACAGAGTTTGACCGCTTCCGCAATTACCTCTCGCAGCTCTTCTTTCCATGAAGTGCCGCCTTTCAGAACAACGCGCCGTTCTTCGCTCTTGATGCGATCAGTCGACGGCTTTCTGAAATCCAGCGTAGAGTAACCGTATTTCGCGGCGATCTCGTTCGATAAGTCTTTCAGCTTGGTGTAGTCACTGTTGTTGTAGTGCAGCATTTTCCCGTTTACAAACGACACGCTGTTCACGATGATGTGACAGTGGACGTGGTGTTTGTCCGTATGCGTGGCAATGATATATTCATTATCGGGAAACGCCTGCTGCGCCAGCTCCTCCGTCAAGCGGTGGGCTTCTTCGGGAGTAATATTATCCTTCGGGTCAAAACTGTGCTTGAAGTGGTAATACTTCCGGCTGTCATACCTCTGCGCTTTATGAAATAACTGCGCTGTTTCTGCAAACTGCCGTGCATAGTCGCGGTTGTCGTCAAGTGCGTAGGATGTGACAATGGCGGCTTTCTTCTCATCGGTGATGTAGTCGATCGCTTTTGCTGGCTTGGCTTTGCAGCCGCAGCCTTTGAATAAGGGCATGTCCTCACGCTCCTAACTGCTCGGACAGCTCATAGAGCCGCCGATATGTATTCTGACATTGTTGAAAAGTGTTAATTATCTCATGCTCACTTAACGGAGAAAACTGATTTGCTCTTCGTGCGAGCTGATTGAGATTCACGCCCTGCCGTTTCAATTCCGACAGCAAAGGTACATAATCGCTGATAACAATTACTTTTCCTTTGCTGATGGTTTCGATAAAGAATTCTGTCAGCGACTTTCCGCTCGCCGCAAGCTTCCTTCGCAGCAGTGCGTATTCTTTATCGTTCAGGCGAAACGACACCTGATGTGACCGTGTTCTTTTCAAATGGCTTTCGCCTCCTTTCTTGGGGGCTTGGGGGTCGCCCCCAACGAGGTGTCAATGGCTTGCCATTGGCGTACCTCGCTATCCGTAAAATAAAGTACAGCAGGTTCAGATAAAACAAATGATAAACCGACTGTGTTGAGCTGTGAAACCCGACAGAAGAAAGAGAATAACAAACAAATCATTAAAATCATCAGCGAAGCTGACGCAGCTTCCTCTGTTGGGAATCAAGACTCCGAATAAGCGTTTAGCACCTCCTGTTCTTTGAAATTTACTCAATGGTTCTTCTCCTTTCACGATTGAATTCCGTCTTTTCTAAATTCCCTGCGTGTGACGGTATCATTATACTAACACACGCATAATTATTTGTCAATACTTGTAACTGCGTGACACGATTGATATTATTACAGTTTTGAATCCTGCGTTGACAGTTTTGAGATGATATGATATACTCTTAACGAAAGTTCAGATAATATAGAATCACGGAAGGAGTTTTTTCAAGATGAAAAAAATTTTTTTCTATATTGACCGCACTAACAAGCAAATACGGTTTATTCATTATCCAATCGACAGAAAGGGCAATATGATTGGAGAAACCGAGCAATATTCTTCTATCAGCTTTGATGACGTCCTCACCATGACGGAAGAAATGAATCGTTCTTTTTTCACAGACTTACAGACAATTTGCGAGAGATTGCAGTATTACTTGGATTTCGGCAAACAAAAATATCCTGCCTGCGAAAAGGAGCTGGCAGAATACAGAAGCAAATATGTGAACAACTCCTTAGCCTTGATTCTGATAAACATCCTTGAAACCGAGTATTGGGCGCAAAGGGACAGGCTATTGTCGTGGGACCCGGTTATTATTGCGACCGCTTTCTTTAATACCAATATCAAGAGGGCAAAAAAAGCCCTGACCAATCTATGTCAGAAGCAGAAGAAAACGATAGATAAATTCAAGCAGTATATCGCACAGGATTTTGAGTGTGAAATAGATCAGTCGATGACCGCAAACGCAGGATATACCGCGAGAATCGAGGACGGCGAAAACCGCCTTTATATGAATTTGGATAGCAGTATTGAGCCGTTTGTTTATTTCTTCGCTTGGCAGATCAAGAACAGCAATATCAAGCTGTACCGCTGTATCAATTGCGGAAGAAAGTATTTCCACACCTCCGATAGAGTTTACTGTGGACGCGAAGAATGTCAGCACATCAAGCTGTTGGAGTACAACCGCAACCTGCGCGAAACCCGCAAACAGGACGTTTACCGCAACCTGATCGACAGCTACAATGCCTATGTCCGCCAACTTAAACGCAAACTTACCTTAATGCGCATCGAGCAATCCGATATGCAAGCCTTTGAAGCAGAGCAGGAGCAGTGCGCCGCTGTCATCAGGGATTCTGTCAGCAATTACCGCGAACAGCAGAAGCCGGTTGACGATGACTTGAACGCGCTGATTCAGGATAATCGGCAGAGGATGAAAGAGGTCACGGATAGGATTACGGAGAAGTATTTTTGATGACGTGAAAAATCCCCTACACTTGGCAGAGCTGTCAAGTGTAGGGGATTCGCGTATGTGGTTCAGTTTTGCTTGCCTAATACAACATCGTATTCTGCGAGATACATTTGCAGATGTGTCGCATCGGCGATATTGATTTCGCCGTCACCGTTAGTGTCTGCTGCTGAGAGCTGTTCTTCTGTGAGCAATTCAAGCTCTGCAACGTGGCACTGAATGGCAGTTACGTCGGAAATAGTGATATTTCCGTCACCGGTCACATCACCGATCATCGCATCCTCCCATTCAATAAATGTAAAACCGTTATCATTCGCATACTGTTCTGCGGCGCTGCCCGGAACGCCGTAAATTGTAAAGCCGTCTATTTTTTCTATTTTTTCGTAGCGCATATTATAACCCAAAGAGTATTTTCCGATGCTTGTCACACTGTCGGGAATGCTGACGCTTGTCAAGCCGGTGCAGCGGTAAAACGCCCATAACCCGATAGTCGTCACGCCGTCGGGAATGGTGACGCTTGTCAAGCCGGTGCAGCCGTAAAACGCTTGATTGCCGATACTCGTCACGCTGTCGGGAATAGTGACGCTTGTCAAGCCGGTGCAGCCGTAAAACGCTTGATTGCCGATACTCGTCAGGCTATCGGGAATTACGGTTGACTTGCAACCGTTTATCAACGTATTAGTAGCTGTTTCAATAATAGCGTTACAGTTGTTGCGGCTGTCATAGACACTGTTGTCAGAATCAACGGAGATACTTGTCAAGCCGGTGCAGCAGGAAAACGCCTCATCGCCGATACTCGTCACGCTGTCGGGTATCGTGACGCTTGTCAAGCCGGTGCA
>FMUA01000006.1:59856-110706 GCA_900100595.1 Ruminococcaceae bacterium P7
AAACGCCCAATCTCCGATATGCGTCACGCCGTCCCCTATGACAACTTTTTTGACAGTTAATCCTGTCCACGGCCCCCACGGCGATGCATCCGAAAGATGAGAGCTACTATAATCCTTCATTGCACCATTGCCGCTGATGGTGAGCGTGCCGGTATTATCAAGCGTCCATGTGCAGTCGCCCGTTTTGCCGCTTTCCGCCCCGACGCTCTCTTCCTGCGGCGCCATCTCCGCCGCCGATGACGCAAACGGAGCCGCCGTCAGCAACAGCGTTGCCGAAAGCAAAACGGCCAGTGATTGTTTGAATAGCTTTTTCATAAACAGACCTCCTTGTAGATATATTATATAACACCACAATTATAGCACTGTTCCTGCTCCATTGCAACAATTGCGCAATACAAAATTACAGCCATAGTTTTGGCGGTTTTGCGCAAAAAAAGCCCGACAAAATCGGACTTTTCTGCGCTAAATAAATACAGCAAAAATATGGAGCGGATGACGGGGCTCGAACCCGATACCTCCACCTTGGCAAGGTGGCGCTCTACCAGATGAGCTACATCCGCATTTTTGGCACCGCGTAGGGAATCAAATTTGTGACTCTCTGCACAAATAAGCTTTTATACCACAACTATATTTCTTTTTCAAGTGGTTATCAGAAAACAATTTACAGCGGACAGACAAAAATCTGTCTGTCCGCCGTTTCGGTCTGCGAATTTGCGCAAACGCTTATCCTATTGTTACATCAAATTCAGCCAAATATCGTTGCAGCAGTGTCACGTCGTCAATCGTCACCTTGCCGTCGGCGTTGACGTCGGCTAAGGCGAGACGGTCGTCTGTCAGTTCTTCAAGACCGGCAAGATGGCGCTGCATAGCGGTTACGTCACGCACATTCACTTTGCCGTCGCCGGTCATATCGCCAATCGCTGCATCCACATATTCAATAAAAGTAAAACCGTTATCATTCGCATACTGTTCTGCGGCACTGCCCGGAACGCCGTAAATTGACAAGCCGGTGCAGCCCTTAAACGCAGACCAGCCGATACTCGTCACGCTGTCGGGAATGCTGACGCTTGTCAAGCCGGTGCAGCCGTGAAACGCATACTTGCTGATACTTGTCACGCTGTTGCCGATCGTGACGCTTGTCAAGCCGGTGCATTTGTAAAACGCATAACTGCCGATACTCGTCACGCTGTCCTTCAATGACTACGGATTTGATATTAGCTCCCCATGGTGCAGTTGTAATCCATGTATCGTTGGAATATGTGGCATCATAATCCACCATCGCGCCGTTACCGCTGATGGTGAGGTTGCCCTCGTCGTCGAGTGACCATCTACAACTGCCGGTGGTTCCGCTTGTTGCGCCGACGGTTTCCTCTGTCACTTCCGCAGCCGAAGCCGCAAACGGAACGACCGTAAATACGCTCAATGTCAAGCACAAACACAATAAAACCGATATTGCTTTTTTCATTCACAAAAACCTCCTCAATCATTTACTTTTTCTTGTTCTGCATAAAGCTTTTTGTAATAATTGTTCACGCTTTTTACGCGATTTGAAAGAGTATCGATCAGCTTTTTTCCGCGTTCAGCTACCTCGCGCACTGCGTTGTCGTTATACGGTATGTTTGCGAGGTTGTGCACCAAAGTGTCACGATCCTGCTTCCATGTGTACAGCTCGTCCAAAAGCTCCAAAGTCAAGCGCGAACGGGGATATTTTGCCGTGAAAGCAGAGTTGCTTTTGAGCTTGTTGATTTTTGCGGATAGCTTCAACTCCTGCCCCCTGTTGTTGACACACTTGACCCCCGCGAAAACCAGCGCAGAGCGGCAGCGATCTTCGGCAATAGCGTATTCTATGAATATCGCCTGATAATAAAAGCCGGACCCCATCGCCTTTTTCAAATCCACATGCATCGTTTTGTATGCTTCGTATTTTGCCATATTTGGTTCCACAACCATCACGCCCTCTATTTAGAATTAGTTTGAAAACACCAAATATCAATGTTTGTTTGAATATAACATATTGTTTTTGACGTTTCAATATATTTTAGCGAATATTCACGCGCAAACACGATAAACCACACCCGATAAAAACAAGTTATGTGTTTTTCAAAAACCAAAGAGCCATGATTTTCCGAAAGAATCTTTGTGTATCCAGATAAATATTGAAACGACTATGCTCGTTGTTAGGTCATCACATAGGCACCTAAATTGCACATATAATAAAACAGCCGAGCATGATAGACTTCTTCATACTCAACTGCGTTTTTCAGGATTTCTTATGATTTTACGATCTAAAATGATTGATAGTTTAAATGACTGTTTATGTGACTGTTTATGACGTGTTTGTTTCTTTGCTTCAAGTTTTCTCAACTTGATTGTGGCAGTGCTCAAAACCTCAGTGTTTAAGCCGATTTTCAGCATTTTCGCGTAATTTTGCAAAAGAAAAGAGACGGTTAAAAAACCGTCTCTAATGGTCGAGGTGACAGGACTTGAACCTGCGGCCCCATCGTCCCGAACGATGTGCGCTACCAAACTGCGCTACACCTCGAATTAAAACAGCCCCGAGCTACTCGAGGCTGATGGCTGCGGAATAGGGATTCGAACCCCAACAAACAGAGTCAGAGTCTGTCGTGCTACCGTTACACTATTCCGCAAGGTTTATTGCATCTCGTATGCAACGATAGTTATTATACTGCATATGCTTCGATTTGTCAATAGGTTTCTTGAATTTTTTAAAATCTTTTTTTCGCAATGCGGATATCCTTGCCGAGAAAGTTCAGTTTTTCCACTTCCCCGTTCAGTCTTGACACCAGACGATTGGAATAATGCTGTTCCAGCTCCTTCATATTCAGGTTCGTGCTGATAATCACAGGCTTGTGCGCAAGCAGGCGCGAATTGATCAGATTATAGATATGCGAAACGGAAAACTGATTCTTATATTCCGTCCCCAGATCATCAATAATCAGCAAGTCGCAGTCCGTTACCATGTCGAGAAGCTCGTTTGTTTCACCCCACGTGCGCATGCGCTTTTCGTACTGCGCGATGATGGACGGTGCGGAAACGTAGATCACGCCGTAGCCGCGGCGGATGACTTCATTGGCGATCGCCAATGAGAGATGGGTCTTTCCCAGTCCCGTCGCGCCGCACATCAGCAGTCCGCCCGCGTTCGGCTGAAAATTCGCCGCGTAGCTCCTGCAGCGCTTGAGCACCTTCTCCATGTGTTCGCGCGGTACAATGCCGTTATCACCGCGCTGTGCGCTGTAATAATCCGTGTGGAAGGTCTCAAAGGTCGAGAGCGACAGCGGCGCGCTGCGGTTCAGCTCCTCACACGCGCATTCCGCAAGCGTCTGCTTGAGACAGGCGCAGACAAAGGTTCTGCCGTTCTCCTCAACATAGCCCGTATCCTTGCAGCGCTTGCAGACAAAGCGCGGCTCGAGCACATCTTCCTCATAGCCGTTTGTACGGAGCAGCACCCTCAGCTCACTCTGCATGCGCAGGTTCTCGTCCCTGAGACGCTCCATCTCCTCTTTGACGTTTCCGCCGCCGATGACGGCACGCGCCGCCTTGATTCCCGAGGACGCTATCCCCTTTTCCAGCTCCTCCGCACGCGGCAGCCGTCGGAAAATCTCTTTTCTGCGTTCGTCAGCCTCGCGCTGCGCTGTGATCCTTCTCAGCGTCAGCTTGTCCGCTGCTTTTTTATATACGTTCGTGGAATATCCCATAATCTCTTACCTGCTTATACATAATCCAGTCGGTTGATTTCCTCCAGCTCATCGATGTCGTAGGAATTTGACGTTGAGGAGCTTTCCTTTGTTTTCTTGGCGTTTTCCGACGCCTCCAAATCGCTCATGCTCTTGATTCCCTCGCGCTGCCAGCGTTTGAGAATACCGTCGATATAATTGAATTTCATCTCTCCCTTTGCGTCCACACAGCGCTCATACGCTTCTCTGAGCATCTCGGGAGAAAATTTCCACTCACTGACCCATGTGCTGCAGTAATCGAGCTGCTTCTTGCTAGGAGAACCCGCGTTCTGCAGACCGAATGCGGAGGAGACGATCGAATAGCACTTCGTGCGCTGGCTTGCCAAACGGATTTTATTATCCGCCGCCTCGACGGAATTGACGCCGTCGTCCGCCCATGAAATGCCGAGCTTTTCGATCGTGCGCATATTGCCCTTGTTGATGCTGATTGCGTACTGGATCAGCATCAGGATCACATCCAGCGGCAAACCGCAGGTGTCCTTGAGCATCAGCAGTGTCGCGACGTCGGAATTGGAAAGCACCTTGCCCAAAGCGTTCTGCGCTTCTCCGACGAGGAATTTCAGTTCCTCATCTACCGCCAGCCGCTGTGCCGTGAATACATAGTCGGGCTTCTGCGGCTTCATGACCGTGTAGCGCTGCTGCGGCTCCTGTACGGACGGCACCGGCTGCTGAACCGCCTGTTCAACAGCGGGAGCAGGCTCTTTTATTTCTATATCAGAATTATTTTGTATAGGAAGCTCCTCGGCTGCCGCGGGAGAAAATCCGCCCTGATTCTTTTGCAGCACCTCCAGATTGACCCAGTAGTCCAGCGCTTCGGGAATATCCGTGACATTCACGCCCGTCGCCTTGGAGATCGTCTGCAAATCCAGCTCCCTGTCAGCGTTGCGCAGCACATAGAGCAGCACCTTTAGCTTGACGCCGTCGGAGAATTTCAGCCCTTCGTCTACGATTTTGGAGGGTACCGCAAAAACGGAGCTCCATGCTCCCAAATTGATTTTTACTGACATTGCATCGCATCCTTAGCATAGTAAAGGCAATATCACTTCAACGCGCATGCGATTGTTGTGATGCTGCCCTAGTTTATAGTATAGCACAAGAATACCGCTTTGGGAATACAAAAAAGAATAATAGAAAAAAAAGCCGACAAACGTCGGCTTTTGTCACTTCGATATCAGTCCATTGCGGCGCGGATGGCTGCGAGGAACTCGTCGTAATCCTCAAACGCGGGCAAATCGGGGTTATCCGCCTTGATTTTGTCTGTGCTTCTGAACAGGAAGCCCGCCTTGCTCGCGCGGATCATGCCGAGGTCGTTATAGCTGTCGCCCGCGGCGATGGTGTCATAGCCGATGGACTGCAGCGCCTTGACAGTGGTAAGCTTGGACTTCTCGACTCTCATTTTGAAATCGGTCACTTCGCCGTTCTCGGCAACTACCAGAGAGTTGCAGAAAATGGTCGGCCATCCGAGCTTCTTCATCAGAGGCGTCGCAAACTGGGTGAAGGTGTCGCTGATAATGATGACCTGGCAGCAGGAACGAAGCTCGTCGAGGAACTCCTTTGCGCCGGGCATGGGATCGATGGTCGCGATAACGTCCTGGATCTCCTTCAAGCCGAGACCGTGCTGCTTGAGAATGTCGAGTCTGTAGCGCATCAGCTTGTTGTAGTCAGGCTCGTCGCGTGTTGTCTTTTTAAGCTCCTCAATTCCGGTCGCCTCGGCAAAGGCAATCCAGATTTCGGGCACCAATACGCCCTCGAGGTCAAGACAAGTGATATACATTTGAATCATCCTTTCGATGTGTTATACAATTACTTCTGCAATGTGCCCTGGCTGGCGCACTTGAGATACGCGTTGATAAAGCCGTCGAGGTCGCCGTCCATAACCGCCTGGATGTTACCCGTTTCATAGGAGGTACGGTGATCCTTTACCATCGTGTAGGGCATGAACACATAGCTGCGAATCTGGGAGCCCCATGTGATTTCCTTCTGTACGCCCTTGATATCCTCGATCTTTTCGAGGTGCTCTCTCTCCTTGATTTCAACGAGCTTGGAAACCAGCATCTTCATCGCGACGTCGCGGTTCTGGTACTGGCTGCGCTCAACCTGGCTGGCAACGACGATACCCGTCGGAATATGGGTCAGACGGACTGCAGAGGAGGTCTTGTTAACCTTCTGACCGCCCGCGCCGCTCGCACGGTATACGTCCATCTTGATGTCCTCGGGAGCGATATTGATTTCCACGTTGTCGTCCATCTCGGGCATGACCTCCAGCGCGGAAAAGCTGGTGTGACGTCTGCCCGCGGAATCAAACGGCGATACGCGCACCAGACGGTGAACGCCCGCTTCACTCTTGAGATAGCCGTAGGCGTTTTCTCCCTCAATGAGCAGCACCGCGCTCTTGAGTCCCGCTTCGTCGCCGTCAAGGTAGTCGACCTCCTTGATTTTGAAGCCGTGAGCCTCTGCCCAGCGGGTGTACATTCTATAGAGCATTTCCGCCCAGTCCTGCGCCTCGGTACCGCCCGAGCCTGCGTGGAAGGTCAGAATCGCGTTGTTTTTGTCATATTCGCCCGTGAGCAGGGTCTGCAGACGCTGCTTCTCGAGCGTTTCGCGCACGATATCCACCTCGGACTGCGCTTCCTCGAGGAGCGACAGATCCTCCTCCTCGTCGGCAAGCTCGATCAGGGCGACCGTGTCCTCATACTTGGCAACAAGCGCCTCGTATGCCTCTACCTTGCCTTTGAGCGCGCCGGTTTTCTGCAGGATCTGCTGGGACTTTTCCACGTTGTCCCAAAAGCCCGGCTCGGTTGCCCGCAGCTCGAGCTGCTCGATCTCGGAGCGCATGCTCTTCATTCCGAGCGCGTCGGACAGGTCGTCTATATCAGGCTTGAGAGCCTGCAATGAAAGCATCAATTCCTCAAACTGTACCATTAACGCATACCTTCTTTCATTTTACCAATCAATTTAATATTATAGCAAAAAACACCGAAAATGTAAACGCAAATTATATATTAAATTTTGTTGCATTTACTTCTAAAATTTGTTATAATAAACTTGAATAAGTGCATGGAGGAAAATATGGATTTTACGCAATATACCTGCCCCGTATGTAACAACAGGTTCCAAAACGGCGATGACATCGTTGTTTGTCCCGAATGCGGCGCTCCGCATCACAGAGACTGCTACGAAAAAGAAAACCGCTGTTTCTATCAGGACAGGCACAAAGAGCATTTCAGTTTTGACGCTCTTTTTGAACAACAGCAACAGCAGGAGGAGCAAAAGCCGCAGGGCTTCGAGGACTTTGAATCGATCGTCTGCCCTGTCTGCTTCCTGAAAAACCCCAAGGGCAGCCAGACCTGTGCGCGCTGCGGCACGGATCTGCGCATGGAAAATCCCGCTGCACACGCTGCACATCCCAATAATCAGCAGCATCAGCAAAATCAACCGCCCTTTGGAGGACAAAACCAACAGCAGTACAATCAGCAGAACGGACAGCCGAACCGTATGCCGTTCGGCTACGGCACTGCAGACGTCCCCAATTTTGATCCTCTCGCGGGACTGGACAGCAAGGAGGAGGTCGGCGATAACGTCAACGCGGGTGAAGCCGCGAAATTTACGGGAAAGAATACGCCCTATTTTTCGCTCGTTTTTCAGCGCCTGAGAAAACACAGCAGGTCCAAATTCAGCTTTGCCGCTTTCATCTTTTCGGGGATATATTTCCTTTATCGAAAAATGTACGGTATCGGACTTCTCTTCACCCTTCTGGTGATCGTCACCAATGTGCTGTCGACCTTTATCATGATGATGCCCGAGTGGTCGTCTTGCGCAAGAGAGCTGATTTCTCTTTCTCCGAACGATATGATGACCGGCAGCGGAGTTGCTTCGGCGCTGGGAAAACTGGTGTTCTTCTACCTGCCGTTTTTGCTCAACGGCGTTCGATATGTCATTATGTTAGTCAGCGGTTTAACTGCAAACCGCCTGTATTATAAGCATTCCATCAAAAAAATCAACCAAATCAAAAACGAGAACAAGGAAATATCCGCGGATGAGCTGCATCAAAAGCTCGAGGAAAGCGGCGGAGTGAATCTTCCGCTGGCGCTCAGCTTTGGCATCTCGATGCTTGTCATCAGCTATATCTGCAACTTTTTCCTGATGGGTATTATGTAATCGGAGGTTTTATCATTATGAAAATCACAAAAGCGGTCATCCCTGCCGCGGGCTTTGGCACAAGAGTTTTACCTGCTACCAAAAACATCCCCAAGGAAATGTTCCCGATTGTTGACAAGCCGACGATTCAGTATATCGTTGAGGAGGCTGTCAACGCGGGCATCACCGACATCCTGATCATCACCAACCGCGGAAAAGGCTTGATGGAGGATCACTTTGACCGTTCCCCCGAGCTGGAGCAAATTCTCGAAAAAGGCGGCAAAACCGATTTTCTCGAGGTCGTCAAGGGAATTTCCGAGCTGGCGAACATCAGCTTTATCCGTCAGAAGGAAATGAAGGGTCTCGGTCACGCGGTGCTCAAGGCGAAGTCCTTCGTCGGCAACGAACCGTTCGCGGTGCTGTTCGGCGACGGCGTGATCATCAGTAAAAAACCCGCGATCCGTCAGCTGATCGACTGCTACGGCGAATACGGCGAGGGTGTTGTCGGCGTGAAGAAGGTTCCCGCGGAGGATATCCACAAGTACGGCTCTCTCAAGGTCGAGAACCTGCACGACAACGTGTTCAAATGCACCGATATGAAGGAAAAGCCCAAGACCCTTGAAGAAGCGTTTTCTCTCTATTCCATTCTCGACCGCTGCGTTCTGCCGCCCGAGATTTTTGAGATTCTCGAAAACACCAAGCCCGGCGTCGGCGGTGAAATCCAGCTCACCGACGCGATGCGTGAAATCGCCATCACGAAGGGCATGACGGCTGTGGAATTTGAGGGCACACGCTACGACATGGGCAACAAGTTCGGCATCCTGCAGGCGCAAATCGAGGTCGGCCTCGAGCATCCCGAAACGAAGGATCAGCTCAGAGAATACATCAAAGAACTCGCAAAAACACTCTGATAACGACAAACGCTCCGATCACTCGGAGCGTTTTGCTTTGTCCTATTCCATCGAAATGAGCTTCGGCTGATGCTTTTCAAAAACCGTATAGTGCGTAAAGCCCGCCTGCCTTGCGGTCTTGATACCCTCTCCGATGCCCTTGCCGACCATTCCGGCGCAGTGCGCGTCAGTACCGAGGGTAATGTATTTTCCGCCCATGTCGCGGAATTTCTTTACCAGATACCCGTCGGGCAGCGTGCGGTTGATTGGCTTGAAAAGCCCCGAAACATTGATTTCCAGCGCCTTTTTATTCTTTATCAGAATATTGAATATCCTTTCGATCTGCTCCTCAAAGGGCTGCAAATCGGGATAATAGCCCTCTCTCTCGACGATATAGCGCAGCGGATAGGTCAGGTGCGAAAGGCTGTCAAAATGCGGAAACGCCGCTGTCTCGGCAAGCTCGTCAAAGTATTCGCGCAGTATCTCATCCACATCGACCTGCTTGAAATCCATGTAATAGAAATCATCCCTGCCGCGCAGGTTGTGCACCGAAGCGAGAACAAAATCAAAATCGCCGTAGGCAAGCGCGTGTTTTGTCTGCTCGGGATCGTGCATCGGCTCACCAAGCTCCAAGCCGCAGAGCAGCTTCAACTGCTCCCCGTACTTTTGCTGCGCTTCACGGATCGCGGCTATGGATTGCGGTATCTGCCTGTCAAAGCTGCCGAATTCACAGTCCTCACCGCAGCAAATGTATTCCGCCTCGCAGTGGTCGGTCACCGCGAGATACGTCAGACCGCGCTCGATCGCAGCGCGGCACATCTCCTCCACGCTGCTCTCGGCGTCGAAGGAATGATGCGAATGTGTATGGATATCACAGAGAATCATAATTGTCCACCTCGAAAAAATAATAGCACAGCCGCGGACTTTTTGCAAGAATGCACTTTACTTTAGCGTCAAAAAATACTATAAT
This sequence comes from Ruminococcaceae bacterium P7, assembly GCA_900100595.1. Lineage (GTDB taxonomy): Bacteria > Bacillota > Clostridia > Oscillospirales > Acutalibacteraceae > Ruminococcoides. The sequence continues at coordinate 69,609 of FMUA01000006.1, forward strand.
GGATGTGTAATTTTTTTCAGGAGGATACGTATGAAAGCGATTATTACCGTCATCGGCAAAGATACCGTCGGCATTCTTGCCAAGGTGTCCGATGCCTGCGCGAAGGCAAGCGTCAATATTGTAGAGGTAACGCAGAGCGTGCTTCAGGATATGTTCGCAATGATTATGCTGGTGGAAATCGACAAGGCGACCATCGGTTTTGAGCAGCTCAGAAAGAATCTCAATGATGTGGGCAACTCGACGGGTACCCAGATTCATCTGATGCATGAGGATATCTTTAACAGTATGCACAGAATCTGAGACTGTGAAATCAACTGAAAGGACAGACGTATGTTAGAAACCAGAGATATACTTGAAACCATCAATATGATCGACAACGAAAACCTTGACGTGAGAACGATCACTATGGGTATTTCGCTGCTCGACTGTATTGATGATGATATCGACAAGGCGTGCGATAAGGTATATGACAAAATCTGCCGCAGCGCAAGGGATCTTGTCAAAACGGGCGAGGATATTGAAAAGGAATACGGTATCCCGATCATCAACAAGCGCATTTCCGTCACACCCATCGGCATGGTGGCGGCTCCCTGCCAGAGCAGGAAGGTCGTCAAGTTCGCCTATGCGCTCGACAAGGCGGCTAAGGAGCTGGGCGTCAATTTTATCGGCGGCTATTCCGCGCTGGTACAGAAGGGCTTTGCCAGCGGAGACTACGCGCTGATCGAGAGCATCCCGCAGGCGCTGAGCGAAACGGACTTTGTCTGCTCCTCGGTCAACATCGGCTCTACCAAGGCGGGCATCAATATGGACGCCGTCAAAATGATGGGCAAGATCGTCCGTCAAACCGCCGAGATGACGGCTGACCGCAACTGCATCGGCGCGGCAAAGCTCGTTGTTTTCTGCAACGCACCCGAGGATAACCCCTTTATGGCAGGCGCGTTCCACGGCGTCGGCGAAGCGGATACGGTGATCAACGTCGGCGTATCGGGACCGGGCGTCGTCAGAGCGGCTCTCGCGAAGAACGGCACGGGCAAGGATATCACCGAGATCGCCGATCTGGTCAAGCGGACCGCGTTCAAAATCACCCGCATGGGACAGCTGGTCGCCAAGGAAGCCAGCAAGCGGCTCTGCGTGCCCTTTGGCATCGTCGACCTCTCCCTCGCTCCCACCCCTGCGGTCGGCGACTCCGTCGCCTATATCCTTGAGGAGATGGGACTGGAAAAGTGCGGCTGTCACGGCACCACTGCAGCGCTCGCTCTGCTGAACGACGCGGTCAAGAAGGGCGGCGTGATGGCGTCCTCACACGTCGGCGGTCTGAGCGGCGCATTTATTCCCGTTTCCGAGGACGCCGGCATGATCGCGGCGGCGACAAGCGGTCACCTCGATATCACCAAGCTGGAATCCATGACGGCTGTCTGCTCGGTCGGCCTGGATATGATCGTGGTTCCGGGCGATATCTCTCCCGAGATCATCTCCGCGATTATCGCGGATGAAGCGGCTATCGGCATGGTCAACACCAAAACCACCGCCGTACGCCTGATTCCCGCGATCGGCAGAAACGCGGGCGATGTGCTCGAGTTCGGAGGATTGCTCGGTTCCGGTCCCGTTATGCCCGTCAGAGCAGGCTCCCCCGAGGTATTCATCAACCGCGGCGGCAGAATCCCTGCTCCCCTGCAGGCGTTGAAAAACTAAAGATGTTTCTTATGGCGGCTCTTTCACGGAGCCGCCCTTTTTTGTTTTCTCTCCATGACAGTATCTTGCTTCGTTGAAAATCCACAAAAACCAAGCCTGAAATTCTATAGCCGCGATCATGAAAACGGATTGAAAAACCGCATACCGTGTGATATATTATAGATAATGAAATCGATTACAATTATTTCAACCTGCAATCAATAACGTGTGAGGTGTTTACAATGAAAGATTTAGTTACCATTGGTGAGATCCTGATCGACTTGACCTACAGCGGCAGGGACAAGGGCGTTCCCGTTTACACCGCGAATCCCGGCGGCGCTCCTGCCAACGTCGCGGTCGCGGCAGCCCGTCTCGGAGCTGACGCCGCCTTTATCGGAAAGGTCGGACGCGACTACTACGGCGATTTTCTGCGCGCGACGCTGACGGAAAACGGCGTTGATATTTCGGGCATGCTGGTCGACAACGATGCGCCCACTACCCTTGCAGTCGTTTCGGTATCCGAAACGGGTGAGCGCAGCTTTTCATTCTACCGCCGCAACTGCGCCGATACGCTCCTCTCGAGCGAGGAAATCAACACAGAGCTCCTCGGCAATACGCGTTTTCTGCACTTCGGCTCCGTGAGCCTGACCGACGATCCCGCACGCACGGCTACCCTTTTTGCCGCTCAGAAGGCAAAGGAGCTGGGAGCCGTCGTTACCTACGATCCCAACTACCGCGCGAATCTCTGGAACAGCGAGGAAGAAGCTGTTGAGCGGATGAAGTCCGTTCTCGGCTTTGTCGATATTTTGAAAATCTCCGACGAGGAGCTTCCGCTTCTCACAGGCACCGACGATCCCGTCGAGGGCACCCGTCAGCTCAGCGACACTTACGGCATTTCGCTGATCCTGCTGACGCTCGGTCCCGACGGCGCGTTCTACCGCCGCGGCGAGGAAACGGGAAAAGCCGAGGGCTTCAAGGTCAAGGTCGCCGATACCAACGGCGCCGGCGACACCTTCTTCGGTTCCTTCCTGAGCCGCATGATCACTTTGGGCGTTTACCGTCCCGAGCAGCTCACCTCCGAGCAGCTCTATGAGAGCGTCAGAACCGCCAACCTCGCGGCTTCCCTGACGACCTCCCGTCATGGCGCGATTCCCGCGATGCCCGACCTCAAGGAGCTGGAAGACAAGCTCAAAGCGGAGGTGAAATGATATGGCGCTCAATGAATTAAGCGAGCTGGAGGTTCGCTTCAGCGAGCGGCTCGACGAGCTGAAATGGCTGTATTATGAGCTGTATTACGGCGACGAGCAGGGCTTTCAGTACCTCTGCTCCCTCATTCCGGATTTCTATGAGAACCGCAGCGAGAGCCTCAAGGCGCTCGACCGCAAAAGAGAAAAGGATCCCGACTGGTACCGCGGCAACGACATCGTGGGCATGATGCTCTATGTCGACAACTTTGCGGACAATCTGAAAGGCGTCATCAAGAAGCTCGACTACTTTACCGAGAGCGGCGTGAACTACGTTCACCTCATGCCGCTGCTCGAAAGCCCCAAGGAGCACAGCGACGGCGGCTACGCGGTTTCCGATTTCCGTTCGGTACAGCCCGGGCTGGGCACGATGGACGACCTCAGAGAGCTGACCGAGCTTTGCCACAAGCGCGATATCAGCTGCTGCCTTGACTTTGTCATGAACCACACCAGCGACGAACACGAGTGGGCAAAGGCTGCCCGCGCGGGCGACGAAAACGCGCGCGGACGCTACTTCTTCTTTGACAACCGGGATATCCCGAACGAGTACGAAAAGACCGTGCCGCAGGTATTCCCCACCACCGCCCCGGGCAACTTCACGCAGCTGCCCGACGGCAAGATCGTCATGACGACCTTCTATCCCTATCAGTGGGATCTCGACTACTCCAACCCGATGGTGTTCAACGACATGACGGCGAACATGCTGTATCTTGCGAACGCTGGTATCGACGTTATCCGCCTTGACGCGGTTCCCTATATTTGGAAAGAGCTCGGCACCCAGTGCCGCAATCTTCCACAGGTTCACTCCATCGTCAGAATGATGCGCATTATCTGTGAAATCGTCTGTCCGTCCGTCCTGCTGCTCGGCGAGGTCGTGATGGAGCCGTCCAAAATCGCGCCGTACTTCGGCACGGTCGAGAAGCCAGAGTGCAACATGCTCTACAATGTCACAACGATGGCGAGCACCTGGAACTCCGTCGGAACCCGCGACATCCGTCTGCTGGAGCGTCAGATGAACGAGCTTGCGAAGCTGCCCAAAAACTACGTGTTCCTTAACTACCTGCGCTGTCACGACGACATCGGCTGGGGACTGGATTACGACTGGCTCAAATCGCAGGGCATGGAGCAGGCTCCTCACAAGAAATATCTCAACGACTACTTCATCGGAAAATTCGAGGGCAGCGTGTCACGCGGCGAGCTATACAACGACGATCCGATTCTGCAGGACGCCCGTCTCTGCGGTACTACCGCGAGTCTCTGCGGTATTGAAGCGGCTCTCTGGGACAAGAACGAGGAAGCGCTCGACCTTGCGATCGAAGCCGACATCATGCTCCACGCCTTTATGTTCACCCAGAGCGGTATTCCCGTCATCTACAGCGGCGACGAGGTCGGACAGCTCAACGACTATATGTATCATGCCGACATCAACAAGAAATTCGACAGCCGCTATCTGCACCGCGGCAAATTTGACTGGAAACGCGCCGAGGAGCGCAAAAATCCCGACAGCTATCAGGGCAGGGTTTTCAACGCCCTGAGAAAGCTCGAGAAGCTCCGCGCCGAAAATGAGGTCTTTGCGGCTCAGGCGGATTTCTATCCGATCATCACAGGCTCGAAGAATGTTCTCGGACTTTGCCGCGAGTACGGCAAGCAAAAGCTGATCGCGCTCTTCAACTTCTGCGAGCATGAGCGGACGGTGACCTTTGAGCAAAAGCGCTCCTACACCGACCTCTACACCGGCGAAAAGCGCGTGAGAAAAATCATTACGCTCAAGCCCTACGCGTTCCTTTGGGCACTGATAAAAAATAAGTAAGGAAATATACTAACGGGGCGATTTTATGAAAATTAGCGAAATAGCCCGAATGGCAGGCGTTTCCTCGGCTGCGGTCAGCCGCTATCTCAACGGCGGCAGCATCAGCGAGGAGAAAAAGGAAAGAATCAAAAAGGTCATTGAGGAGACGGGCTATGTGCCCAATCCCACTGCGCGCTCACTGCGTCAGCAGCGCACCGACAGCATCGGCATCATTTTCCCCAAGGTCAATTCTGATTCCGTGAGCAACCTGATCGAGGGCGTTTCCACCGTACTGAGCAAGGCGGGCTATCTGGCTATCTTCGGCAACGCCGAAAACGACGAAAAGCGCGAGCTGGAATACATGCGGCTGATGCAGGAAACGCATCTTGCGGGCATTCTCCTGATGGGCACCGTCTTTACGCCCAAGCATGTCGCCTTTTTCCGCGAGAGCAAAATGCCGATCGTCGTCTGCGGACAGAACCACCCCGACGTCACCTGCGTCTATCACGACGACAAGGGCGCGGCTAAGGAAATCACGCGCTACATGCTCTCAAAAGGCAGAAAAAAGCTCGCCTATATTGGCGCGATAGAAAAGGATATCAGCGTCGGCGTCAACCGCCGCGAGGGCGTTGAGGAAGCGATGCGGGAAGCGCAGCTTGACCCCGAGCTGCTTGTGCGTTCGCAGGTGTTCTTCACGGCGTCCGACGGCTATGACGGCATGAATGAGGTTTTTGACAGTGGCTATGTGCCCGACGGCGTCATCTGCGCGACCGACACGCTCGCAGTAGGCGCGATGAAGGCGATACGCGAGCGCGGCTATTCCATCCCCGGCGACATCAGCATTGCGGGCATCGGCGGCGGCTTTGCGGGAACCATCATCACGCCTGCGCTCACCACCGTCAAGCTCTTTCATCTGGAATGCGGAGAAAGAGGCGCGCAGCTGCTCCTCTCAATGATCGAGCAGCACCGCGAGAATCCTGACCAGAAATTGCCCGTAACCCATACCATGTTCGGATATTCTCTGATTGAGAGAGAATCCGTATAATCAGAGAAAGGATGAAAGTTTATGAATGGTAAGCTGTTATTCTTGGATATTGACGGCACCCTGACCGAGCCGGGCTACAATGTACCGCCCGCGTCCGCGCTGGATGCTATCCGCAAAGCACAAAAAAACGGCCACAAGGTCTATCTGTGCTCGGGACGCAACAAGGCGATGCTCAAACCGCTCCTCGCCTACGGCTTTGACGGCTATGTCGCGAGCGCAGGCGGTTATGTCGTCAGCGGAGACGACGTCGTTTTCGACCGTCCGATGAAGCCCGAGGTTTTCAAACTCGCGATGGACTGCTTTGAGCGCAACCGCGTATTCAGAACCGTCGAGTGTCTCGACGGCACCTATGGCGACAGCGGTCTCGGCGACCTGCTCGAGGGAGCCGACGAGTTTTCCAACAGCGAGCTGCTCCGTTTCAGACGGCAGCTCAGCGAAACCCTCAACATCCGTCCCATGAACGAGTACGACGGTGCGCCTGTTTACAAGATCGTCTTTATGTGCACCGAGCGCCGTCAGCTCGACGAGCCGATGGAGTTGCTGAAACCCTACTTCGTGTTCTGCGTCCAGAACCTCGAGGCAGTCGGCTGTCTGAACGGCGAGGTGTTCGGTCTGGACTTCAACAAGGGAATCGGCATCCACAGGCTGTGCGAATTTCTCGGGAAGGATATCGCCGACACCATCGGCTTCGGTGACAGCATGAACGACAAGGAGATGTTCGAGGCGGTCGGCTACAGCGTCTGCATGGACAACGGTCATCCCCAAATGAAGGCGATGGCGGACTACGTCTGTCCTGCTGTCGGCGACGACGGACTCTATAAGGCGTTTGAAAAGCTCGGTCTGATTTGAACAGAAGCCTGTTAAATCCATAACAAACACCATCTGAAAACGGTTGTCACTTTCTGTGTAACCGTTTTCATTTTTTGCCAATTTTTGTTATATTTCCGCCAATTTTCGCTCGAAGCAAAAAGCAGAGTGGTTGCATTTTATCATTTCCATTTCTTTGTATATTTTAACTAAATTTATTTTTCATGTTTGTTGTTATTGTCAATTTACAACGAAGTGCAAAAGGGGTAAAATAGTATTGTAATCGATTTCAAGAATGTCCGTTTCTTGAATCAAATTTTATCAAAAAGGAGAGTATGTATGGATTATCGCAAATGTGCGCAGGAAATCTATGATCTCGTCGGCAAACGGGAAAATCTGGTTTCCGCAGCTCACTGCGCTACAAGACTCCGTCTTGTAACCGCAGACAACAGCAAGGTAGACATCAAAAAACTCGAGGATGTTGACGGCGTTAAGGGCGTATTCAGCTCGAACGGTCAGCTTCAGATCATCCTCGGAACAGGTACCGTCAACAAGGTCTATGACGAGTTCCTGTCCATCAGCGGCATGACCGCCGCCACCAAGGCGGACGTCAAGGCTGCCGCTGCGGCAAAGCAGCCGCTTCCCTTCCGCATGGTCAAGGCGCTGGGCGACGTATTCGTTCCCATCCTGCCCGCTATCGTCGCGGCAGGTCTGATCATGGGTCTGCTCGAGGGCATGACCAAAATCTGGCCCGATATGGCAACCTCGGGTACCTATCAGATCTTCCACCTTTTCAGTAACGCAGCATTCGTATTCTTGCCCATCCTCGTTGCAGTTTCCGCAGCACGCGTATTCGGCGGCAATATCTTCCTGGGAGCCGTCATAGGCATGATCATGGTGCATACCGACCTCGTCAACGCATGGTCGGTTGCGGGCATGATGGAAGCAGGGCAGGCAATCCCACAGGCTGACGTCTGGTTCGGCTTGTACAAGATCAACCTGACGGGCTATCAAGGTCACGTCATCCCGGTCATCATAGCCGTTTGGTTCATGAGCTTCCTAGAAAAACGGCTGCACAAAATCGTGCCCGAAATGATCGACCTCTTTGTCACCCCGCTGGTGACCGTTCTTGTAACCGGCTATCTCACACTGACCATTTTCGGACCCGTGTTCGCACAGCTCGAAGAGTGGGTTCTCGTCGGCGTTCAGTGGATTATCACCATTCCGTTCGGCATCGGCGCGGCGATCGCAGGAGCGATTTATCCGCTCACGGTTGTCTGCGGTATCCATCATATGTACAACACGGTTGAAATCGGCATGATTTCCAATACGGGTCTGAATACCTGGATGCCGATCGCTTCCTCCGCAAACTTCGCACAGGGCGCTGCCTGCTTCGCAGTCGCTCTCAAGACCAAGGACAAGAAGTTCAAGTCTCTGGCGCTTCCGTCCTCCTTCTCCGCATTTCTCGGCATCACCGAGCCGGCTATCTTCGGTGTTAACCTCAGACTCATGAAGCCCCTTATCAGCGGTATGATCGGCGGCGCTGTCGGCGCTGCGGTCGGCAGCATGCTCGGCATCGGCGCTACTGCTTACGGCGTTACCGGTTTGTTCGGCTTCCTCATCACCACCAAGTTCATATGGCAGTACGCGATCATGCTGGCTGTTTCGTTCGCTATCTCCTTCACCATTTCCTGGTTCCTCCACAAGGATAAGCCCAAGGATGAAGAGGTTGCCGCTGCTGACGAAGCGCCTGCTCTTCCCGAAATCACCTGCGAAAAGGGCAAGGTTTACGCTCCTATCAAGGGTAACGTCATTCCTTCCGCCAACATTCCCGACGACACATTCGCCGCGGGCGTTCTCGGCGAAGGCGTAGGCATTGAGCCTGTTCTCGGCGTTGTTTACGCTCCGTTTGACGGAGAGATCTCCTCCACCACCGATACCAAGCACGCGATCGGTATCTCCTCACCCGACGGTATGGAGCTGCTGATTCACGTCGGCGTCAACACGGTAGCCATGGAAGGCGACGGCTTCGAGCTGTTCTGCGCCGAGGGCGATACCGTCAAGGCTGGTCAGAAGCTGATGACCTTCGATATCGACAAGATCAAGGCTGCCGGCTACTCCACCACCACAGCTGTTCTCGTAACCAACAGCGACGACTACGCGGGACTTGACATCAAGGAAGGCGCTTGTGAGCCTCTCGACTGCGTAATTTCTATTAAAGAATAATAAATGCTATATATAAAGGAGAAATTAACATGAAATCTTTTACCTACACCATCACTGATCCCGTTGGTATCCACGCTCGTCCCGCAGGCATCCTCGTCAAGGCTGTCAAGCCCTTCCAGAGCACCTGCAAAATCACAAAAGGCGCAAAGACAGTTGACCTGCGCAAGCTGATGGCTCTCATGGGCATGGGCGTTAAGTGCGGCGACACCGTCGAGGTCACCATCGAAGGTCCCGACGAGGATACAGCGGCTGCTACCATCGAGAAGTTCTTCAAGGACAATCTCTGATAACCGAACCTGAAACTACAGAGGGAGGTATGCTCTATGATAGTTGCAACAGGTAAATCGATTCTGAAGGGTATCGCCATCGGAAAAATTAAGTTTCTGAAAAAGGCGCAGTCCGAAATCGTCGCAACAGCCTCCGACCCTGCCGTTGAGCTGGAACGCTTTGCGAGCGCAAAGGCACAGGCGGTTGAGCAGCTGCAGGCGCTCTATGACAAGGCTGTCGTAGAGGCAGGCGAGGACCACGCTGCGATTTTTGAAATCCACATGATGATGCTGGACGATGACGACTACCTCGATTCCATCACTGAAATCATCAACTCGCAGGGCAAATCCGCCGAGTATGCCGTCAAGACGACAGGTGAGAACTTTGCCGAAACCTTCGCGTCCATGGACGACGAATATATGAAGGCACGCGCCGCCGACGTCAAGGATATTTCCACCCGCGTTGTGAATATCCTCACAGGCGCCGACACAGGCGTTGCCGAGGGCGACGAACCCTTTATCATCGTCGCGGAGGATCTTGCTCCGTCCGAGACGGTTCAGCTCGACAAGAGCAAGCTGCTGGGCTTTGTGACCCATCTGGGCAGCACCAACAGCCACACCGCGATCCTTGCCCGCAACATGAACATCCCTGCTTTGATCGGCACCGAGATCAGCGAGGACTGGGACGGCAAGCTCGCCATTATCGACGGCTACAACAACTGCATCTATATTGAACCGACACAGGATCTGCTGGATACGCTCGACAAGAAGCGCATTGAGGACCTCAAGCAGCGCGCGTTGCTGCAGGAGCTCAAGAAAAAGCCCAACATCACCCTCGACGGAACGGAAATCAACGTCTACGCTAACATCGGCAACGTCTCCGATACCGCGATGGTGCTCCAGAATGACGCGGGCGGCATCGGTCTGTTCCGCTCGGAGTTCATCTATCTCCATTCCGAGACATTCCCCACCGAGGACGAACAGTTCGCTATTTACAAGCGCGTCGCTGAGGTCATGGGCGGCAAGAAGGTCATCATCAGAACGCTTGACATCGGCGCCGACAAGCAGGCGGACTACTTCAATCTTCCCAAGGAAGAGAACCCCGCGCTGGGCTACCGCGCTATCCGCATCTGCCTGCAGCAGCATGACATCTTCAAGGCGCAGCTCAGAGCGCTGCTGAGAGCCGCTGCTTACGGCAATATCAGCATCATGTTCCCGATGATTATTTCCGTACGCGAGGTAAAGGACGCGAAAGAAGTGCTCGAGGAATGCCGCAAGGAGCTGATTGCCGAGGGCAAGGAGGTCGGAGAGGTCGAGATCGGTATCATGATCGAGACTCCCGCCGCCGTTATGCTCGCGGAGGAGCTTGCCGAGGAGGTTGAGTTCTTCTCCATCGGAACCAACGATCTCACGCAGTACACACTGGCGATAGACCGTCAGAATCCCAAGCTTGACCCGTTCTATGATCCGCATCATCCCGCGGTTCTCAGAATGATCGAGATGACCGTCAAGGCAGCTCACAAGCATGACTGCTGGGTCGGCATCTGCGGCGAGCTGGGTGCGGACACCGCTCTGACAGAGACCTTCCTGCGCATGGGACTCGACGAGCTGAGCGTCAATCCCGGAAGCGTTCTGACCGTCAGAAAGACCATCCGCAGCCTCGATTTGAGCAAGTAACAGCATCAATACATCGGCTGTCCGGCAATCGGACAGCCGATTTTTCTGCGCAGAAAATAGCGAGTATGTTTCTTATTGCAAAACTCCGTCCCCTATGATACAATTTGAAAGGAATATACATGCGTGACGGGAGGCGACAACATGAAGAAAACGCTGTTTTCGGAAATACCGTATTTGCAGGGAAAGCGGATCATTCTGAAAGCGCTGACCGCCGACGACGCGGCGGCGCTGAAGGAGCTGGTCGATGACGACGAGGTCTACCGCTATCTGCCCACCTTCCTGTTTGAGAAGCAATACGATGACGTAAGGACTGTTATTGAGCGCCTTTATGACGAATGCATCAAAGAATCGCTGATTCTTGGCATCTACTGCAGCGACGCGTTCTGCGGTCTTGCGGAAATGTACGGTTACAAGGACTCTATTCACAAAGTCAGCGTTGGCTACCGTCTTTTGCGGCGGTTCTGGGGACAGGGAATCGCTTCAGAGACACTCGGACTGATGATTGATTACCTATTTGGCGAAACGGACATCGAAATCATCACGGCAAGCACGATGGTGGAAAACAAAGCGTCCGCCGCTGTTTTGACAAAAAATGACTTTATGCTTGTTGTTCACGCCGCAAACGAGGACTGGGGCTATGAACAGCCCACGGTGACGGATAAATGGATTCGACAAAGATAAAAAAACGCGGATGGTTCTCTGCCATCCGCGTTTTATTATTGCCGACTCATCCGCAAATAAAGAGGATGGAGCTGCCGCAGATACACGGCAGCTCCGTACAGGAATATGTGAAATGGGTATCAGATAGAATCAAAGTGTTCCATTGCTTCCAGACCGGTCTGACCGGTTCTGACCTTGACAACGTCCTCGACGTCATAGACAAAGATTTTGCCGTCTCCGATGTGTCCGGTGTAAAGTGTCTTTTTCGCGGTCTCGATAACCTTGCTGACCGGAACGGTGCAGACAACGATATCGACCTGTACCTTCGGGAGAAGGTTGGCTTCGATCTGTACGCCGCGGTAATACTCGGGCGTGCCCTTCTGCGTGCCGCAGCCGAGAACGTGGGTGACGGTCATGCCCGTGATGCCGATCTTCATCATCGCGTTCTTCAGCGCCTCAAGACGGGATTCCTTGCAGACGATTTCGACCTTGGTGATCTTCGGTCTGCCCTCGTCGAAGGTCGGTACCTTGGTAACCGTTACCGCTTCGGCAACAGGTGTCTCACCGCTGACAAGCACGGGAGCATCCTCTCCCTCCTCGATGTATTCGGGAATCATCGCAAAGCCTGCGTACGCGGACGGCATACCGTGCTCTGTCGCGTCCAGACCTGTCATTTCCTCCTCACGGGAAACACGCAGACCGAATATCTTCTTGATGACAAAGAACACGATGGTCATTGTCAGGACTGTCCAGCCTGCTACGGCGCCGAAGCCGATGAACTGCAGACCGAGAAGCTCAAAGCCGCCGCCATAGAACAAGCCGAGAAGCTTGGTGCCGGAAGCATTTGCGACCGCGTAGCCGGGAGCGGTATCGGTCGCGAACAAGCCGACAGCCAATGTGCCCCAGATACCGTTCATCATGTGAACCGCTACAGCACCGACAGGATCGTCGATGTGGAGCTTATAGTCGAGAAGCCATACGCCGAATACGACGAGGATTCCGGCTACCAGACCGATGACGACCGCGCCGAACGCGTCGGTGATGTCACATCCTGCGGTGATCGCAACCAAACCTGCCAGAGATGCGTTCAGGCACATGCTGACGTCGGGCTTGCCGTATTTGATCCATGTAAAAATCATGCAGGTGACAGTCGCGATTGCGGGAGCGACTGTTGTTGTCAGGAAAATGGAACCGAGCTGTTCCACTGAGGTCGCCGCCGCGCCGTTGAAGCCGTACCAGCCGAGCCAGAGGATGAATACACCCAGCGCACCCAGCGCGATGTTGTGACCGGGGAACGCGCCGACCTTTGTGACCTTGCCGTTCTTATCTCTCTTGAACTTACCGATTCTCGCACCGAGAATGGACGCGCCGATCAGAGCAGAAATACCGCCAACCATGTGAATCGCGCAGGAGCCTGCGAAATCATGGAAGCCGATCTGGCTAAGCCAGCCGCCGCCCCAGATCCAGTGCGCTTCGATCGGATAAATCACCGCGGAGATGATGCCCGAATAAACGCAGTAGGAAAGGAACTTGGTACGCTCTGCCATAGCGCCCGAAACGATCGTCGCGGTCGTGGCGCAGAACACGAGGTTAAAGACAAAGCTGGAAAAGTTGAAATTGTCGTAAGCCGTGAACAAATCAAATCCGGGCTTTCCGATGAATCCCAGCAAATCCTCTCCCATCAGCAAGCCGAAACCGATCAGAATAAAGGTAACGGTACCGATACAGAAATCCATCAGATTCTTCATGATGATATTTCCCGTGTTTTTCGCTCTGGTGAAGCCCGCCTCGACCATCGCGAAGCCTGCCTGCATCCAGAACACCAGCGCTGCGCCGATCAGGAACCACACGGCAAACAGCTGTTCATTTGTCATTTGGGTGACTAACTCTTTTACAGATTCACTCACCTTGATCACTCCTTTTTACTATTTCTGATATATGGAAACTTGCCGCCAAGAAAGAAGCAAGATACCTTACATGACACAACGGCACGCAAATCCCGTGGGATTCACGCGCCGTTGCGTTGTCATATGTTAGCCTATCGGACGATAGCAAAAATAAAGAAAGGGCACCGAAAACATCTTTGTTTTCAGCACCCTTGCCGTTTCATTGATGCCATTATAGCGCCTTGTTAAAGATTTGTCAAGACATTTTGCAGGATTTTTTTCGCTTCTTGCAAAATTCATAAAGCTATCCTCATATCTCAAGCAGAATATGGGAGATATTTGAAACAGCAAATCAACAATCATGCAGAAATGTACTTTATCAAAACAAGCAAAAAAAAGAGACAGCCGAGGCTGTCTCCTTTGTTTCTATCAATCGCCGAACTGGTTGAATCTGGCAAGAAATTCTCTTGTACGGGCGCTCTGAGGATTGTCGATCACCTGCTGCGGTGTTCCCTCTTCCTCGATCAAGCCCCGATCCATGAAAATGATCTTGTCGGCAACGTCGTGGGCAAAGCCGATTTCGTGAGTCACGACGATCATCGTGCTGTCGGAGCTTTTCAGCCCTCTGATGACGTTCAGCACCTCTCCCGTCAGTTCGGGGTCGAGTGCGGAGGTCGGTTCGTCAAAGCAGAGAATGTCCGGATTGAGCGCAAGCGCTCTCGCAATCGCCACACGCTGCTGCTGTCCTCCGCTGAGGTCTCCGGGGTAGGAGTCCCTCTTTTCAAACAGACCGACCTTCTTCAACAGGTTATCCGCTTCCTCGCGAATCAGCTGCTGTGCCTCCCGCAGGCTCGCAGCACCGTAGTAGGAACCGTTCTCGCGGATCTGCTCGCGCGCCATCAGCAAGGGCGCAAGCGTGATATTATCGTACACCTTATACTGCGGAAACAGGTTGAAGTTCTGAAACACCAGTCCGAAATGCAGACGCTTTTTTCGCACGTCCAGATCTTTTTTCTTGGACGAGTCGCTGCTGTCAAAAAGCACCTCGCTATTGACGGTGATCCTTCCCCGCTGTGGCGTTTCCAGAAAGTTCAGACAGCGGAGAAGCGTCGTTTTGCCCGAACCGGATGAACCGATAATCGCGAGTACCTCGCCCTTTTCGAGCGAAAAGCTGATATTTTTGAGCACCTCGGTTTTGCCGAAGCTCTTCTGTATGTTTTCTACCTTTAGCATTTTCATAGCCGCTCCTCCTTAGCCCTTATAATAGTCGAGCTTCTTCTCAATGTAGGAGAAGAGCAGCGTCAGTCCGCCGTTGAACAGCAGGAAGAATATGCCTGTGTAGAACAAAGGCCAAATCAAGCCCTGCATGGTGAAGCGCTCCGCCGCCTTGAGCATTTCGGGTACCATGATGACTCGTGCCAAAGAGGTATCCTTGACGAGTGTGATGATCTCGTTGCTCATGGGCGCAACAATGCGCTTGACGACCTGCATGAGGACGATCTTGAAGAATATCTGGCTCTTGGTCATGCCGAGAACCTGTCCCGCCTCGTACTGTCCCTTGGGGATTCCCTCGATGCCGCCGCGGAATATCTCGGAAAAATACGCCGCGTAGTTGATCACAAAGGCGATAATCGCCGCGGTCATGCGGTCAAAGGAAACACCCCACGCAAGCGAAGGCAGATAAAACACGACAAACAACTGCAGCATCAGCGGTGTGCCTCGGATAATCCACACAAAGGTTTTGACTACCGCCTTGATCGGCAGGAACTTTGACATGGAGCCGAACGAAATAATTAATCCAAGCGGAATCGCCATGAGCAGCGTCAGACCGAAAATCGTACAGTTCTGACCAAAGCCCTCCAGCAATTCCAGCGTAACATTCCAGAATTGATCCATTATTCTTCGGTATTATTGATTTTGGGAATCTGATCCTCGAGGTTGTACTTCTTGGCGATCTCCTGGAGCTTGCCGTCCGTGTACAGCTTCATGATGGTGTCATTCACCTTTGCGGTGGTATCGCTGCCCTTTCTGAACGCAATACCGTATACCTCGGGAGAGAACTCCTGATCCTCAACCACCTTGAGGTCAGCGTAGTCGGAGCCTGCGCGGAGGGTGCCGATGGACATGACATAGTCGATGATCGCGACATCAGATGTGCCGGACTTGACTTCGAGGAGACACTTTGCCTGGGAATCAGCGGGAGTGTACTTCGCGTCAGCAAAGAACTTCTCACCCTTGGCTACCTCTTCGCCCGCGGAGCCTGCCTCCGCAACAACCTTGACGTCCTTCATGTCGTCGGCGGTCTTGTACTTGTCGGCGTTCTCAGCCTTGACTACCATTACCTGCTTGTTCGCCATATAGGGCAGGGAGATGCTCATGTTCTCCTCTCTCTCAGCGGTGATGGTAAGTCCGTTCCAGATGCAGTCGATGGTCTTTGCGTTCAGCTCGATCTCCTTGGAATCCCACTCGATCTCCTGGAAGTTCGGGGTAACGCCCAGCTCCTCACATACGGCGGTGGCGAAATCCGTCTCAAAGCCTGTGAGCTTGCCGTCCTCACCGAGATAGTTCATCGGCTCGAAATAGGTGATGCCGATCGTGAGCTTGCCTTTGTCGGAAATGTAGGCCCAGTCAGAATCCGCTGCAGCCGTTGCATCGGTTGCGCCCTTTGTCGCGTCTGAACCGGAATTGGAATTGACATTGGCGGAACAGCCCGCAAATGCCGTTGCAGCCATGGCACCTGCCATGAGCAGCGCAAGAATCTTTTTCATAATCATTTTCCTCCAATAATAGTTTTTTGTATTCCTGTGCATACTTTATTATTATATATTACCATTTTACTAAAGTAAAGTATTTTGAGGAAATTTTTCGGATTTTTTCATAAAAAAGCGCCTGCCCTGAAGGCAGACGCCGTTTTTCAGTTAAGGTCGAAAGCTGTTACAATGCTTGCCACGGATGGGCGATATAGTTACCGCTTTCATTCATGTCGTCGTTGAGCCACCAGCCCTCGTAGTTGAGGTCGGTGATATCCGCTGTCTGGGGTCCTTTATCTCCTGCGGTAAAGAGAATACCCGTCGCGTTGTCGGGGATGCTTGCCTGGAAGTTGCAAATGCCCTCGTTCATGCCGTTGTCGCCGATGTTTTCCATCTTGACGCCCGGCCAGTTGGTGAGAGGCGTATCGCCTGCCCACGCGTGAACATAGACTTCGCCCCATTTCTTGTTGTTGGTGAATTTTACGATCCTTGTACCGCCGCTTGTGCCGCCGTCCCACGGGATCGCGGTAAACTTGCCTTCTGCGTCCTGCTGACCGTTGGTATACCAGCCCTCGTGGTTGAGGTCGGTGATATCCGCTGTCTGGGGACCGCTTTCGCCTGCGGTGAAGAGAATGCCTGTCGCGTTGTCGGGGATACTCGCCTGGAAGTTATTGACGCCCTCGTTCATGCCGTTATCGCCGATGTTTTCCATCTTGATGCCCGGCCAGTTGGTGAGCGGTGTATCGCCTGCCCATGCGTGGACATAGACCTCGCCCCACTTCTGGTTATTCGAGAACTTGACGATCTTGCAACCGCCGCTTGTGCCACCGTCCCACGGGATCGCAATAAACTTGCCTTCTGCGTCCTGCTGACCGTTGGTATACCAGCCCTCGTGGTTGAGGTCGCTGATATCCACAGTCTGGGGACCGCTTTCGCCTGCGGTGAAGAGAATGCCTGTCGCGTTGTCGGGGATACTCGCCTGGAAGTTGTTGACGCCCTCGTTCATGCCGTTGTCGCCGATGTTTTCCATCTTGATGCCCGGCCAGTTGGTGAGCGGTGTATCGCCTGCCCATGCGTGAACATAGACTTCGCCCCACTTCTGGTTATTCGAGAACTTGACGATCTTGGAACCGCCGCTTGTGCCACCGTCCCACGGGATCGCAATGAACTTGCCTTCTGCGTCCTGCTGACCGTTGGTATACCAGCCCTCGTGGTTGAGGTCGCTGATATCCACAGTCTGGGGACCGTTTTCACCTGCGGTAAAGAGAATACCTGTCGCGTTGTCGGGAATGTTTGCCTGGAAGTTGTTGATGCCCTCGTTCATGCCGTTGTCGCCGATGTTTTCCATCTTGATGCCCGGCCAGTTGGTGAGAGGTGTGTCGCCTGCCCATGCGTGAACATAGACTTCGCCCCACTTCTGGTTATTCGAGAACTTGACAACCTTGTTGCCGCTTGTGCCGCCGTCCCACGGGAACGCAATAAACTTGCCTTCTGCGTCCTGCTGACCGTTGGTATACCAGCCCTCGTGATTGAGGTCGTTGATATTCACGGTCTGAGGGCCTTTGTCGCCTGCGGTAAAGAGAATGCCTGTCGCTTCATCGGGAATGTTCGCCTGGAAGTTGTTGACGCCCTCGTTCATGCCGTTGTCGCCGATGTCTTCCATCTTGATGCCCGGCCAGTCGGTGAGAGGTGTCTCGCCTGCCCATGCGTGGACATAGACTTCTCCCCACTTCTGGTTATTCGAGAACTTGACGACCTTGTTGCCGCCGCTGATTTCAAAGCCCCAGTACAGAGCGGTATAGACCAGCTTGTCGTCGGCGTTTTTCTCTGTGTATCTGCTGTTTACGAACCAGCCCTCGCGGGTGAAATCGGTGATGTTGGAGGTCTGGGGATCGGTATCCGCCGCGCCTGCCGTAAAGAGGTAACCCTCGACGTTTCCGGGGATAGACGCCGAGAAGTTGTGGACGCCGGGATCGAAGCCGTTTTCGCCGTCGTCATTCATCAGCATACCCGGCCACTGCATGGTGCTGTCGCCGCCCCAAGCGTAAACATAAACGCTGGGCCAGTTCAGGTTGTTGGTGAACCTTACCGTCATATCAGGGACAGGAGGATCGGTGGGCGGATCGGTGGGAGCCTGGGTAGTGGGAGCGACCGTAGTAGGAGCCACGGTGGTGGGCGCTACGGTAGTCGGCGCGACTGTGGTAGGAGGCTCAGTGGGCTCAGCGGTCGTCGGAGCAGCTGTGGTAGGAGGCTCGGTAGGTTCAGCTGTCGTCGGCTGAACATCGGGCGTCTGCTGAACACTGTTGTCAAACATACCCTCATAAACCGCGGTCGCGGTGTCGGTGGGCAGGATATTGACGTCAGGATTGACAATCTTGGAATGGTTGATGACAAAGTAGTCGTCGTCGGGGTTTCCGTTGCCGAGCTGCAGGATCTCAACATCGAGATTGACGACTGTGGTTCCCTCGGCGCCCGCCTTGGGCTTGAAGGTAACGGAAACAAACGCCTTTCTGTTGCCGTTATCGGTCGCCTTGATACCGTTGGGGCTGGTAGCGTTGCCTCTGATGCCGCCGCCCTGGATGTCGGAGGGATTGGTGTTGATAACGGTGTCCCTGCCGTTTGTCAGACGAAGGACAAAATATTTTGAAATCTCATCGGGATCGTCCTCGTCATAGACCTGGTTAACGCCGGGAGTGTCGTCGTATTCGAGCTTGGACTTGTCGTAGGTGAGCTTAAACTGCGTATTGATCATGCGGTCGGGAGAAATGTTGACCCAATAGGTAACGGTGATTCTCTGAGCGCCTGATTCAAAGGTCGTGGTTGCCTGCGGAAATACGTTGGATTTCGCGGTAACGGTGAGAGGTTTGCCGAGAGTCTGCGGCTCTGTGGGAGCCTGCGTGGTCGGCTGGACGGGATCGGGATCCTGCTGTGCGTTTCCGTTGAAGGGACCCGCATAAACAGCTACCGCCGTATTGGTGGGCAGATATGAGATGTCGGAGCGGACAACACGGGAATTTTCTACCAGATAATAGGGATCGTCAGAACCGTTGCCGAGCTGAAGAACCTCAACATCCAGATTGACTGTCGTCTTGCCCTCAACGCCGTCCTTGGGCTTGAAGGTTACGGAAACAAAGGGAACCTTTTCGCCGTTGTTGGTTACCTTGAAGCCTGACAGTCTGGACGCGTTGCCCTTGATGCCGCCGTTCGGCAAGGATTCAGGCTCCAGATTGATAATGGTGCCTTCGCCCTTTGTCGCGCGGAGAATGAGATATTTGCTAATTTCAGCGGGATCATCCTCGTCATAGACCATGTTGACGCCATCGGTCATGTCGACGTCCAGCACCTTTTTGTCATAGGAAATGGTGAACTGGGTGTTGATCATCTTATCCGTCGGGATGTTCAGCCACCATGTTACCGTAATCTGATCGGCAACCGGGCTGAAGGTAGTCGTCGCCTGCGGATAAAGGTTAGATGTGGCGGTTACCGAAAGAGACTTGGCCGGAAGAGTGGTGGGAGCCACGGTGGTCGGAGCAGCGGTAGTGGGAGCCTGCGTCGGCTTCTGTGTGGTGGGAGCCTGTGTAGGCTTTGCTGTGGTGGGAGCCTCGGTCGGTTTTGCGGTGGTAGGAGCCTGTGTCGGCTTCGCTGTGGTAGGAGCCTCGGTGGGTTTGGCTGTTGTGGGAACAGGTACCACATAAGGGGTACCTGTTCTCTTTAAATCTTTTTGACTGTCTGTTGCGTAAAGCTGGATATAGGTCGCGTCTGTAACGTCGACAAGACCGTCGTTGTTAACATCCGCAAGGAAGAGCGCAAGACCGCTCAAACGCAGCTTGCTGTCTTCCGAAGCCGCCGAATGGAGCTGAACCAGAGTCGCGTCCTCGATATCCACGATGCCGTCAAAGTTCACGTCGCCGAAAAGGTAGGTTCCGGGAGTAACGGGCTTGGTGGGCTGAGGATCGGTAGGCTTCTGGGTGGGCTTCTGTGTGGTGGGCGCAGCGGTAGTGGGAACCTGTGTGGGCTTCTGTGTGGTGGGCGCAGCGGTAGTGGGAGCCTGTGTGGGCTTCGCTGTGGTGGGCGCAGCGGTAGTGGGCTGCGGAACCGTGCCCTTTGTTACCTCGGTAGCGGGAACAACAACAGGAGTGGGAACGCGGGTGGAGGCAACGAACTTGGTGCCGCCCGTGTATTCCCATGACTGCGCGTTCAGCTTGGGACTGTGTCCGCCCGAAGCGGGGAACTGCTGGTTGTTGCCGCTGCCGCTGACGATGAAGTAAGCGTTCTTGGACTTGGTAAGGTCAAAGTCGTTGGGCTGACCGTTGAGGTAACTGGTGGTGGGAACCTTGTAATACCACATGTCCTGTCCCTCGTCATAGGTCATGCCTTCACCCGGCCATGCTGCCGCGTTGCAGTAAACGGTCTTCTTGCCATCTCCCGCGGTATCCTCATCATACATATAGCAGTTGAGAGGTGTCTTCCAGTTCTTTCCCTTGCTGGACTTCTTGTCGAACCAGATGTAGATGTTGGAGCTGGTGTCCTCCTCCTTCTTGTAGCTGTAGGTGAGGGTCTCGGTGTTGCCCTTCGCGCCTGTCGCCGCAAGAGTGAGGTGGATGGTATCGCCGTAGTTGTAATCGGAACCGATCTTGATGGCGGTGCCGTCGGTGAAGGCTACGGGAGTGGAATCGTCGAGGCAGTATGTACCCTGAACCGCGTTCTCGAGGGTGAGCTGAACGGTGAGGGTCTCGCCCTTGAAGGTGCCGTTCTCAACAGAGCTGGTCGCTCTGGGCGTGGTTTCGCCCTGATAGACGACCGCAACGCCTGTCGCGCCGATGTTGCCCGTGAGGGTGCCGCCCGATACGGTGAAGGTGCCGCCTGCTACGGTATCGGTATAGGTGCCGTCCGCAAGACCTGTGCCTGCGATTTCAACGGCGGTCGCGTCGCCCTTGATGTTAGCGAGAACGATACCCTTGCCGCCTCTCTGTACATAGGAAACGCCGCCCGAGTAGCTGATCGTCTCGGACTCGCCCACAAAGAGGTTGTGGAACTTGTTGATTTCGGAAACCGCTGTGCTCTTGTAGGAAGTGTCGGTGCCTGCCTCGCCCATCAGAGCGGTGCCGGGACGGACGAAATAGAGCGCGGTCGCGTCTTTTCTGGAGCCGACCATTGCCCATGACTTGATGATCTGACTGTCAGGAATGGTAGATGTGTTGCCGGAGCTGCCCTCAAAGGTGTCGTGGGACTCCGCCCAGAGAACAACCTGGTTCGCCTTGAGAGAGCTGGTGTAGTTCTTTCTCGCGGCGCCCGATACACTGCCGTTCTTGACGGCATTGGTGATGCTGTCACCCGTTGAGCTGTCGGTGACGTTGATGTACTTGGTGTAGGAGCTGAAGCTTCTGCTGTTGCCGGGGGTGTTCAGAATTTCACCGTAGATGAATAGCGACTTGCCGCCGTTCTTCTCGGAATAATAATTCTTGGCAGCGTTGGAAACATTCGGCCAGTAATCCGAAGCATAGGAACCGTCGTCGGGGGTCTCGATGTGCTTTGCCGCGTCGAAACGGAAGCCGTCAACGCCGCAGTCGATCAGGTCCTTGAGGAAGCTGATGACAGCATTCTGCACATTGGAATTGCCTGTGTTGAGGTCAGGGCAGCCGGAAACATGACCCTGAACGATCTTCTGGGTGTCGCTGTCGCTGTCCGCATTGATGTTGTTCTTTCGGAAATAGGTAGATGAATTTTTGTAGAAATCAGGTTGATAGGTCTGTACCTGCGAGCTGAGCGCGTTGGCGCCGCCCTCGTCCTGGTTGCCGAAGTGGTTGGAAACGATGTCGCAGATAATCTTGATGCCGTACTTGTCCGCCTCAGCGCAAAGGGAGGTCAGCTCAGCCTTTGTACCGAGCCAGCTTTGCTCAGCGATCTGCATGCTCACAGGCTGGTAGAGCTTCCACCACTGACCGCCTACGTCCCTTGACGCGTTGTAATCCTTCGGCTGCTGCACGGGAGAGGTCTGCACGGTAGAGTAGCCTGCCGCCGCGATCGCGGGCAGATTCTCTTTGATTGAATTGTAAGACCAGTTAAACGCATGCAAAATGACGCCGTCCTGAACATTCTCCTGAAGGTTCGCGTCTGCCGCTACCTGTTCTCCGGGAACCGTAGCCGCGCTGAACGCCGATGTGGTGAATGCAAGAGAGGAGGTGAGCACTGTTGCCGCGCAAACAACGCTTACGAGCTTTTTGAACATTTTCATCAAAAAACCATCCTTTCATAATATTTCATTATCATTATAGCAAAATGCAGAACAAAAGTATATGGTTTTTATTACAAATTCGTGATAATTTTTTTGTTCATTTTTAAAAGCATCACAAATGGTTCATTTTCGCGTTTTGCCGCCCGTCGGCGCACGCCGTTTTTTCCCTTTACCATCCTAAAGTTATTGTTGACTTTTGGTGTAACATATCATATAATCTAAGGTAGTTTTGCCGATTATTCCGCGAAATGAATTTATGAAAAAGAACAGGGGTGCATAGATGGAACAGACATCTAAGAAGGTCATTGTATCTTTAAAGGATATTTTTGTGAGGTTCGACGGCGAGGTTATCCTGAACCATATTAATCTCGACATCCGTGAAAAAGAATTTGTAACAATTTTGGGTCCCAGCGGCTGTGGTAAGACCACGACGCTGCGCATTATCGGAGGCTTTGTCGAGCCCGAGAGCGGAGATGTGATTTTTGACGGAACGCGCATCAACGGACTTCCTCCCCACAAGCGAAACGTCAATACGGTGTTTCAGAAATATTCGCTGTTCCCCCATCTTAACGTATTTGACAATGTCGCCTTCGGCTTGAAGCTCAAAAAGCTTCCCAAGGATGAAATAAAGAAAAAGGTCAGCAAGATGCTCGCTGTCGTAGACCTCAAGGGCTACGAGAAACGTCCCGTGCAAAAGCTCTCGGGCGGTCAGCAGCAGCGCGTCGCGATCGCGCGCGCACTCGTCTGCGACCCCGATATCATTCTTCTGGACGAACCGCTCGGCGCGCTCGACCTCAAGCTGAGAAAGGACATGCAGCTTGAACTCAAGGAGATCCAGAAGAGCACACAGAAAACCTTTATCTACGTCACGCACGACCAGGAGGAAGCGCTGACCATGAGCGACCGCGTCGTCGTCATGAACAACGGCGTCATCGAGCAGGTCGGCACGCCCGAGGATATCTACAACGAGCCTGTCAACGCCTTTGTCGCCGACTTTATCGGTGAGGCGAACATCCTCAACGGCATCATGATTGACGACTGCCGCATCCGTATTCTCGGCAAGGAGCTGGAATGCGTCGACAAGGGCTTCGGAAAGAACACGCCCGTCGATGTGGTCATCCGTCCCGAGGACGTCATCATCACGCCTCCCGAGCACGGTCAGCTGACCGGCGTTGTGGAAAAGGTCACCTTCAAGGGCGTTCACTACGAAATGAGCATCCGCTGCGGAAAATGCGAAATTCTGGTTCACTCCACCCGCAGCGCCGAAATCGGCAGCACCGTCGGCATGACCGTCGTTCCGTTCAACATCCAGATCATGAACAAGCTGCTGCCGTTCTATGATAATATTATTGAAACCACGGTCACCTCCTCCGACGATGAAGAAAAATACTTCGAGTTTGAGTTGGAGGGTGAGACCGTCAAGGCGGAGAATCACTTCTTCCCCGAGGGCATACGCCTGAAAATCACCCTGCCGCCCGAGGCGCTGTCCTTAGCGGGCGACGGAGACGGCGATCTGCAGGACGTCTTTATCGAGTCGGTCATCTACAAGGGTGAGCACAACGAGATCATCCTTGAATCCGACGAGCGCAAGTGGCTGATGCTCAGCGATACGGACGAGCAGGTCGCGACCTATGTGCCGCTCAACTTTGACTTTTCCAAGGCGGAATTCGAGGTGCTTGACCCCGAACCCGTCGGTAAGGAGGGCTGAACATGAAATCCAGAAAGCTCTCCATCCCCTACATCCTCTGGATGCTGGTATTCACGATGATACCGCTGGTGATGATCGGCTTCACCGCCTTCACCGATAACAGCGGCGGATTTTCGCTCGAAGCGTTCTCCTCCGCGTTTCAGTACACCAACGTCTTTCTGAAATCGCTGTGGATCGCGCTGATTTCCACCGTGCTGTGTCTGATTATCGCCTATCCGCTGGCGTACATGCTCTGCCAGATGCGCGAAAGCACGCAGAACATGGTCGTCATGCTGCTGATGATCCCGATGTGGATGAACTTTCTGCTCCGCATCTACGCGTGGGTGCTCATTCTCCAGAACGGCGGTCCGCTGGACACGCTGCTCTCGCTGATCGGCATTCACGGCTCCTACGGCAACAACACCGCCGCAGTCATCGTCGGCATGGTCTATGAGTACATGCCCTTTATGCTGCTCCCGATTTACACCGTTATGGGCAAAATCGACAAGGGGCTGATCGAGGCGGCGCAGGATCTCGGCTCCAACCGTTTCGCGGTATTCAAGAAGGTCGTCTTCCCGCTGAGTATTCCCGGCATTATCTCGGGTATCACGATGGTATTCGTTCCCAGCGCCAGCACCTTTGTCGTCGCCCAGTACCTCGGCGGCACCGACGATATCATGATCGGTGATATCATCGACAAGATTTTCTTCACCAACAACCACATCGGCTCCGCGATCTCGCTGGTTCTGATGGTATTCATTCTCGTGTTCCTCGTTCTGATGAACCTGTTCGGCGATGAGGAGGCGATTGCGTGATGAAAAAGACGGGTATTGTGACGAAAATCTACATTGCGTTCATCATGGTCTTCATGTACGCGCCTATCGCGGTACTGATTTTCTACTCCTTCAACAAGAGCCGCTCGGCTGCTTGGGGCGGCTTCACGCTGGACTGGTATTTCCAGCTGTTCAAGAGCACGAGTATTATGAACGCGCTGACCAACACGCTTTCGATCGCGTTCCTCGCGTCGCTCTTCGCGACAATCCTCGGCACTGCCGCCGCTATCGGCATCAGCAACTTCAAGGGCAAGAGCCGTATTCTGATTCAGAACGCGTCCAACATCCCGATCATCAGCCCCGACATCGTCATGGGCGTTTCGCTGATGCTGCTCTTCACCTTCCTCGGCACCATTCTCAACTTTGAGATGGGCTATGTGACGGTTCTGCTCTCGCATATCTGCTTCTGCGTTCCGTTCGTCGTGCTCAACGTCATGCCGCGTATCCGCAGAATGGATCAGAGCCTCTATGACGCCGCTCTCGACCTCGGCTGCACGCCGTTTCAGGCGTTCTACAAGGTCATCATCCACGAGCTGATGCCGGGTATCTTCTCGGGCGCTTTGATCAGCTTCACCTATTCGCTCGACGACTTTGTTATCACGCACTTCACGCAGGGCGCGCGCTTCCAGAATCTCAGCACCGAAATCTACGGCATGCTGCGCAAGAAGATTCCCCCGACCATCAACGCGCTCTCTACCCTGCTGTTTATCGCGATTATCATTATCATGGTGCTGATCAACATCCGCGACAGACGCGCCGAAAAGCGCGCTCTGCAGAAAAATTAGTTTCCCCTGTC
The DNA here is from genome assembly GCA_900100595.1 of Ruminococcaceae bacterium P7. Classification (GTDB taxonomy): domain Bacteria; phylum Bacillota; class Clostridia; order Oscillospirales; family Acutalibacteraceae; genus Ruminococcoides. The sequence continues at coordinate 95,181 of FMUA01000006.1, forward strand.
ACAAGGTGACTTGCAATATCAAAACAATATCAATCAGGAGGATTGGGAAATGAAAAAAATCTTATGCGTAGTTCTCTGCGCGGCAATGCTCTGCTCCGTGGCAGCTCTGTTCGCGGGCTGCGGCAAGGCTGACGCGGGAGAGGTCAATGTTTACAACTGGGGCGAGTACATCGCCGAGGGTCAGGACGGCCTGATGAACGTCATCGACGAGTTCGAGAAGGAAACGGGCATCAAGGTCAACTACACCACCTTCGAGACAAACGAGGACCTCTACAACATGCTCAAAAACAGCAACGTCAGCTATGACGTCGTCGTTCCGTCGGACTACATGATTTCCAAGATGATCAAGGAAAACATGCTGCTTGAGCTTAACTACGATAACATTCCTAATTACAAGTACATCAACGACCGCTTTAAAAATCTTGACTGCGATCCCGACAACAAGTACACCGTCATCTATCAGTGGGGCGTGACCGGTCTGGTTTACGACAAGAACAAGGTCAAGAATAAACCCACCGACTGGAGCGCGCTCTGGGACGAGGATCTCAAGGGCGACATTCTGATGATCAACAACAGCCGCGACGCGATGGCGATCGCGATGCAGACGCTCGGTATCGACCCCACCAACTGCACCAAGGCGGACGTTGACAAGGCTTCCGAAAAGCTCCGCTCTCAGAAGCCGCTCCTTAAAAAGTATGTAATGGATCAGGTATTCACCGAGATGGAGACCGGTCAGTCCGCGATCGCTCCCTACTACGCGGGCGACATCGCCGCGATGATGGACGAGAACGAGGATCTGGACTACTGCCTGCCGTCCTACGGCTCCAACCTGTTCTATGACGCGATGTGCATCCCCACCTGCAGCAAGAACAAAGAGAACGCCGAGAAGTTCATCAACTTCATGCAGAAGCCCGAAATCGCCGCCGAGAACTGCAAGTACCTCCGCTACGGCTGCGCGAATGACGAGGCTGTGAAGCTCCTTCCCGACGACATCAAGGACAGCGAGCTGACCTTCCCCAGCGATGAATACCTCGACAAGTGCTATGTATTCGGCAATCTCGACGCTGACGTTTACGAGTACATGCAGGAGGAATTCGTCAAGGTTCAGGCAGAATAAGCGTCAAATATTTCGACAGTAAAAAACGCTTCTGAGCAATTCAGAAGCGTTTTTCTTATGCCGTCATCAAACGGGATGAATCTTATTCTCTTTGTCGAGCAGGCCGCCGTTGATGCCTGCCTTGGCGTTTCTTCTCTTTTCAAAGAAGTCGAGCGCTACCTTCGGGAACTGAGCGTAGGAGAGAACGTCCTCCTCCTGCTCGATCCACTCGGCGATCTCACCTCTGAGCTTATCCAGCTCAGGCTCAAGGCGGTCGGCAGGTCTGCCGTGGATGATTTCCATGTCGCCGCAGATTTTCTTTTGGAACGCGGGGTCAATCGGCATCGGGGTGGTGCCGTATTCGCCCGCGACCATACCCTTGAACTCACGGGTACACATGCTGTAGCGGCTGCCGGTGATGACATTGAACACCGCCTGTGTGCCGACGATCTGCGAGGTCGGTGTGACGAGCGGCGGATAACCCGCATCCTCACGCACGCGCGGTACTTCCTCGAGTACCTCATCGAGCTTGTCCTCCTTGCCTGCCTGCTTGAGCTGCGAGAGCAGGTTGGAGAGCATGCCGCCGGGCACCTGATAGATCAGCGCCTTCGCGTCGGTCGCGAGCATCTTCTGATCGAGCAGACCGCTCTCGATGTACTTTTCGCGGAGCGTCATGAAGTAAGCGCGGATTTCCGCGAGCTGTCTGATGTCAAGTCCCGTATCGTATTCCGTGCCCTGAAGTGCGGCGACCATCGACTCTGTGGGAGCGTGAGAGGTGCCGAGCGCCAGCGGACTGATCGCGGTGTCGATCGCGTCCGCGCCTGCCTCGACCGCCTTCAACAGACACATGGAGGCAAGTCCGGAGGTATAGTGCGTATGGAGCTGTACGGGCATCTCGGGCAGCGCCTGCTTGATCGCGCGCACAAGGCTCTCTGTTCTCATGGGCGTGAGCAGCGCCGCCATATCTTTGATGCAGATGGAATCCGCACCCGCGTCGGCGATTCTCTTGGCGTACTCCACATAGTAGTCGTCCGTGAACACGGGGCCTGTGGTGTAGCTGATCGCGACCTGCGCGTGACCGCCCTCGCGGTTCGCCGCCTTGATCGCCGTCCGGAGGTTTTTGATGTCGTTGAGCGCGTCGAAAATGCGGATGATATCGATGCCGTTGGCGATGGAGCGCTGTACAAGGTACTCTACGCAGTCGTCCGCATAATGGCGGTAGCCAAGCATATTCTGACCGCGGAACAGCATCTGCAGCTTGGTGTTGGGGCAATGCTCCTTGATGGTGCGCAGACGCGCCCACGGATCCTCATTCAAAAAGCGGAGACAGGCGTCATAGGTCGCGCCGCCCCAGCACTCGAGGGAATAGTAACCGATTTTGTCGAGCTGATCGAGAATCGGCAGCATTTCCTCGGTGGTCATTCTTGTCGCAATCAGGGACTGGTGCGCGTCGCGCAGCGCGGTCTCTGTTATTCTTATCTTTTTTGCCATGTGCGTTACCCCTTTATCAGTTCATCGTTACGAGAACCTTGCCGGAATCAACAGCCTCGCCCTTTGCCACCTCAACGGTCGCGATGGTGCCGTCCTGCGGCGCCTTAACGGGGGTTTCCATCTTCATTGCCTCGATGAATACGAGGTCGTCGCCGGACTTGACTGCCTGTCCTGCGGTCACAACGACGTTGACAACAGTACCCGGCATGGGTGCCTTGACCGCTACGCTGCCTGCCGCGCCTGCAGGAGCAGCGGGCTTTGCTGCGGGTGCGGGAGCTGCGGGTCTTGCCGCTGCGGGAGCGGGAGCCGCATTGGAATCAAGCTCCTCGACCTGAACATCATACGCTGTGCCGTTTACGGTAATTCTGAGATTTTTCATGTTTATTTCCCCTTCTATGTAAAGTGATTGATAGCAAATTAAATTGTGCAGTGCTTCTTCGCGACGGTGGGAACTCTCTTGCCCAAGAGCATATCCAGAGCGGACAGAAGCGCGTCTCTCAGCTCCTCAAACGGCACGATGCCGTCGACATAGCCGTTCTGCGCTGCGTTGAACGCTGACAGGTTCTCCTGCGCGAATGCCGCCGCAGCTGCCTGCTGTTCGGACGCGGGAACCTTCATCGCGTCGGGAGCGAGGATAAATGCCGCCGCCTCAATATTGACGGGAGAAATCACCGCCTCGGGAAGCGCGTAAACGACATCGGCGTTCGCGCCTGTACCCGCGAGAGCGACGTATGCTGAACCGATCGCTTCGCCGACAACGACCGATAACTTGACAGTCGTCGCCTCGGCGTAAGCCGCGGAGAGCTTAGCCGCGCTTTTCAGGCTTTCAAAGCCCGCGCAATCTACAAACGTAATCACGGGGATGGAAAAAGCGTCGCAGAAACGGACAAATTTCGCCGCCTTTGCAGCGGACTGACAATCGAGCTTACCGCCTGTGGTGCGGACGACGCCGACAACCTGACCGCCGAGACGGGCAAGTCTGGTTCTCGCGTTATCGCCGTATGCGTCGGAAAGACGGAGCTTGGAGCCTGCGTCCACAAGCTTGCTGACAATGCATTTGGTGTTTTCGCCGTCCGGCTCTCTGTCCTCCGCCTGCGGCGCAGGAACGAGGTTATTCGAGGGAAGATACGTCACCAGCTCACGCGCCTTTTCAACCGCTTCGGCCTTGTCCTTAACAATGACCGCAACGTTACCGTGAGAAGCGTTATACTGCGCGCCGGCATTCTTTCCCGTCACATCGAGAGAGAGCTGCGCGTCCTCCGTCATCATCACGATATCCGCGCTCGCGGCGTTCAGCGCGTTGGTGCCGAGACAGGGGCCGAGTACAACGGATATCTGCGGAACCGCGCCTGAAAGCTTGGACGCGAGTCTCAGCAGCTCGCCTGTACCTGCGAGCAGTTCGGTGCCCTGCGTCAGTCTGCCTCCTATGCTGTCATAAAAGCCCGCTACGGGCGCGCCTGTCTTGAGCGCAAGGCTGTAGAGCTTTCTCAGCTTCGCCGCCTGCGCCTTGCTCATCGCGCCGCCGCAGATGTCGCTGTTCTGTGCAAAGGCGTAAACGGGCATGCCCTCAACCGTGCCGTAACCCGCGACTACCTCGGCAAAGCCCTCGCCTGATTTCGCGAAAGCGTCAATCTCGCAAAAACTGTCAGCGTCAAAAAACTCCGTTATTATCTGATATGCGGACGTCGCTGCAATCTCAGCCTTTGCGGCATTGATTTTTTCCATACTCATGTTATGATTCCTCCAGTGCTTGATTACAAATCCGTTCTATATTTTACCATAAAACAATGGAAAACTCAACCGATTTTCCGTTAATATTTTATCAATCTATTAAATCGTCCGTCCGTTGACGATCGGATTGGCAAGCAGGTTCTTGACCTCCTTTTCGGTCAGATCACGCCATGCGCCCTGCTTGAGCATTCCCATCTTCACGCCGCCGATTTGCGTGCGCTTCAGACGCGCAACCTCCAAGCCGACCGCCTCGCACATCTTGCGGATCTCGCGGTTCTTGCCCTCGTGGAGGATCATCTCCAGCACAACGCGGTTCTGCTCCTTGTCCTGCGCCAGCACGTGTACGATGGCAGGCGCTGTCTTTCTGCCGTCGATCTCGATTCCCGTTTCGAGCTTTTCGATCTGCTCCTCGGTAATCGACGGTCGGACGGTCACGCGGTAAATTTTATAGATGCTGTTGCGCGGATGCATGATTTTGTTGGCAAACTCGCCGTCGTTGGTGAAAATCAGCATACCCTCGGAGTCCTTGTCCAGCCTGCCGACGGGATAAACCCTCTCCCCGACGTCCCTGACCAGCTCCGCGACGCATTTTCTGCCCTTTTCGTCACTCATGGTGGTGATGAAGCCGCGCGGCTTGTGGAGCATGATATAGCGGTACTTGGTGCGCGGCGCGACAATGCGCTTGCCGTTGACAAAGACCTTGTCCTTGTCCGTCACCTTATCGCCGAGAATCGCGGGCTTGCCGTTGATCTTGACCTTGCCCTGCAAAATCAGCTCCTCCGCCTTGCGGCGCGATGCTACGCCGCAGAGCGAGAGAAATTTTTGTAATCTGATCGGTTCTTTCTTATCCATGATGCAATAATCCTTTTATCCATTCCCACAGTCCTCCGCGCGCTTTCTGTTCGGGTACGTCTGCCGCCGCTTTCAGCGCGGTACCGCCGACGCGTTCGCCGCGGAGTGTATATTCAATTCTGCCGACCTGCTGTCCCTCCCTGACGGGAGCGTAGAGAAAACGGTCGAGCAGAACCTTTCTCTCAATTTTATCCTTATCCTCCGCGCTGACGGTCAGGCGGAAATCCCTGTCGCCCATCACCGTCACGCTGCTTTTCTCACCGCCGACGACGGGAACCTCTGCGGCAAATGCCGAATCGGGAGACTGATACGCCGCCCTCTGCGAAAAGCCGTACTCATAGAGGCTGATATGGTCGTTCCAGTCGTTCTTGTCGTCGAGCGTGACGCAGATCAGCGTCATACCGTCCTTCTCCGCAGCCGATACCAGACAACGTCCCGCAGCGCTCGTATAACCCGTTTTGCCGCCGATGCAATACTCATAGAGCGAAAGCAAACGGTTATGGTTGTTATAGGTCACACGCTTGTCGGACGGCTCCGTGAACGACACCATCGCGCTCTTCTGCGCGGTGAGCTGACGGAAATCTTCATTGCGCAAGCCCGCTTCCATCAGCAGAGCGAGGTCGTAGGCGGTGGAGTAGTGGTCGTCGTCATCGAGACCGCTCGGCGTGACAAAATGCGTGTTCTTCATGCCGATTTCCTCCGCGCGCTCATTCATCAGCCTTGCGAAGCGAAGGTCATCTCCCGCGATCGAAATAGCCGCCGCGTTTGCCGCGTCGTTGCCCGAGGACATCATCATGCCAACCGCTAAATCACGCAGCGTGACCTTTTCGCCGAGCTTGAGATACATCGAGCTGCCCTCGGAAACCATCTCCTGTGTGAACGTGACGGTTTCGTTGCCCTTTGCCGCCTGCTCCAGCGTCAGTAGCGTCGTCATCAGCTTGGTCGTGCTGGCAGGCTTCATGCGCTTGTCGGCATTATGAGATGCGAGCAGCTCTCCGCTCTCGGGACAATAGAGCACATACGCCTCTGCCTGCGTCTCGGGAACCTCCGACGCGTGCACGCATAGCGGACAAAACAGCAATACTGTACACAATATAAGGGATAAGGCTTTTTTCATAAGTACACCTCCTGCAATATATTAATATATATGCAGGAGGATGCGCTTATATGTCGATATCGTCTACGGTAATTTCAGAGAAATCGTCATTGTCGGCGATCTCGTCGGCTTCCTTCTTCTTCTTGCGTTCACCCATAAAATCCTTGACCTTTGTCACCACATCGGGAATCATGCCCACGATGTTATCGAGAGCGCCCTTCTCGCCGTTCACGGATATCAGGCGCACGTTGCCCTGATAAACGGTCAGAAACGCAACCGGCTGTATCGTTACGCCCGCGCCGCTGCCGCCGCCGAAGCAGTCCTTGTTCTCCTTCTTGGTGGGGAGATCGGATCCGCCGGAAGCAAAACCGTAGCTGACCTTGGAAACAGGGATGATCAGCGTGCCGTCCTCAGCGGTGATAGGCGTGCCAACGATAGTGTTGACGTCAATCATCTCTTTGATCTTTTCCATAGTGATGTTCATTAAACTACCGATGGGATGTTCCATATCGCATTCTCCTTTATTGTTCAATTCATTGTTTTTCTGTATCATTTCATCCAGCTCCTTTGTCTTGCCGCGCCGCAGCGACCAGAGGATGCGGATGACCTTGAAGCCGTATTTGAATACGAGCTTCACCACCCAAAACACGCGGATACGAACCCACACGTCGGCGTAATAGACCGACTTCGCGCCCTCGGTGAAATTCGGCGCGATGTCGACGCCGTAGTGGCGGCACTTGGTAACATCCGCCAGAATACTCACCGCAGGATAGACCGACAAACAGAAGCAGCCGTATTTGACGGCGGTATCATTCGCGTCAGAGCCCGCGTAGGTGATGCTGATTTGCATATTCTTGATAACGAGGTGACGGAAGAAATCCTTCATCACGCCGCCCGCGAGCGCCGCGATCTGACGAATCAGATCAACAAACCAGCCGACGCCCTTTTCCTTGAGCAGACTCGGCTTTTTCTCTTTTTCTTCCTTCTTCTCCTCTTCCTTTTCGGGAGCGGGCTTTTTCTTCTTCTTCTTTTTCTTTTCCTTTTTCGGCTTCTTCGGCTTGGGCGGATAGAGCTTGATGGTCACAAAGCCGATTTTCAGTTCTACGAGAATATCCTCGTTGTACTCTGCCCTCACGCCCACGGGTATCATCAGAATCAGGATGATGACGAGGATTATTCCGATTAATATTTTAAGCCACAGCAAAATAACCCTCCGTATCGCAGTTTATTCCGCAGCTTCCTCCTGCATATCCGCCTTCTCCTCCTCGGATTTCTCCTCGGGAAGCGGCGGCAAATCATCAAGCGACTGCAAATTGAAGCAGCGCAGGAAGTTCTCCGTGGTGCCGTAGAGCAGCGGTCTGCCCGGAAGCTCCAGTCTGCCCTTTTCCTCCAGCAAGCCCTTCGTCGTCAGGCTGCCGATAACGCCACTGCAGTCAACGCCTCTGACCTGCTCCACAAACGCCTTGGTGACGGGCTGGTTATATGCCACGACCGCCAAGACCTCGAGCGCCGCCTGAGAAAGCGGCGTGTTGCGGCGCAAATCCATGACCGTGCGGATCTGCGGCGCGTATTCCTTGACAGACACCATCTGATAGGCGGTGTCCAGCTTTATGATTGTTATTCCCCTGTCAGACGCCTGATAATCAGCCATCAGCGCGTCTGCGGCGGAAATTGCTTTTTTTACGGTTATTTCCAGCGCCTGCGCAAATCTTGCGGCCTCTACGGAGTCTCCGCTGGCAAACAGTATCGCCTCTATCGCGGCTTTTTGATTCATGTCACTCATTCTCCTCGTCCTCTTCCAACATTCTCACCACGGCGTTTTCCCCATCGCCCTCAATGCGGATGCGCTTGCCCTTGACAAGCTCCAGCGTCGCTAAAAACGTCGCGACCAAGTCGCTTTTGCCCTCGCACGCCTCGAATATCTCATGGTACTCCAGACGCTTGCCGTGACGCAGGCGGCGCATAAGATGAATGATTCTGCTGTTGACCGATACGATCTTATGGGCGACGATGCCTGAGAAAGCCTGCTCGGACGGCGGCAGACGACGCTTGCCTCTGCCCACCGCGCTGATATAGCCCTTGACGATATCGCTGCTCGGATGCTGCCGGTTGTAGGTCATATCAAACTCAACGGGAGACGCGTCCTTGCAATAGGTGTCAAAATCATAGATGGTGCCGAGCTTTGCCGCGATCTCGCGGCATACGGCGTATTCCAAAAGCTGACCTGTCAGCTCTTTTTTCAGCTCCTCTGCCTCTTCCTCATATTTCGGCAGGAGCATCACGGATTTGATATAGACAAGCCGCGACGCCATCGTGAGAAACTCCGAGGCAATATCCATCTGATTTTCCTGCATGCGCCCGATCTGCTCCATGTACTGGTCAAGCAGCGCGGAAATCTGGATATCATAAATATCTATTTTGTTTTTCGCAATCAGCGAAAGCAATAGATCCAGCGGTCCTTCAAAGACGTCGAGCTTGTATTGCAGCTGCGTTTCCATTCCGTCACCGTCACATTCAGAAAAGCATGTTAAACGGCACGGTGGTCACTCCGAAAAGCTGGAAAGGCAGCGCCGAGAGATTGTACATGCCGTACAAAACCCATGTGGAAAGAAAGCTTAACAGGCGGCTGAGCGGTCCCATCCACAGCAATACGAAAATCACCGCAAAAAAGACCATCTGATAGCGATAGAGAAAGGCTACCGCTTTGTCGGGCAGGAAAGCAAACAGCAGCTTTGAGCCGTCAAGCGGAGGAATCGGCAGCAGATTAAATACTGCCAGCTGAACATTGACAGTGGAATAAAAGGTCAGAAACGTCAGCACCCATGAACCAACGGAATTGGACGCCAGAAAACTCGGTGATATTGCCCAGATAATCTGAAAAATCAACAACCCCGCAAAGCCCGCGACAAGATTCGCCACAGGTCCCATCAAAGCGGTTATCGCCATTCCGCCTTTCGGATTTTTGAAATAGCGCGCGTCGACGGGTACGGGTTTTGCCCAGCCGAATCCGAACAGCAGCATAAACAACGCACCAAAAGGATCGATATGCGTCAACGGATTAAGCGAAAGTCTGCCGCGCTGCTTTATCCCCTTATCGCCCAGCAAATACGCCGTTTGCGCATGCGCCCATTCATGGAACGGAAGTATCAGAAAAATAATGACCAAAACCGCGATGATTTCCGCGATGATCGATGAAAGTGAAAAATTGCCGCTTAATAACTGAGAGAGCATACTAGCCTCCATCTTATAAATATATTTATATTCTATTATACCGTATCCACCATCAAAATACAAGTGAAAAAAACAAGTTAAGAAATTTTCAAAAAAGGCTTGCTTTTTTTCTCATTTTCTGTTATTATAACAAAGTTAGGAATAGAATTTGATTTGTATAAGGAGGTGCAGACGCATGGCAAAATGTGAATTCTGCGGTAAGGATGTAAAGTTTGGTATCAAGGTATCCCACTCACACAGACGTTCCAACAGAACCTGGAAGCCCAACGTACAGCGTGTTAAGGCTATCGTTGACGGATCTCCCAAGCGTGTATATGCTTGCACCCGTTGTTTGCGTTCAGGCAAGGTAACAAGAGCTAACTAAGTGATTTTTCATATCTTTATACTTAGACTTTTCAGGAGCTGCTCAGACGAGTAGCTCTTTTTCGTTGCAAAAAAGGAGCACTTTCATAATCGAAAGAGCTCCTTTATATTTTAGTTAAAGAGAATTTCCTTTTTGCGCATGACAAAGAGGACAGAGGTCGCCACGCAGAAGATGCTCAGACAGATAAAGGAATAAATCGGCGCTCCCGTGCTGACAACGCCCTTGTCTGCTTCCTTTGGCTTGTTATCCTGATCTGTCGAATTGCCGTCATCAGATGTGCTGACGGAGTCATGGGTAGCCTTTGATGTGTGAGAGGTCGCATCCGTCGAGGCGGTCGGTACCGTTGATGTCCCTTCGGTGCTTTCCCCTGCTTCATCAGGCGTGTTGATCACATTTCCGCTTTCGTCTGTCACAGGAGGAACCGTCGTGGGCGGAGCGGTCGTCGCCTGTACAAAATTCGATTCCGTCAGTACCGTCTTACGGAAAAGGCGGACGTCATTGATCCCTTTTTCATTCAATCCCTCATTGGCAACAAGGACTACCTCCAATTCGGGCTGCGTCAACTTGTTTTTCGCGTCGACGTCGGAAACGACCAACATATCGACGGTCAGATCCACGGTCAGTATCTCGGGAATGTCCTCGTCAAGCTCCGCTACATCAAATACGAAACGCGCAAACGGCTTCTCCTCCTTTGAAAACTCATACAGCCTGACATTGGAGGAACAGTAATGCGCGTATCCGTCGTCCAGCGTCAAAACGCCCTTATCACCGATTGTCGGGCATACCGTCCTTACGGTGTTCTTTTCCTCTGAAAGTGTCAAAAGCGTTCCGTCGTATTTCAAATACCACTGCACACTCATCAAGTCAAGCGAGGACTTGAACCAGTAGGTTACCTCAACCTGCTTTGTCTTGACATTATACTCAGCGGATGCGTTCGGGAAAAAGTTAGATACCGCGTTCACCGTCAGCGCCGGGAACTCCGCAGGCTCGATCTTTTCCGTAGTGGGCTGTGTTGAGGAAGAAGCAGTCGGTTCTGTTCCGTGAGTCATTGACGGAAGTGATGTTTCTGACTCCGACTCTGTTTCTTTTTCTTTTTCTTCTGTATTCCATTCAAGGTGTTCCGTGTTCTGTTCCGCGGCTGCTGCCGGGCAGCCTGCAAGCAGCAAAAGCACGGTAAAAATGACGGTCATGAAAAGACTGACATATCTTTTTGACATCATCTTAACCTCCGATTTTTTGCGTCTAAAGTTTCAGTTTATATTATACATGAAATCCGTCAAAAAATCAAGTCATATTTCCGAATAAGAAAAAACGCTCCCTTTAAGGGAGCGTTTTATGATTCAGTAATGAGAATTACTTGTTATACTTCTTGCGAGTAAAGTAGAAGGTACCGCAAGCAGCAGCAACAATTACAAACATAACAGCCGCGAAAGAGAAGTCACCTGTTGCAACAGAGCCGTTAGCGCTGTTGGTTGTGGTGGTGCCGGAACCCTTGGTAGCAGATGTAGCAGATGTAGGATTGGTTGCGGGAGCGGGAACAGTCGTAGCGGAAGTGGGGCTGGTGGGAATCTCGGGGGTTTCCTTGTTCTCATAGTAGAGACCGGTGAAGTTACCGTATACCATCAGCTTCGCTTCTTTGCCGTCAGCTCCGGGACCCATCTTCGCTACGTTGCCGTAGTCGTCAATGAGATATCCTTCGGGAGCAACGGGCTTGCCGTCTTCACCAACGGTGATACCGGTCTTCTCGAGCATAAGATCCTTGGTGGGCCATGTGCCGTACTCGCCGTTGCCATAGTAGAAGAAGAAGTCGCCGCTGAAGGTAGGCATACCCTCGGGAACAATGGTGGTACTGATCTTCATGGAGTTGGGATCCATGTTGCAGACATAAACCATGTTATCAAACATCTGCGCAATACCGTCGCCCTGCTCCATCTCAATGTAGAAGTTCTTGGAATACTTACCGAATTCTGCGATTTCAAACTCTTCGGGATCGAGCTCGCCTTCTTCAATCGCAACATATACAGGCATTTCGGGAAGATCCTCGCCCATGTTCTCCTCATAAAGTCTCTTCTCTTCATCCTTCATCTTGGCTGCAGGAGCGAACATACCCTTCATCATAGCCTTTTCAGCCTTGGTGATTTCCTGAGTTGTCTTATCCCAGTGAATAGGAGTATAATCAAACTGCTCAGCGAACTTATCCCAGACATACATCCAGAGATCCTTTGACTGATAATCGTCAAAACCAATGATCTGATACTGAGAAGGAGTATCAACGATCTGCTTTGCAGCGTCAAACTTCTTCTGATCGAAGTCGGGCTCTGAGGGCATACCGCCATTGATATGGTTGTTGAAGATGATCATTGTGGTATCCTTGGGAACGGGAGTGCTGTACAGATTCTTTACGTTCTCCTCGGTGGTTACTCTGTTGACAACATAGCCGGGCCACTCGTGAGTAAAGTTGTCCTTAGGAACATCAGCGCCTGTCCACCAGTAGATGCCCGCTCTGTTCTCGTTGGTTTTCCAGTAGTCGCTTTCCCAACCACCGGGCATAGCAAACAAATAAGTATTAGATTCTACACTACCGGGATCATAAGAATCATCGTCTTTTTTGATAGCGCCAGCGGAAATAACACTGCCTGCAAGAACGGTGGCAGCAAGTGTACCCGCGAGAACGGCGCTAAGAATTCTCTTTCTCATAGTTAAATTCCTCCAATAATATTCCGATTTTTTCGGTTATTCATATTATATATCAAAATAGAGAAAAAATCAAGCAACATTTAAAAGAATAATTTGGAGCAGTAAACAAATTTATGTCTTTGTTTCTGTTAATTATTGCTGTTATCATCCGAAAATTAGTCTTTTTCGTCGAAGGAATCCTCTTCCGCCGCAAAATTACCCGGTGCAGTCTGTCCGTTTTCGTCTTTGCCGTTCTTGTTTTTATTCTTAACAGCGAGCACGACTGCCAACGCCACCAGAGCACCCAGAATCGGAATCGCAATGATCAGGAAGAACATATTATTGGACTTCCCGGATGAACCGACATCCTCATATCGCGTCGCTTCAATCACGTCCTGCTCATAAACAAGATGCGTCGCGGGCTGTTGTCCGACAACCGAATCATGATTGTCTTTGTCAGGTGAGTTTTCCTCACCCATTCCGTCCGCATAATTGATGAAGCTGCTCTGACGGCTGTTGAGCGTGTCCTGATCCTTTGTGATAGGAAGCACGCCGTCCGTGACAACAGGCTTGTCATTGATAATCAGATCATAGGTGAATTTATACGATTTGAGATAAGTCATATCCTCTCCATACATTTCCGTAACAAAGAACGACAAGGTCGGATCTTTTTCATCATCCCGCGTACCGATGTATTCACCCGAATCCTTCGCGGCAAACTTGCAGGAGAAAAACTCGTCCTTGTTGGGAAAGCCGACGGGATGACTGATATCCGTCCAGTTCATCGGAATCTTACCCTCAATGTCGGGATTATAAAACAGGCTGTCAAAATGTTCCGCCGTGAGCGATTCCTTGTCAAACTCTAGTAAATTCGCGTCATAAAACAAGCGAAGTTCAAATCCAATGATTTCTTCCTTCGTATCGCCGAGATAGAGCTTGAACTCAACATTGTCTCCCTTATTGATGGTAATGTCCGAAGCGCCCGCATCAGCGCTCTCGGCATAAGCCATCGGAACAGAGGATAACGAGATCAGAGCGGCAGCGGTACCGATTGTCAGAGTAGAAAAAAGGTGTCTCATAGTAAAATACCTCATAATAAATATTCTTTTATTATTATATATCATAATCGGAATTATTTCAACGAATATTAAAGGATTTTCATTAAATTTTCATAGAACAATCACTTGAATTGCATCGGCACAAAAAAACACCCTCCGAAGAATCGGAGGGTGAAAAACGTATTATTTTTTTACAACCTGACGGCTGTGCAATCCGTAATTAATTACTTCTTGCTTGTTCTTCTGCGAGCGAAGAAGATAGCAGCTGTACCGGAAACGAGTACGAGGAGGATAATCAGTGCCATAGAAGCATCACCGGTCTTAACAGTAGCGTTAGTGGTGGTCTTGGTGCTATCCTTCGTAGCTGTGTCGGAAGTAGCCTTAGAGGTTGTGGGAGCTACAGTTGTGGTAACAACGGTAGTGGGAGCCTCAGTTGTAGGAGCAACAGTTGTGGGAGCCTCAGTTGTAGGAGCAACAGTTGTGGGAGCCTCAGTTGTAGGAGCAACTGTAGTAGGCTCAACAGTTGTGGGCTCTACGGTTGTGGGCTCAACAGTGGTGGGCTCAACGGTTGTAGGCTCAACGGTTGTAGGCTCAACAGTTGTAGGCTCAACAGTGGTGGGCTCAACAGTTGTGGGCTCAACGGTGGTGGGCTCAACAGTTGTAGGCTCTACGGTTGTGGGCTCTACAGTTGTAGGCTCAGCAGTTGTGGGCTCAGCAGTTGTGGGCTCAGCAGTTGTGGGCTCGGGCTTGTCACCATTGTCAAGGAGAAGGTCGGTAAGAGTTACATTAACTGTAGTCTCACCAGCTTCAAGGGCATTAAAGGTAAGAACGATGAATTCATCTGTAGGCTGTACATCATAGCCGGGATTAATCTTGGATGCATTTGCCTTAACAGAACCGGGAACGGTAGTGTTATAAGCAGCACCGGTTGTAATCTTGGGCATCTCAGCACTTACGAGAGACAGAACAGCAGGATCGTAGTTAGCAATCCACTGGAGGCTCTCGATAGCCTTTACAACGGACTCAGCGTCTGTTGTATCGATCGCATACTTAACAACAACATTCTGACCCTTATCGACAGTTACGCTTGCTTCCATAGCGGAGAAGTCGAACTTCTGATCCTTGAGAGCTGCCTCATCAACAAACGCCTTGGCATTTACTGTGAGTTTTACGTTTTCTGTGGTGGGCTCAGCAGTGGTGGGCTCAACAGTGGTGGGCTCAGCTGTGGTCGGCTCAGCTGTTGTGGGCTCAGGAACTGTGGTGGGCTCAACGGTGGTGGGCTCAGCAGTTGTGGGCTCAGCTGTGGTCGGAATCGGCTCGGGAGCTTCGGGATCAAACAGAGTATAGATCTCTGTGCCGTTGTTTACGAGCATATTCTTGATAGCAGCGCCGCCGTCATCGGAACCGTTGTAGAACATGTACCATGTGTCGGGGTCTGTCTCAGCGTCGAAGTCCTTGAAGGTGAGCTTGTAAACATCGAGGTCTACAGTTGTGTCACCCTTGCCGATTACGTCAAATACGAGCTTGACTACGGGGATGGGTGTGCCGTCCTTCTTGACAAGGCGGTCGCCCTGTGCATCGGAGAAGTTGAACTTCGCAAGACCTTCACCGGCAGTGAAGTTGCACTGTACAGACTTCGCTACGGGGCATACAGTAGGAGCATCGTCATCGTCTGTGTTGCTCGCTTCTTTGAATGCGAGAACAGTGGGATCATATTTCATGTTGAACTGACCGTTGATGACCTTGTACTTATCTGTTGCAGCGTAGTAGTAAATGATTACCTGCTCGGGGATATCTGCACCCTTGTAGGTAACAGAAGGATTGTCGTCAAAGAAGTTTGACGTGGAGTGAACTGTAAGAGCGTCCGCGGGAGCAGGAGCTGTGGTGGGCTCTACAGTTGTGGTGGGCACGGGCTCAGTTGTGGTGGGCAC
>FMUA01000006.1:110816-159784 GCA_900100595.1 Ruminococcaceae bacterium P7
GGCTCAGTTGTGGTGGGCACAGGCTCAGTTGTGGTGGGCACGGGCTCAGTTGTGGGCTCCTCTTCGGGCTCATACTTATCATTGAAGGGACCTGCGTAAATCGCCTCGGGAACATTTTCGGGGATGTACTGGAGGTCGGGCATCAGAATTTCTGAGTTGTTAATGAAGTAGGGAGTTGCGTTGCCGTCTTTAAGGGACATAATCTCAACATTGAGATTTACGTCGGTTTCACCTGTAGCACCGTTTACGGGTCTGAATGTAACAGAGACAAAAGCAACCTTGTCTTTATCTTTGCCCTTACTAAGAGCATAACCTGCGAGCTTAGAAGCATTGAACTTAATGCCGGCGTTAGCGCCATCAGGGAGAGTAGCGGGCTCATAGTTCGTTACTGTACCATTGCCCTTTGTGATGCGGAGAATCGCATCAAGGTACTCATCATCATCCTCGACATAAATCTGGTTGTCTTCCTTGTTGACAGTCAGCTTGTTCTTATCATAGGTAAGAATGCACTGAGTGTTAATCATCTTTTCGTCGGGAACCTGGAGCCACCAAGTAACAGTGATCATCTCAGTATTGGGATCAAAGGACTTGGTAATGGTGGGCATGATGTTGGACTTGGCGTTTACAGTCAGCTTGTCCGCTGCGGGAGCTGCAGCAGTTGTCTCCTGAGCGGGAACAGTTGTCTCTGCAGCAACAGTTGTCTCCTGAGCAGGAGCAGTTGTCGCAGGCGCAGTTGTTACTTCGCCGCTGGGACCAACAACCTTAACGGTGAAGGTCGCGTCGTAGTTGCCGGAAACGAGATCAAACTTTGAAATGTCGAGAGTCAGAGTGACTGTGGACTCATCCTCGGGAACCTCAAAATGAATGTTCTTTCCGTCATACTTCGCGGGAGTTGCGGAACCGACAGTAATGAAGCCGTCCTCAGCAAGACCGAAGTTGTCTGTCCATGCGCCGTTGGCAGCAAACTTGAACTGATAGTCAACGTTTGCAGCAACGTCCTCATAAGTAATCTCATAGACGCCGTCAGACTTCTTGGTCATTGCGTTTTCTTCGGAATCAACCGCCCAAGCTTCATCATTCAAGAAGCCGCCGTTGCCGCTGCCGACTGCTACCATCTTTGTTACGAGACCGGGGTTAAACTCATGGAATTTAACCTTGTCGCCTGTTACAGTTACCTTGGATCCGCCAACAAGAGCAGGATCATACTTAACTGTAAAGGTGGACGCCTCTGTAACGCTGAAGGTTACATTGTCGCCAGCCTTGTTGCCGATCCACTCGCCATTATCGACTACTTTAAGAGCGATATTGTCAGTGGCTTCAGCAACCTCATACACCTTGGTGTATGTGCCGTCATCCTGCTTGGTCATTGCGTTTTCTTCGAGACCTGCTGTCCAAGCGGTTCCGAACAAATCTGCGTTACTGCCGGCAACAGTTACCGGATAAACAACGGGTTCTGTCGTGGGATCGTCCTCAGCTGCCGATACGCTGAGAGCGGTGATAGAAACCGATGTTACAATAAGCATCAATGCAAGCAGAAGACTGAGTGCTTTTTTGAACATTTCTTTTTTCCTCCTTATTTGATAATGCTTCTATAAGCAATACTATTATAATACAAACGATTCCTAAAAGTCAATAAAAAAACCAAATTGGGAATCTCTTTTTTCGAGATTTTTCATTTTTTGTTTATTTAGATAAATAAATTGTTTTTAATTTGTCATTAATGACAAGAATATCACTTGTATCCGTTGACATTGTGCGACTGCCAGTTCCATGAATCGTAGCACATTTCGTCAAGTCCCAGCTCCGCCTTCCAGCCGAGCACCTTCTCCGCCTTTTCGGCGTTCGCGTAGCACTCCGCGATATCGCCCGCACGGCGCGGCTTGATGACATAAGGAATGGTGATATGGTTAACTCTCTCAAACGCCTTGACGATATCGAGCACGCTGTAGCCTGTTCCCGTGCCGAGGTTGACGATCTCGGTTCCCGTGTGGTCGGAAGAGTAGTCGATCGCTTTGACGTGACCCTTCGCGAGGTCTACCACATGGATATAATCCCTGACGCCTGTGCCGTCATGCGTGGGGTAGTCGTCGCCGAACACGCCCAGCTGCGGCAGTCTTCCTGCCGCGACCTGCGTGATATAGGGCATGAGGTTGTTCGGAATGCCGTTCGGATCCTCGCCGATTCTTCCGCTCTTGTGCGCGCCGATCGGGTTGAAATAGCGCAGAATGACAATCGACATTTCGGGATTCGCCTTTGCGGTATCGCTTAGGATCTGCTCCATCATCAGCTTTGTCCAGCCGTAGGGGTTCGTCGGCGTGCCTGTGGGCATGGTTTCAACCAACGGTACCGTCTTCGGCGTGCCGTAAACCGTCGCCGAGGAGCTGAAAATGAAGCGGTTGACGTTGTGGCGCTTCATCGCCTCCAGCAGCGTAAGGGTGGAATCAATGTTGTTGCGGTAGTACATGACAGGCTTTTCGCAGCTCTCTCCCACCGCCTTGAGACCTGCAAAATGGATGACGGCGTCAATTTCATTTTCGGAAAATATTCTCTCTACCGCCTCGGGATCGCAGACATCCGCCTCGTAGTGCGGAATTTTTGTGCCTGTTATCTCCTCTACCCTTTCGATCGCGACGGGGCAGGAGTTGGAATAATTGTCCGCTATGATCACGCTGTGTCCCGCTTCTATCAGCTCTACACAGGTATGCGAGCCGATATAACCCGCGCCGCCTGCTAACAAAACTTTCATATTTTCTCCTTATATATAGTATACATATTTCTTATTCTTACATCTTCTCGGGTGCGGGATAATCCTCACCGAAGGTCTCGACCGTCATTTTTTCGATAATCTGAGGGTCGAGGGGCTTGTCGGAAAAGTCGGTGTCGCAGCCTGCGATTTCATCGACGACTTCCATTCCCTCAATGATCTTTCCGAACGCGGCGTACTGACCGTCGAGGTGAGGAGCCGCTTTGTGCATGATGAAAAACTGGGAGCCTGCGGAGTTGGGCATCATGGAACGCGCCATCGAGAGAACGCCCTCTTTGTGTCTGAGGTCGTTTCTGAAGCCGTTCATCATAAACTCTCCCTTGATGTGATAACCGGGCCCTCCCATGCCCGTACCGTCGGGGCATCCGCCCTGAATCATAAAGCCGTAAATGACGCGGTGAAAGGTCAGCCCGTCATAGAAGCCGCTCTGCACAAGGCTGATAAAATTATTCACCGTATTCGGCGCGATTTCGGGATACAGCTCCGCCTTCATTACTTTGCCGTTGTTCATTTCGATGGTTACAATCGGATTCGCCATAGTTTATCTTCCTTTTCTGTCATAGATTTATCTCGATCGGCGCGATTGCCGGCACAAAATTACGCACCACTGCGTAAATCAGCCAGCACACAAACAGCGCCGTGATGAAAACTTTATTGTGGATCACGGGAAAGCGGAAACGCACCCCCCATACCTTCAGCGCAAATTCCAGATAATACAGCACTGCCATCAGCAGCATGACCGGAATCACGCTATTCTGCCGCAGAGCCAGCAGCAGGTCGCCGTGTAAAAGCGCCGCAACCGCCCTCGTGGAGCCGCAGCCCGGGCAATAAATATGAAGCAGCGTCAGGCTGGGACAAGGCCATAGTGTGACATACCGCAAAATCAGATACGCGGCTGCACCGCAAACCGCCGCAGCCGCAAAGGGCGCGATGATAACGAGCGCTTTCTGCCACCGTTTATATTGCATAATCCGCCTCCCCTAACAGAAATCGGGCAGATATTTCACTGCCCGATCAATGCGCAATTGATATGATATCAGTAATAGTAGTGGTAGCTGGAGCTGGAGCTTCCATTGAAAATACCGGTAACAATCGCAACGATAATCCAGATAACGGAGAGCGCCATACCGACAATGGAGAAAATCAGACCAAGCTGCGCCATTGTGTTCTTGCCCTTGAACTTGGACTTGGAAACAATCGCGAAAATCAGACCGGGAATACCGGTGAACAAACCGTAGCAGCAGGTGATCATGGAGAGGATACCGCAAACGAACGAGATAATGCCGAACACCTTTGCCGCACCTGTGGGCGCGTCAGCGGGCATGTTATAGGCAGGCTGGTTCGCCGCGTTGTAATCATAGGGCTGCTGATAGCCGTTCTGATTGTAGTCGTAGGGCTGTACGTTGGTGTCCTGATACTGGGGCTGCTGATACTGATTGTAGTCCGGCTGCTGCGGCTGATACTGGTTGTAATCGGGCTGCTGCGGCTGGTACTGATTATAATCAGGCTGTACGGGCTGCTGCGGCTGATACTGGTTGTAGTCAGGCTGCTGCGGCTGGTACTGGTTATAATCAGGCTGCTGAGGCTGCTGAGGCTGATAAGGATTATTGTAATCCCCGTTGCCGCCGTCCGCAGGATTGCGTGACTGATTATACTGTGCGAACTGAGCCGAGTAGTCGTTCCCACCACCCTGCGGCGGATAATCGTTGTTCTGAGGGAACTGATTCGGCTGCATATTATCATTATTGAAGTTGTTATCCATTTCGGCTAACCTCCTTAAAGTTTGTGCTTTTATTATAGAATAAATATAGGCTAATGTCAATTGATATTTTATTATGCATGAATATTTTCAATTGACATCGTCGCAAAGGCGTTCAGATTCGCGTCCGCCGTGTTGCCGCTGAGGTACTCATAATACCCCTGTGAACCGACCATAGCGGCGTTGTCGCCGCAAAGACTCTTGTCGGGCTTGAAGAACTGCCAGCCGCGGCGCAGGCACTCCTCCTCCAGCGTCCGCCTGAGGAGCGAGTTGGCGGAAACACCGCCCGCGATCACAAGTCTGTTCACGTTCAGATCCTCAGCCGCCTTCAGGAAATTGGCGCTCAGGCAATTGACGACCGCGTAGCGGAAGGACGCGCAGACGTCAGCCTTATTCACCTCTCCGCCCTTTTGCGCGGTGTTGTGGATGAGATTGATCACCGCAGTTTTCAGTCCCGAAAAGCTGAAATCATACGGCGCGTCATGGACAACGGGACGCGGCAGCTTGAAGGCATGAGGATCGCCGTCCTCGGCGACCTTATCGAGCATGATGCCGCCCGGATACGGCATTCCCATCGTGCGCGCCGCCTTGTCAAAGGCTTCTCCCGCAGCGTCGTCACGCGTCCTGCCGATGATTTTCATTTTGGTATAATCCTCCACCATCACGATATGGCTGTGACCGCCCGAGACCACCAAGCATAAAAACGGCGGCTTTAATTCCTGATTGGAAATATAATTCGACGCGATATGCGACCGCAGATGATGCGTCGGAATCAGCGGAATTCCCGTCGCCATGGACAGTCCCTTTGCGAAGTTCACGCCTACCAGCAGCGCGCCGATCAAACCGGGTGCGTAGGTGACCGCGATCGCGTCGATATCGTTCAGCGTCATCGACGCCTGCTTCAGCGCCTGAGAAACGACAGGCACGATCGCCTCGGCATGACGCCGCGAAGCGATTTCGGGAACAACGCCGCCGTAAAGACGGTGTTCCTCCACCTGAGAAGCAATGACCGAGGACAAAACCGTTCTGCCGTCACGCACGACCGCCGCGGCTGTCTCGTCGCAGGAGGATTCAATTGCCAAAATGTTCATTTAGTCATCTTCCTTTTCATAAAGCTGCATCTCTCCCACTCCATGCGATTCGGGGAGACCCGCGACGCTGCACTGCAAAGCGGTGACGTCGTCAATGCACAGCGTTTTTCCCGTGATCTGCGCACGCAGCGGAGCCAGCTCATCGAGCGTGATAGGCACCTCCGCGATAATTTGCTGAATGACCGTCGCGTCATTGATATCAATGACGCCGTTGCCGTCTGCGTCTCCCTTGCGGAAGTAGGTTTTCAGCGCATAATAGTTGTCGAGCCAGTCGCTTCTGCGCTGACACCAGCTCTTGAAGAACTGATAGTTATCCTCATAGTTGTTTTCGGGCTTTCTCTGATGGTTGATCCACCATTTGCCGATATCCCAGCCCGCATCCTTAAAGTTGCGCTCGATCACATCGGCGTAGGCCGCGCGGAAGGTATCGGTATAGCCGCCGTCGACGCCGATATTGTCAAACCAATCCCTGTGCGCTTCATAGACCTGCTTGCATTCGGCGTTGAACCAAACATGTTTGCATAGCAGCTTATACAGGTTTTTATCACTGCAGAACAGCTGCTCGGCTTCATAGGTACCTTTTCCCCTAGAGGAAATATCCTTGTTGGCGTTTCCTGCCGAGATATCGTAATCCCACGGCGGTCCCGCATAGAGCTTTCCGTCTTTATAATAGAAAAAGACGGACGACATGCTGAAATCAAAGGTTTTCATGTACTCATTGAGAACATAGAACTTTGCGAAGGACTCCACGTCGATCACGTCGCGGATCTCCTGCTCGGTGCCGTTTTTGAGCGTTTTCGCGATGGAGGTGAAGGTATTCTGAATGTATGCCGCTTCCTCCTCGTCGGGCTCCTCAGGCTCCTTGACGGCATAACGCCAGCCTTCCGCCTTGAAGTAGGTCACACCTTCCTCTTCCGTCATGGATTCCAGCTCGACCATAAAGTCCTTGCCGTTCTCAATGTTGATATCGACCCTGTCCTTGCCCTCCTGAACGGGCGTCATCAGCGTATAGCAGCCGCGGAACGCGCCGTCGATCCACAGCTCGGTGATTTTCTGACCGGGAACATAGGCGAATCCCAGCTCGCGCGCGGTATCGAACGCGAGATAGTTACGCATCAGCGTGGGGTCAAAGGCATTGGCAAGCAAAACCCATTTTTTGCCCTTGCCCATGCCGTACAGCTCTTTTTTCTTCGCGAATTTGAAGGTATACGCCTTCTTCTTCACCCAGTACAGCGCGGTCGTATTGCCGCGTACCTTGAAGGATACGTTATCCTCCAGCACAGAGCCGTCGGGGTCGGTAATGGAAATCTTCGCCTGCACATAGCCGTCGGCTTTTTCAAGTGCAGTGCCGTTTCCGTTTTCGGTTTCAATGTGAATCTGCGGAACCTGCGGCGTATGCGCCGTTTGCTGTTCCTGTTGCTGCTGCTCCTGCGGAAGCTCCTCCGCAAAGGTTGTTAGGGGGAATGCGCTGAGCAACAAAATCACACTGAGCAGGGATGCGATCAGTTTTTTGCCTCTCATCAAAACTCTCCTTAAAAATATTTTGTCATCAGCAGGGCATTTTCTGCGGGGTCGGAATAGTAGTTCTTCCTCTCTCCCACCCTGACAAAGCCGAAACGGCTGTAGAGTGCGATCGCGGGAGCGTTGCTCTCCCGTACCTCCAGCGTGAGAAACGCGAAATCATGCTTCTGACACCAAGTGACCAGCTCGCGCACAAGGGCGCTGCCGACACCTTTTTTCCTGTAATGACTGTCAACCGCCGCATTGAACAGATAGCCTTCATCTATCACGGCGCTCATGCCGATGTAGCCGATGACTTTTCCGTCCTCTACCGCGACCAGAAAGTGCGATGTTTCGTTTTTCAGCTCGCTCTCAAGGCTCCGCCTTGACCACGGATGCGAAAAGCAGTCGTTTTCGATCGCCGCCACCTCGTCAAGATGGGCGGCGGTCATTTTTTCAATCCTCATATTGTCTGACGATCTCCTCGACCGCGGTCTGAATCAGATCACGGCACATGCGGTAGATTTCAATGCTTCTGCCATAGGGGTCGGCGACGTCGAGCACCTCCACCTTTTCGGCAGGCAGACCGATGCTCTGCGTCAGGATCTGACGGTGCTCATCCGACATGCAGTAGATTTTTTCAAAATCGGCGATATCATAATCGAAAATGAAATGCGACTGAAAGCCGCTGAGGTCAATGCCGATTTCCTGACATACCGCTACCGACTGTTTGGAAGCAGGCATCCCCTTCACGGCAGCCAGGCCAAAGCTGACCGCACGGACAGGAAGATCCTTTTCCTCCGCTATTTTATTGAAAATCGCCTCCGCCATCGGGCTGCGGCAGGTGTTGCCCGTGCAGACAAAGGCTATCATTCTATCCTTTTGCATCATACCACGTCTTTCCGATCGCCGCGTCAGCCGTCAGCGGCACGCTGAGCGACACGGCGTTCTCCATTTCCTCCTGCAACAGCTGTCTGACCTGCTCGCTCTCCTCCTCGGGAG
Source organism: Ruminococcaceae bacterium P7 (assembly GCA_900100595.1). GTDB lineage: Bacteria > Bacillota > Clostridia > Oscillospirales > Acutalibacteraceae > Ruminococcoides. Next base: position 118,933 of record FMUA01000006.1, read on the forward strand.
CCTCGACGATCAGTTCGTCGTGAACCTGCAGAATCAGCCTTGCGCGGAGGTTTTCCGCCTGTAATCTGTTGTCAACGCGAATCATCGCGATTTTGATGATGTCCGCCGCAGTGCCCTGAATCGGCATATTCCGCGCGACGCGTTCTCCGAACGCCCTGAGCATGTGCTTGCCGGAGCTCAGCTCGGGCAGATAGCGCCGTCTGCCGAACATCGTTTCCACATAGCCGTCAAGCTTCGCGCGCTCCACGACCTTTTCCATATATCTATCAACGCCGCTGTAGTGGGCGAGATAGCTTTCTATATAATGTTTTGCCTCCTTGTTGGACACGCCGATATCCTTCGCGAGTGAAAACGCGCCGATACCGTAGACGATGCCGAAGTTGACCGCCTTTGCCCTGCTGCGCATGAGCGGCGTGACCATCCCGAGCGGCATATTGAACACCTGAGAAGCGGTGATTGCGTGGATATCGTCGTTATTGCGGAACGCCGCGATCATATTTGCATCATTCGCGATATGCGCCAGCACGCGCAGCTCGATCTGGGAATAGTCCGCGTCCACCAGCACGCAGCCCTCTTTGGCGCAGAAAAACTTGCGCATTTCCCTTCCCAGCTCCGTGCGGACAGGAATATTCTGCAAATTCGGCTCAGTCGAGCTGATTCTGCCCGTTCGTGTTTCGGTCTGGTTGAAGCTCGAATGAATGCGCCCGTCGTCTCCGATGACCTTGAGCAAGCCCTCGCAATAGGTGGAATTGAGCTTCGCGAGCGTGCGGTATTGGAGAACCATCTCGACGATCGGATTGTCATAGCGCAGACTCTCGAGAACCTCGGCGTTGGTGCTGTAGCCGCTCTTGGTTTTTTTCTTGACGGGGAGCTTCATGTCGTCAAACAGCACCTTGCCGAGCTGCTTGGGCGAATTGATATTGAATTCCTGATTCGCCTCGCGGTATATCGCCTGCTCCAGCTCTCCAATCTGCTGCGAAAGCATCGTGCCGTAGTCCGCGATTCCCTGTCTGTCAACTGCAAAGCCGCTGTTTTCCATCTTCGCAAGCACCTTCGCAAGCGGAATCTCCATCTCGCGGAGCAGCTTTTCCTGCTCGTTGGCTTTGATTTCGTTTTCCAGCTTTTCGCACAGCCTGTCATACACTGCCAGAACACGCAGGTGCTTGTCCTCCTCAGACGCTTCGGGAAGCGCGACCTCGTGCATACCGCAGAGGTTTTCGTCGGAATAGTCCTTCTCCGAGGGCTGCAGCAGATACGCCGCCAGCTCCACATCAAAGGAAATGCTTGTCAGTTCCATGTCATGGCGGTCGGCATAGGCAAACAGTGCCTTGCTGCCGCGCGTATAGATGCGGATATCCTGTCTTTGCAGCAGCGCCTGAAACGCGTTTTCGTCGTTGCTGCGGTACAGCTTTCCGTAATATAAGAAAGCATAGGATTTTAATTCGTATTTAGAAATTTCCACCTTGAGATAAACTGTAGCACCGGGCTTAATATTCTCTATAAGAATTATATCGTCAACAATCTCGGGCATTTTGTTTTCCGCTTCGTTTGAAGCGACTTGCGGAATATCCGTGAGATTGAATTTTTCTATTAAAGAAAATAATTCCAGCTTTGTCATCAGCTCAACGCACTTCTGCGGGTTCTCAGCCCTGACGATATAGTGCGACGCTTCGGTATCGATCGGCGCGTTGCGGACGATTTCACCGAGCATACGGCTGAGCAGCGCGTTCTCCTTGGACGCGATCAGCTTTTTTCGCACGCCGTCCTTGATTTCCAGCTCGTCGATATGGTCATAGATATACTGCACGCTGTGATATTTCTGAATCAAGTCGCCGGCGCCCTTGGGGCCGATTCCCGCGACTCCGGGGATATTGTCGGAGGTATCGCCCTGAATCGCCTTGATTTCGATCAGCTCCGCAGGCGTGACGCCGTAGTCCTCCATGATCTTTTCGGGCGTATAGCGGATATCGCCCTTGTTGGTGCAGAGGTGCACCACGGTTTCCGCTGAAACCAGCTGCAGGCTGTCGCGGTCTCCCGTCGCGATCACGCACTCGTCGGCATTATGCTCGCAGGCGTCGGCAAAGGTTCCGAGGATGTCGTCCGCCTCATAGCCCTCGCAGGTGACGATCCGATATCCGAGCAAGCCCAGAAGCTCCTTGAGAACAGGCATCTGGGAGGCAAGCTCCGGCGGCATACCCTTGCGGTTCGCCTTGTAGCCGTCATACGCCTTATGGCGGAAGGTCGGCGCTTTCAGATCAAACGCGATCGCCACCGCGTCGGGATTCTCTTCCCTTTCGATTTTTCCGAGCATCGTCAGAAAGCCGTAAATCGCATGGGTGAACTGACCGTCCTTGTTGGTGAGCGGTCGGATACCGTAAAATGCGCGGTTGACGATGCTGTTTCCGTCTACAACGAGTATTCTCATAATTTATACATCACTTTCGTCATCTTTCCTTTGCGGTAATAAATGCGCGGTACGCGCTTTCCTACCAGACAAATGACCTCATAATTGATCGTGTCGGTATTTTTTGCGATACTGTCGGCGGTCGGCTCTCCCATCTTGCCTGTGCCGAATACGATGACCTCGTCGCCCTGCTCAATATGGTCGATGTCAGAAACGTCGAGCATCGTCTGATCCATGCAGATCCTGCCGACGATTTTCGCTTTCTGTCCGTTGATGAGCATATATCCGTCCTTCGCGTTGGCGCGGATGAAGCCGTCGGCGTATCCGATCGGCACGGTCGCGATTTTCATATCGCGCTCCGCGGTAAAGGTGCGTCCGTAGGACACCGTCGCGCCCTTTTTCAGCTCCTTGACATAGGCGACCGAGGTTTTGAGCGTCATGGCAGGAATCAGGTCGAGCTTTCCGCTCAGCTTGGGAGACGGCGCCAAACCGTAGAGAATGATACCCGCACGCACCATGTCGCAATAGGTGTCGGAATAATCCTCAATCGCACCGCTGTTGGAGCAGTGGCAGACAGGAAGCTCCGTTCCCGCTGCCTTCAGCGCGTCTTTGACATGGAGGAAGTTGCTGTATTGCAGCTCCGTGAACGCCTTTCCCTCCGCGCTTTCATCCGAAACGCAGAAATGGGTGAACAACCCCTCGGGAATCAGCTTTGGCTGGTTGCAAGCCAAGTATATTTCATTTATAGAATATTCATCGCGTGGGAACTGCTGGCACATAAAGCCGATACGGCTCATGCCCGTGTCCGCTTTGATATGGATTTTGCAGGAACAGTCCGCCTTTTGGCAAGCCGCGGAAAGCGCCTTTGCGTAATCAAGTGAAAAAACCGCCTGACTGATATTGTATTCGCTCAGCCGCTGTGCATCGCTGACGGGCGTATAGCCCAGAATCAGAATCGGGAGCGTGATACCCGCTGTGCGGATCTCGATTCCCTCGTCGATATTGGAAACCGCGAAGAAATCCGCTCCCAGCTCCTCATAGAGCAGCGCCAGATCGACAGCGCCGTGTCCGTAACCGTCCGCCTTGACGACGCAGCAGAGCTTCGCGCTCTCTCCGACCTTACTTTTGATTTCACGATAATTATGCGCTATCGCGTCGAGCGAGATCTCCGCCCACGTTCTCTTGACAAAATCCATAGCAGTACCCCTATTCGTCAATTTCTCAGAATATATTATATTACTTTTTCCCGCTCAAATCAACCTCCGAATGGATAATCGAATGAAAATATCATGGAATAACAGAATTTTACAAAATATCTTGATTTTCTCGCTTTAATATGTTAAAATAAGCGAGTGTGTTATATACATATTATATAAGGAGGAACATCATGACAACAACAAATGTAATTATTCTTGTCGCGTTCGCGGTTTACATGCTGATTATGATCGCAATCGGCTTCGTTTATTCCAAGCGCACCAAGAATAACGAGGACTACTTCCTCGGCGGCAGAAACCTCGGCGGTTGGACTGCGGCGCTTTCCGCGCAGGCGTCCGACATGAGCGGATGGCTGCTGATGGGACTTCCCGGTTCCGTGTACCTTGCGGGTACGGGCGAAATCTGGATCGCCATCGGTCTGCTGCTCGGAACCATCCTCAACTGGTATCTCGTATCATCCAGACTCAGAAAGTACACCATCGTAGCGGGCAACTCGCTGACTATCCCCAGCTTCTTCCAGAACCGCTACCGCGACTCCAAGGGCGTCATCAAGATCGTGTCCGCGATTATCATCGCCATTTTCTTCGCGGTTTATACCGCTTCGGCGTTCAGCTCGGGCGCTAAGCTCTTTGCGACGCTCTTCGGCAACAGCACCGGCGGCGAAATGGACAAGACCGCTTATCTGATCGGTCTGATCATCGCTTCGGTCGTTATTCTGGTCTACACCTTCATGGGCGGCTTCAAGGCGGTCTGCACCACCGACCTGATTCAAGGTCTGTTGATGCTCGTCGCGATCCTCGCCGTTCCGATCGTCGCCTACACCGCCCTCACCTGGGATCAGGGCTTCTCGCAGGCGCTTGTCGCAAAGGGTGTGGAAAGCCCCGAGAACTATCTCAACTTCTTTAAGAACACCGACGGCACACCGATCTCCGCCACTTCGATCATCTCAAGCCTCGCCTGGGGTCTCGGCTACTTCGGTATGCCCCACATCATCATCCGCTTCATGGCGATCAAGAATGAGGCTGAGGTCAAGAAGTCCAGAAAAATCGCGATTATCTGGGTTGTACTCTCCCTCACCGCTGCCTGCCTGATCGGTCTGATCGCGAGAGGCTACCTCAGCCAGCAGCTCACCGATTCCAGCGAAACAGCGTTCATCCGCCTGATTCAGGAGATCTTCTCCAACAACGGCGTGCTGATCTTCATCGGCGGCATCTTCCTCTGCGGTATCCTCGCGGCGATCATGTCCACCGCGGACAGCCAACTGCTCGTCACCGCTTCCGCGGTTTCCGAGGATATGTACAAGGGTGTTATCAAGAAGGACGCTACCGAGAAAAAATCCCTGCTCGTCGGCAGAATCGCGGTCGTTATCGTCGCGATTATCGCGTTTGTTATCGCGCTTGACCCTGCTTCCAGCATCATGGGTCTGGTTTCCGACGCATGGGCAGGCTTCGGCTCCGCGTTCGGTCCTGTCGTTCTGCTCGCGCTCTTCTGGAAGCGCTCCAACCTCGCGGGTGCTGTCAGCGGTATGGCTGTCGGCGCGCTCACCGTTATCGTTTGGGACTACATCCCGCTGGTTAACGGTCAGACCATCTACGCGGCAACCGGTCTGTACTCCCTCGCTGTCGGCTTTGTGCTTGCGCTGATCGTCAACGTCATCGTATCGCTCGTGACCAAGAAGCCCGACGCGGAAATGATTCGCGAATTTGAATCCATCAAGAACGTAGAAATCTGATCAATTCATATCATAAGAAAAAGGTCGGTTATGAAACCGACCTTTTTTGCGTCTTGTCTTGCTTATTGTCCGCCGAACGGCATTTTGATTTTGTCCATGATGCCGCCCTTCATGATTTCCTTCGCCTTTTCCAGGATATCCTTCGCCTGCTCCTCACCGATGCCAAGCTTTGCGGCGATTTCGCTGACAATCTTGCCCGCGTTCGCGAGAAGGTTGTTGTTCTCGAGCACATCGTTGACCTTCGCGCCGTCCTCGGTGCTCAGACCTGTTTTCTTGGCAAGCTCCGCGATAAAATCAGTCTTGTTCATGTATTTCACCTCTTTTGCTGAAATGTTGTTATCTTCATTATAAACTGCTTTGACCGCTTCGTCAAGTGAAAAAGGAGAGATTGCGCAATCTCTCCTTTTCATTATATATAGGTTATTTCAGATACTTGCTTGTGCCGCCGATCTGACCGTCGATGCCCGCAAAGCCTGTCGCACAGCAGACATACACGCGCATATTGCCCTTGCCGAGGGAAGATACGGACAGTGTGCCGTTGGTGACATTCTTCACGTCGCCCGTGACGGCGTCGATATACTGACCGTTGGGGATGTTCTTGAAGGTCGCGCTGCCGGAAACCGCAACGCACGCAAGGCTGTCGGTATCGTCAGCGGTATAGCGGCGGATATACGCCATATCGCCCGTAACATATTTGGAATCAACCGTATACTGTCCTTTTCTGAGTGCGGGAACAGCGCGGCGGATCGCGTTGAGCTTGCTGATGTGCTTGGAAAGTGTGGAATTCAGGGTATCGGCAACCTTGCCTGTCGCCTGATACTCACTGAAATCGGAAGCGGTCACATCGCCCTCGAGGTAATCGCCAAAGTAGGCGCGTCCCGTCTTGGAAAGCGGAAGGTTCGGGCCTTCGTCGATCACGCAGCCCTTCTGGAACTCGATCTCGGAGCCGTAGTAGACGCAGGGAATTCCGCGGAAGGTAAACATGAGGTCAAGGTTCTCCGCCCATGTGTCCGTACCGCCCGCAAAGCGGTTCTTCTCGTCGGGAGATTCGGGTGAGTAGTCGTGCGAATCAACATAGGTCACGTTGTAGGTCGCGTCGTTGTAATACTTGTCGCCGCTCTTCGCAATACCGAACGCAGCGGACGCGTTGCCGAACATGCGGTGCATCTGGAAGTCGATGGCTTCCATACCTGACGCCATCGAGCGGTCGGGCGTATGATACGTAATACCGCTGAGCAGCGCATTGGTGGAGGTCGGCTGGTTGGCTGTGCTGTCCTCCTCCCTGTAATGGTCGAAGGTGAGGTTCATGTTGTTGTTGACGTCTGCCGCCGTGGTGCCCCATGACCATTTGTCCGCCCATTTGGAATTGCTTTCCTTCCATGTGTAGTAGGGCGTGCTCTCCTCGGCGTGGTCGCGGTACCAAATCTGTGTATAGCGGGTGCAGATTTCGCCAAACATCAGGAAGTTCGGCTTGTTTGCCGCCTTTGCGACGTCATAAATCTGGTCGTTGTACATCAGATTCAGCGCCACTCTCGGGATATGACGGACGGTATCGACACGGAACGCGTCAACGCCTCTCTCGATGAAGCTGCCGTAGGTTTCCGTGACGTATTCCGCAACCGCGGGATTCTCGGTGTTCAAATCCACACAGTCGCCTGCGATCTGGGCGTATTTACAGGTCCAGTCATCCCAGTTCAAGCTGGAAAAATATCCTGTGTGATAGTAGTTATTCGGGTTGTACTTGTCGCTGCTCGAGAGCTTTTCGGTTCCGTAGTCCGCCTCTGCGGGTTTCAGCCCCGTAGTGTTGTGCAGATTGCCCGGATAGTCGACATTTTTCATGATATTCAGACGCTGCTGGTACTGCACCTCGGGCTTCTGCGCGTAGTATTCCTCGGCGGATTTGAGTCCGAAGGTATCGAGCAGGTACTTGGTCGGCTTCATGGACGCTTCAAGGTCAGCGAGGTCGGCGTTGTAATCGCGCTCAAAGATCGGACAGAAATGCGCTTCGCCGAAGTTGCCCGTATGCTGGAACACGACGTCCTGGATGATTTTCATTCCCTTTTCGTGTACCGCACGGACGAGGTCGTCAAAATCAAAGTCGCTGCTCTCATAGCGCGGATCAACCTTGCTGAAGTTCAGGGCATGATAGCCGTGGTAATCATATCCCGATGCGTTCTCGACAACGGGCGTGACCCAAATCGCGGTAAAGCCGAGCGCCTTGATATAATCGAGCTTTTCGGCAAGTCCCTTGAAGTCGCCGCGCCACGCGGGGTCGCTGTCGGGATTGCCCGCTTTGCCGTCATCCCAGCAGTGGACGTTATTGCCGCTGTCTCCGTCATAGAAGCGGGTCGTCATGACAAAGTAGATGGTTTCGTCGCGCAGATCGGTGCTTGTGACGGGGTCGGGCTTTTCGGGATCATACTTCGTCCATTTTCCGTCCAAAAACCAAAATTCCGCAGTCTTACCGTCGATGGCGCTGAGGGTGTATTCCTTGGAATACTGTTTTCCGTCGGCGTCGGTCACCAGCGCGTTGACCTTGGTATAGCCGCGGAGGGTGTAATTGAACCAATCACCCGACGGAGAAAGCTTCTCGCCGGGATAAGCCTTAGACATCGCGCCGTTGGTGGGGAGTGAGTTCCAGAGATAAAGATAAGGCTGCGCAAGCTCCTTGTGCCTTGCGTGGACAATAATGGTCGTATCTGCAGAACAAACCTCTGACGAATCAGAGGTCTGCGCGGCATTCACCGTTATAATTCCAACAGAGGCAGCAACGAGCAGGACAAGCAATACAGCAATTACTTTTTTGAATCCTGTCATAGCGTTCTCCTTTTATTTAACTGGCGATATAGAACTGAATCAGGGTCGCGTCAACAACGGTGATCTTGCCGTTGCCGTCCATATCAGCGATGCTCACGTCAATATTCTTCGCCTCGAGGTACTCGGCGACGTGCATCTGAATATAGGTTGCGTCCTTGATATCCACATAGTGATCCTTGTTCGCGTCACCCTTCTGATAGCCTGCGGGATTGGTTGTCGGGGAAACAGTGACATCGGGTTCGGTGGGCTTCGGAGTGGTGGGTTTGACGGTGGTGGGCGCCTGAGTCGGAGCCTGCGTGGGCTTCACGGTGGTGGGAGCCTGCGTCGGGGTCGGAGTGGTAGGTCTCACGGTCGGATCGGGCATATCGTCGGTTACCGTGTAGGTATAGGTTTTGCTGACAGTGGAGTTGTCGGAAGCCTGAACGAATACATTGACGGTATAGGTGCCCAGCTTGGTAAACACATAATCATAGGTGCTGTTGAGGGTGTAGTAGGGTGTGTTCTCAACGCCGTTGGGGTCGGATACGATATACTTGTAGAACAGCAGGTTGGTACCTGTCTGACCGCCGCCCGCAGATACGGAGATGGTGGTCTGGGCGTTTCTCTTGACGAGGTTGAGGTTCGCGGGAGTGACAGTCTTGATGACGGGCTTGGTAAGACCTGCGTCATTCTGTACGGTCACGCTCAGGGTCTTGCTCTTCTCGTTGCCCGCAGTGTCCTTGACGTCGAGGGTCAGGGTGTAGTTGCCCGCCTGGGTGGGCGTCCATGTCGCGGAGGATACGGTGCTGAAGCCCGCGATCTCGGACTCTGAGCCTGCGGCGTTCTTGACGCTGAAACGATAAGAAACCGTGCCGACCTTGCTGGTCGCGCTGGCGGTGAGACTGACCTCGGTGCCTGTGTAGACATCGCTGGTGGGATCCGCAGCGAAGGAAACGATTCTCAGGTCGCTGAAATCGGGATCTTCCCACTGGGAGGTCGCATAGTTAAACATCATACCGTTCTGGACAGTGAGATCGGCAGTCTTGCCACTGTCGCTGCCGGGATTGAAAATACACTTCGCAAAGGTTTGGGAAGTCTGATACATCCATACGCCTTCGCCGGCTTCTGTCATAGAGGCGCCCGGCCACTGGGCGTTATTGCCCTGGTTGTCCGTCCACATGTAGCATTTGGGGGCAGACCAGTTCGCGGTGTTCTTGAAATAAACAAGCGTGCCGTTGCCGGGATCGGGAGCGGAAGTGGGATCGGGAGTCTGGGTGGGTGTGGGCGCATCGGTATAATCCGACCATGTTCCCGTTTTCAGATCATAAATCTTGCCGGTACCGGGATAAGACAAATCAGAAGTCTGATTTCCCGAACCGCTGTTGCCGTTATTGAAAATAATCTTTGAAAAGTTGCCGGTAACCGTATAAGAATATACGTCATCCTTCACTGCCTGCATTGCCGCACCGGGCCACTGTGCGTTGTTGCCCTGATTGTCGGTCCACATGTAGCAGTGAAGATTGGTCCAGCCGTTGTTTGCTTTGACATAGACAGTGTCGCCCGATGCCCCTACCGGTTCCGATTCGTCTTCCGTCGCGGCAAATACGCTGACCGCGCCTGTGAATACAGTGGTCAAAATCAGAGCCAAGCAGAGAACGAGGCAAAGAAATTTGTGCTCTTTTCTTACCATAGTGATGTTCCTCCACACTTCTAAATGTTGCGTTCGAGCAGCATAGACTACCCTATATTTACTATTTTATCATACATTATTTTGATTTCGGCTTATTTCCGAAAAAGAAATTTTCGATTTTTATGCCGACGAAATATTCACGTTAATTTTGTGCACATTTACAAGAAAATGTCTTTACAGAACCCTGACGAAGAATGTACATCTCATTTCGGTTATGAATTGCCGGTTTTTATCCGTTCCCAATAGGCGCGGAACGCCTGCTCGTTCTTGTTGTCGCCGAATTGATAGTAAACCGTCTCCTTCAGCGCGTCGGGGAGGTATTGCTGGGGAATGTAGTGATTGGGATAGCTGTGCGGATAGAGGTAGTGCTGACCCTTGTTCGGGTTGTCCTCACCGTCGTAGTGCATATTCTGCAGCTGACGCGGAACGGGACCGATATTGCCGCGCCTGATGTCGCGCATGGCGGCGTCGATCGCGCAGATTCCCGAGTTGGACTTCGGCGCGTTGCAGACCATGATGACCGCGTCCGCGAGCGGAATCCGCGCTTCGGGAAGTCCGACCGCAAGCGCAATATCGACGCAGGATTTGACGATCGGGATCAGCTGCGGATAGGCTAGTCCGACGTCCTCGCAGGCGCAGACCATCAGACGGCGGCACGCGGACGGCAAATCTCCTGCCTCCAGCAGTCTGCCGAGATAATGAACAGCAGCGTCGGGATCGGAACCGCGCATACTTTTCTGATACGCCGAAACGATGTCATAATGCTCATCGCCGTCCTTGTCGTAGCGCATGGAGCTTTTCTGGGCGAGCTGTTCGGCGGTTTCTATTAATATGTGCTTTTCTCCGTCAACACAGTCGGTCGCGATGGCGGCAAGCTCGAGTGCGTTCATCGCCTTGCGGACGTCGCCGCCGCAGCCGAGCGCGATTTTTTCGGCACAGCCGTCCTCCAGTGTAATTGCGATCCCCTGCTCCTCCGCGAGCATGGAAGCCGCACGGGTTACGGCTCTTGTTACCTCCTCGGGCTCGACGGACTTGAACTCAAAGACCGTGGAACGGCTGAGAATCGCGTTATATACATAAAAATACGGATTCTCGGTGGTGGATGCGATCAGCGTGATGCTGCCATTTTCGATATACTCGAGCAGCGTCTGCTGCTGCTTCTTGTTGAAATACTGGATCTCGTCGAGATAGAGCAGGATGCCGTTGAGCCCTTCAAAGGTATCGAGCTGTGCGACGATCGCCTTGATATCGGCAGTGGAAGCGGTGGTGCCGTTGAGCTTTTTGAGGGTTTTGTTTGTCTTTTTCGCGATATAGGTCGCGAGCGTCGTCTTGCCGACGCCCGAGGGACCGTAGAATATCAGATTGGGAATAGAGCCGCTCTCGATGATTTTCCGCAGAGGCTTTCCCTGCCCGAGCAGGTGCTTCTGACCGACGATATCGTCGAGACTCTGCGGACGGAAACGGTCAGCCAACGGTTTGAGCATATTATCACCTCATAAAAAAGCGCCGGTGGGCGCGTTCTCCCGCTTTTTTAACGTTCATTTACGGAATCGTTCATCAGCAGCGGGACGGAAAAGTTTACTAAAATGTAAAACGCAGAGGCGGAATTCCTCCGCCCCTGCCAATTCATTTCTTATTCGTAAAGGGGGTACTTTTTGCAAATGGCTTCTACGCCTGCTCTGACCTTATCCTTGCTGTTCTCGTAGTCGTTGAGAACGAGGGTGATGTACTCTGCGATCAGATCCATATCTTCTTCGTTGAGACCTCTGGTCGTCACCGCCGCAGTGCCGATTCTCACGCCGCTGGTGACGAACGGAGAACGGGGTTCACCGGGGATGGTGTTCTTGTTGACGGTGATATAGCAGTCGTCCAGACGCGCCTCGAGCTCCTTGCCCGTTACATCCATATCCTTGAGGTCGAGCAGAAGAACGTGGTTGTCGGTACCGCCCGAAACGAGCTTGCAGCCTCTCTTGAGAAGTCCGTCGGCAAGCGCCTTGCAGTTGGAAACGATCTTCGCGCCGTACTCCTTGAACTCGGGCTTGAGCGCCTCACCGAAGCAGACAGCCTTCGCAGCGATGGTGTGCATGAGAGGACCGCCCTGTGTACCGGGGAAAATCGCCTTGTCGATCTGCTTTGCGAACTCCTTGCGGCAGAGGATCAAACCGCCTCTGGGACCTCTGAGAGTCTTGTGAGTGGTGGTGGTGACGAATTCGCAGGAGGGTACGGGGTTGGGATGAACGCCCGCGGCAACAAGACCCGCGATGTGCGCCATATCGACCATCAGATAGGCGCCGACAGCATCGGCGATCTCTCTGAGCTTGGGGAAATCAATGATTCTGGGATAGGCGGACGCACCCGCGACGATCAGCTTGGGCTTGCATTCCTTGGCAAGCTCCATGACCTTGTCATAGTCAATTCTGTGTGTCACGCTGTCAACGCCGTAGGGTACGAAGTTGAAGTACTTGCCCGAGATATTGACGGGTGAACCGTGTGTCAGGTGACCGCCCTCGTTGAGGTTCATGCCCATGACGGTATCGCCCGGCTCGAGCATCGCGAAATAAACGGCGGTGTTCGCCTGTGCGCCCGAGTGGGGCTGTACGTTGGCGTGCTCCGCGCCGAACAGCTCGCAGGCTCTCTGACGCGCGATCTCCTCTACAACGTCGACGCACTCGCAGCCGCCGTAGTAGCGCTTTCCGGGATAACCCTCGGCGTATTTGTTGGTCAGGTGACTGCCCATCGCCGCCATCACGGCAGGGCTGACAATATTCTCGCTGGCGATCAGCTCGAGGTTTCTGCGCTGTCTTTTCAGCTCGTCGTTCATGGCGTTTCCGACAGCGGGATCATACTCCATCAGGTATTCAAGAGACGCGATGTTGGTTAATTTGCTCATTGTGTTACTTCCCCTTTGAATTGAATTTTGATTACTCTTTTTCTTTACTTTTCTTCTATATTTCTATGTCAACCGCGCAGGACGCGGGATTTTAACTTGTACAGATCGTCCATTGACGAAAGCCTGCCTGCCTCGTTCCGCAGCGCGGCGGCACCGCGCATGCCCTTGAAGTAGCCGATGACAAGCTTTCTCGCCTGCTTCATGGCGATATATTCGCCCTTGTATTCGACCATTTTCGCCACATGAGCGACCATGACGCCAAGCTTTTCCTCTAATGTCGGATAGGACAGCGGCTGTCCGGGATGCTCAAGATAGGACTTGATCTGCATGAAAAGCCACGGATTGCCCATGCTTGCCCTGCCGATCATCACCATGTCGCAGTCCGTGCGCTCCATGACCTCCTTCGCCTTTTGCGCAGAGTCGATATCGCCGTTCGCGATAACGGGTATGGAGACGGAGTGCCGCACCTGACGGATGATCTCGTAATCGACGGGCGGATGATAGAACTGCATACGCGTCCTGCCGTGTATGGTAATAGCGGACGCTCCCGCATGCTCGCAGATTTTCGCGATTTCCACAGCGTTGACGCTTTCGTCGTCCCAGCCCTTGCGGATTTTTACGGTGACGGGCACGTCGCTGACCGCTACGACCGCTCTGACAATCTCTCCGCAGAGCTGCGGATGCCGCATCAGTGCGCTGCCGCTGCCGTTGCCGCTGATTTTCGGCGCAGGACAGCCCATATTGATATCAATGATATCGGGATGGTTCTCCATCGCGTGCCGCGCCGCATCCGCCATGCAGGAAGGCTCGTCCCCGAAAATCTGGATGCCGCAGGGACGCTCCCGGGAGGATATTTCCATCAGCTCCTCGCTCTTTTTGCTGTGAAAGGAGAGCGCCTTGGAGCTGACCATCTCGCTGACGCAGTAGCCCGCGCCCATATCCATGCATAGCTCGCGGTAGACGCGGTCACTCACGCCCGCCATCGGAGCCAGCAATGCCGGCGAACGCAGAACCACACTGCCGATTTTACATTCCGTCATATGCGTCGTCTGCGCGAACGATAGGCGCTCGCCTTGGTGCTTGCCGCGACGGAAATAATGACGATCACGCCCACCAGCACACAAATCCACGAAATGACACCGAAGGCGTAGTTGGTAGAATAGCTCTTTTCGCTGACTGTCTTCGGAATCGTCGGCGGTACGAACTCGGTGGTGTCGGGGTGATCGTCGATGATTCCTCCGCCGCCCTCGGTCACCGGCTCGGTCTGCACCTGCGGAAGCGTGGTCGGCGTCTCTGTGACAGGGACAGTCGTCGGCGGATCGGTAACAATCGGTTCCGTCACGGGAACCGTGGTTTGGATAGGGATAGTCTCGATCGGCGGATCTGTCTGAATCGGAGGGTCTGTGACTACCTGCTCCGTCACAACGGGATCAGGATTGGGATCGGGATCGGGATCAAAGGGCATCGGGTCGTCGCTCCCTGCGTAGGCGGTCACAAGTCCTCCTATACACAGAGTGACACCGCATAGTAAAGCTATGATTCTTTTAGGGAATTTTAACGTTTTCATCATCTTCCCCCTTGACTTCATTTTTGCACATATATATTAATTATAGCAAAAACATCACTGCAATGCAAGAGGAAACGAAAAAAATTCGTCGTGAACCGTCGTTTTGATGATTTCTATTCCGTCACGACCTTTGCGATCACATCCGCCAGACAAACTGCGGCACGCTGCGCTTCGTCGATCGAATTGGCGTCGGTGCCGATCTCAATGAGCAGCGAACCGTCGCAGATATACTCGTTGTAGGCGAAGAAATCAAAGCTCAGCGGCCGCATGAGATTGGGGTACATCTCCCCTGCGGCGTTTTGCAGCTTCAGAGCGAAATTGAGATTGTTCTGCCAGTTGTCAAAGCCTCTTTCTCCGTAGTAATCGCAGCCCGAAAGGATCATCATCTGCGCGGTCTTTTCTCCGTTCTGTCCGCATACGGTCTTGACCTTGTTATCCTCGCTCCCAAGGGCGTCCCTATGTATGTCGAGGACGATCTTGATATCTCCGTTTTCTTCCAGATCGGCATTGACGGTCTCGGCGCTGCGGTCATACGAGCCGTTATAGGTGGAATCGTGGACGGTCTTGTCATGCTGAACAGCGATACCCTGCTTTTCAAGCGCCTCGGCAAGCGCGTCTCCGACGCCGACGACATTGAAATCCTCATTCTGCGTATGGGAATAATAGCTCTCATAGAACCCGTCCGTATCCGCGTCAAGATATCCCTCACCCGTGTGGGTGTGGTAAATCAGCACCTGCGGCGTTTTGCTGTTTTTCTGCACGGAGAACGGAAGCGGCGCGTGGAGCAGCGCGTCAAAGTCAAAATCCAGCCCCGTCCGGTTCCATACCCAGCCGCTGCCCACCTGTGTTCCCGTGGAGAGAATGGTCTTTTCCGTGATATCATAGCGTGTCTCGCCGCTGTGATCCGCGAAGGAATCATAGTAGCCCGTCTTGTCCCGCTTCGTTTCGCTGTTCATTACCTGCCGTGCTTCGGAAGGCTTGGTTTCGGCAACACTCTTTTCCTCGCGCTGTACCTGCGGAGCAGCGGTTGACGGCTCTGACGCGGGACGGTACCTGCCGTCCGTCAGGGTAAACGCCGCAGCCGCAAGGGCAGTATCATCGGATCCGAAGCACTCGGGAAGCCGCTGCGTCAGCGAAAAGCCCGCCGCAGCGATCATTGCGGCAGCCAGCACCGCCTTTGCCGCCAATATGGCACGTCTGTGGATTTTCACACTATCACCCTCCGCATTCAAACACACTCTCAGTTTATGCGCAGCGTTTACAAAATATCACATCAGGGCGACAAGGTCGCTGAGCGCAAAGTCGTTTTGCATGGCTGCGTTGAGTGAAAAGCCGATCAGCCGCGCGGCACGCTCGGTCAGAAGATCGATCTCGTCGGGGATGACGACCATCCGCCTTCCCTTCGGAGCTAGACGGGCGATCGCGTCGCTCTTGAAATCGCTGCCGAGCAGATCGTTTGCGAGCGTCTGCACGTCGACGACGGTCGGCACTCCTATCGCGATAACCGGCACGCCGAGCGTTTCATGATTGATGCGGGTGCGGTGGTTGCCTACGCCCGCTCCGGGAGCGATCCCCGTATCACTGATCTGGAGGGTGCAACCGAGCCGCTCCAGACGGCGCGAAGCGAGAGCGTCGATCGCGATCACGGCGTTGGGACGGATGCGTTTGACGACGCTGAGCAGGTATTCTCCCGTCTCAATGCCCGTCTGACCCGTCACGCCCGTGCGCATGACGGCGACGGGACGCAGCCGCTCCAAGCCGGTCGCACGCGCGATCTCACCCGTCAGGTGACGCGTCGCGAGCACGCGGGAGGCTGTTTTGGGACCGAGAGAATCGGGCGTTACCGCTTCATTTCCCAGTCCCGCAACAAGCAGAAGTCCGTTGACGGGAAGCAGGCGGCGAATCTCCCTGCCGATGGTCTGCAGACGCCCGTCGGTCGCGCTGACGTTGTCCGTCAGCGACGGCAGCTCCACCGTGATGTAGGTGCCGATCTCTTTTCCGAGCGCCTGTCTCGCCCGTTCGGTACGGACGGTCATGCGGGAAATCGAAAGCCCGTTCTCATGATAGGTGCGGTAATCCATACCGCCGACATGCTCTCCGGCGATCTCTCTCGCTTCCACCGCAAGGTCAGTCCTCAATCGCATTCGCATCATCCTCCCTGTTCCTGTTTTTCCCGCGTTGGAAGAGAATTATTCTTTACAAATGCAATTTCATTTGTTATAATAATTTTAAGTATATTTACAAAACCAAATGATGAGATTCTACAAGGAAGATTATTATATGAAAAATAAACAAATTATTAAAGTTCTCTCCGTCTTGTTCGCCGTCACGATTCCCGCAGGGATGTTCTGCGTTACGGCAAACGCGGCGGAATATGACCCTGACACTTTTGTCGCGGGCGAAGCACCCGTGCAGGGCGATGACAACGATCTGCCGTCAGCCTACAGCTCTGTTGAGCAGGGATATGTAACGGATATCAAAAACCAGCGTTATAACGACTGCTGGGCATATTCCACGCTTGCGGCGCTGGAGTCAAAGCTGCTCAAGGAGGGCTACCAAACCGAAAATATGAACGAATCCCACCTCAACCTCTGGGCAATGACGCGCTCCGACGGCAACGGCTGGGTACGCAGCTATACGGGCGCGGGACTCGTCTACACCGGAAGCGGTTACCTGACCTCATGGCAGGGCGGCGTATTGATGAGCGACGCGGGCAATATCACGATCACCTCTGACAGCAAGGGCGACGACGCGGCTACCGATCTGGCGCGCTACGGCGTGACCGACATCCGCTATCTCTCGGGTGAGGACCGCGCGACCATCAAACGCGCGATCTATGAAAACGGCGCGGCAGTAGCGGCATACAGCCACGTTACAAGCTATTACAAGGACAGAATGACCTATTATCTCCCGAAAAGCTACTCGGGCAGCGTGAACGGACACTTGGTAACGGCTGTCGGCTGGGACGACAACTATCCCAAGGAGAACTTCTCCACTCCTCCCGAGCACGACGGCGCGTGGCTGATGAAGAACTCCTGGGGCAACAACAACGCGCTGGGCGGCTATTTCTGGCTTTCCTATGAGGACAAATACGTCTTTTCGGCGGAAAAATTCGTTCCCGTCTATACGATAGAAGGCATCGAGGAAATCACCGACCGCAAAAAGCTGATTCAGAACGAGATCTACGGCGCGATCTGCGACTTTGACTACATCGAGAAGAATAACCTGACCTTCCTCAACCGCTTTGATTTCGACCGTGATTTCTTCGTGCTGGACAAGGTCATCTTTGAGACGCGCAAGAAGAACGCAGATTACACCATCTACCTGATTCCCGACGAGAACGGCGCTCCGACTACCGACGAGGCGCAGTGGCAGGAGCTGTACCGCGGCAAGACCGATTACGCGGGCTACATCTGCGCCGATATTGACAACATCGAGGTCAACGGAAGCGCTTCCGTCGGCGTCAAAATCAACAGTCCCGACGGTATTTCCGCTATCGGCTCGGGCGAATGGCTGTCCGTGTCAGGCTCACCCGGTTCATATTTCTTCCGTCCGCAGTCAAAGTACGGCATGAGCTACATCTATGAGGACGGCAAAATGACCGACGTCATGCAGTGGTTCAAGGACACGTTTAACAACGACCTCGGCGGCACCCTCGTTATCAAGGCGCTGACCGTCACGCCGGAAACGGGAGACGTCAACCTCGACGGAAAAATCGACATCAATGACGCGACGCTCATTCAGCAGTACCTCGCGGAACTGAAAACGCTGAGTACCAACCAGCAAAAGGTCGCGGATATGGACGCGAGCGGCGATCTGAACATCAACGACGCTACCGCTATCCAGATTAAAATAGCGGAATAAAAGAGTAAAACGGGCATGCAATGCATGCCCGTTGTTTGTTGTCAATAGGGTTTTGGAAGCTCCCAGTCGCGGAGCAGCTCCTGAACCGCGTCCTTCTTCTCAACAGCTGTGCTGACATAGATAACGCTGTACTCATTGAGTGAGACAATTGAAAAATAGTTGTTGGTTTCCTCGATGTAGAACGCGTTATTGCCCAGATTCTCCGTCTTCATCCACATGTATTGGCGCGGCTGCGACCGCACCTGACCGTACAGCTTGCCGTATGCTTCCAGCGCCGATACCAGCCCGTAGCCGCTGGAATACTCATCAAATTCCATGTAGAGCACCTCGTAGGCGTTATTGTCGGGGTGAGCAGTCAGACAGGAGGAAATAAAGGTTTCCTCCCTGCCGCGGATGGTATTCTCGACGGTCATGCCGTGCGCTTCCATATATTCGGAAAACGCTTCGGCGGTGACGCGCTCATTTTGCCAGTTATAGACGGCTCCCAGATTGGAAACGGCAAATCCCAGCGCAAGCACCATCAGCACGGCGCCTCCCGTGATGATCATTCTCTTTGCCTTGATATGACGGACGGTGAACACGATACCGCAGGCAATCACCGCAGCCGCAATCAGAAACGGCGTCAGGCGGATCGCAACGCGAAGCGCTTGGGCGTGCGTCACGATCGTGGTCAGAACAGCGAAAATCAGTCCGTTGATTGACGCCAGAAAAATAGCCGTGATAAAGAGATAGTCGCGGAACCAGCGGATCAGACATCTTTTCACTCTTCCTGCGGGACAGGGATTCGTTTTATACAGGCTGCGGTTGAGGTAGTTGCCCGAGGATTTCAGCAGCACGGACAGCTCCTGCGCGTTGTCTCCCTTTTTGACGCACAGCCGCGCCTTGTTCTGCATCTTGAAGATGAAATAGCAGTCGGTCTCCACGATCCGTTTGACGTTCGCGTAATACAGGCTCAGCGGCTGCGTGCCTTCCTCCGCAATGACCATGTGGTCGAAATAGAATTGCAGATGACAGGGATGGTTCTTTGCGAACTGTACCGTCTTATGCGTGCGAACCCTTGCGATAACGGTAAATACGATTCCCGCGATCAGACAGACCGCGCATAAGATCAAATTCTGCTCACTGCCCAGATCGAGCTTTCTCAGCCTTGCGACCTCGGGTGTAAAGACATTCGCGCAGATGAACCATTCCAGCAGAAAAAGTCCCAAAAAGCCCAGACCCAGCGAGAACAGCGCCACCTTCACCTCGGACAATTCGTAGCGCATCGCCTCTATGATATCCTTTTTATCGCGGAGAATATTCTCCTGACCGACAGGCTGGGGAATGCTCTCCGTCTCGGGTCTTCCGAGCAGCTCGTCGACCGTGACGCCGAAAATCTCGCTGATTTTCAGCAGCAAATCCACCGACGGCATCGTCTTGTCATTCTCCCATTGGCTGATGCTCTGACGCGTCACATAGAGCTGATTCGCCAGCGCCTCCTGGGACAGACCCTTTTCTTTCCGATAGCCCTGCAGCCTTTTTCCGAAGCTCATTTTAACAACCCGTCCTTGTCGTAATATTCTTTATCGGAAATTTCATCTTTTTCATCGAGATTGTACTCGCTGCTCTTGAACATGCCCGAGCCAAAGCGGTAGCTTGAGTTCGCGCTTCTCACAAACGCGATACCAATGATGACAACAATAATTAATAACGGAACAATCAGCCAGCCCATAAAGGCACCTCCCTGTGTTTTGGTGTCTCCAGTATAAAACAATTACGTAAAAAAGTAAAGAAAGCGTTGCTTTACATCAGGTTTTATGCGTTTTTTTCGTGTTTTCCCTTCGGAAAAGTTCTTGTATTCCATAGCGCCGTGTGCTAGAATAAACATATCAAGCAACAGGCGGTGGACAATATGAAACGATATATTCTTGCTCTCGACGAGGGAACGACCAGCGCGAGAAGCATCCTCTTTGACCACGCGGGAAACGTGGTGAGTCTCTCGCAGCACGAGATCCCCCAGATATATCCGCAGGCGGGCTGGGTGGAACAGAACCCTATGGACATCTACGCCAACCAGTATTCCTCCCTGACGGAGTGCATCGCCAAGAGCGGCGTATCTCCCGAGGAGATCACGGGCATCGGCATCACCAATCAGCGCGAAACGGCGATCGTATGGGAGAAATCGACGGGCAAGCCCGTCTATAACGCGATCGTATGGCAGTGCCGCCGCACGTCGCAGCTCTGCGAAAAGCTGGAGCAGGACGGGTGGGGCGACTATATTGCAAAAGCAACGGGGCTGCGTATCGACGCCTATTTCAGCGGAACAAAAATCAAATGGATACTCGACAACGTCAAGGGTGCGAGAGAACAGGCGGAGAACGGCGAGCTGCTCTTCGGCACCGTGGACACGTGGCTGCTCTGGAAGCTGACGGGCGGCAGAGTGCACGTCACCGACCGCACGAACGCCTCACGCACGATGCTCTATAACATCCACACCCAGCAATGGGACGAAACACTCTGCGAGCTGCTCGGTATTCCGATGAGCATGCTTCCCGAGGTGCGAAGCAGCAGCGAAATCTACGGCGAAATGGAGCTGATGGGCGCGGATGTGCCGATCTGCGGCATCGCGGGCGACCAGCAGGCGGCGCTCTACGGACAGGGCTGCCACCGTGCGGGCGACATGAAAATCACCTACGGCACGGGCTGCTTCCTCCTAGCCAACACGGGAGAGGAGCCTGTGACGAGCAGTCACGGACTGCTCACGACCATTGCCGCCACGGAACAGGGCAAGCCCGTCGAATACGCGCTGGAAGGCAGCGTCTTTGTCGGCGGAGCTGTCGTACAGTGGCTCCGCGACGGGCTGCGCCTCATTTCCGACGCCAAGGACACCGACTATTTCGCTCAGAAGGTCAAGAGCAGCAACGGCGTCTATGTGGTTCCCGCGTTTGCGGGACTGGGCGCGCCGTACTGGGACATGCGCGCAAGAGGCGTTATCACGGGGCTGACGCGCGGCACGACCTGCGAGCACATCATCCGCGCGGCGCTGGAATCGATCGCCTACCAGAGCGACGACGTGATCAAGGCGATGGAATCCGACATCGGCGGAAAAATCCATATATTAAAAGCCGACGGCGGCGCGTCGGCGAATCACTTTCTGATGCAGTTTCAGGCGGATATCTCGGACACGCAGGTGCACCGTCCCGCGCAGAAGGAGGCGACCGCCGCGGGAGCGGCGTACCTCGCGGGACTCGCAGCCGGCTTCTGGAAGGACAGAAGCGAACTGCCCGCTCAGGAAAACGCCGCTCATATCTTTACGCCCGCGATGGACGACGCGGAGCGCAAAAGGCTGCTCGATGGCTGGAAGGACGCCGTCAGAGCGTGCCGGGCATAACGGGACAGAGATAATTCTGTAAATCCTCAAGCTGCTCCTCGGCGATCTGTCTGCCCAGCTCATATACCTGCTTCATCACCTGCGGGTCATGCTCGATCCTGCCGATGGCAAGCGGTTCCTTCGGGCAGATCACGAACGCCTTTCCCGCTTTTTCCTGTTCAAAGATGTACTCTCTGTTTTCATTGTATACCTGATGGCGGTTTTTGATCGCCTCAAACGCCTTGGGGTATTTTCTGAGACTCCACTTCATCAGGGGCAGCATGGAGGATGGTTCTTTGACGTACTCCCTCGGCTGTGTGAGAAGCACAAGGTTCCTGTCATAGCCCTGCTCCTGCATGAAGCGCAGCGGAATCGAATCCGTCATGCCGCCGTCGAGATACTTTCTGCCCTCGATTCTGACGGGCTTTGACACCAGCGGCAGCGACGCCGACGCGCGTATCCATTCAAACATCCAGTCGTTTGCACGCTCGCAGAGGTGATATTCCGCCTTTCCCGTCTCAATGTCGGTGCAGACCACATAGAATTTCATCGGGCTCGCATTGAACGCCTCGCGGTCAAACACATCCAGCTCGTTGGGAACGGTGTGATAGCAGAACATCGGGTTGAACAGGTTACCCGTGTTAATGAGTGACTGCGTGCTGCAATAGCGTTTGTCAGCGGCAAACCGCATATTGTAGCGGATCGCTCTGCCGATCTGACCTGATTTGATGTTGCAGCCGAACGCCGCGCCTGCCGAAACGCCGACGATCGCGTCCGGCAGAATATCGTGTTCCATCAGAACATCGACGACTCCCGCTGAAAACAGGCCGCGCATCGCGCCGCCCTCCAGAACAAAACCGAGTGACATGGTATCAAGACCTTTCTGTATTGAAGATAGCAAAAGGAGCCGCGCAGGCGCCTTTTGCTTTTATGATAGAGAATTATGCCGCTTTTTTCTTGCCGAAAACCAGCTTGAGAACAACCATGACGCCAATCATCAGGACGATGGAAATGCCGAGACAAATCAGCGCGTTCTGCACAAAGCCCGCGAGAAGGAAGCCGACGGCGGACACTGCCGCCACGGTCAGCGCGTAAGGAAGCTGAGTGGAAACGTGGTTGATATGGTTGCACTGCGCGCCTGCCGAGGACATGATCGTTGTATCGGAAATCGGTGAGCAGTGGTCGCCGCAGACCGCACCCGCGAGGCAGGCGGAGATGCCGATAACCATGAGCGGAGAGTCGGGCGTGTTGACGAACAGGTAGGTGACAATCGGAATAAGGATACCGAAGGTGCCCCATGAGGTGCCCGTCGCGAAGGACAGCAGGCAGGCAACTAAGAAGATGATCACGGGCAGGAAGTTCGCAAGGCTCCCAGCCGCGCCGCTCATGAGGTCGGCGACGAAGTACTTCGCGCCCATCAGCGAGGTCATGTTCTTCAGCGAGGTCGCGAAGGTCAGGATCAGGATCGAGGGAACCATCGCGAGGAATCCCTTGGGAACGCTGTCCATCGTGCTCTTGAAATCAACGACCTTGCGGAGGTTAAGGAAAACCATCGTGAACACCAGCGCGATCAGACCGCCCCACGGGAGTCCGACGGTCGCGTCGGTGTCGGCGAAGGCGTCGACGAAGGACTTGCCCTCAAAGATGCCGCCGACGTAGATCAGCGAGAATACCGAAACGCCGATCAGTACGAGAATCGGAAGAACCAGGTCGATCACCTTTCCGTGATCGCTGACAGCCTCCTCGTCGCCTTCCGGTCTGTCGCCCGTGGTGAAGAGGTCGTCCTTGTACATGGCGTTATACTCGTGCATCGCCATGGAGCCGTAGTCGAAGCCCATCACGCAGATGGCGATGATGAAAATGAATGTCAGAAGTGAATAGAAGTTAAAGGGAATCGCCGCCACAAAGAGCTTGAGTCCCTGACCGTCCTCCGCATAGGACGATACCGCAGCCGCCCACGAGGAGATCGGGGCGATCATGCAGACGGGAGCCGCCGTCGCGTCGATCAGATACGCGAGCTTGGAACGCGAGATCTTATGTCTGTCAGTGATGGGACGCATGACCGAGCCGACGGTCAGGCAGTTGAAATAGTCGTCAATGAAAATCAGAACGCCCAGCGCAAAGGTCGCGAGCATCGCGCCCATGCGTGTCTTGATATGGCGTGCCGCCCATTTTCCGAACGCCGCCGAGCCGCCCGATTTGTTGATCAGAGCGACGATAACGCCCAGCTCAACGAGGAAAATGAAGATACCCGCGTTGTCCTTGACAGCGGAAATCAGTCCGTCGTTGATGATCGTGTCCATGCCCGTGAGGAAGTTGAAGTTGGTGTACATCAGACCGCCAACCACGATTCCGATAAACAGCGAGGAATAAACCTCCTTGGTTATCAGCGCAAGTCCGATCGCGATGATCGGCGGAAGCAGCGCCCATGCCGTTCCGCGTACCATTCCCGCACCTGCGCAGGTCTCGCACTCCGCACTGTCAACCAGTCCCGTACCGTGACAGTCCATGCACTTGACCTCTCCGAGCGAGCCGCCCGAGACGCCGACATAGACCAAAAGACCGACAATCAGGACTGCCGCGATGGCGAGGACAATTCTTTTCGTCTTTGTCATTACAATACCTCTCTTTATTTTACTTTTTTCTGCCGAATCCGACAAATGCATCACTATTTTATCATAATAAAGCATAAGGCGCAATAATTTTTTGCGCTTGCGGGAAGTTTTGTCGAGAATGCACAAACCGCGTGAAATGTTATTGGGGATGGTGACGAAA
The DNA here is from genome assembly GCA_900100595.1 of Ruminococcaceae bacterium P7. Lineage (GTDB taxonomy): Bacteria > Bacillota > Clostridia > Oscillospirales > Acutalibacteraceae > Ruminococcoides. The sequence continues at coordinate 143,215 of FMUA01000006.1, forward strand.
CATTTTTTTGCAGAAATTCCAATTAATAGGAATGCTTTTTGGTTTGTTGTCATAATCTCCAAAAACAGCATGATGAAATTATTATTTTAAACAAAAAGTTGTGTGAGTGCTTGGTATTGCTTGACAAATCGCCGAGAATATGAGATAGTTATAGGGTACATTTGTTACATGCACCAAAGCTTCCCCGAACTGTTCTGCGGAGAGTCGGGGTGTTTTTTCGGGCTTCCCGCTTTAACCATTTAAATCATAAAAATCGAAGGAGTTTCACTATGCCAATCACCGAGCTTCTCACCAGAAACGCGAACTATTTCAAGAACGAAGTCGCGCTGGTGGAAATCAATCCCGAGGTCAAGAACATACCGCGCGTCACATGGCGCGAATATAATCTGATCGAGTCGGCACGCGGCGGCGCGTTCCGCAAGCAGCTCACCTGGGGTGAGTTTGACGTCCAGGCGAACCGCTTCGCCAACCTGCTGCTCACAAGAGGCATCCGCAAGGGCGACAAGGTCGCCATCCTGCTGATGAACTGCCTCGAGTGGCTGCCGATCTATTTCGGCATCCTCAAGGCAGGCGCGGTCGCGGTTCCGCTCAACTTCCGCTACACCGCTGAGGAGATCAAATACTGCGTTGAAAAATCCGATTCCGACTTTCTCGTATTCGGTCCCGAGTTCATCGGCAGAGTCGAGGAGATCCACGACAGGCTGCCGCGCGTCAAGGACTTCTTCTATGTGGGCACCGAATGTCCCGGCTTTGCCGACAGCTACGACAGGCTGATTTCCTACTGCTCCTCTCAGGCTCCGAGCATCTACATCACCGACGACGACGACGGCGCGATCTACTTCTCCTCGGGCACCACAGGCTTCCCGAAGGCGATTCTCCACGCGCACCGCAGTTTGGTGCACTCCGCGATGGTCGAGCAGGCGCACCACCGTCAGACAAAGGACGATGTGTTCCTCTGCATTCCGCCGCTCTATCACACGGGCGCGAAAATGCACTGGTTCGGCTCCCTGCGCTCGGGCAGCAAGGCGGTACTGCTCCGCGGCGTCAGCCCCGAGTGGATCATCCGCACCGTCAGCGAGGAACGCTGCACGATCGTCTGGCTGCTCGTACCGTGGGCGCAGGATATCCTCGACGCGATCGAGAGCGGCAAAATCGACATCAACAACTACGAGCTCAGTCAGTGGCGGCTCATGCACATCGGCGCACAGCCCGTGCCGCCGACACTGATCAAGCGCTGGAAGGCGGTATTCCCGCATCACAGCTACGACACCAACTACGGTCTGAGCGAGAGCATCGGCCCCGGCTGCGTCCACCTCGGCATGGAGAACATCCACAAGGTCGGCGCGATCGGCATCCCCGGCTACGGCTGGAAGGTCAAGATCGTCGACGAGAACCGCAACGAGGTTACCGACGGCGTCGGAGAGCTGGCTGTCAAGGGTCCCGGCGTCATGAAGTGCTATTACAAGGACGTCAAGGCGACCGAGGAGGTTCTCGACAGCAAGGGCTGGCTCTATACGGGCGATATGGCGGAACGCGACGCGGACGGCTTCATCTACCTCGTCGACCGCAAGAAGGACGTTATCATCACAGGCGGCGAGAACATCTATCCCGTCCAGATCGAGGACTTCCTGCGCTCCAACAACGCAATCAAGGACGTCGCGGTCATCGGTCTCCCCGACGCGCGTCTCGGCGAAATCGCCGCCGCGATCATCGAGGTCAAGGAGGACTGCTCCCTTACCGAAGAGGAGGTCAACAACTTCTGTCTTGAGCTGCCGCGCTACAAAAGACCGCGCAGGGTCATCTTTGCGAAGGTCCCGAGAAACCCGACGGGCAAAATCGAAAAGCCCGTGCTCAGAAAAATCTACTGCGGCGAGAGCGTCGTCGCGCAGCAAAACGAAATCAATACGATCCTCTGATCGTATTCGATATAATCTCGCGCTGTCACCTGACAGCGTAACATTGGGGGAATATTTATGGTTATCAAAATCATCCTTTTGGTGGTGTTCTTCGGCGTCATGGTCGGCGTCGGCATTTACTGCCGCAAGAACGCTACCGACGTCAACGGCTTCGTCCTCGGCGGACGCAGCGTCGGCCCGTGGCTGACCGCCTTCGCCTACGGCACCTCTTACTTCTCGGCGGTCATCTTCATCGGCTACGCGGGACAGTTCGGCTGGAAATACGGTATCGCCTCCACCTGGATCGGTATCGGCAACGCGCTGATCGGCTCGTTTCTCGCGTGGGCTATCCTCGGACGCCGCACGCGCATCATGACGCAGCACCTCAACTCCGCGACCATGCCCGAATTCTTCGGCAAGCGCTTTGACAGCAAGGGGCTGAAAATCGGTGCGTCCATCATTGTGTTCATCTTCCTGATTCCGTACACCGCGTCGCTCTACAACGGTCTTTCCCGTCTGTTTGAAATGGCGTTCGGCATTCCGTATGTATGGTGCATCGTCGCGATGTCGGTTCTCACGGGTATCTATGTTATCGCGGGCGGCTACATGGCGACCGCTATCAACGACTTCATCCAGGGCATCATCATGCTGATCGGTATTGTGGCTGTTATCGCCGCAGTTCTCGGCACACAGGGCGGCTTTATGGAGGCGCTCAAGGGTCTTGCCGCTGTTCAGGACGAAACTGTTTCCGATATGCCCGGCGCGTTCAACTCCTTCTTCGGTCCCGACCCGCTCGGACTGCTCGGCGTCGTCATCCTGACCTCGCTCGGCACATGGGGACTTCCGCAGATGGTGCAGAAGTTCTACGCAATCAAGCACGAGAAGGACATACGCAAAGGCACCGTCATCTCGACAGGCTTCGCGATCATCGTGGCGGGCGGCTGCTACTTCCTCGGCGGCTTCGGCAGACTCTTTGACGTCGACGTTGCCGCGAACGGCTACGACGCGATCATCCCCACCATGCTCTCCACTCTGCCCGACCTGCTGATCGCGGTGGTCGTGATTCTGGTGCTCTCCGCGTCCATGTCCACCCTCAGCTCGCTCGTTATCGCGTCATCCTCGACGCTCACCATCGACCTGCTTAAGGGCAACATCATCAAGAAGATGACCGAGAAAAAGCAGGTTCTCCTGATCAGAATTTTCGTCGTTGTGTTCATCGTCATTTCCGCGCTGATCGCGATTTATCAGACGCAGAGCAAGAACGAGAGCGTCAAGTTCATCGCGCAGCTCATGGGCGTTTCCTGGGGTGCTCTCGCGGGTGCTTTCCTCGCACCGTTCCTCTACGGTCTGTACTGGAAAAAGACCACCAAGCTCGCCTGCTGGGTCAGCTTCATCTTCGGCGCGGGCATTATGATTCTCAACCTCTTTTTCCGCTCCTTCTTCCCCGTCATTCTGCAGTCGCCCATCAACTGCGGCGCCTTCACCATGATCGCGGGTCTGATTCTGGTTCCGCTGGTGAGCCTGATTTCACCCAAGCCCAAAAAGGAACTCGTCGAGGACGCGTTTGCCTGCTATGAAAAGCGCGTTCCCGCTGCACAGAAGCGCTCGCTCGACTAAGGAGAAGCCTTATGAAAAAGCCGTTACGCAGAATGGTTCACCTGCTCGTCCGCACGGGCACTATCAAAATTTTCTTTTTCTATCTGGTTGTCGTCGCGATCGGCGCCGTGCTGACGTGGATTTTTGAGCCGCAGGTCAACAGCTTCGGCGACGGACTTTGGTTCTGCTTCGTCGCCTCCACCACCATCGGCTTCGGCGATATCACCGCCGTGACCGTCCTCGGACGAATCGTGATCGTGATCATCACGATCTGCGGCATTCTGACAACGGCAATGGTTCCCGGCGTTGTTGTCGCCTACTACACCGAGTACGTCCGCGCCAAGGAAAAGGATACCGTCTCAACCTTCCTCGAAAAGCTGGAGAATCTTCCTGATCTCAGCAAGGAGGAGCTGGAGCAGCTGTCAGAACGCGTCAAACGGTTCAGTAAAAAATACAAATAACAAAACGCGCCGTCATCATCCGACGGCGCGTTTTCGCATAACTTCATTATTGAAAAAACCGCGTATCTGTGCTACAATAGTACCGTTATGGAAAGAACAAAGAAATCCGCAAGGAATAAAACGATCGACCTCAGCGTGTCGGAAGGGCAAGCCTATCTTGAACGCTGCATACAAGTCACCAAAAAAACCACCCTGCCGCATGTGCTCGACAAGACCATCTGCGGCGACAGCTTCGCGGTCATGCCCAAGCTGCCCGCGGGCTTTGCCGACCTCATCATCTGCGATCCGCCGTACAATCTCACCAAGGACTTCGGCGGCAGACAATTCAAGGCGACCTCCGAGAAGGAGTACCTCGCCTATACGCGCCGCTGGATGACGCTCGCGGAACGGCTCCTGAAGGAAGACGGCACGATGTACGTCTGCTGCGACTGGCGTTCGGGCATCGTCATCGGTCAGGCGCTCGCGGAGCGGTTCATCATCCGCAACCGCATCACGTGGCAGCGCGAAAAAGGCAGAGGCGCCGCGCGCAACTGGAAAAACAGCATGGAGGACATCTGGTTCGTCACCAAGTCCGACCGCTACACCTTCAATACCGACGCGGTCAAGCTGCGCCGCCGCGTCATTGCGCCCTACCGCGTGGACGGCAAGCCGAAGGACTGGGAGGAAACGGAAGAGGGAAACTTCCGCAATACCTGCCCGTCCAACTTCTGGGACGATATCTCCGTCCCGTTCTGGTCGATGCCCGAGAACACGGCGCATCCGACACAAAAGCCCGAAAAGCTGCTCGCCAAGCTGATTCTCGCGTCCTCTGACGCGGGAGACGTCGTCTTTGACCCGTTTCTCGGCTCAGGCTCCGCCTCCGTGACCGCAAAAAAGCTCGGAAGGCACTTCGTCGGCATCGAGCAGAACGAGCAATACTGCGTCTGGACGGAAAAACGCCTTTCCGACGCGGAAAACGACAAGACCATCCAGGGCTTTTCCGACGGCGTTTTCTGGGAACGCAACACGAGAAAATAACAAGGAACATCACTATGCACACAGACCAAACTAAAATCGCGCTGATTCCCGCCTATAATCCCGACCGCAAGCTGCTCGCCGTACTGCGCGACTTATCGGCTTCCGGCTTTTTTACGGTGCTTGTCGACGACGGCAGCGACGAACAGCATCAAAAGCTCTTTGACGCGGCAGGAAAAGCGAACGTCCTCCTGCGTCACAAGCGGAACCTCGGCAAGGGAGCGGCTCTCAAAACAGGACTCGGCTGGATCCGCGACAACATCCAAGCCCCCTGCACCGTCGTCACGGTCGACGCGGACGGACAGCACCGGATCGATGATATCCGCAAAGTGGCGTCAGTCGCCGAAAAGCATCCTTCCGCCCTGATCATCGGCAGCCGCAAGCTCGGAAAGGGCGTTCCGTTCCGCAGCCGAAGCGGAAATTTCTTCACAAGAACGGTGCTTCACGCCCTGACGCCCGTTACGGTTTACGATACGCAGAGCGGTCTGCGCGCTTTTTCACACAACCTTGTTCCGCTGCTCGCCGGGATCGACGGCACGCGCTATGAATACGAGATGCGCGTACTCATTGAATTCACACGGCGAAGGATACCCATTCTGGAAGCGAGGATCGAGGCGGTTTACATCGGCAGCAACAGCACCTCGCATTTTAAAACCATCAGCGACGCGAAACGCGTATACAAGGTCATCTTTCAATCCGCGGGAAAGAAACGAAAATACAGGAACCCGAAATCCAACTGAATTTCGGGTTCCTTTTTTATCATATTCAGGCATCACAGCTTTGCGCCGCATTCAATGATCGCCAGCTTGCGCGCAAAAGCGCCGCGCGCCGCTTCAAAATCCTCATTATTAACATAAATCTGAAAAAGGGCGTCCTTGAGAATATCGTTGAGAATCTGCTGCAAGGCAATCACGTCCTCATCGCTGCGGAAGCGCAGGTTCTCACGCGAGAGGCTGCCATACAGCTCTCTCATTTCCGTAAAGCCCTTGCACCGTGTTGAAAGATACTCGGCTACCAGGCTGTCATTCTCATGCATATTGATCACAAGATTATGTACGATGGCACGCTGCTCCTCGTTCTTGCGGAAACTTGAAAGAATATCGAGCAATTTTGAATATACATAAAAAACGTCGCCGTTGGAAACGCTGACGGCACGGAAGGTTTCACCCAGCGCCATATCCATCAGTGACTTGAAAACGACCTCAACGAGATCGACCTTATCATCGAAATACTGATAAAAGCTTCCTCTTGAAATATCCGCGTTTTTGATGATTCGGTTGATGCTCACCTTTTCGGATTCGTTCCCTGCGAACTCCTGCATAATAGCGCGGATTACACGCTCGCGCTTTGCGTCGGACAGGTTGTAAAACGTAGACTTGATCATGACAAAATACCCCCTTGGTACGATATGACGAAACGCCACTCCTACAGGGAATATTCTAACATTTCGCGTCATTCGTCCTGCACACTTATGTACTCACAGTCTATGTACACTTGCGCCGTTTTCTCCATAACTGTATCAAAAGGGCGAATGTGTCATGTTCTTTTCGGAGCATAACCGAAAAAAGGTGCATTTTTATTCATTTTCTTTCCGATTCCGAAACGCGGCTCCCGACGCGGAACCCCCGTAAAAAGGCAAATATCCGCCCGTGTTTATCCTTGGCAAAACGCATTGAAACAGATGGGAAAACGTCGCATTTTTGTTGATTTCTTTCTCTGAATATGGTATAATGATTCTGTTTAAGTTCGTAATATTTTTGCGGACGAGCTTTACAGAAAGGAGACGTTATGGCTAAGGATATTTTGGAAGCGATTCGCGCCGCTGAGGATGAATGCAGAGAGCGCGAAGCACAGGCAAAAGCGGAAGCGCAGGACAGCGCGGCTCAGGCGAAAAAGGACGCCGCCGCTTTGATCTCGCAAAGTGAGCAGGAGGCGATGAACAAGGCGCAGCAGGAGCTGGACAAGGCAAATGCCGCCGCCGGACAGGAGCTTGCCGACGCCCGCGAAAAGGCAAAGCAGCAATGCGAAGAAATCTCCCGCATTGCAGAAAAAAACCGTCCGCGCGTCATTCAGAGCGCGGCTGACGCGCTTTTGAACTAACAGAAAAGTGTGGTGATGCAAAATTGGCAAAACTAAAAATGAAAACCGTGAGGATCGTCGCCCTGCGGTCTGACCGCAAGCGGCTGCTGGAGCATTTGCAGGACAGCGCGCTGATGCAGATCAAAAAGGCAGACGGATCCCGCGGCGGCTTTGAGCATGTGGATATGAGCCGCCATATGCAGGTTTTCGAGCGAAATGTCACGCTCACCGAGCAGGCGCTGAAAATTCTCGACGGCGTCTCTCCCGAAAAGGGAGGAATGCTTTCGTCCTTCAAGGGCAGGAGGCAGATCGACCCCGACGAAATCGGCGCGATCGCAGCGGGTTCGGGCAATGTCATTTCAGTCTGTTCGCGCATTGTCGAGCTTGATAAAAAGCGCGCGGACAACATCGCCGAGCAGACGCGTATCGCGACTCAGCTCGTACAGCTCGAGGCATGGCAGAAGCTCGACATTCCGCTCAACACAACAGGCACAAGATCCACCGCGATCTTTGTGGGAAGCTTTCCCGAGCAATACACGGAAGCCGCCCTCAAGGAAGCGATCGCGGCGGAAAACCCCAAGCTCGAGTTTGAGCTTGAAATCGAACACGCCGAGCCGTCCCTGACCTGTGCGGTCATCTTCGCTCCGCTGAGCCAGAAGGCGATGGCGGAGGATGTGCTGCGTGTTCTCGGCTTTGCGCGTCCCATGGGCGCGACAAGCAAGATTCCCAAGGATAAGGCGGAGCGTCTGCGCGAGAAAACCAAGCGTCTGAAGCTTGAAAACGAGATGGCGGAGGATGAGATCGCCTCCTACACCGGCAAGCGCGAGGACATCAAGGTGACGCAGGACTACTTCCGCATCCGTACCGACAAGTACAATGTCATCAACAATATCGACCACAGCCGCTATGTGTTCGTCATCGAGGGCTACGTCCCCGAGGAGGACTGCGAAAAGCTCAGGGAGCTGTGCGAGAGAGTCGCCACCTGCGTGGTCGACTTCGGCGAAGCGGGAGAGGACGCGCCCGTCAAGCTCAAAAACAACAAGTTCGCGGAACCGGCGCAGAACATCCTCACCATGTACGCCGTGCCGAGCAAGGTCGATATCGACCCCACTCCCGTTTTGGCATTCTTCTTCTACTTCTTCTTCGGCATGATGTTCTCGGACGCGGGCTACGGCATTTTGATGGTGCTCGCGACAGGGCTTGCCATCAAGCTCTTCAAGCCCGACAAGCGCATGCGCAACAATCTCAGGCTGTTCCAGTTCTGCGGTATCTCCACCACTTTGTGGGGACTGGTGTTCGGCAGCATCTTCGGCGACGCGCCCGCAGCTCTCTACAACATGTTCACGGGCAGCAATATCACGATGGCTCAGCTGCTTCCGTGGCCGACGCTCGATCCGCAGAAGCAGGCTCTGCCGCTGATGATTATTTCGATCGCCTTCGGTCTGATCCACGTTCTCGTCGGCATGAGCTGCAAGTTCATCATGTGCTTCAAGCAGAAGGACTACGCAGGAGCGTTCTTTGACACGGGACTGTGGATGCTGATGCTCATCGGCTTCGCGGTACTCGCGGCAGGCATCGCCCTTTCCCCCGTGCTGATGACCGTCGGCACGATCATCGCCATCGCAAGCGCGGTGGGACTGATCCTCACGCAGGGCAGGGGCAAAAAAGGCATCGTCGGCAAATTCATCGGCGGACTCGCGTCGCTCTATGACATCACGAGCTACATCAGCGACCTGCTCAGCTACTCGCGTCTTCTGGCGCTGGGTCTGACGACGGGCGTTATGGCGCAGGTGTTCAACATGCTGGCGACCATGATGGGAACCAACGTGCTCGGCATCGTGTTCCTCGTCGTGATTTTCCTGCTCGGCCACGCGATCAATATCGGTCTTAACGCGCTCGGCTCATACGTACATACCATGAGACTGCAGTACGTTGAAATGTTCAGTAAGTTCTACGAGGGCGGCGGCAAGGAGTTTGAGCCGTTCTCGCTCAACAGCAAATATATCAAAATTCAGGAGGATTAATCATTATGAACGGAATCTTTTTAGCAATCTTGGGCGCGGCTATCGCGACCGTACTCGCAGGTATCGGCTCTGCAAAGGGCGTCGGCTCCGCCGCTCAGACGGCGATGGGCGTTCTCTCCGAGGACAGCTCCATGTTCGGTAAAATGCTCGTACTCACCCTTCTCCCCGGTACGCAGGGTCTTTACGGCTTCATCGTCGGCTTCCTGATCCTCGTCAGCAGCGGCATCCTCAACGGCTCCACCGACGTCACCTTTGCGCAGGGTCTCGCTTACGCGGGCGCTTCTTTGGCGATCGGCTTCGGCGGCCTGTTCTCCGGTATCGCACAGGGCAAGGCGGCTGTTTCGGGTATCGCCATGACCAGCAAGGACGAAAAGAACTTCTCAAAGGGCATGGTTTCCGTCACCCTCGTTGAGATTTACGCGCTGCTCGCCTTCATCGTTTCCCTTCTCGTTGTCATTCAGATCCCCAACATGGCAATCTAAGTCCATCAAAAATCTGATACTAACGAGGTGAAATCATGAACGGCGGAGAAACCATTATCAACCGCATCAAGGCGGACTGCGACGAGAGCGTCGCGTCCATCAGGCTTGACGCCGAAAAAGCAAACGCCGCGGTTCTGGCTGAGGCTGAAAAGCAGGCGCAGCTCCGCGGGAAGGAAATTGCCGACAGCACAAAGCAAAAAATCGCGCAGATTCAGGCGGCTTCCAAGAGCCGTTCCGAGCTTGCCGCCCGCACCGCCCTGCTCAAACAGCGCAGAGCGGAGATCGACAAGACCGCCGGCGCGCTGCTCGATTATCTGACAGGTCTCGGCGACAACGACTATTTCAACGCACTCTACAGACTCGCCGCGCAGCTTCGCGGCAAAAGCGGCGAGCTTCTGCTCAATCAAAAGGATTTACAGCGGCTCCCCTCCGATTTTGAGAACAGAGTCAGGGAAGCGGGACTCGACGCCCGCGTCTCTCAGACGCCTGCGGACATCCTCGGCGGTTTTATTCTCAAAAGCGGCGACATTGAGGAGAACATGGATTTTGCGGCGCTTCTCAACGCACGGCGCGATGAAATCGAGGATCTGATCAACCGCGATCTCTTTGCGAAGTAAGGAGGCGCTATGGCTGTATCATACGAATATTCCATCGGCTCCGTCCGCGCGAGAGAAAAGCATCTGCTGACGCGCACGGACATCGAGCAGTTCCTCGCCTGCAAGAGCGAAAAGGAGCTTTGCGATCTGCTCAAGGACAAGGGCTACGGAGAGGGCGATTCCGTGGAGGCGCTTCTCACCTCCCACTCCGAGGCGCTCTGGAAGTACCTCAAATCGACCGCTCCCGACTTTGACATCTTTCTGCCCTTTCTGATTCAGAACGACGCGCACAACTACAAGGTCATCCTCAAGGGCACGATGGCGGACAGAGAATATGACGCGCTGCTCGTGACGCCCTGCACCGTGGAGCTTCCCGCGATGCGGACCGCGATCGAAAAGCGTCTGCCGAACCTGCTCCCCGAGTGGCTCTCCAAATTCGCGGACAAGGCGTATGAGGCGCTTGCCCACACGGGCGACGCAAGACTCTCGGACGCCTATATCGACAGGGCGGTCATGCTCGAAATGCTCCGCCTGAGCGAAAAATCAGGCTCCGCGTTCCTGCGTGACTACGTCCGCAATGTCGTGTTCTATTCCGATATCAAGTCCGCTCTCCGCTCCGCGCGGACGGGCGCGAACCGCGAGTATCTCAAACGCGCGCTGATCCGCGTTGAGGGCTTCCGCAAGGAGGAGGTCATCGCCGCGGCGATGAAGGGCTACGACGCTCTGACCGACACGCTCTCCAAGTACAGCGAGTACGACTGCAGGCGCGCAATGGAGGCGTTCAAGGAATCTCCCTCGGCGTTTGAGCGCTGGGTGGACAACCGCCTCACCGCTCTCTGCAAGGAGCGCTGCAAGCGCGTCAGCGAGGGCGCGGAACCGCTGCTGGGCTACTACCTCGGCAGCGAGATCGAAAAAAAGGTGATTCACATCATCACCAGCGGCGTACGCACCAAGAGCGACGCCGACACCATCAGGGAAAGGCTGCGTGAGATTTATGGCTAAGAATATTGCCGTCATCGGCGACGCGGAAACCGTCAAGGGCTTTGCCGCCATCGGTCTCGACATTTTTCCCTGCGATGACTTTGAACACGCCGCCAAGTTGCTCCGCAACCTGACCGACGGCGACCGTTACGCGATTATTTATCTCACCGAGGAGGTTTATCTCTCGGTTGAAAAGGAGCGGGCACGCTGCTCCCAGCGGCTGACTCCCGCCATTATCCCCATTCCCAGTGTCAGAGGAAGCCTGAGCACAGGCAGACAGCGTCTTTCCTCCTTTGTGGAGCAGGCGGTCGGCTCTGACATCATCTTCAACAATTGAGGTGTATTCATTGAAAAAAGGAATTATCACAAAGGTGGCAGGTCCCCTTGTCATCGCCGAGGGCATGCGCGACGCGAATATGTTCGACGTTGTGCGCGTCAGTGAGCAGCGGCTCATCGGCGAGATCATCGAGATGCACGGCGACCGCGCCTCCATTCAGGTATATGAGGAAACCTCGGGTCTCGGTCCCGGGGAAACCGTCGAATCCACGGGCGCTCCGCTTTCGGTTGAGCTGGGTCCCGGTCTGATCGGCGCGATCTACGACGGTATCCAGCGTCCGCTCGACGAAATCATGAAGGTCGCGGGCACCAACCTCAAGAGAGGTATCGACGTTCCCTCTCTCGACCACACCAAAAAGTGGCGCTTCACTCCCGCTGCCAAAAAGGGCGACAAGCTCGTCGCGGGCGACATTCTCGGAACCGTACAGGAAACCGCCGCTGTGCTGCACAAGATCCTTGTTCCCAACAAGGTGAGCGGCGAGCTGACGAAGATCTCCGAGGGCGACTTCACCATCGACGACGTTGTCGCGGTCATCAAGACCGATAACGGCGACAGGGAGATCAAAATGTTCACCACATGGCCTGTCCGCGTGGGCAGACCCTACAAGAAAAAGCTCTCTCCCGACATTCTTCTGACAACCGGTCAGAGACCGATCGACACCCTCTTCCCGCTTGCAAAGGGCGGCGTAGCGGCTGTTCCCGGACCGTTCGGTTCCGGCAAGACCGTCGTTCAGCACCAGCTCGCGAAATGGGCGGCGGCGGACATCATCGTCTACATCGGCTGCGGCGAACGCGGCAACGAGATGACCGACGTTCTCAACGAGTTCCCCGAGCTGAAAGACCCCCGCACGGGCAACTCGCTGATGGAGAGAACCGTATTGATCGCCAACACCTCCGACATGCCTGTTGCGGCGCGTGAGGCTTCTATCTACACCGGCATCACCATCGCGGAATACTTCCGCGACATGGGCTATACCGTCGCGCTGATGGCGGATTCCACCTCCCGCTGGGCGGAGGCGCTGCGTGAAATGTCCGGCAGACTCGAGGAAATGCCCGGTGAGGAAGGATATCCCGCTTATCTCGGCAGCCGTCTGGCGCAGTTCTACGAAAGAGCAGGACGCGTGCTGGTCAACGGCACCGAGGAAACCGAGGGCGCGCTCTCCGTTATCGGAGCGGTATCCCCTCCGGGCGGCGATATCTCCGAGCCTGTCTCTCAGGCGACCCTGCGTATCGTCAAGGTTTTCTGGGGACTCGACGCGGCTCTCGCCTACAAGCGTCACTTCCCCGCTATCAACTGGCTGACCTCCTATTCGCTCTACACCGACCAGCTCTCCAAGTGGTTCTCCGAGAACGCCGCTCCCGACTTTATGGAGCTGCGCGGCAGACTGATGGCGCTGCTCCAGGACGAGAGCGAGCTGCAGGAGATCGTCAACCTCGTCGGTATGGACGCGCTCTCCGCTCCCGACCGTCTCAAGCTTGAATCCGCGCGTTCCATCCGTGAGGACTACCTCCATCAGAACGCCTTTGACCCCACCGACACCTACACCTCCCTGCCCAAGCAGGTGCTGATGATGCGCGCTATCCTGAGCTTCTACGACAAGGCGCTCGAAGCGCTGCAGAACGGCGGCAACATCGAGATGCTCGTCAATCTGCCCGTCAGAGAGAGGATCGGCCGTTTCAAGTATGAACCCGAGGACAAGGTGCAGGCGGAATTTGAGTCCATCGAGGCTCAGCTCGACAGCGAGATCGCTGATGTTCTAAAAAGGAGTGATGACTGATGCCAAAGGAATACCGTACTATCCGTGAGGTCGCGGGTCCTCTGATGATGATCAGCGACGTGGATGACGTCAAATATGACGAGCTGGGTGAAATCGAGCTGCCGAGCGGCGAAACACGCCGCTGCAAGGTGCTTGAGGTCAACGGCACCAACGCGCTTGTTCAGCTTTTTGACTCCGCCGCGGGCATCAACCTCGCAGGCTCCAAGGTGAGATTCCTCGGACGCTCGATGGAGCTTCCCGTATCTCCCGACATGCTCTCCCGCGTTTTCGACGGTCTGGGCAATCCCATCGACGACGGTCCCGCGCTGATTCCCGAGAAGCGTATGGACGTCAACGGCACCCCCATGAACCCTGCAGCACGCAACTATCCGCAGGAATTTATCCAGACAGGTATCTCCGCGATCGACGGTCTGAACACCCTCGTAAGAGGTCAGAAGCTGCCGATTTTCTCCGCTTCGGGTCTTCCCCACGCGCAGCTCGCTGCTCAGATCGCCCGTCAGGCGACCGTAAGAGGAAAGAACGAGCAGTTCGCTGTTGTTTTCGCCGCAATGGGTATCACCTTTGAGGAGGCGGATTACTTCATCCAGTCCTTCAAGGAGACCGGCGCAATCGACAGAACCGTCATGTTCGTCAACCTTGCGAACGACCCCGCGATCGAGCGTATCGCCACCCCAAAAATGGCGCTGACCGCAGCGGAATATCTCGCGTTCGATCTGGGCATGCACGTGCTCGTTATCATGACCGACATCACCAACTACGCCGACGCGCTCCGTGAGGTTTCCGCGGCGCGTAAGGAGGTTCCCGGACGCCGCGGCTATCCCGGCTATATGTACACCGACCTCGCGACGCTCTATGAGAGAGCAGGCAGACTGAGAGGCAAGGACGGCTCCATTACGCTGATCCCGATTCTCACCATGCCCGAGGACGACAAAACCCATCCCATCCCCGACCTGACAGGCTACATCACAGAGGGGCAGATCATCCTTTCGCGTGAGCTGTACCGCAAGGGCGTCACACCGCCGATCGACGTACTGCCCTCGCTGTCACGACTCAAGGACAAGGGTATCGGTCCCGACAGAACCAGAAAGGACCATGCGGCAACCATGAACCAGCTCTTCGCGGCATACGCGAGAGGTAAGGACGCGCGTGAGCTGATGGTCATTCTCGGTGAGGCGGCGCTGACCGATATGGATAAGAAATACGCGGAATTCGCCGAGGCGTTTGAGAAAGAATACGTCTCTCAGGGCTACAACGCGAACCGCTCGATCGAGGAAACCCTCGACATCGGCTGGAAGCTGCTGGCGATTCTGCCGCGTTCCGAGCTGAAACGTATCAAGGACGATATGCTTGACGAGTTATATCCGAAGAAATAAGGATACTCGGAGGTAAGATATATGGCAGTTATGAATGTAAACCCCACCCGCATGCAGCTGAGCAAGCTCAAAAAGCAGCTCACCACCGCGGTCAGGGGACATAAGATGCTCAAGGACAAGCGCGACGAGCTGATGCGGCAGTTTCTCGACCTCGTGCGGGAAACCAAGGATCTGCGCGAACAGGTGGAGAAGGAGCTGGAAAGCTGCAACGCCCACTTTGTTAATGCGGGAGCCGTTATGAGCAAGGAAGCGCTCGACGCGTCCCTGCTCTCTCCCAAGCAGCAAATCAGCGTAGAGGTCGGCTCCAAGAACGTCATGAGCGTAGAGATTCCCCAGTTTGAGAGCGGCACCCGCACCTCGGACAAGGGCGACATCTTCCCCTATGGCTTCGCGTTCACCTCCTTTGAGCTTGACGACGCTGTCATGAGCCTTGACAAGCTCCTCCCCGACCTGATCAAGCTCGCACAGTACGAAAAGAGCTGCGAGCTGATGTCGGCGGAAATCGAAAAGACGCGCCGCAGGGTCAATTCCCTGGAGCACGTCATGATCCCGCGCTATCAGGAGACCATCAAGTACATCTCCATGAAGCTCGAGGAAAACGACCGCAGCAGCCGCACAAGGCTGATGAAGGTCAAGGATATGCTGCTCGACAAGGCGCATCATTACAGCGCACAATAAACGAATCAGAGGCTGCTATAGACAAGGCAGCCTCTGATTATTATGTGTAATTGTTCTCCTGTTTGGCTGTAAAAAAACAACTCACAGGCAATAACCTGTGAGTTGTTTTTGGCGGAGGACAAGGGATTTGAACCCTCGCGCCGCGTTAGCGACCTACTCCCTTAGCAGGGGAGCCTCTTCACCACTTGAGTAATCCTCCGTATAGTAAAGTGAATGATTGATTAAATTGGCGGAGAGAAAGGGATTCGAACCCTTGGTCCCTTGCGGGATCACTAGTTTTCAAGACTAGCTCCTTAAACCACTCGGACATCTCTCCATATGTTCCGATGTATCACAAGAATTATTGTATCATATTTATGCAGAAATGTCAAGCAAAATATGAAATACCGAAAAAAAATATTGAAATCCACTACAAAAATATTGGCATCTCCCTATTTTCACACCTCGTCGCCAAGGCACTATTTTCGGCACCACAGAGCTTAACTTCCGTGTTCGGGATGGGAACGGGTGGACCCTCTGCGTCATCGACACCAATTTAATTGTAGCGGATTTCATGGCTCCCCCAACTGGGCTCGAACCAGTGACATCATGATTAACAGTCATGCGCTCTACCGACTGAGCTATGGAGGAATGTTTGGCTTTCGCCTTGTGTTAGCATCTCCCTATTTTCACACCTCGTCGCCAAGGCACTATCTTCGGCACCACTGAGCTTAACTTCTGTGTTCGGGATGGGAACAGGTGGACCCTCAGCGTCATCGACACTAACTATATTAACGTCCAGAAAGAACGTTATTTATATGATGGTGACTCGTGCGGGAATCGAACCCGCGTTGCCGGCGTGAGAGGCCGGAGTCTTAACCGCTTGACCAACGAGCCGTTTGAATCAAGGGGCTCATTGTTGAGCCCCTCTCTTGTTTTGGTGCACCATCAGGGGCTCGAACCCGGGACACCCTGATTAAGAGTCAGGTGCTCTACCAACTGAGCTAATGGTGCATATTTGAGCTTTCAAGTGCCCTGAAAACTGAATAAAGAAGAGATGAAGGAGATGGTATTGATACTGACTAGACCAAAGTACCATACTTTGTGGTCAAGCCCTCGACCTATTAGTACTGCCAAGCTGAACATGTCACCATGCTTACACACGCAGCCTATCAACCTCGTAGTCTTCAAGGGGTCTTACTCGTTTACACGATGGGATATCTAATCTTGGAGTCGGTTTCACGCTTAGATGCTTTCAGCGTTTATCCGTTCCGTACATAGCTGCCCAGCTGTGCCAC
>FMUA01000022.1 GCA_900100595.1 Ruminococcaceae bacterium P7
AAAATTCTCGCGCTCATCGACAGACTCAAAAAACACAAGGGAGCAGTCTGCCTGTTTTTAGAAAAGCTCGGTGTTCCGTTCGACAACAATCAAGCCGAGCGCGATATCCGCAACATCAAAACAAAGACCAAGGTTTGCGGCTGCTTCAGAAGCAGAACCGGCGCAGAGGAATACATGGGCTTAATGTCGTTCGTTAGCACCGCCCGCAAAAACGGGTTTGATTCTTATCACGCAGTTAAGATGGTTTTATCAGGTCAGACCAATCAGGTTTTTGGGGTGGGGTGCTGAATAGTTACATATTATCATTTAATTACCAAAAATGCAAAGAATATTTTCACCATATTACAAAAAATACAACGAAAAACAGGCTCGGCGCAACAGAAAATGCACCGAACCTGATTTATACCCCTCTCATATACACACAACGATTCCAAAATCTTCCGTCGATATGTACTATTTCCATCCCATCCTTTTGGCTAAATCCAACATAGCAAAGCTGTATTTTTGCCATTTTTTCAATGTTATCTGTGACGGGTCGCCCTCTCGGATACGCAGGGTTCTTCTTATCTCTTTAGGAATGACGACTCTGCCGAGGTCGTCTATTCTTCTAACAATTCCCGTTGCCTTCAACTCAAAAACTCCCTTAAATATTTTTTATCAAATCCTTGCATGAATATTGTTTGAGATAACCATGTGATTATGCGTAAAAAGATGTGGGAGAAATTGGAATTCGGGCTTTACGCGGAAGGGCAGCGGATTATTATGTATTGCCTATGTTCTCGTTTAATCTCTTGATTTGCCTTTGAATACACAAATAAACAATCATCCAAATAGCGCCGAAAACAGCGACAAAAATACTGATGAAAATAACGATTGTCGTCAGGCTCGGTTTCAGCCAGCCGTTCAGCAGATAGATTGACAGGTAGTCAAGCAGCAGTACCGCACCTTGAATCAGTCCGGCAAGAGGAAGCGCCAGCTTTTCCACTGTATAAATGGCGGAAATTCCCGCTGCGATAAACGCCATCAGCGTTGCAGTAAAAATCTCGCGGATATAGGTGCTGACGGCTATTGTTGTGACAGCGCCGTTTGCTGACAGAAAAATGTAAACCACCGCCGCAATCACCGGACCGAGCCCGCAAAACAAAGCGCCTCTGTGTATAAAAGTCTTTATAAACTGTTTCATTTTCTCAGCTCCTTTTTTATTTCGGCAAAACAACGCCTTGAAACATAATCGGTATAACCACTCTTGAAAACAACATTCACCGAACCGCTGAACGCTGCCTTAAAACACTCGATTTGTTTTTGGTTGGCGATGGTTGACTTGTTGATTTTGATAAAAGAAGAGGGCAGCAGCTTGGCAACCTCATACAGCTTGTACCGTATTTTATACCGTCTGCCGTGTGTATCAATGACAAATGATTTGCCGTCCAGCACCGTCACACACGCCACTTCGTTGAAACCAATAACCTTCATTTCACCGTCGGCATAGGCGGTAATGCTGTCAGTGCCGTTGTATGCCATGACAAGCTGTTCCAGCTGTTCGGTGAAATCCGAACGGCTGTGAACGTTTGCGCATAACGCTTCCTCAAAATCCGGATTGATATGCAGCTCAAATTTCAAGTAAATCACCTCCGATGGTTACAGTATAGCACGGTAAAAAAGAAAGTCCAGCGGTTTGCGCTGAACGGTGCATTTTTGAATGTAAGCGGTATTAGAATGTATAGAAGTTGATTAAAAGTAAGCGCCATTCATGAAACCTTGCAAAAGACAATAAGTCATGAGTTTAGGTGGGGTATGACCATCATCGTAAACATTTCTCTCTATGGCGCATCGAATCCTAAAATCTCACATTAACACATATTTCCACTTAGTAAAAACAAGCAGAAATGACCATTTTAAGCCAAACTTGACAAATTTTCTTGAGGGTTGACATAAAAAAAATTTGTGATATAATAGTATAATAATGTAGAATACTTAAATTGGGTGCTTATGGCTAAGTGAAAGATGCAGTGTCAATTTTTCACGAATATGGTAGAATAAATATGTACAAAAACCACATCAAACGGCTTGTTGACGTCGTCTTGTCTGTGCTGGCAATCATTGTGCTGAGCTGGTTATATCTGATTATCGCCATTTTAATTAAATGCACTTCCAAGGGACCTGTCCTTTTCAAGCAGGACAGAATCGGTAAGGATGGCAAGGTTTATCAGATATACAAGTTTCGTTCCATGAAAGTCGGCGCCGAGAAATCCGGCGTTTATTCCGATAACAAAGATCCGCGCGTTACCGGCATCGGCAGGTTTATCCGCGCGACAAGTATAGATGAGCTTCCGCAGCTTTTCAATATTCTAAAGGGCGATATGGCGCTCATCGGGCCTCGTCCGCCGCTGACCTATCATCCGTGGAAATGGGAGGAATATTCCGATTTTCAGAAGCAGATGTTCGAGGTGCGTCCCGGCATCACCGGCTGGGCACAGACGCACGGCAGAAAGGACGTCGAATGGAACAAACGCATTGAACTCAACGTCTGGTATGTTGACCACGTTTCATTTGGGCTGGATTTTAAGATTTTCTGGCTGACAATTTTTAAGATTTTAACAAACGCGGATAACGAAAACAAAGGTGAAACTGTTAAGAAATAGGGAGAAATGGAAATGGCTTTTGGAAAGAAAAAAAAGAACGTACCGCCCGTAGAAGAACCCAAGGAAAAACCAACCCCTGCGTATCTGCGCGATGATTATCCCTATAAGGCAATCGGTGAGCCGATTATCGATATGTCGCAGGTCAAGGACGGTATTGTCTATGAGATTAAATGTCATCAGTGCGAGATGAGCATCCGCTCGCAGGGACAGAATATACGCAGTACCTATGAGCGCATGAAGGATAAGGGCTGCCTCGGCTGCGGCAACAAGAACCTTGTTGTCAAAATGGTCGATATGTCCAAGGCGCCGAAGCGCGAGGAAATGATAAAAGAGGAAACCGAGAAGAAATAAGGGTGCGATATGGCGCTGAAACTAATGTACATCACCAATCAGCCGCAGATTGCGCAGATTGCGGAATCTTCCGGCGTTGACCGCATTTTTGTCGATATGGAATATATCGGCAAGGCGAAGCGTCAGGGCGGTCTTGATTCGGTGCAGAATCATCACACGATTGAGGATATCAGGATTATTAAGAAAGCGGTGCAAAGCGCTGAGGTGCTTGTCCGCGTCAATCCCATTCATGAGGCGACTTCCGACTACACATCATCCAAGGAAGAAATTGACGCTGCCATCAATGCGGGAGCGGATATTGTCATGCTTCCGTACATCACCTCCGCCAAACAAGTAGAGGATTTTCTGCAGTATGTTGATGGCAGAGCCAAAGCAATGCCGCTGATTGAAACACCGCAATCGGTTGAGGCATTTGATGAAATTCTCTCCCTTCCGGGCGTTGATGAAATCTACATCGGGCTGAACGATTTGAGCTTGGGCTATCATAAAAAGTTTATGTTTGAACTGCTCGCCGACGGTACGGTCGAAGGACTGTGTCTCAAAAGCAAGCTCAAAGGAATTCCGTACGGCTTCGGCGGAATCGCTTCACTTGGTAATGGTATGCTCCCCAGCGAATACATTGTACGCGAGCATTACCGTCTTGGCTCAACCTGTGCTATTTTGTCACGCAGCTTTTGCAATGTTGAGAAGGTGCAGCATATCGGTGTCATCAGCTCGACCTTTATTGACGGCGTTAGGGCAATTCGCGATTTGGAAGCCGAGTGCGAAAGACGCATGAGTTATTTCAGAGAAAATGAGAAAATCGTCGCACAGAAAGTGCGGATGATTTGCGAGGGGTAACATGAATCTTCTGATTACCGGCGCATGGAACGACGGAAAGAATTGCATAGAAAAAATCAAGGCAATGGGACATCAAGTTGTTTTTATGCAGTATGAGAAGGATGCGCTGCCCTGCGCGTACGATTGGGTTGAGGGCGTTGTCTGCAACGGACTTTTTCTCAGCCATCCGATGGAGAATTTTCCGAATTTACGATATATTCAGCTCACCAGCGCGGGCTTTGACAGGGTCGACATGGACTACGTCAAAGCTCACGGCATTGAGATACACAACGCGCGCGGAGTTTACAGCATTCCGATGGCGGAATTCGCACTGTGCGGAGTTTTGCAGCTGTACAAGCAGGCGGCGTTTTTCCGAGAGAACCAAAGGAAGCATCTCTGGGAAAAGCACCGCGGTTTGTCGGAGTTGAGCGGCAAACAGGTTTTGATCGTCGGCTGCGGAAGCGTCGGCAACGAGTGCGCGAAGCGTTTTAGCGTGTTCGGCTGCCGGGTCATCGGTGTTGATTTGTTTCCGCGTGAGGATAGTCTGTACGACAGGATCCTGCCGCTGGAACAGCTTGATGAAGCTTTGAAGACGACGGATGTCGTTGTTTTGACATTACCGCTGACAGAGCAGACAAAACACTTATTTAATGAAGAACGGTTTGATTCACTAAAATCTTCCGCTGTTCTGGTCAATATCGCAAGAGGTGCGATCGTCGATACCGAAGTGCTTCTGCGGCATATAGATCATATAGGCGGTGTCGTCCTCGATGTATTCGAGGGAGAACCGCTCACGGAAACCTCTTTTCTTTGGGATAAAGAGAATGCTATCCTTACTCCGCATAATAGTTTTGTGGGGGAGGGGAATTTGGAGAGATTAAAAAAAGTTGTCATTGCGAATTTGAAATAAAAAGGGGCCAAATAAAGTGAATAAGTCTAATTTTATGCAGTTCTTAGATGCCCACAGCGACCTCAAGCAAGATTTATTTATTCGCGGTTTTTTACTCACAGACAAACAGTATACACAGATGCATGATTTTCCGTTTTACGGAAACTGGCGGACAGAACAGCATTGCGGCTATTATTTTATGGCGCATAAGCTTGCCGGTATGCATGTTTATGAACAAGATGGAAATTGTTTCTTCTTGCTTGGTCATGCCTATAATCCGTTTACAATGGAGATTGATGAAATTGTTATTTTAAAGCGCATTGCGCAAGCCTACGCTACTGATGAGTACATTGACAGAATAAACGAACTTACAGGCGTTTTTGTCTATGGTTCTATTGTCAATGGAAAAGTTGAATTCATAGTTGATCCGTCAGGAATGCAGTCCGCGTGCTACGGCGTAATTGACACACACTTTTATTTATCCTCTCACCCTCAACTAATAGGTGATTTATGCGGTTTAGAGATGGATGCATTTGTAAAAAAGCTGATTCATTATAAATGGTATGGCAGGGTAATGGGTCCGTATCTTCCTGCTGATTTGTCGCCATTTAGCAAAGTGAAACGCATTGTCCCCAGTATTCAGTATTGGTATGATAAACAAACGATAACGCACAAGCGTTTTTGGTATTTAACAGAGAATCCAATTGCTTACGATTCAAAAGAATATGATACTGTTATTTGTCAGGCAGGCGATATTCTCAGGAACAACATGACATTGATTGCTAAGAAATGGCAACATCCTTGGATTTCACTTACAGGCGGAATCGACAGTAACACTACTTTTGCTGCTGCAAACGGCAACTATGATAAATTTGAAACTTTCAGTTATATCTCAGCCGAGAAAGAGATACCCGATGCAGCAGCAGCAAAGAAGATTTCCGAGCAGTTTGGCGTAACACGTCACGAGTTCCAGATTCCTGATAACAACGACGCAATCAAGGATTTTGAAGCAAGGCGAGAACTATTCCGACATAATAACGGTTACATTGCTGAACTATATGATAATGAAATTCGCAAGAAACTGTATTTAAGAGATAATGCTAAATGTGATGTGGAAGTAAAATCTTGGGTTTCTGAAACCATTAGAGCTTATTGGTATAAGCATTACGGACGTAAAAAATTCCCACCGCTTTCCCCGAAACTATTCAGAAATCTCTATAAGATTTTTATTTTGAACCGCAGCTTAGCACATCAAATTGATAAGCTATTCGCTCAGTATATTAAAGACTTTGAGTATGAGAAAATACCCGAATCCTATCCGCCTGCCGATATGCACTACAATGAAGTGACTTGGGGTAGCTGGGGCGGTTTGAATATTACCGAGATGAAATATTGCTTTGATATTACATTTGCCTATAACAACCGTCGCTTTTTGGATTTGATGTTCCGTGCTCCGTTGGAGAAGAGAATTTCAGATCAGCATCATTTAGACGTGAAGAAATATCTTAACAAAGATTTATATGACATGAATATACGCGTAGTCAATCTCAAGGAGACAGATAACCGTGCGCGAGCTTTGAATGTTATTTTTACAATTAATTCGTTTTTACCCTTTTGAGAAAGTTGTTACATTTTAGTATTGCTAACCGCAACCGTGTAGAGTTATATTTACCAGTTTATAAGCTTTCGGAAAAAGCCTTTCACGTTGCGTTTGAAGGAGATAGTTTTATCTCATTTATAAATGGTTATATGTTAGCTTGTTAGTAGGATGAAATTGAAAACGAAGGAGTTTTTTGATGAATCTGAAGCAACAACTCAATACGAAACCAAATCTGCAAAAGCACCTGTTTGAACGCGGTTATTTAATTACAGATGAAGATTACAACGGCGTTCTGCAGGATTATCCGTTCTACGGCAATTGGAAAGAATACATTGTTGGTGTTTATCGCTTTTATGTTTATCAAACAGTCAGTGCGTTCTTTCAACAGATTGGCAATCGAACCTTTTTCCTGATTGGTCACGCCTATAATCCGTACACCATGGAGCCGGATGAAAACAAGCTTTTGCAATATATTGGCAAAGCGTATGGTACGGACGCGTATTTCGAACGTTTGGACGAGCTGACCGGACTGTTTATTTTCGGATCTGTTTGCGGCAAGTGCATTGAATTTACCGTGGACGCTTCGGGGATGCAGTACGGCTGCTACGGCACTGTTCATGGCAAACAGTATATTTCGTCGCATATGCGCCTGATTGGCGATTTATGCAATCTTGAAACAGACGATTATGTAAAACGTCTGGTGAACTATAAATGGTATCACTATATGATGGGCAATTATATGCCCGGAGATATCACCTGTTTCATGGAAATCAAAAGAATTGTTTGCAACACTTACGTTACCTTCGACGGTTCCGGTTATTGTGTTGAGCGGTTTTATCCTAAAAAAGCCATCAAAATGTGCGAAACAGACGCCGAGTACAACGAGGTCATCAAAGAAGCTTCGCGCATCATGATGAATAACATGAAGCTGATTCCGATGAAATGGAAGCGCCCGGCTATTTCACTGACGGGCGGTATCGACAGTAATACCACCTTTGCTGCCGCGAATGGCGTATATGATCAATACACGACATTCAGTTATATATCAATGTATCGAGAGTCGGTAGACGCAGAGAAAGCCAAACAAATCAGCGATAAATTTCATGTAAAACATGTTGTCTATCAAATTCCTGAGAAGAATGACGATATCGCGGATTTTGAAATCTATAAAGCGATTATCGAACACAATGACGGCGATATCGGCACCTACAGTGACAGCGATTTGCGCAAAAAGATTACGCTGATTCAAAATGACGTTTGTGATGTTGAGGTTAAATCCTGGATTTCCGAAACGATTCGTGCTTATGCCTATAAATATTTCGGCAGAACAGCTTTTAAGCCGGACTTGAAACCGAGAGATTATTCTTCGCTGTATAAGATTTTTCTCGGCAATCGGAAGTTGCTGAAAGAAACCGACAACTACTTTGAAGAATATATCAAAAACACACAGCTCAAGGAGCATTTGTTCAATTACGATGAATCTGATTTCTTTGTATGGGAAATGATGCATGGAGGCAAATGCGGACTCGATATCGGCGTTATGAAGGGCTGTTTTGATATTACCATTCCCTACAACAACAGAAAGCTGTTGGATTTGCTGCTTAGAGTTCCGCTCGATAAACGTATTTCCGATCAACATCATCTGGACATGAAAAAGCTGATGAACCAAGAGCTTTATGATATGAACATTCGGGTGGTTAACCTGAATGAAACAGACAGACGCAAAAAAGTGATTAATTCATATTATATCCTCAATACGCATCTGCCATACTGATAAGGAAGATTTTTAATGAGAGTATTGCTGACCGCAACCGTGCAGAGTCACATTTGCCAATTTCATAAGCCTTTGGTAGAGGTGCTGCACGCCCATAACTGTGAAGTGCACGTTGCGGCGCGCAATAATCTTGCCGAGAAAAACGGTTTGAAGCTGGACTTTGTTGAAAAAGTCTTTGATATTCCGTTTTCCCGTTCGCCTAAAAGCGCTGATAATTTCAAAGCGGAAAGACTTTTGAAAAAGGTTATCAACGAAGGGCAGTACGATGTTATCCATTGTAATACACCAATGGGCGGTATTATTACCCGCATTGCTGCCAAGCAAGCTCGTAAAAACGGCGCAAGACTTATCTATACAGCGCATGGCTTCCATTTTTATGAGGGTGCGCCGAAGAAGAATTGGATGGTATTCTATCCGATTGAAAAATACTTTTCCCGTAAAAATGATACCTTGATTACCATCACAAAAGAGGACTACAGGCTTGCAAAGGAGAAATTTCACTGCCAGGTTGCGCATATTCATGGCGTAGGAGTAGATGAAAAGCGGTATTTTCCTGTAGATGAGGCGGAGAAGCGCAGGCTCAGGCAAGAGATGGGCTATGGCGAGAGTCAAAAGCTCCTTCTTTGTGTCGGAGAGCTGTTGCCCAACAAAAATCAGAAAATGGCGATTCGCGCCATGAAATATATTAAAGAGAAATATCCTGACGCTGTTTTGTTTATTGCCGGAAACGGTCCTGAAAAGGATAATCTGGAAGCTGAAATCAAGGCTTGCGGCGTGGAGAATAACGTCAAAATGCTTGGGTATTGCACACATTTGCAGGACTATCAGCATATCGTCGATGCTTTGATGTCGTGCAGTTACCGCGAAGGCCTGCCGCTTAATATCGTCGAGGCAATGCTGTCGGGAACGCCGGTCGTCGCAAGTATTAACCGCGGTCATAAGGAACTGATTCAGGATGGAGAAACAGGCTTTCTTGTATCTGCAAATGATGATAAGGCAATGGCAGACAGGGTGTTAAAACTGCTTGACGATGAAGTATTAGCCGAAAGAGTTGGACAGACTGCCTGTCAGTACGCTATGGATTACAGCTTTACAGCGGTAAAAAGGGAGCTGGAAGCGATTTATTTTGAGTAGAGTTGGATGTAATCGATGTTTGATATAAGGTACACAAATGATATCGTTCTTCTGATTTGGATAGGAATAGCCGCTCTTTTGAGTAAAAGCGTTACCAAGAAAAAAGTGACGGTATTAGGACAGGAGGAAGAACGATATAGTTTTCTATTTGCTGTTATTGTTTTTTTCCCTATCTTTTGGTTTGTAACGACGGTATTTATGCGCGGGGATATGTATGCTTATCAAGGTGGCTATAATAGCGATACTATGTCTGTCAGCGAGGTGTTTCAAAACTGGAATTCTATTGATAAAGGACCTGGTTATTCGTTACTGGTTGCTTTTTCCAAAAGTATAGGTATCGCAGACTTCAATAAGTTTAGAGTATTGATGGCCCTGTTACAGAGTCTACCTTTGGTTTTGATTTATCGTAGATATTCTGACGACTATGTTTTTTCCATATTTTTGTTTATTGCCAATATGATTTACGACGGTTGGATGATGAACGGTATGCGTCAGTTTTTAGCGGCATGTATCATCTTTGCGGCTTTTCCATTTATGATTAAAAAGAAACGGGTCATTTTTGCTTTATTGGTAGTGCTGCTTGCTATGACGGTACATAATAGTGCGATTCTCATGATTCCAGTAATACTGTTGGTGCAGTTCAAGCCGTGGGGTAAACTGAGTATTATCCTTATGATTGGCTTTGCAATAGCGCTATATATATATATTTATAACTCAAACTGGATGAGTGAAGAAACCCTACAACAGGCAACGGGTTCCAATCCGCTACGAATTGTTGTCAGTGCTATTCCGGTGGGGATTGCGTTTGTGGGACGCAAACAAATCGCTGCGGCTAATAACCACATAGTCAACATTTGCATTAATATGTCTATGGTAACGGTGGTTATGTATGCGGTTGCATCTTTAACCAGCGGCATCATGGCAGGACGTCTTCCGGGTTATACGTTGATTTTTAATTTTATTCTGTTCCCGTATTTATTAAATAAAGTATTCAACGAAACCATTTCAAAGAATCTACGATTAGGAATAACGCTGTTTTATGTAGCGTATTTTATATTAGATCTATATTTAATATAGTAATGATGAGTAATATGATATCAGTACTTATACCGGTTCACAATGTTGAAAAATATGTTGTGCAAAGCATCAATAGCACACTTGAGCAGCATCAAAATCATTTAGAACTCATCCTCATCGATGATGGTTCAGCGGATAATTCAGACAAGATATGCTGCGAATTTGTATCTCAGGATAATCGAATAATTGTCATCCAAACACCACCGTCCGGAGTGTCATTTGCGAGAACCATCGGTTTACAAGCAGCAACCGGCGATTTGGTGATGTTTGTAGACAGTGATGACTGGCTGGATTTGGATACAGTTCAACAATGTGTATCCGAGTTTGAGAAGAATCCGAATTTAGACTGTTTGTTATTCACTTACGCAAAGGAATACGAGGGTAATACCTACCCAAAGCATACCTTTGAATCAGATTTAAGAATTAATGACAAAAAAGACTTTCAAAGCATTATCTACCGGCGGTTGTTTGGCTTGACAAATGAAGAATTAGACCATCCCGAGCGGCTGGAATACATGACAACCTGTTGGGGAAAGGTATACCGCCGCGAGAAGATTCAGAATTGTCGGTTTGTTGATATCGAGCAAATCGGCTCTTGCGAAGACGGTTTGTTTAATATGGATGCGCTGTTAAGCTGTCAATCGGCGGTATATTTGGACAAGCCATTTTACCATTATCGGTATACTACCGGTTCCTTGACACAGAAATACAGACAAAATCTCAGCGATCAGTGGCATCATCTCTTTGCCTTGATGCAGCAAAGACTTGACAATTATGATTTGTCAGCTGATTTCCGGGAAGCGCTCAATAATCGCATCGCGTTAAGCGTTCTTGGTATTGGTATGAACGAGATGAATAATCCCGATGGCAGTTTCTTTCAGTTTGCCGGATATATGAAGCAGTATATCAGCAGCAGTGATTACCGCGCTGCTATCAAAACGATGAAGCTCCAAAAATTGCCTTTGCCATGGAAGGTACTGATGCTATGTTGCAAATGGCGGTTTGGTTTTGGCACGGCGCTGATTCTGAAAGCCATCCGCATGATAAAAAATAGATTATAGGCAGGTGAAAAGATGCCCCTGTTAAGTGTGATTGTACCAATATATAATGTAGAAAAATATTTGAAACAATGTATTGAAAGCGTAATAAAGCAACAGCTTGATAGTTATGAACTGATTTTGGTTGATGATGGGTCAACAGATTCTTCAAAAAGTATTTGTGACAATTATTCTGAAAATAATGCAAACATAAAAGTATTTCACAAAAAAAACGAAGGTGCATCTAGCGCAAGAAACTATGGTTTGAAAAAAGCTTCAGGAAAGTATGTCCTTTTTCTTGATAGCGATGACTGGTGGAATCCCCAAATCGATTTAAACATGATGTTAGAATATGCTATTCAACATCCAAACATCGAAATGTGTTTATTTACGTCATATGATTACATTGAAGGCAAAGGGTATTTTCAACGAAACGAACATAAAAATCTCAAAGAGTTCGATACCTCTTCTACAAAAAGCTTCTATCGTTCGTTGCTTAATAACGGCAACTTGGAAGTGGCAGCATATACCAAGATACTAAAAAGAGATTTTTTAATTAATAATAATTTATTTTTTAACACAAATCTTATTTGTGAAGATAATGAATGGATGATTCGTCTGCTAAGGTGTTTGCGGTATGTTGAAGTCCTTGATTATCCTTTGTATATATACCGTGCAGGTAGAGACGGTTCAGTAACGGGAAATATTAAAAAGAAAAATATTTTAGATATGCTTGAGATTGTTCAAGATAGTATCAATTTTTATGATAAGAATACAAATGATGTAAAAGCTGAAGAGCTTTGCTTTGCTTCTTACCTTTGGTTTTGTGCATTGGGGTTAGCTAATCGCTTGAATCGCACAGAGTTGCAAGAGGTAAAGCCGATGTTTAAGCAAACATCTCCTGTGTGCTCTTATAGCAACTCAAATAAAACGAAGTTGAGTAATTTTGTATATAAAATTTTTGGATTTAACTTAACTGTTAGAATACTCGGCGCGTATCTTAAAAGAAAGAAAAATGATACCGCTAAAACAAAAGTTGCCGACGAGATAGGACAGATAGCATGAAACCAACAATCACAGTTTTCACGCCGACCTATAACCGCGCCTATTGTCTGCATAATGGCTATGAGGCGCTCTGCCGACAGACCTTAAAGGATTTTATCTGGCTGGTTGTGGACGACGGTTCGACAGATAATACTAAAGAACTGGTTGAAGAGTGGCAAAAAAAGGACAATGGCTTTGAAATCCAATACCTATATAAAGAAAACGGTGGTCTTTCCACCGGTTACAATGCTGCCATTGCGGTGATGGATACAGAGTTGTCGGTCTGCGTTGACAGCGATGATTATCTGGCAGACGATGCGATTGAAAAGGTTGTCAATTACTGGCGAGCCAACGGAAGCAAGGATATTGCTGGTATCACAGGATTAGATTGCACACCAGACGGAGAGGTTATCGGTGATCTGTTACCAAATCAAAAAACGATAAACCTGATTGATTTGATGGTTGGCAAATATCCGATTACGAACGGTGACCGCAAAAATTTTGTCAGAACCGATTTATATAAGTCAGTCGCACCAATGAAGGAGTTTCCGGACGAGAGGGATTTTAATCCACATTATTTACACATCAAAATCAGTAAGAAATATGATTTTCTGGCGCTTAACGAAAAGCTGTGTTACGTTGATTATCAAACAGACGGCATGACAAACACAGTCTTTAAGCAGTATTTGAGAAGTCCAAAGAGCTTTCGTGAGCAACGGCTTTTAGATATTTCGCTCAAGGGCGTACCACTTGCCTTTACGGTCAAAAAGACGATTCATTATGTTTCGTCCTGCATTTTATCCAAACAGCCATGCATTTCCGCTTCGCCGCGAAAGTTACTGACTGTTCTGATGTATCCGTTCGGCGCAGCATTGACGGTTTATCTCAAACATACCCAGCGTGAGCATGTTTAGGTGATTTGATGAAAAGAATA
This sequence comes from Ruminococcaceae bacterium P7, assembly GCA_900100595.1. Lineage (GTDB taxonomy): Bacteria > Bacillota > Clostridia > Oscillospirales > Acutalibacteraceae > Ruminococcoides. The sequence goes on from FMUA01000022.1 coordinate 13,302, forward strand.
CTTTTTTTTATTCCGAATCTGTCCGTCGGCGGTGCGGAGAAGGTGCTGGTTAATCTTGTCAATAATATAGACAGAAAGCAATTTGACATTACTGTTCAGACATTATTTCCCGGTGGCGTCAATGAACAGTTTTTGAAAGAAGATATCCGCTATAAAGCTTGTTTTAAAAAGACCTTCAAGGGCAATAGTCAGATTTTGAAGTTGTTTAAGCCTGAAACATTATATAAACGCTTCATTACTGAGCACTTTGATATTATTATTTCCTATTTGGAAGGTCCGACTGCTCGCATTGTTGCAGGATGTAATGATAAAGATATAAAGAAGATTTGCTGGATACATTGCCGATTTGAATCTCCTGATACAGCGAAAATAGGATTCCGTAATATTGCGGAAGCAAAAGAGTTGTATAGTCGATTTGATAATATCGTTTGTGTATCCGAATGGGTAAAGAATTATTTTTGTCAGACGATGGATTATTATGGTGATATTGAAGTTTTGTACAATACAAATGAGACTGAAGAGGTTTATCAAAAATCGTTCGAGCCGGTGGAGGATGTGATTTTTGATAATGATTGCCTTAATCTTTGTTCTGTCGGAAAAATCGCGCCAATAAAAGGGTTCGATCGTCTTGCGAGAATACATAAGAAGCTGCTTGATGATGGAATAAAAAATAAAATATATATTCTTGGAGAGGGATATCAAAGAGATGAAATTACATCTTATTTGAAAGCTAACGGTTTAGAAGGAACGTTTATCTTCCTGGGTTACCATACTAATCCATATAAATATGTATCAAAATGCGACTTGTATGTTTGCAGCTCGATTTCTGAGGGATTTTCTACAGCGGCAACCGAAGCGCTTATTGTTGGTACGCCGGTATGTACGGTCGAGGTTTCAGGTATGAAGGAGATGCTTGGCGAGCATAACGAGTATGGGGTTGTTACCGATAATAACGAGGAAGCTTTGTATGAAGGGGTAAAATCATTATTGAAGAACCCCGAACAACTTGCATACTATAAAAAGCAAGCACAAATCAGAGGAAAGTATTTCAGCACGGAGAACACTGTGAGAGCAGTGGAAGATATGTTGAACCGTGTTTAAAGAGGGTACCGGTAAATGGGATTAAGAATAGAAACATGGAATATAGCATACAGAAAGAAAGCGGATACCTCTTTTCGTAATACCGAGATTCCCTTTACTGTTATTCCAAACGGGCATCGCGGATGGTATGCCGATCCTTTTTTATTTGACTATAAAGATGAGACGTATTTGTTTGCGGAGTATTTTTCTTATAAATTAGGAAGAGGCGTTATTTCTGTTTCAAAATATGATACCGAAAAAGACAAATTTACCGATTTTTCTGAGATAATAAAAGAGGATTACCATCTTTCATATCCTGTGGTGTTTTCGTATAACAACCAGATATATATGATGCCTGAATGCGGTGAGTCAAACAACTTGTTTTTCTATCGCGCACTTGATTTTCCAAATAAATGGGAAAAAATAAGCGTAATCGATAAAAAAATGAGATTAGCGGATACAACGCCGTTTCAAGTCGGAGAGGATTTATTTGCATTGGCTTTGAAACAGAAAGCGGATTCTGCAGATGGCGAATTAGTATTAATGAAGTATGATGGTTCTGTTTTTCAACCTGTAAAAACCATCACCAAGGATATGTCGGTAGCGCGTCCGGGCGGAAATATGATTATTTCCGGAGATTCAGTTATTCGCGTAGCGCAAAACTGTGAAGGGGATTACGGAAGGGAGTTAAGCTTTATTTCTGTAAAGAATATGGAATCGGATTATCAGGAGAAGGTTGTTTTCAAGCTAACGCCAAATGATATTTCGTTGAATAATGGTAAAACACCTGCCGGAATTCATACATATAACAGCAGTCGTAATTTAGAAGTTGTTGATTTGAAATATTATAAAAAATCCTTTTACAGATTATTGCTCAGGCTGTTTTAATTTTAATTGTATTAAATAACGATTACAAGGAAGATTTTTAAATGGATATAGATTATTCGGTTATTATTAGGACAATTGGAAAAGCAAATGAAAAATATCAAAAGCTGCTGGATTCAATTGCCAACTTATCGCCGCAGCCTAAAGAAGTTATCGTTGTCTTACCCGAAGGGTATGAATTGCCTGAACAGCAATTAGGATGGGAAACCTTTTATTATTCAAAAAAAGGTATGGTTTCCCAAAGAATGTATGGTATTACGGTATGTAAGACTCAGTATGCATTAATATGCGATGACGATGTGAATTTTGAAAGTGACTTCGTACAGAAACTGCACGAACCGCTTGAGCAGCGCATTGGTTCATTATCAATTGCTCCTCTTTACAGTTTTTTGCCGCCTAAAGGATTCAAGACTTTTATCGGAGCATTATTGGGAACGGCTGCACCGACCGTTTTTCACAAAAACAATTATTGCACAATTTTAAGGGGAGCAGGGTATTCTTTTAATAGAAATTTAAAAGAAAACAGGAAGTATTATTTTACACAGTCCGCAGCGTGGACGTGTTTCTATGCAAATATTGATGAACTGAAAAAAGTGCGTTTTGAAGATGAGAAATGGCTTGAAATGAATAATTATGCAGCTATAGATGATACAGTGATGTTTTATAAGGCATATCTTATGGGATATAAAACCATTGTTGTAACAAATGCCTCGTATGAGCATGCAGATGCAAAAACCTCTACGCGAAACAATCAGGAGGTTGTCAAGTTTTGTTCTGCCTTTAATATGGTTGTCTTTTGGCACAGATTTATTTATTTGAGTCAAAAGAATGCAATAGGTAGATTTTCAGCCCGTATTTGCTTTGCTTATAAAAAAATGTGTACTATTCTTTACGAATGGATTTATTATATTCTAAAGAGGAATGATAAGCAATGTCTTGACTTGACAAAAAAAGGCATGAAGGATGCTTACGAATATATTGGCTCTAAAGAATATTCTTTGCTGCCTGATTATAGACTTAAACGGTGAAAGCATGAAACTATCAATTGTTGTTCCTGTATATAATGTCGAAACAACTTTGGAAAACTGTCTTGAAAGCATAGTTTCGCAAACATATCGGGACATTGAAATTATAATAATCGATGACGGCTCATTTGACAAGAGTACCGGGATTAGTGATTCATATGCGAATAATTGTGAAAATGTTATTGTAATTCACCAGAGAAACAGCGGAGTTTCAGCAGCACGAAATAAAGGGCTTAGTTGTGTAACCGGTGATTTTATTACCTTTGTTGACAGCGATGATACAATTGATATAGATATGTATGAAGTATTGATTTCGAGTTTTGAAGCAGATACGGATGTTGTGCATTGCAGCTATAAAAGAATAGAGAATGGTGAAACCAAAAATGTTGGCGGCAGCGGTGAAATATTGATACAAAACCGCGAGGAAGCCATAGAGTATTTTTTGCTTGGCAAGCGGTTTACCGGAAGTCTTTGGAATAAAATAGTCAGAAAATCCATAATTGAGTTTATTAGATTTAACGAGACATTAGTTAATAACGAGGATTTTTTATTTTTCTTTCAAATACTGAATAATGCGCAAACAATGAAGTTTATTGATATCTGTAAATATAATTATATTGTAAGGCAGGAATCTGCTACCAATACTCTTAATGAGGTAAAAAAATTAAAGGATTCTATATACGTATGCCAATATATGTATGCGCATTTAACAAATCAACATTTAAAACAAATTGCTTTCAATCGATTGGTTTCAACAGAATCGTTTTTGTATCAAAGTCTATTACAACACAAATCGAGTGAAAAAGAAGTTGTTCGGAAGCACCTTAAGGAGTATGGGAAACAATCTGAACAATTAAATAAGCGTAATAAAACAATACTTTTCGGATTATTGTATATGCCTCATCTATATTGTACAGTACATAATATCTATGGAATGCTCCGAAAACCGAATTGGGATGTGAATTAATGCAGCAGTTCATCAGCGTTATTGTTCCTGTTTATCAAGTGGATACCTACTTAGACAGATGTATCGAAAGCTTGCTTTGCCAGACATATCACAACTTGGAAATTATTTTGGTGGATGACGGCTCCTGTGATAAATGTGCTCGTATTTGTGATGCTTGGGTCAAAAAAGACGACCGCATCAGGGCGATTCATAAAAAAAACGGTGGTTTGTCAGACGCGCGTAATGCCGGGATGCCTTTTGCAACCGGAAAGTATATCAGTTTTATTGATAGCGACGATGTCGTTACACCGGATTATTTCGAGGTTATGCTGCATACCCTGCTGGCAGAAAAAAGCGATATCATAGAATGCAGTGTCGTTAAGTTTTATGAGGACAATCATTTCGATACGTTTCAGGATGATTTATCGGTGACGAGTTATTCTGCTGTCGACGGTTTGTCCGGCTTGATAAATGAGAATCCGTTCCATCAGCATGTATGGAATAAACTATATAAAGCAGAACTTGTTTTGGATGTTCCTTTTCCGTTTGGGAAACTGAATGAAGATGAGTTTTGGACTTATCAGATATTCGGCAGAGCCAAACGGGTAACGAAAATCAACAAAACGATGTATCACTATTTCCAGCGTGGGAACAGCATTATGGGCGAAAGTTTCAACCTTCGCCGGTTGGACGCGTTGGAAGGTAAGTATAACAGACAACAATATATTGAGAAATACTATCCTACATTAGCTTCTCAGGCAAGAATAAATTTGTTTTCTTCCTGTGTTTTTTCAGGACAATCTTTGCTCAAGTATTTGAAAAATCCGGAAAAAGAACAAGCAGTTTCCAGAATCAATCAGCATGTAAAAGAATGTAAGCTCAGCAGAGATGAGTTGCGCTCCATTCGCGGGAAAAACAGGTTTTGGTATTCCTTTGCAGACAAAAGCTTTTGGCTGTGCTGTAAGGTCAGAAGCGTGACAGGGATAGGGTTTTAATAGGGTAATATTGGGAGAGTAATATGGCGATACCCAAAATCATACATTATTGCTGGTTTGGAGACGGTCAGATACCGAAAGAGAATCAGGCGTATATAGATGAATGGAAGACGGTTTGTCCGAATTACAAAATAATTAAATGGGATGAGAGTAATTATGATATAAATAAGATTGCTTTTATGCGTGAAGCGGCCGCAGCAAAGAATTGGGCGTTTATTGCAGATTATGCAAGATTTGATGTAATCAATACTTATGGCGGTATTTACCTCGATGTAGATGTACAACTGCTTAAGGACTATGAGCATCTGATTGACAATCAATCTTTTTGGGGGATAGAGAAAGATTTTAATCGACAGCTATATGTCGCGCCGGGATTAGGCTTTGGCTCTGTACCAAACAACCCCATCTTGATTGATTTGCTTAAATTATATAAAGAAATGCATTTTGATAAAGACAATGTGGTCGCAAGTCCGATTTTATACCGGAGTTTTTTTGAAATGCGCGGTTTTATACAAAAGGATAAAATTCAAATCATTGATGGTGGTGTTATTTATCCAACAGAATATTTTGACACGATGAATTGTTTTGGAAAAATTAAAATTACTAAGAATTCTATTTCAACGCATCATTATTTGGGTTCATGGATTAACAATCCGGAAAACAGTGAGAATATGTTATTTAAGAAATGTGTTTATTATTTTGGCGAAAAGCCGGGTGAATATTTGTTTCAGATTATAAGGCGAATAAAATACAGAGGAAAGCGTTAGTATGGAGAAATATATAACGGTTTTTACGCCGACGTATAATCGAGCTAATACCTTAGAATGTCTTTATCAATCACTTTGTAAACAGACTTCATACCAATTTGAATGGTTGGTTGTAGACGATGGTTCAACTGATAATACAGAAGAATTGATTAGACAATTACAGAAAAAATGCACGTTGTTCCCAATTCGATATTTCAAAAAAGAAAACGGCGGAAAACATACTGCGATTAACACAGGTGTCGAATTGGCAAAGGGATTTTTGTTTTTTATCGTGGATTCCGATGACTATTTAATGCCGGATGCAATTGCAAGTATCCTTAAATGGGAACAATCTATTTCCGCAAATGATAGCTTTGCCGGCGTTTCCGGAAATCGCGGTTATTCTGCTAACCAATTAATCGGCGAGACTTTTGAGGGCGATTATATAGATGCAACTGCTCTGGAGCGTGAAAAGCTCCGTATATTTGGTGATAAAGCAGAGGTATATTATACAGATGTGATAAAACGCTATCCTTTTCCTGTGTTTGAGAATGAACGGTTTTTAACCGAAAGTATTGTGTGGAACCGGATGGCAGAAGATGGCTATAAAATAAGATGGTTCAATAAGATTATCTATATCACAGAATATCGCGATGATGGTTTAACAAAACACTATGTTCAGCTTTTAGCAAATAATCCTCAAGGCTATGCTTTGGATGTAAAAGAACGAATACGGCAATTTCATTATTCTAAACAGCGCGTAGATTCCGAGTTTTTTAATTATCATATGACTGTGAAGAATACTATAGGATTTGCAGATCAAGCAAAATATCTGGGTATTAGTAAGCTTCGATTAGCAAACGCAATTTCTTGTTATTATTTTAGAGTATTAATTAGAAAGGTAACACCTAAATGATACAGACAAAATCCGATTTGCAGCGTTATTTGCAAGAGGATAACGGTTACTTGCACAACGGTGATGAGAATTCCAGGAAAGCATATATGAAACGCGCCAAAGACGCGGAGTATTATATAGGGGAGTTTTTAGTCTATTTACGGAAAGAAGAGTATTATCGAAACTGCGGCAGTTCACTGTTGGGTAAGTTCTGTGCTTTGTATTATGAACGCAAGAAAAACCGATTAGGCAATCAACTCGGTTTTTATATAGATACCAATTGCTTTGAGGAAGGATTAACCATCTTTCATCATGGCAGTATTATAGTAAATCCGAATTCGAGAATCGGAAAAAATTGCAAGCTGCATGGCAATAACTGCATCGGAAACAGCGGTAACAGCGAGGCGTGTCCTGTGATTGGTAATAATGTCGATATTGGCTTTGGCGCGGTTGTTATCGGAAACGTTCAGATAGCCGATCATATTACCATAGGCGCCAATGCAGTAGTCAATAAATCGTTTACAGAACCGGGAATTACAATTGCAGGTGTTCCGGCAAAACGGATTAAATAGTATTGAGGGAGAGAAGTTCGTTGTCTGATATACAAAACAATTATCAAAAGTATCATTCCCACATCTCGTCAAAGCATAGGTGGTTTGATTTAAAGCTGAAAGAGGTTTGGCAATACAAAGATTTAATATGGTTGTTTACCAAAAGATCTTTCGTGGTCACTTATAAGCAGACAATTTTAGGTCCTGCGTGGATAGTGCTAAATCCGATTATCACCAGTTTTATATATGCTTTTGTATTTGGCGGTATTGCCGGAATGGGTACAGACGGAATTCCACAGATGGCATTTTATATGACAAGTACTGCGATTTGGACGTTTTTTTCAACGTGTCTGACAAATAATGCCACAACATTTACATCTAATGCAGCAGTTTTTGGAAAAGTTTATTTTCCGCGTTTGACAACACCGATTTCTAATGTATTGTCGACAATGATTCAGTTTTTGATTCAATTTGGTATAGCGATGGCGTTTGTCATTTATTATGTTATTATTGGTCAGCTGTCACCTAATTGGTGGGCGTTTTCATTGATTCCTATAGTTTTGATACATCTCGGCATGATGGGGATGGGATTGGGCATTATTATATCCAGTATGACGACAAAGTACAGAGATTTATCTGTATTGGTTGGATTCGGCGTTTCTCTTTGGATGTATGCTACGCCTATCGTATATCCATTGTCGCAATTGGACTCACAATTCAACAACAATGTGTTAAAAATGATTATTATGATTAACCCCGTTACTATGCCTGTTGAAGTGTTGCGATATGCTGTTTTGGGCAAAGGTACAATTGATCCTTTCTTTTTAACAACATCGTGGATATTTACTATTTTAGTGATTGTATTCGGAATCATGGTATTCAACAAAGTCGAGAGAACCTTTATGGATACTGTGTGATGGAGGAAAAATGGCAGAAATAAACGAAAACAGACCTGTTGCTATACAGGTATCCGGAGTAAAAAAGATGTACCGCCTTGGTCAAATTGGCGGAGGTACCTTACAAGCAGACTTGCAGAGTTGGTTTGCTCGTGTGCGAGGCAAAGAGGATCCTAATACAAAAATAGGTGAAGGTGAACGTATAAAAGGACAAACTTTCATGGCGCTTAACGGCATTGATTTGACTATCTATCAGGGAGAGGCCGTCGGAATCATCGGCAGTAACGGTGCCGGAAAGAGTACGCTGCTAAAGCTTTTATCAAAAGTAACCGCACCCACAGAGGGGGAAATTGATATCTACGGTCGTATCGCATCCATGTTAGAGGTGGGAACCGGTTTCAACGGAGAACTGACAGGTCGCGAAAACGTTTATATGAACGGCGCTATTCTCGGTATGACCAAACAGGAAATCGATGCAAAAATGGAGCAGATTATAGACTTCTCCGAGGTGAGGGATTTTATTGATACTCCCGTTAAGCGTTACTCAAGCGGTATGTTTGTTAAGCTTGCGTTCTCGGTTGCAGCACATCTTGACTCTGAAATTATGATTATGGATGAGGTGCTGGCAGTTGGCGATATGGCGTTTCAAAAAAAGTGTCTTGATAAAATGAAAGAGGCAGCAGATCGGGACGGTAGAACAGTTTTATATGTTTCTCATAACATGAATACGATTCGTCAGCTTTGCGATAGATGTATCGTGTTGAATCAGGGAAAGGTCGTTTTTGAGGGGATGGTAGATGAAGCAATTGAAATGTACATGGGATTGCGTTCAGAATCACCGGAAATCGTATCATTTGAGAATCTTAAACGACAACGTAAAGATTTGGTAGATGGAATCAAAATTTCTGAAATTCGGATATTAAATCATGATATCTGGAAAATAAAAGTTGGTGAAAAACTGCAGTTTATGCTTACCGTAAAAGCAAACAAAGTTTTGCAAAATATAGGTTATCGTTCGCGTGTAGTTACAGTGGATGGCAATTCGGTGTCCGTCTTGTTAGCACCAAGATTAATTACATGCCAAGCAGGTGATGTAATAAGTATTCCTTTAGAAGCGGATTTGTCCGAGCTTGTCCCCGGGAGATATATGTTAACTCCGGTATTGTATGGTGCAAATGAGTATGGTGGTTGGCACTTCTATGACCATATTGATGCGGCAATCGTACTTGAGATTGAAACTCAGGAAGGATTTAACGAGAATATGCCTTGGGAACAACGTTGGTGGGGAAGTGTCAAATTACCTGAATTAGTTGATTTAAGAAAGCAATAATATGAGTATTTGTGACTTAGATAAATGTACAGGCTGTGCAGCTTGTGTGAATGTGTGCAATCGTCAAGCAATTACAATGATGGAAAACAATCAAGGATTCTTATATCCCAATGTAAATAAGACGAAATGCGTTAATTGTAATTTATGCAAACAAGTATGTCCGGTTAATTATCCAACCAAACCAAATGATTATTTGCTTGTTTGTGCGGCTTTGGTAAAAAATGATGCAGAACGAGCCAAAAGCACATCAGGCGGAGTCTTTGCTTGTTTGGCTAAAAAAGTGATAAAAGCAGGGGGATATGTCTATGGTGCGATTGTTGATGAGAGTTTAGTCGTACGCCATGCAGAAGCGCATTCCATGGAAGAGCTTGAGTATCAGAAAAATTCTAAATATGTTCAAAGTGATATTGGATTATCATATCAACAGGCAAAAAAGCATCTGATTAATGGCGAACAAGTATTATTTTCCGGAACGCCTTGCCAGATTGCAGGCTTGCGAAACTATCTAAGAAGAGACTATCCTAATTTGTTGACTGTTGATATTCTATGTCACGGAGTACCTTCTCCCGGATTATTTAGAAAGTATGTAAAGAGCGAAGAAGAAATTGCCGGGACTAAAATGCAGAATATACTTTTCCGATCCAAAGCAGTTGGCTGGAAAAAGCTTTTTTGTGTGCGTATATTTGAGAATGACGCAGAAGCTGATTGGGGAGACACTTTCGTACCGGGATTCCTGAAAAATTATTATTTGCGTGAAAGCTGTTATTCCTGTACATATACAACTGTAAAGCGACAAGGAGATATCACGATAGGGGATTATTGGGGTTATCAAGAATCAGCACCTGATTTTATTGAGGACGATGACAAAGGTATTTCTTTAGTTATAATTAATAGCGAAAAAGGGCAGAATGCCTTTGAGAATATCCGTAAAGAAATAGCATTTGCTACTCGTACTATGGATGATGCAAAACGTGGGAATCCTGTACTGTATAAGCCGTGTGAAAAACCGGAGGAGTATTCCTCTTTTTGGAATGATGTCGAGAGTTTGAACTGGAGAGAATTGGCTGAAAAGTATTTGCAACCTCAGGACAAGACAGACTGGATGAGTGAGGAACTAAGAAAGTATTATGATATCCCATTTGTGAAAAGACATCGAAGACATAAAATGCGCGTTAACGTTAGCAGGATGTATCATAAAATCAAACATATTGGTGAAAAAAAATGAGGCATTATATTTTGTATTATCACGGTGGCAGTTCTAATCATGGCTGTGAAGCTTTAGTTCGAACCACTGCAGAGTTGTTGGATTATATGAATAACAAAATAACATTGGCTTCTTTTCGCCCGGATGATGATAAGAAATATGGGATTGATAAGTTTTGTGACATCCATAAAATGTTTGAGATTAAGGATGTCCGTCGATGGAATCTAAGATGGATAAAGGCATATTTCGATTTCAAATTAGGGAACAAGCAAAATGCTATTGATGATTTGCTGATGCTAGAGGCATTAGGTGCAAAAAAGGGTGATGTTGCACTGTCTATAGGGGGAGACAATTATTGCTATAATGATACAGAAGGATTGATTCGAGCTAACGAATTGTTTCGTCGTAACGGTATTAAGACCGTTCTGTGGGGGTGTTCGATTGAACCAGAACTGTTAGAAGACCCGGTTATTGCATATGATATCTCAAGGTTTGATTTAATCACAGCAAGAGAATCAATATCTTACGAAGCAATAAAAAAGGTAAACAAGAACACTATTTTAGTTGCAGATTCAGCTTTTAATTTAAAAACAGTGAAAAATGCATTACCAGATGAGTTGTATAATAATGATATTATTGGTTTGAATATAAGCCCATTAGCCGAACGTTGTGAACATATTAAGGGCATAACAAGACAAAATGTTTTCAGTTTAATTCAGTATATTTTAAAAAAATCAAACATGAATATTTTGTTAATTCCGCATGTTGAATGGATCCACGATAATGATAATGTTATAAATAGAGAGATTTTTGAAAAATACAGAAATACGAATAGAGTTTATCTGATTTCTGGAGGAAACTGTGAAGAATTAAAAGGATATATTGCTCAATGTCGTTTCTTTGTTGGAGCAAGAACACATGCTACAATAGCAGCTTACTCCAGTTGTATCCCTACATTGGTGATAGGCTATTCAGTCAAATCAAAGGGGATTGCAAAGGATTTATTCGATGATTATAATCATTTTGTTGTGCCGGTTCAAGATTTAGAAAGAGAAGACAATCTGGTAAGTGCATTTAAATGGTTGTACAATCACGAGCGCGAAATAAAAAGAGATCTGTCAAATCAAATGTATACTTATAAGCAATCTGTTTTGAAGGCTAATCATTATTTAAAGAACTTATAGTAGGGGAAATATGCCAAGAATAAGTGTTGTTGTGCCGGTTTATAATATTGAAATATATCTAAAACGTAGTGTTGATAGTATTTTAGAGCAAACTTTTGTTGGTTTTGAAGCAATACTTATAGATGATGGGTCTAAAGATTTCAGTGCTCAAATTTCAGACGAATACGTATCTATTGACTCAAGAATCATAGTGATTCATCAAAAGAATCAAGGGGTTTCTGTAGCCAGAAATAATGGAATAGAATATTCTCAGGGAAAGTACATTACTTTTATTGATAGCGATGATTGGGTTACTTCACAGTTTTTGGATAGACTTTACAGAGCTTGTCAAGACAGTCGTTCGCAAATGGCTGTTTGTGATATTAAGCAGGTAAAAGATGCAGTAAATGAGAAGCCGTTAGCGGAAGCAAATATTGTGTTAAGTAATGTGGATGCAATAGAAAAACTCGGTACATCTATGGACACTCGATTTCGAGGTCCTGTAGCAAAATTGATTGATGTCTCTGTCGTAAAGAAACACCTTTTCCCAAATGACAGAAGGTATGCAGAGGATGCCGCGTGTACGTATTTATGGATGTACGATTGTGATAGAATTGTTTTAATTCCTGAAGTTCATTACTATTATTATCAAAGAGATGACAGTACAGTACATATAGATTATGATTGGCATCGTTTGGATGCTTATTCAACATTTGAGGAAATGTTGAACTTTTTTTCAGAACACGATATGGATAAACCGTTCCATTCTTGTTTATGTAAATATCTTCATGAGATGACAGACGGATATGAAAGATGCATATTATTAAAAAGGCTTGAAATCGCAGAGGCAATCCAAACTAATTTAAGAAAAGTAGTTAAAAGAAGGTTAAATGTTTCAGAATTACTGGAATACAAGCATAGAGAGGATTTGCTTCCTGAACTGAAAAAATTCAATTCTTTTCTGTATGAAAGATATTTAACAGATTGTTGTTATGGATTGTATGCTTTGTACAATCAGCTTGATAGTGATTATTGTAAACAGATAATTAAGAATCGGCTTGTAAGAATAATAAAACAACACCACCCGCCATTAGACAGTTTTACGTATGTATATGAAATTGCTTTTCCCAAAAAAATGAAAATGTATTGGCTAAATAAAGCTTTATTTAGAAAACTTAAGGGAGAAAGAATAGATGCCAATTAAAAGAATAAAAGCGTCCCTGACTGCCCGCAAGCAAAACCGTGACAGTCAGCATTTTGAAACAACTCAATACGGCAAGGCGATTCGTGCCTTGAAGGGCTCGCACAAGGGTGAGAAGTGCTTCGTCATCGGAAATGGACCGAGCCTTACCGCGGAGGATTTGAACCGATTACAGGACAGCGGTATTCCGACATTTGCGATGAACCGTGTATTTAAGTTCTTTCCGCAGACAAAGTGGCGTCCGACTTACTATATCAGCGAGGATATTTTGATTCTGAAAGATACGATTCCCAATGTAGAGGCGATTCCGTCCGAAATTACCTTTATTCCTGTTAATTTGCATTGGTATGAAAACGTTGATGTAAAAGGTGCGCAGTATTTCTGGATGGATTACAATTCCGAGTTAAAGGAAAGCTTTGGACTTTCCTTGGATTGCGCTCATGCGGTTCGCTGTCGTGGCACGGTAACTTCAACGTGTATCCAATTCGCGGTTTATATGGGATTCACCGAGATATATCTCCTCGGTATTGACCATAATTATTCCAAATCCATTGATATAAACGGAAATGTTGTCGAGGATAAGAGCGTAAAGGACTACTTTGTCGATAACTATGACACGGATATCAAGGATCAGGTTGTCCATGATATGAGAGCGCCGACTCTGGCGTTTTGCGATGTTGAGCAGCTCAGCCGCAAGCTCGGTACCTTCCGTGTATTTAACGCGACACGCGGCGGTAAATTAGAGGTGTTTGAGCGCGTGAATTTTGATGAGATGATTCGATAGAACATAAAACCCAATTAAATCATGTACTTACTGATTGCAAAAATACTAATAGGAAGGCGTTCTGCTTTCCTTTTTTGTTATATATAGAACGCAAAAAAATAAAGAAAAATGTTGATTTTTTAATAAAAAGCTGTTATAATAGCTTGGAGTAATGTAAAATGAAAGTAGTAGGCATTATCCCTGCGCGGTACGCTTCTACGCGGCTGCCGGGAAAACCGTTGAAGGATATTCTTGGATATCCGATGATTTGGTGGGTATATAAAAGAGTAAGCACGGTCAAGGAATTAGATGAAATCTATGTGGCGACCGATGACGACAGAATTAAAAAAGTCTGTGAGCAATATGACATTCCGGTAATAATGACCTCTACGAATCATCCTAACGGCGCTATGCGCTTGCAGGAGGTTTCCGAGAAGGTGCAGGCGGATTTTTACTTACAGCTCAACGGTGATGAGCCGCTGATGAACACAGACGCGATCGTTGCGGCAATTCCCGAAACTGTTCCGCGGGATGTTGAATTCGGTACGAATATCATTACGCAGATTGACGATCCGGCGCAGGTGATGGACGCTTCCAACATCAAAATGGTGTTCGACGACCAAATGAACGCATTGTATATGTCGCGCACGCCGATTCCGTACCCGTTCAAATCCATAGATTTTCAGTATTACAAGCACGTCGGCATTATCGGCTACAACAAGATGATGCTCGACTTCTATAAAAATTCGCAGCCCGGCAGATTCGAGCAAATCGAGGGCATTGATACTCTGCGTTTTCTCGACTACGGCAAACAGTTAAAGCTGTCCTTGGTTCCCGACTGTCACTCGCTGTCGGTGGACACGCAAAAGGACTTAGATATGGTCATCAAAATGATGAAGGAGCAAAATCGCGATGGCGAATGATTTGAAAATTTTAGATTGTACCCTTCGCGACGGCGGCTACATCAACGATTGGAAGTGGGGCTACCGCACCGCGCGCGATATTATTCATACGCTCGTTAAGGCGAATGTGGATATTGTCGAGGTCGGATTCCTGCGGAACGTGGAGGGCTATGACCCCGATGTGACCGTCTGCAATACCATTGAGGAGCTGAACAAGCTGCTCCCGGAGGATTGCGGAAATACAATCTTTTCCGGCATGGCTATGCGCAGCAACTATGACATCAACAAGCTCAGTCCGTATTCCGGCAAGGGCATCGAGATGATTCGCATTACCGCCCACGATTACGACATTGCCGAGGGCATGGAATTTGCGCGTGAGGTCAAGGCGAAGGGCTACAAGCTGAGCATCAACCCGATTAACATCATGGGCTATTCCGACGAACAGCTGCTCTGGATTATCAATCAGGTCAACGAGATTCACCCGTATCAGTTTTCGATTGTTGACACCTTCGGCAGCATGAAGCGCCGTGATTTGGACAGAATCGTCAGTCTGGTCGATCACAACATGGACAGGTCAATCCGTGTGGCGCTGCATTTGCACGAAAATATGTCGCTGAGCTTTAGTCTGGCGCAGAAGTTTTTGGATAAGCACCTCAACCGTTCTATTACGGTTGATGGCAGTCTGATGGGTATGGGAAGAATCCCCGGCAATTTGCCGATTGAATTGATTGCCGACTACATCAATGAGTATTTCGATAAAAATTATGATATAGATTTTATGCTCGACGCGATTCAGGATCATATCGCGCCGATGAAGGGCGAGACGGAATGGGGCTATTTGCCTGCGTATTTCCTCTCGGCTCGCTTCAATCTGCACCGCAATTACGCGGAGCATTACCTCAATAAAGGCGATTTGACCAACCGCGATATTGATACGATTTTGGCGCGAATTGACAAAAGCAAAAAGACCGCGTTTGACAAGGAATACGCGGACAGGCTCTATGAGGAGTACCTCAACAACAGTATTGACGATACTGCCGACAGAGCAAGGTTATATCAGGAGCTGGAAAACAAAGAGGTTCTCCTGATTGCGCCCGGCGCGACGATTGCGTCACACCAAAACGAGATTATTACTTATATTAATGATAAAAAGCCGTTGGTAATCGGCGTCAACTTTGTACCGGAGGATTTCGCCTGCGATTATGTGTTTTTCAGCAACAGCAAGCGATTCTCGAAGCTCGACAGCATCGGCTGCAAAGTCATTGCAACGTCGAATTTACCGAAGGAAAAATCTGATTTTCAAATCAACTACAACAGCCTTTCCGGCACCTTTGAGCAGGGCTGCAACAGTCTGCTGATGCTGCTGACGCTGCTGAAGCAGATGGAGGTCGGCATGGTTTCCATCGCCGGCGCTGACGGTTACTCGATTGACGGTACGAACTATTTCAGTTCCGATTTGCGGACGTATACCGAGCATGGTCACAACTTCAATGTGGCTGTCGCCAAGGCAATCCGTAATATGGGATTAAATGTGCGTTTCATCACGCCGTCAGCGTATGACACGAACGAGGAATAGCGGTATGTCTGAAAAAGAATATATGAATATTGCCATAGCACTCAATGATAACTTTATGTTTCCAACGAGGGTTATGCTTCATTCACTCTGTCGGCACGCTTCAAGACCAATAAATTTTATCTTGATGTATAATGATTTAACGGTAACCAACCGAAAGATATTGCGCAATCTTGTAGAAAGCTACGATAATACAATACGGGAGTTTTTTATTGAAAAGGAGTGGTTTAAGGACGCTTCTCTTTGTGATAATCCGCTTCTTTCGATTGAAACATATTACAGAATTATGTTGCCCTACATTGCAGATGAAGAGAAAATATTGTGGCTTGACGGCGATATAATAGTGAGAAGTGACATTGCTGCATTATACGATACGGATATATCGGATTATTATATTGCAGCCAGTAAAGATATCGGTGAGATAAAGAACACCAGAACAGAATTAAAAGAGGTTCTTGGAATTCCGCAACAGGTATATTTTAATGCGGGAATTCTGTTGATGAATAATAAAAAAATCGGCGGTGAGATAAAAAAGGAAGCTTTTTTCAAGGCAATCGCCGCATATAGCGACATGCTGAGATGTGCTGATCAGGATATACTCAATATTATGCTTGGCGGCAATTGTCGGATGCTTTCAAACGACTTTAATTATCAATTGCATTGTGATAACAGTGATTTGGATGATGATGTGAAAATCATCCATTATATCTGGAAAAAACCGTGGAACGCCGATTATCCGGGGTATCTGGATGAACCGTTCTGGAACGAGGCGGTTTCATGCGGATTTGGCAAGGAATATAAGAAATACAAGCGGCAGCGCAAGATGAACTTTTATAAGAATGAGTTGATTCCTGCCGCCATGTCAAAAATCAAACGAAAAAAATGAGTCAATTTTCAGAATTAAGCTATCTGGTGATAGACGTGGATGGCACGTTGACCGATGCCGGTATCTACTATGATGAGCACGGTAACGAGTTAAAAAAGTTTTGCACTAAGGATGCGGCAGGCTTCTTCGCCGCAAAGGCAATAGGAATAAAAACCGTAGTCCTGACCGGCAGAGAATGTGTCGCTACTGCGCGAAGAATGAGCGATTTAAAAGTCGATCACGTCTTTCAGAACGTCAAAGATAAGCAAAGCTTTTTGCTTTCGTTCATGGAGGATAATCAACTATCAAAGGAGCAGCTCGGCTATATCGGCGATGATTTGAATGATTTGTTGCCGATGCAGTTGGCAGGATTTAAAGCCTGTCCGGCAGACAGCTGCGAAGAAATTAAAAGAATTGCTGACTACGTCAGCACCGTCAACGGCGGTCACGGCGCAGTCAGAGAAATCATCGAGCACGCCCTGAGAGCGTCAGGCGATTGGGACAGCTTGGTAGAGAAGATTTATGGTGGGGTTTGATGTTAGAACAGCTTAAACAAGAGGTTTGTGAAGCCAATTTAGAATTGCATAAACGTGGCATTGTGATTATTACATGGGGCAATGTCAGCGGAATTGACCGCACGTCGGGCAATATGGTGATTAAGCCATCCGGCGTTGCCTATGAACAAATGACGGCTGAAGATATGGTAGTTGTCAATGTGCAAACAGGTGAGGTTGTTGAGGGAAAATGGAAGCCCTCCTCCGATACCGCAACGCACTTGGAGCTGTACAGAGCCTTTCCAAAAATCGGCGGTATTACGCATACCCACTCTGTCAATGCTGTCGCGTTTGCGCAGGCTGGACTTCCCGTTCCGGCACTCGGCACGACGCACGCCGATTATTTCTATGGCGATATCCCTTGTACCCGCGAATTGACTGAGCAAGAGGTAAATGAGGCATATGAAGCTAATACCGGCAAGGTTATCGTAGAAACCTTGAATCAAATGGATAACGATATCATGGCAATCCCGGCAATTTTAGTTAAAAACCACGGTCCTTTTACATGGGGAAAAAACGCGGCTGAGTCGGTTTATCATGCGGTTGTACTTGAAACCGTTGCGGAAATGGCGATGAAAACAATGCAGTTGAACCCCAAAAGCGAACTGAAACAATACGTGCTAGATAAGCACTATTTCAGAAAGCATGGAGCAGGAGCTTATTATGGGCAGGGAAGTGGATTGGATAAGTAATTAATGAAGAAACTGATGATTTTAGAGGTTGTGCATTATTCCAATCATAAATAAAGCTCATGGTTTAGGGTTGTTTGCTATATTCTTTGTTTATTATTAACTGTTCAGCGCCCAAGAAATCATGTATACTTGTATTAAATACAGAGCAGATTTGTAAATGAGAAAAGTATAAATGTAGCTAGGATATTCTCTTTAAATTAGCTTAACATTTCCTCTAATAATCCTATTTATCAAATACACAAAAGCGAAATATTTACGGTATATCCAAACCCCGTTATTTAAAAGAGCCAACATTTTAGTCCTGTCAGATCTTGATGAAACAAAACAGTATACGAATGGCGATTATACTACCTGTTTGTATCAGGATAAGTGCGCTTCAGAGGCTTACGTGTAAGGAACTTGCCACGTTATTGACGCTGTGGTTGAGGCTGAAACCACAGCGCTTGAAAAGCTTTAACGAGGTGTCGTTTTTAGTTAAGTCCAAAATTGTCATTTCTCCTAAGGACATAAAAGGTAACATACAGTTTGGCGAGAATCTTCAATCTCTCGTTAATGCAAAAAACATTAGGCACTGCAAATGTCAACAGGCTTCATGCAATTATCAGCAAGGTGGTGTGTATAATAAATATATCGCTTTCAACTGAACAATAAAAACATTGTGGTTTCTATGTTGTGATGAAGATAAGGCTATTTTGGCAGACTATCCGTCAAAAGCTGTCTGGTCGTGAACTAATGCGGTGCGATGAAGCAGATGCAGACATAGCCGATAGGTTACATTGGGTTCAAAAAGATATATAACTGTTTGAACAAGTGTGGATACGAAAGTAATCAGTCAACAGATGTGCTACCTGATTACCAAGGAGTCATCTTCTGTGATTGTTGGAAGCCAGATTGAAAGTCACATTCTATATTATACCTCGTTTTTTGAGTGAGCTTAACAGTATGGCTGAACACAATCCCGGTCAAAAACGGGCTGCAAAATTCAAAGAGTTGCGTTTGCGGGTGAAGAAAGCTAATGAAAAGACGATTTTTTCGGAAGGAAAGCGCACAATGCATCTACAATCAGAAAGTAAAGTTGTAAATACGATAGAATAATTACTGAAGCCTAGGAGAAAAGTTTTGTAGTCAAATCCACAGTGTAAAAACAAAGCAAAGTGAAGCGTGGTATAATTATTCACTTATCGGCAGGTTTAGAAACGCAAAGAGGAAAGTGTATCTGTTCTTAGAAATGCTCAATATCCAGTTTGACAATATTCATGCTGAAACATAAAACAAAATCCAAAGAGTATACGAGTGCCTATGAAGCAGAAATAGAGCAGAAGAATACATGGGTTTACTGTCCTTTATCGGTAATGCCATCAAAATTGGCATTGGCTTTTTTCACGCCTTTGAGCTTGCTCTGCATTGAAGAAATAACATAGTTTTTTTCTATGGTTGCTGAATAGTTACAATGAATTTATAATAATTAGATTTATGAATAATTTGCTTTATTGTTGGAGTTAAATAATGGGTGAAGTTATGCTTACAGTTATCTCAACCACTTATGGTCATGAGAATTATATTAGAAAAGCTCTAGATAGTATTTTGATGCAAAGAATTAATTTTAATATGGAGGTATTGATAGGAGAAGATTGTTCTCCAGATGGTTCACGTATAATTTTGAAAGAGTATGAAGTGAATTACCCTAATTTTTTCAAGATTATTTACAGGGATAAAAATATTGGTGCAGTTAATAACTATATTGATTTAGGTAAGAGAGCGAAAGGAAAGTATATTGCATTCCTCGAATTAGATGATTATTGGACAGATTGCAATAAACTTCAGCGACAATTTGATTTTTTAGAAGCAAATAATGATGTGGTTGCTGTAGCCGCCAGAACAACAGTAGTTGATAAAACAGGGAAATCAATTAACGAGCCTTATCCCGAATGTACCAATTGTTACTATGAGTGGAAACATTACATTAATGGATTACTACCTGGGCAAACAGCATCAATTATGTGCAGAAATTTTTACAATAAAGGGGATGCTTTATCTGACGCTTTGTTAATGGATACATGTTTAGTTCCTGGCGATCGTGTAAATGCTTTTTTATACTTATGTTATGGTAAAATATACTGTATGCCTGAAGTTATGAGTGCTTATAGATTAGTTAGAGAATCAGGTACAAGTTATACAGCAATGGTAAAAGATTATTCTGATACTGATATCTATGAATTATATTGCTGTTTATATAAACGATTGTTGAAGTACGCTTACAAGTATTGTGAGAAAGATGCGATTTTATACTCTGAAAAAATATATGTTTTGTCTAGATGCAGAGAAAAAAAGGTTAAGAATGAAAATTGGTTACATTACTTATTATTTGACTTAGACATACGAAATAAAACAAGAATTAGACTATTTATAATATTTCGTACATTAAGGAAACGATTCAAATCTATTATATGTTAGTATTAGTTTTATCACTTACAAAATCCTTTATTTGCTAAATATAACCAGTCATTCGAGCTAATTAGTATATTTTGAAAGAAAATTGAAAACAATACAGATAATACTCAGGTCGTGGAATTATTCTTCGCAAGCAAATAAAAAAGAGACGCAAACAGAATGACAAAAGATTCAGCCTAAGTAAGCGTATTTGGAATAGAGTTTACGCTGTCATTGTAACAAATTCTGCAAAGGCTTTTGTAGAGTTTAACTTCAAGAATGACTTTCATGAGGATAACATCAATTAATTGAGCGTAGTCGGAGAGATAATAATCAGCCATGACGATTTTGAGACTTTGTCTTGATGTTGTCAAACCTGAATAAATCTTAAAAATTGTTAATCGTTTGCTCAACGAGGACGAGATGTTTGAAGCGGTTGTTCCAGTGCTTGGAATAGCGGAACAATTACGGGAATTCTTTTTGGGATAGATTTAGATGTATCTGCCATATGTGGAATCCGTGCAAGGATTTTCGCGCACATATTATTATGTGTTTCTGCATAGAACGGATTTTGAAGAGATTCAATTATTGCGTAAAGAGCTGGTTACGCTGCCGGTGTTTCCTTAACAAGTGAACTGTTTATCGTTCAGCGGACAAACCGGATTTCTAAAATCATTGAAATCCATGTATGGATTGAGAGTTTTTGTGTTAAGAGGAAATTTAATTCTTTCAAAATGAAATGTTTTTCAGCATAGAATTGTTATCGTAAGAATCACAAACTGAATCAGTTTGTTTTATACGCCAAGTCGGGATGTGCTTCATGGAAACCCGAAAGAACTTGTTTTAGTGCGGTGGAATCACCGATTTCTTTATCAATGTGTCGGATTTTGACGTATTGATTTCTGGGTGTTTATTTCTGAAATCATCATCGAAAAACGAGATGTGTCCGACAATTTCCAAACCGACTATCAAGATTGTTGCCTTATAGACGTAGCAAAAGAATCCGTTAATAAACTGATGTTTAGCATTTGCTGCTTTCTCGGCGGAATCGGGGAACAGAGTATAAACTAGTTTGTATGAGTCACAGGTAGGGGTCTCCTTAGATATAGTTTTTCCGCTTGAGCAGGGTATGGAGTATTTATTGTTGTTTTCATGAACGAAAGCTTCAAAGCCTGTTGTGCCATAAATCAGATATTGTGATTTTTTCATCAAGCTCCCTGTAAATAGGGCGGTTATATCGACGATGTACTCAAAAACGTTTCAATAAAAATCTCAAATTTACATTAACTATTGAAATGCGAGAATTGCGGCAAGTCGGGAACACTGACAAAGCCGTAGCAATACCTTAAATTCCTTTGGAGCAAAAGAATGGTGCTCAACAAAGACACATGGGCAAATTCAAAAATCTTTTGCAGCTAACATGCTTTTATAGAACTTTACAGCGAATTGATTCGTACTTGTTTTCATTTGCTGTATTGAGCATGTCAGTGCAAGTATCGAACAATGATATTTGCACAATCTTATTTCATAAGTTTTTCTCCTTTACGTGGGGTGTTGGTTTTTGTCAATTCATTTATACCACAAAGTGGAGAAAAATCAGTTGTTAATCACTTTTTATCTGAGCTTTGAGTTTTACAATAGGCTAAGGTTTATCATGAATCAAGGAGAAAAACACTGAATGAAAAAGTTAATGATTCTTGGAGGATCGCGCTACGCTATTCCCGTTATAAAAAAAGCTCATGAACTGGGTATATATGTTATTACATGTGATTACTTGCCGGACAATATTGCCCATAAGTATTCTGATGCGTATTACAATGTTAGCATTATTGATAAAAAAGCTGTGTTGGATGTTGCTCTGCGGTTAAACATAGATGGTATCACTTCTTTTGCGTGTGATCCCGGTGTTATAACTGCAGCATATGTTGCTGAAAAGATGGGGCTGCCTTCTTGTGGATCATATGAATCGATATGTATTCTACAAAACAAAGCAAGGTTTAGGCGTTTCCTTAAAGAGCATGGATTCAATGTTCCGCAGGCATATAGCTTTAAGGATATTAATTCTGCCGTTAACTATCACGATTTTGATTACCCCGTGATAGTAAAGCCTGTTGATTCTGCAGGAAGCAAAGGGGTAAGCAGGGTCGATGCGAAGGAGCAATTAGAAAAAGCGGTAAAACACGCTTTTGATTATTCTATTACAAATGAAATCATTATTGAGGATTTTCTTGAAAAAGATGGTTTTTCTTCAGATACAGATTGCTTTTCTATTGATGGTGTATTGAAGTTTGTTTCTTTTAACAGTCAAAGATTTGATGAATCAAGCGAAACTCCCTACGTCCCCGCAGCTTATAGTTGGCCTTCAACAATGTCATATGAAGCCGAAGAATATTTAAAAGCGGATATTCAAAGACTTATTTCATTACTAAAGCTGAAAACTTCAATCTATAATATTGAAACACGTGTAGCCAAAAACGGCAAACCATATATCATGGAACTGTCGCCACGAGGTGGAGGAAATAGATTAGCTGAGTGTCTTTGTTATGCCACAGGCATCAATTTAATAGATGGTGTCGTTAGAGCTGCAGTAGGTTTACCGGTAGAAGGTATTATTCAAAAACCGTATCAAGGCTTTTGGGCAGAGGTGATTTTGCATAGTACTAAAACCGGCATCTTCAAGGATTTGTGGATTTCCGATGAAATATCTGAGTTTGTTTTTGAAAAAGATTTATGGATTTCGCAAGGTGACAAAGTCTATTCATTTGATTCCGCAAACAAAGCAGTTGGTACCTTGGTATTTAGGTTTAATGAGGCAACAGTACTCGAAAGAGTTATGAGAAATATTAAGTGTTTTGTTAGGGTATTGGTTGAAAAATGATTATGTCTGAAATTGGCGGATATTTTGGGTTAGAACCGCTCGTCGGTAATGAGTATCACAAGGGGTTGATTGCGCTCAATACTGCTCGTAATGCTTTATTATATATTCTTAAAGTTAGAAAAATAAGAAAATTATTCATACCCTATTTTCTCTGCGATTCAGTATCAAGATTGTGTAAGCGAGAAGGTTTTTCTTATGAGTATTATGAAGTCGATTATGAGTTTTTACCAAGATTAGCAAAGCGATTGAATAAAGATGAATATATTTATGTAGTTAATTACTATGGGCAACTTGATAATGATTGTTTGCTTAATATAGCCGAAGAGTATCATGGAAACATTATTGTGGATAATGTGCAAGCTTTTTTTCAAAGACCGATTGATGGTATTGATACGATCTATTCTTGTCGGAAGTTTTTTGGAGTTTCTGATGGTGCATATTTATCTACAAGCTGCTCTTTGAATGAAGACTTAAAAACAGATGCATCAAGTAAGAGGATGAAGCATTTATTAGGTAGATTTGAGACCAATACAGCATCCGTTTTTTATTCTGATTTTAAGAGTAATGAGGAGTCCTTTGATGGGTTAGAGTTAATGAACATGTCTAAATTAACGCATAACCTTCTTGGAGCTATAGATTACAAAAAAATACGGATAGCTAGGGAAAGAAATTTTGGTGTTCTCCATGAATTCCTTTCTAATCAAAATCGATTACATATTAATATTCCAATGGCACCCTATGCTTATCCTTTTTATTGTGAAAACGGAATTGCAGTGCGTAAAATGTTATCAAAAAAGAATATATATATCCCAACGTTATGGCCAAATGTTTTCTGTTTAAAAGATGAAATTGCTAAGGATTATTCAAAAAACATTTTGCCGTTGCCTTGTGATCAGAGATATACTTCAACTGATATGCAATATGTTGTTTCAGAGGTATTACAATGTATAAGTTAAGAGAATTACAATATCGTGATCTGTCAACAATCAATCAATGGAGAAATAACAAAGACCTTATTGATTTGTTAGGTGCACCGTTTAGATTTATAAATATAAATGTTGATGAAGATTGGTACAATAATTATCTTTCTAATAGAGATACAAATGTTAGATGCTCTATTGTAGATGAAAATGACCATCTTTTTGGCTTAGTCAGCATAACGTCCATTAATACAATTAATCAAACGGCAGAGTTTCATGTTATGTTGGGCGATTTGAATAACTGTGGAAAAGGCATCGGAACATTTGCGGTTAGTGAAATGATTAGTCATGCATTTTACAATTTGAATCTTAGACGAATCGAATTGGCGGTGTTAGCTGATAATTTGAGAGCTCAACATGTTTATGAGAAAGTAGGTTTTGTATGTGAAGGAACAAAGCGCAAGGCAGTTTTTAAAAATGGTCGGTTTGTTGATTTGAAGTTATATGCAATTTTAAGAGAAGAGTATTCTGGGGAGGGTATATGTCAATTTTAGTTACCCGTTCCTCAATGCCTCCATTTGAGGAATATTGCGAAGAAATTAAAGAGCTATGGAACACCAGATGGATTACCAACAATGGTGAAAAGCATCAGTTGTTTCAAAGTCAATTAAAAGAATATTTACATACGCCAAATGTTACGCTGTACACCAATGGTCATCTTGCATTGGAGAATGTGATAGAAGCAATGTGTTTTCCAAAGGGTGGGGAGGTAATCACCACGCCGTTTACGTTTGCCTCTACGACACATGCTATTGTCAGAAGTGGATTAACTCCGGTTTTCTGCGATATCAAATTTGACGACTATACAATTGATGAGAGCAAGATAGAAGCGCTGATTACAGAAAAGACCTGTGCGATTATTCCGGTTCATGTGTATGGAAATGTATGTAATATTGAGGCAATTCAGCAAATTGCCGAAAAATATGCAGTAAAAGTTATTTATGACGCGGCGCATTCTTTTGGTGTAACATACAAGGAAGTCAGTACAGCAAATTTTGGCAATGCCTCGATGTTTAGTTTTCATGCAACAAAAGTGTTTAATACTATTGAAGGTGGTGCTGTTTGCTATTCTGATAGCAGTCTTGTTCAGACACTTAATGATATTAAGAATTTTGGAATTCACGGTCCTGAAAAAACGCTTTATGTAGGCGGCAACGCCAAGATGAATGAATTTCAAGCTGCTATGGGTATTTGTAATTTGCGCCATTTGGACGAAGAAATTCGCAAGCGTAAGCTGGTTGCAGAACGGTATAGACAGCAGTTGTCGGATATTGATGACATTAAGCTTATTGCAGAGCAAGAAAACGTTCAGTCAAATTATGCGTATTTTCCTGTAGTATTTGAAGACCCATTGCTTACACGTGATAAGGTTTTTGATTTATTAAGAGAACAGAGTATCTTTGCCAGAAAGTATTTCTATCCTCTTACAAGTGAGTTTGAATGTTATCAAATGCTTTCAAATGCGGACTCTTCCAAAACACCGATAGCGAAATATATTTCAGAGCATATTCTTTGTTTACCAATATATGCGGATTTGTCTTTGGAAGATGTCGATAAGATTTGTGAAATAATTAGCGGCTTCCATAGAAAATGTGGGTGAGTATAATCCGTGTGTATGCCGCGAAAGCGTACGGACAATGAGTATACAAATGGTCGGTTAAATACTGGGCTGCACTCCTTACAATGGGCTTCCCGGCGCTGACGGAATACCATATGCATAGAGGCGCATTGATATTAGTTCGTGGAATAAATGCGATTTACCATTTTTTACTGTACTGCTTTTTTTAACCTACCATAAGGAAGAGAAAAAATATCCAATAGAATACTAAATTAAGCCTTGAAAGATATAGAATTGATTCTGATTGAGAGCTTTTCTGCTGACAAATCACTGAAGTTTGTCAAAGCAGTGCCGGAAAAATGTATGAAGAACCGGAATTCTTAATCAGTGATTATAAACCGGAAGATTTTTGTGAGAGGTTTCGATATCGGACAAAGACCACATTTTTCGATAAGTATAAAAGATATTGGGGTTATCTCAAGCGGCTTATAACTAAACAATAGGATAATACATGAGTAATTTATTATTAACGGGTACAATTGACCCATCAAAATTCAATAATACAATGACGACGTTGACAGATGTACATATCAGATTGTATCAGTATGAAACTGCAATCGAGTGGTGGATTTGTAAGTCAAATTTTCAGAATATCATATTCATAGAGAATAGCGGTTTTCCTTTTGATGTACAGAAATACACGCGATTAGCCGAGCAGAATAATAAGAGATTTGAATACATACTTGGTATTCCATATGTTGAAGAGACGATTGCTCACGGTAAATCGTACGGAGAGATAAAGCTGATATCTGAAGCTATCGAAAAAAGCAAACTCTTAAAAAAAGAAAATAGCTTCTATAAGTGTACCGGTCGATTGATAATTAAGAATGTCAATAAAATCCTCAAAGCGAATTATAAGAGTGATACTGTGTTTACAGGAATTCCGACCGATCAATGGGCTTTTACGTGGTTTTTTTCGGTGAATAGGGACTTTTATCAAAAATACCTGAGCGATGCGTATGAATATGTCGATGATCAGAATGGTATTTATATGGAGAATGTCTATTATAAACGGTTGTTAGAGCATCGTGACTTAATTGATACGTTTTCTGTATACCCAAATGTGGACGGTGTGTCAGCGGGCACAAATAGTCAGTATCATAGTGGAAAACTGAGATTAATATATAAAAACATTCAAATGAAGAAAGGCTTCTTTGGTATTTAGTTTTTTATAATAACAATTCATAGTAATTATATTTTCGTATTTTTGTTTTAATCTGAAATGAGATAATACGCAAGATAGGGTTTCCTGAGATGTGCTAATACTGTTTTAAATATTTAGGGTTCTTAGATTTTATAAAAATGCAGGTGTATGAATGAAAATAGGTGTTTTGCTGGCTACATTTAATGGTGAAAAGTATTTGAAAGAGCAATTGGATAGTATTTTTCATCAAACTAAACAGGTTGATGAAATCGTTATTTCTGATGATGGATCTTCCGATAATACAATATGTATTATAAATGAATACATAAAAATGAGTAATAGTATACCAATCAAATTAGTTTTTAATCGTGAAAAACACGGTGTGATTTATAATATTGAGAATGCATTTAGACACTCATCTGCTGATTTTTTATTTTTTTG
Source organism: Ruminococcaceae bacterium P7 (assembly GCA_900100595.1). Classification (GTDB taxonomy): domain Bacteria; phylum Bacillota; class Clostridia; order Oscillospirales; family Acutalibacteraceae; genus Ruminococcoides. The sequence goes on from FMUA01000022.1 coordinate 41,059, forward strand.
TGATCAAGATGATGTTTGGAAGGCGAGTAAGGTTGAATCTTTTTACAAGGCTTTAGAAGAATTTCCTGATTATAAGTTGTATTTTTCCAACGCAACACTTACTGATGAAAAATTAGAGCCATTGGGACAAGGAGTATGGGATGTTTACTTTTCATATCGTAAGTTTACATCAGAGTATTGTGTTTTATGCGGTGAAGAATTAGTAAAAAAATTGAGCTTTGATGGAAACATAGTAACAGGTATGTCAGCTGCGGTTAGAAGAGAAGTCTTAAATGAAATATTTCCGTTAGATCCGGATGTGCTTCATGATGAAATAGCAGCGTTTTATTGTTCTGTTAACGGTGGATTGGTGGCAATTAATGAGGAAACAGCTTTTTACAGACAGCATACGCAAAATATAGTAGGATTATCAGGATCAGCATTTGTATCTAACGATAAAAGGAGAAATAGCATACTGGGATTAATAAAATATTCCGATCAAAACATGGCAATTGTGAATTCTATGTATTATAAATCAAAGGCATTTTTGTCCTTTGACAAGTTACAAAAGTATCCTTTCTTGAAAAGTCGATATCAATTCTATAAGAATAAACGCGATATCTCGCAATGCAATAAAATCGCTGCTTTATTCAGGATGATAGGTTTGTTGTTTAATGGAGAATACAAACGAAACGAAATTTCATATTTAAAATGTTTCATATTGGATTTAGCAATGGTTTTATTTGTTGGAACCAAAAAAAGGAAAAAATACTTTTCAGAGTATTAATTAATGTAAACTGAACAATCCCAATCATCCGATAAACAGTGCAAAAATCATCGAAATATGGTATAATAAATGCAAGGAAAACGGCTGAAAAGCCGCAAAAAGCTTGCATTTGGAGATGGATGGGATGTATAAATTCGACAACGGACAGATTAGTTTAGAAGATTTCGGACAGCCGATAGGCATGAATCTGAAAAACAGCAACCGTTGGGTTAAGCGTGCGCAGACGATTCCGTGGCTTGAGATCGAGAAAAAATACGCGAAGC
>FMUA01000020.1 GCA_900100595.1 Ruminococcaceae bacterium P7
TCTGGGCCGTGTCTCAGTCCCAATGTGGCCGTTCAACCTCTCAGTCCGGCTACCGATCGCGGTCTTGGTGAGCCGTTACCTCACCAACTAACTAATCGGACGCGAGTCCATCTCTGAGCGATAAAATCTTTGACATATCTGTCATGCGGCAAATATGTGTCATGCGGTATTAGCGTTCTTTTCAGAACGTTATTCCCCTCTCAGAGGCAGGTTACTCACGCGTTACTCACCCGTCCGCCACTAAGTTAAGGAGCAAGCTCCTCAACTCCGTTCGACTTGCATGTGTTAGGCACGCCGCCAGCGTTCGTCCTGAGCCAGGATCAAACTCTCTAAAATTTGTATCTCAACGGCTGAGCCGTTCAAATCATTTTTTAGAGTTTTAATCTCTTATTCAGAACTTATCATTGCTGACACGTTCGTGAATTTACCGATGTATTTTAGTGTACATCTCACTGTAATTTCTTAGAGTATTTTACTCAAAGAACATTACGGGTTCTTCTTTCTTCGTTGTTCAATTTTCAAGGTCCTATGCGCTTTTCGCCTTGGTTTTTAGCTTGTTTTCACAAGCCGCTTACCTTAGCAGCGCAAGAGCTATTATACATCATTTCGTTCCGTTTGTCAAGCTCTTTTTTCAAATTTTTCAAATTTGTTTTTTGCTTGGCTTTGGACTGATGTGCTCTTTTATGCAGCGCACAATTTTGTATTATACATCAAGCATTGCGTTTTGTCAAGAGTTTTTTTGAATTTCTTCAAATTTTCTTTTCCTGACCGTTTCGCGTTGTTGCTCTCTCGTGCAGCGCACAAGTAGGTATTATAATACAGACATCCCGATTTGTCAAGTGCTTTTTTCAAAAAACTTTCCCTTGACATTTTCTCTACTTATATATATAATAATAGCAATGACAATTGAACCCCTTGAAAGACGATGACGGGAATAAGATACAGGCAGAGTGCCTCAGAGAGCTGTCGGTTGGTGCAAGACAGTGCGGAAGCTTGTATAAATAGCTCATCCCCGAGTTGCACGCGTGATATTCAGCGCGTGACGCAGGACAGCGTTAGCGGTCAGGACTTTGTTGGAAGTCTGTAAGGGATATATGGTGACATATATCTGAATTTGGGTGGTACCACGATTTTTATCGTCCCTTAGTACGGCTTTGCCGCTATGAGGGGCTTTTTTGTTGCAAAAATTCATATGGAGGCTTATTACCATGAAACCGTCATTCCAAAAGTACATTCCCTTTCAGCAGGTGCATCTCCCCGACCGCACCTGGCCTGACAACACCATCACCAAGGCGCCCATCTGGTGCAGCGTCGATCTTCGCGACGGCAATCAGGCGCTTGTCGACCCCATGACGCTCCCCGAGAAGCTCGAATTCTTCCACGCTCTTTGCGACATGGGCTTCAAGGAAATCGAGATCGGCTTCCCCAGCGCTTCGGAAACCGAGTACGAGATCTGCCGCGAGCTGATCGAGAAAAACCACATTCCCGACGATGTGACGATTCAGGTTCTTGTTCAGGCGCGTGAGCATCTGATCAAAAAGACCTTTGAAGCGATCAAAGGCGCAAAGAACGTCATCGTCCACTTCTACAACTCCACCTCTACCCTGCAGAGAAAGGTCGTTTTCAAAACCGACATGCAGGGCGTTATCGATATCGCCGTCGACGGCGCGCGCCTGATCAAGAAGCTCACCGACGAATACACGGGCGATACCAACATTCGCTTTGAGTACTCCCCCGAGAGCTTCAGCGGCACCGAGATGGATAATGCCGTCGAGATCTGCGACCGCGTGATGGAGGAGCTCGGCTCCACAAAGGAGAACCCCGTCATTCTCAACCTTCCGAACACCGTTGAGATGTGCACGCCGAACACCTACGCCGACCAGATCGAGTACTTTATCCGCCACCTCAAAAACAGAGAAGCAGCAATCATCAGCGTTCATCCGCATAATGACCGCGGCTGCGGCGTCGCGGCAGGTGAGCTTGCATTGCTTGCGGGCGCCGAGCGTGTCGAAGGCACGCTCTTCGGCAACGGTGAAAGAACGGGCAACATGGATATCGTCACCATGGGCTTGAATATGTTCACGCAGGGCGTCGACCCGCAGCTCGATTTCTCGAATCTCCCCAAGCTCCGCGATATTTATGAGCGCTGCACCAACATGAAAATCGACCCCCGTCAGCCCTATATCGGCGAACTGGTATTCACCGCGTTCTCCGGCTCGCATCAGGACGCGATCAACAAGGGTCATCAGTATATGAAAGACAGCGGCACCGATTACTGGGAGATCCCGTATCTTCCGATCGACCCCGCTGACGTCGGCAGAGAGTATGAGCCGATCATCCGCATCAACTCACAGTCCGGCAAGGGCGGCGCTGCGTTTGTGATGTCCAACAACTTCGGTTACGATCTGCCCAAGCGCATGCATCCCGAATTTTCCAAGCTCGTTCAGGCGAAATGCGAGGAACTCGAGCGTGAGCTGATTCCGAAGGAGCTGTTTGAGGTATTCGAGAAGAACTATCTCGAGCACCCGATGAAGTACCGTCTGACGCGCCGAAAAATCTATGAGGAAAGCGAAAACGGAAGGGATTACGTCCACTTCAAGGGCAGAATGAAAATCGGCGACGACAGCGAGGTCGTGCTGCAGGGAACCGGTAACGGACCGATCGATGCATTCTTCAACGCGCTGAAAGCGGTGGGAATCAATCAGTATCAGTTCATTTCCTACAGTCAGCACGCGATTTCACAAGGCTCCGACTCCAAGGCGGTGTCCTATATCGAGCTGAAAAAGCCCGATGGTAAGAATATTTTCGGCATCGGCATCGACTCCAACGTCAACGTCGCGTCGGTTCTCGGCGTTCTCAACGCGATCAACCGTGCGGAAGCAGAGGAATAAAATTACAGAATAAGATAAAACGGCTGTGCTGAGAGACTTCTCCCGGCACAGCCGTTTTGGTTCTGAAAACCGAAGTGGATTACTTCATGCTGTTCTCGTAGGACTCAATCATTTTCTTGACCATCTGTCCGCCGACGGAGCCTGCTTCTCTGGAAGAAAGATCGCCGTTGTAGCCCTGCTTGAGGTTGACGCCTACCTCGTTCGCGCACTCCATCTTGAAGCGGTTCATGGCTTCTCTTGCCTCGGGGACGTTGAGCTGGTTGCTGTTATTGTTAGACATAATTGTTTTCTCCTTAAAATCTATTTTCAGCGGCGGTCTGACTTCTCAGCTTGCCGCCGCATTAGTAGTGTGAGGAGATTATTTATTTTTATGTTTTGTAAATTTTGTCAGTTACCAAATCCAATCCGCATATAGAATTCAGCAGAAATGCAAATGCGTATTATTGGAATACCATAGAAATCCGATGCTTTTTCGGCAATTAATTTTTTCTTTTCGGTAATATATTCCGAAAAAAATAATGACATTTTCGGGGAAAAAGTATATAATAGATTTACATTAATTAGATAGGAGGAACACTATGAAACAAACCTTAAAACAAACCTTAGCGGCAATACTTGCCGCGACGATGATGACCGCGATGTTTTCGACCGGCGCTGCTGCCGCTGAACAGAGTGATGCTGCTCTGCTTGGCGATGTGGACGGTGACGGCGCTGTCACGATCACTGACGCGACGTTCATCCAGCACAAACTTGCAGGTTCACCGATTCCCTTTGAATTTGACGAGAGGGTTGCCGATGCGGATGAGGATAACAGCATCACGATCACCGATGTGACCTATATTCAGAAATGGCTCACCGATCTCCCGTCAAATCCGAATATCGGTAAGCCGCTGCGCGAAAAAAAGATCTATAACCCAACGATACGGAAAGAATACGAACAAACCGTATTGAAATACTGCGAGAAGATCGACAGCAAGCGGTTCAATTTCTGTAATAAAAGTGTTATCAGTATGCTGACAGATGTCAATCCCGACGCTGCCTACTATTGTATGGTTGCCGACACATCCGTCGCCGGACTCGCCGCTCACCGCACAAATATCTACTCGGTAAGCGAGGGCAGCACGACCGCTGACGTTTTTGAGGAGCTCGATGACAAAACGACCAAGATCGGTACGATCAACGTAACCGTGGTCAAGGCGGAAATGGCTGATGCTGTTGCGCCGTGCATATACTCCAATAAGGTCGAAGGGTTTGGTTATCAACATCTGAAAGCCAACTTAGGCTCTGCCGAGTTTGACCAGAAAGCCGCTGTCAACAAGCTGCTTATCGGCAACGAAGAGCTCGGCACGCATTTCAGCGAGGATGACTTTACCGTAACCTATCGATCCTCTGACGAAAAGGTTGCGGTTATCAGCGACGACGGCATGATCTCAGCCGTGGGCAACGGTGAATGCGATATCAGCTTAATATTCCGATTCACGGACGGCTCGGAATATGAGGATATTAGAGGCTTACGGGTAACAGGCCTGTCGATAGAAACGGTCGATGGTTATTCGATCGACAATATCCGCGATTATGTCGTCGGTCTCAATACGCCTGTTGAACTTGCCGACGGCACAATGACTCCGATGATCAACTTTGACAATGCCGCTACCACTCCCGCGCTCAAGGCGGTTCGTGACGCGATCAATGAGGAGCTGGAGATGTATGGTTCGATCGGACGCGGTTTCTCTCAGAAGTCCAACCACTCCACCGACGTCTACAACAGCGTGCGCGACAAGGTACTGGAGTTCTTTACAGCCGATCCCGACCTTTACACCTGCTTCTATGTCAATTCCACAACCGACGGACTGAATAAATTAGCCTCCGCCCTGATTGAGAGCGAGGATGATCTCGTTCTCACGACGCGTATCGAGCACCATGCCAACGACCTGAGCTGGCGCGAAAGGTGCAAGGTGATCTACGCCGAGGTTGATGAAAAAGGTAGGGTTATCTACGATGATATCGAAAGACTCCTGCAGGAAAACAACGTAAAGATCGTTTCGATCTCGGCGGCTTCCAATGTCACAGGCTATGTCAACGATGTACACAGGGTCGCGAAAATGGCTCACCAATACGGCGCGCAGATTGTAGTAGACGGCGCTCAGATCGTAGCCCACAGAAAATTCGAGATGATGGGCGACCTTGACGATCCCGACGATGATATCGACTTTTTCGCGTTCTCGGCACACAAGATGTATTCCCCCTACGGCGGCGGCGCGGTCGTAGGACTGACCAATACCCTTAACGAACATATGCCCGAGTTCTACGGCGGCGGTACGATCACCGTAGTCGGCGACTACTGGCAGGTTTACAAATCAGCTCCCGCGGCTTACGAGGCAGGTTCTCCCAACTATCCGGGCGTTGTCGGCTTAGGCAAAGCGATCGACGTTCTCTCAACGGTCGGCATGGATAAAATCGAGGCTCACGAAAAGGTTCTCAACCGCAAGCTCATCGACGGGCTGAAAACGCTTCCCAACGTCATTATTTACGGCGATACCGAGGATATCAGCGACAAGGTAGGCGTCGTCACCTTTAATTTCAGCGATATCAATACCTACCTGATCTCTCAGAAGTTCTCTGAGCTCGGCGGCGTAGCGACAAGGCGCGGCGCGTTCTGCGCGCATCCGTATGTATGGCGCTTGATGGGAATCACCGATGAAATTGCCAGAACCTTTGCCAACTGCACCGACGCCAATACCGCAGGTATGGTCAGAGTCAGCTTCGGTATTTACAACAATGAGGAAGAGGTCGATCGGTTCCTTGAACTGATGCCGTCCGTCATGGAGGCGGCGAAAGCGGATCAGACGCCTATGATCAAGCCTGAATACTGACCGCATAGTTATCATGCGTATCACCGCCTTTGACGGCGAAAGCAGGAGACAATGATGATGAAAACAATCAGAAGATCGCTCAGCACCCTGCTGTTCATGCTGCTTCTGTTCGGAGCAGCGACCACAGTCCACGCAAGTACACAAACAACAAACGAACGGAAAACATCCTGTTTGCTCGGCGATGCAAACGAGGACGGAGCAGTAACCGTTTCGGATGTCACTGCCATTCAGCGGAAGATCGCAGGCTTTTCAATCGCTCCCTTCAACGCATTCACTGCCGACGTTGACAAAAACGGCGCCGTGGAGATTCAGGATGCAACGTTGATTCAGTGCAAGCTCGCGGGTCTCCCCTCTCCGCCGGACGGCGGAAAGCTTGACAACGACGCCTTGTACGAAATCGCCGTGCGAGATGCTGTCTTTGCCGACGAGGATGAGATCATGCCGCTTGTTAACATCACGCGCGATGACGACAAGGTCATCTGGAACGGCGACAAGGTGCTGATGGGACTTGTGCACAAATACCCCGACAACTATCCCGACGGAGAGGACGTCACTCTCATATGGGGCGATGTGTGGGTCTTCTCCGCAGGCGAAATGTATCAGTGGATCAACAGCAACAGCAGCGGCGTGAACGACTGGCAGGTGCGCCTGGAACAGCTTCTGGGACTGCCCGAGTGGAAAAAGTATTCATCCGTAACGACGATATGGGTAGATGCAGACCTTTTACATCGTCCCGCAAATATCGCCGGCCCCACTTCTGCGATGGAACTGACCTATCAGCCAACCGGCGATGAAACATTTGACACGCAATTCAAATCATGGTACGACTCAATCATCCTTTGGTCGTATTTCAACGAAACAAAATATCCATGGACAAGACTCGGCTACACCTACGACTGGGCAGATAACGGCAGAGAATATGGTCTGAGCGAATTTGTCGTCTTTTCAGGCGCCACCGTCTCCGTTGACCACACCTGCACGATCGACGACTTTGTCGTGAGCGTAAAAGAGACGGATTAATCATGTGACTGTCAACAGGGGCTGTGCTCGTTTGAGCACAGCCCCTTGTTTGGATACAGAACGGAATGTTGAATCACACGCATCTTCATTACAGAACCGGATGACATCAAGCTCCGCACGCCCGTATGTTTCTTTGCACATCTCAGTTTCTCTATTGGCTATCGAAATAGGTGCTTGCCGGATAGACCGCAGCGCTGCCGGGCTGCGGCAAGGCGTTCATTGATCGGAACACACACCAGCCGATAACACCCAAAGCGGATGCGGAAACCACCGCAGCGCCTGCGACAAAGACAGTCTTGCCAAAATGACGGGACGGATGCTTTTTTCTTTCGCTATCATGCGGAAATCGGAATAAAGGGAATCTCTAATAATTCAATGCAGTGCAGAAGTGCGGAAGATTTATGGCAGAATGTTGTCAAAACGCCGCAGGAATACTGACGTATTTCAAGGAGTTTTGGCAAGATTATGCCGTGAAGATTCCGTGCTGATGCGCGGTAAGGGATTTTTAGAGGTTCCCTTATGCTTTGTCGAACAATGTCGGTGTACCGAAAGGCTCATCTAGCAGTTTTCCTGCAAGCGAGGCGTTAATCAGGCGCAACACCGATGCTTCCGCGCGATTTTGGTTCAATAGCGTTAAAAAAACCTCCGCGTGTTCCGTTCGCTCGGTCAGTACAATGCAATTTCTTCCGCTTTGGTACGATTGCATAACATCATCGATAATTCGGAGGTTGTGGGCTTCGTCAGCGCATAGCTTCACACAAATGTCCTGATATTTCAAGCCGCTGTCCGCAACGCGGAAATCGGTAAACTTCGGAATAACAAAGTGGGAGAAATCCCTCTTTACCGACTGGGCGCGCGCGTCAACTTGATAGCGGATCGGACCGCACTACATCGTGATGATCGGCTGGTGACCGTCCTGCCGTTTGGGCGTTGCAGTCAGTCCGTAAACAAATTTCTCGTTGAGTTCACGGAGTATTTTCTCGAAGGTGAACGCAGAGACATGATGACATTCGTCTACTATCACCATACCGTAATCTTTGACAAACCCTATTACCTCGTCGCCGCTGACAACCGACTGTATATATTTGACCACGGATACCCTTCCGAGAAGCTTATCCGCAGATTATCGAATCATTTGCATTATTTGATGAGAGTGAGAGAGAAATTCAGCAAGAAGATTGATGAACTCCCTTTGGGAAGTCATGTTATTACCATGTACGGCGATATTCGCGCACGTATTTTCATGTTCAAATTGCCGAGCGGAGAAGTCGAAATGCTAATTTCCAATCTTTTCGATTTGCCGGATGAAGAATTTAAGCCGCTCTATTTCAAGAGATGGGGCATCGAGATCAAGTATGATGTTGTAAAAAACAAACCGGAACTGCCAAACTTTAACGGGTTTACAGCCAAAGAGAAACCCCGGACAAACGCGTCGCGTTCGCCGGGGTTCATCCACTCTGTGTGGTTGTCTTTTTTTGTGGAGAATAGCATTTTGCCGCTCTGTCAGTGTTGCGGATTATTCCTGCTCGTGATGAATGACCGGCTTTGCGGTAATGTCGGACTCACTTCCGCACACTGCTTCCTATTCATCCGTTTTTCACCGAGCTGAAAAGCATCGCAAAACCTGTTTCCACAAAATAGAATCCGAGAAGGAATCCGATTGAAACGGCAACCAAAGCCGGGTGGAAAAAGGAATAGCACCCAAGCAGAATACCGATGATACCGATAATCAACTGCAATATCCACAGCTTTGAGCCGGTTGCCTTTGTCAGCGTAACTGCCGTAAGCACGGAAACAATGCCCTGCAATACGAACCATGCAGCCGCCATGTAAATCAATACGCCGTCGGCAAGAAGCATGAGCTTGGGGAAGAACAGTACCGCAGCACCGAAAATCACACTGAGAATACTGAAGACAAATCCAACGCCAAATCGTTTTTCGCCGATCGCCTTGATAATTCCGATAACGCCGTAAACCGCTACTAAAATGACAATGAAATAGCCGGCGTCCAAAAAGGTTGTCAGCGGTGTGAACATGCAGGAAAAGCCGCACACTATCATCAAAATCCCGAAAATAATCATTAATACTGTCATATTTACCTCGATTGGAAATTATTTACTCGACTTGCTTCTCGCTCTGACGATCAGCAGCCAAGCAGTTGTCATACATATTACAGAAGCGATGATCCAAAACCCTGAGCTTCCTGTCTGAACCGGTGTGTTATCAGCCGGAGAAGCAGGCTCGGTGAAGGGTTGTGCGGAAGCGGTTTGCTCAGTCGGCGCATTAACGCGGGCAATCACCTCGGTGCTGCCGCCGTGCCCGTCCTGCGCCGCGAACGCGATCGGCACAAGCAGGGCAGCAAGGCTCAGCAGCATGAAAAACAGACACAAGCCCTTCCATATGCATTTTTTCATTGTTTTTCATCAGCGGACGGAGATCAAGGCTGCGTCTGATTCTCGATAAAGCTGGTGAATACCATGTAGCCGCTGTATTCGCCTACGATATCAGCAAGATCACGACCGTAGAGTTGATTCTGGTTGAGGCGGAGCGTACCGTCCAAGAATTCATCCTTTACGGTAAAGGACGTATAGAAATAGCCTGCCGTCTTAAATGAATCAGCGCTTACCTTGTTATCCATTGAGGGTGTTGAACTTCTGAAAACCTCGTAGCCTAATTTGATTGAAGGATTGGTCTTGTTGGCGATGTAGAATTCCGAATCATCTGTGGTCGCATTCTGATCCTTGACATATACAGAGATTTGTTGGGCATCGGGGTCAAAAGAAGTGCCGGAAAGCTCAGTCAGCTTGACGGTGAACGGTACGTCCTTGAAGCTGTCGGTATTTTCTGCGGGCTGGGTCAGCTCCCCGAAATCGACAACATCCGGAATCGTGATGATGTAGCTCACGTCGCCCGGGGTGGGTGCGCCGCTGATATGCGCCTTGACCTCGGTATTGCCGCTGTTATTGTCGGGAGTCAGTTCAATAGTACCGGCGGAAACGGAAATGATTGATGTTGCTGCCATAGCGGCGGCAAGTGCGATAGAGATGATTGTTTTTGCTTTCATTTTTTGATCTTCCTTTCATAAAAAATATTTTAATAATAAAAACTGCGCCTTAATTCACTATCAGCTTAAAGCCGGATTCGGCTGCGTTGAGAGGAGTATTTTCCTCGTCGAGCAGAACGCATTTGTAAACGACTGTTGCATTGTAGGTACCCTTTGACAGCGTATGGGTGAGAGGGATCTCGGTAAGTCCCTGACCGGGCTTTAGCAGCTCGGATTCATACAGCACGTCGCCGTTTTGGAGCTTCAGCGTGGCAAAAAATCCGACGGTGTTTGCCTTCGGGTTACCGATACTGAGCGACAGCGTGGTGTCGCCCTCTTTCATTTCTGCGGTGGAGTAGCCGGGAATCCGGGTACCGGGCTTAGCCTCTGAGGATTCCTCTTTCAGCCCGGTGTCCCAGTTGTCCGTGACCACGCCAACGACGCCCTTGTGCCCGGTGTCGAGCTTTGGCGGGAATACGCCGCTGAATATCAACACTCCCACCGCGCAGATAAGAATCACGGCGGCGATAATTACCGCGATCACAACGACCTTTTTCTTGCTTTTATTATTTTCCAATGTATCTTCTTCTCCTTATCAGCATAATACTGCAGAAGCTTGCCATAAGCACAAGTACAATCAGTACGGGAGCCGATTCGCCGGTTTTTACCGTGCCGTTGGAGCCTGAGCTGTCCTTTGCCGTGCTGTCCTTTGTGGAGGACGCCGCGTCGTTCGTTGAGGGCTGAGGCTTTGCGGTGGCAGACGGAGTCGTTTCCTCTGCGGGCTGAGTCGTCGCTTCGGCGGGCTGAGGCGCCGCGTCCGTCACAGCGAAGGTGTTGGGTGCGGCTACCGTGAAGATTGCAACGCCGTTTTCTACGCTGTCAGGCTCTATTGTTACAATCTCGTTGTTCTCGTTGACTGTCAGCAGCTTTGCGCCGGCGCTGTTAACGGGAACGCTGAGCGTCAGACCACCTGCCGTCCAAAGCTCTGCGGGAATGTAGCTGCCGTTTTCGTCGGTGGTGACGGCGTTGTATACCGTCGCGCCTCCCGCCTGCTGTTTAAGCGCCTGATATTCCTCGCTGTCCTTATCCGCTTCGGAAACAGTCACCTGCAGGCTGCTGTGCATCATGCCGCTGAGAGTCATGCCGTTCAAAAGCGTAAGAGCGCGGTTCTGCAGGAATCTGCCCTCAATCGTGGGATAGCCTTCGTTGAAGTAGGTGTCGCCGTATTTGCTCTGTCTCCATGTCACGGTTTCGCCGGTCGCGCTGTTGAGGGTGTCGACAAAGGATGACGTAAGCATCGTATCGTCCGTTACCATTTCGCATGTGCTGTCAACGGCGGTTCCCGAACCGACAGGCGCAAGCGAGTTAAGGTTGGAGTAGAAGGATTTTTTCACGTCAGCGGAGCTGTTGCAGCCCGCTATGGCGCCGAGGTTCGCTGCGTTCCCGCAGTATACCTTGCCGGAGTTGTAGGAGCCTTCGATGCTGCCGCTGTTATCGGCGGCGAGACCTCCCGATTTCTCACAGCTCTTGTAGGTGTTTCCGACAGCGCCGTTGTTTGCGCAGCCGAAGATCCTGCCGTTGTTCTGCGCCGCGATTCCGCCGCAGCTGCCGCCGGAAACGAACGCGCCGCTGCGTGTGCCGGTGATGGTGCCGTTGTTCACCGCGGCAATACCGCCCGCGTTGGCGCCTTTTATGAGCGAATTGTAGTCGGCAGGCGCGATCTTCTTGCCCGAGGGCAGCTTGATCTTCAGGTTGGCGGGCATATTGACGCCGCTTGTGCAGTGGTCGATCGCACCGTTGTTCTGTGCCGCGATACCGCCCGCATAGGTGGAGTCGGAAACGAAATCGCAGTCGATGACCATGAGGTCTTTGACCGTGCCGCTCTCTCCGATCACGCCGAACAGACCGCCGTTTTCGCCGCAGTTGACGTTCAGACCGATAATGCCGTATCCCTTTCCGTCAAAGGTTCCGCTGAATGGTTTCTCGGAAGTGCCGATACCCTGCGTCCATTCCGAATCCTCGGGAGCGATGATGTTACAGCCGAGATACGCGGAGTCGTAATTCTTTCCGCTGTTTACGCTCTCCATGAACGCGACAAGCTCCTCATAGGTTTGGATGCCGTGGCTTTCGCCGTCAGGCACGGTCGCCGGCTCGGTGGGTTCCGTTGTCGGTTCTGCCGTTGTCGGCTCGACTGTTGTCGGCTCAACCGTTGTCGGCTCAACCGTTGTCGGCTCAACCGTTGTCGGCTCAACAGTCGCCGGTTCCGTGGACGGCTGCGGAGGATTGCCGTCGGGATAGTTGGAATAGCGGTTCTCGCTCTCAATGTAGTAGATCGTGCCGCGTGATTTATCCGGAAGAGGATAATCGTCGGGCGTTTTGCCGTTGTCGATGTTCTGGTACCACGCCTGCGTGCCGTCGGTCACGCCGCTGTTGAGCTTGTAGCCCGTTTCACCTGACTTGAACTGCTCCGCAGTGTGAGGTGTACCGATGTCGTTGGGCGAGGTGACAGCATCGATATAATAGCAGTTTTCCGCTGTCATGTTCTTCATTTCCGTAATTGGAGTCGAGATAGGCAGGCACAGCATATTCGGTTCGCCGGAAATCGTTCCGTAATCGTAACAGTCGCTCATATTCATGTAGAGATAATCCTGGAAGAAGATGGAATTCCAAACAAACACGAGGATGCCCGAGGAAATCAAATTTTCGATATCGGGATATTTGAGCGTTGAGTGCATATTGCCGATGTTCGCACAATCCTTGATGGATCCTTCGGGATACATCGGTAATATGGTAATGCCGCCCGCGTACATGTAATCGCCCGTGATATTTCCGAAGTTGACGCATCTTTGAATATTGAATTCGCCGCCGGGGAAGCACACGATGCCTGCGGCCTTAGACATTGAATTATCGTCCGCTTCGACTGAGACATCAACATAACTGTACACGTCGCAAAGAGTGGAGTAAAAAAATGTACCGCCTGCGACCGTACCGAAGACCGGGTCGTAGCCTTGAGATACGCTCACGCCCTCGGGACGGTGACTGATGATCTCAGCCTTGCCCTTAATGGTGAAGTTTTGGATCGTTGCGTATTCACAGTGAGCAAACAAACCGTAATACAGATTATCTGTTTTGAAGTCTGTAATATTCCTGTAAAGGTAGAAATGATCGATCGTATGACCGTTGCCTTCAAAAGTACCGCCGAAGCTGTCTCCGTCGTAGGAAGATGCGATCGGCTCCCAATTAAAGCTTTCAAGGTCAATATCATTTACAAGCTCAAATTTCGGAGACGAATCGGTATTGTCAAAGGTTGCGTGGGAATGGTCTCCTCTGGTGAGCGCGGAGATCCAGAACAGATTGCCGGCATTCTTTATCTGATAGAAGCCGTTCGCACCCTGATCAAGGGTTTCATAGTGACCGCAGTCGCGGCAAATGCCGTTAACGTAGTTGTGATAGACGGGCACCGTCAGAACAATATTCCGGGCAATCATCGTGAAGCTGATTTTTTTCGCCTCGGTGTCAAGGGTGAACGGAACCAATTCGGAAACATCCTCTCCCTTGCTGTCGGTAACAGAGATGGGAGAAGTGAAAATGTCGTCGTCGGTGACGGTAAGCACGACGTTCTCGCCCTCAGAGAAGGCGGACTGGTCGACCGTGAGAATATTGCCTTCGCTGTCGGTGAAGAACAATTCGCGCTTCTGGTCGGCGCCGTCCTTTATGGCAACGCGGTATTTTGAACTCAGCAGACCGAATTCCGGGATCACCTTGATATCCTCGGGATTATCCCTGTCGGTGGTCAGACAGTAAACGTTGTTGTCGATAGTCAAAGGATATTCTCTGCCCGAATTTGCGCCTATCGCTTTGACGGAAACGAGATAGTGATGTTCGTCGGTAAACGCCGTGAAGGAAGCTTCCTCACCCGCCGCGTAGTAGCGTGGATGATCCTCCCAGCCTGTATAAAGCGATCCCTCGGACGTTTCAAGATAACAGATCGGCGTTCCGTTGTTATAAACATATTTGCTTTTGTCAAACAGCAGCGCAACGCCGTCGGTTTTGAAGTAAGGCTCCACAAATACGTCCTGCGCGGGCATTTTGAACGTGTATATCCTCTCGTTAGGAGCGTATATCTGCCCGTCGATCTCGGTTGCTTTCACATCAAGCTCGTTCGCCGTCGTGGAATTTGCATCTATCAGCCTGATGGAACCGACAATGTTGTTGTCGAAGGGACGGGCGTATACGGTGACAGTTTCGCCGGGTGTGAACAGCATTTCGCTCTGTCCGTCGTGGCTTTCAAACTCCAGATCGCCGTTCTGGGCGTTGAGAAGATAAACACGGTGGTAATCGGGCGTGGTATCGTTCTTGGTGCTGACCTTGATCGTGCTGTTCTGGTAAGGAGCGGAGACGCTCAGCTTGTAACCGCCGTCGTCCATCTGATAAAGCGTATCGCCAACGTCGTAGGTGATCGACTGCTGGGGTTCGGTGTTGGTCGCTGCGGCTGTCGCGGTCATAACGGAGGAATACGGCGTGTTTTTGACCCTGCCGTTCGCGCCGACCAGCTCAACCTTGTCTACGACCTTTCCGCTGTCGGGATAAATGTGAAGCTCTACCTCGGTGCCGGAAGTGATGGCAGCGCTGCCGCCGCTTTCCATCACCTTATTGCCGCCGTTGTAGGCTTCAACCCTTGCGCCGCCCGACTCAAGGCTCATGGTGCGGCTGATCGTTTCGTTGTTGATCATGATGACGGAAAGCGGGTAAATACTGTTGTTCTTTTTGATCGACGAGAGGTCAAGCGTGACTTCCGAGCTTTCCGGAGACCCTTGGATCGCGTAGGAGACATTCAGCATCGTCATTTTCTGCTTATCGACGTTATAGTGCGATTTGTCGAGAATAGCAAACGCTCCGTCCGCTCCCTTCGCGCGGTAATCGGCAAGGCTATGCAAGGCGTTCATTTTTCCGTAATCGTTGAGATAGACGTCCAGAAGGTTGTTGGATAGCTGAAAAGCGTTCCTTGAGATCAGATTTGCCAGCTCGCCTCCGTTTTTAATCACACGGAAGCCCTTGTCTTTTTTGCTGTCATCCGTGCTCTGGAGGTTATAGAAGTCCTGTGACATGGTGTAATCCTCATAAAACACATCATAGACGCTGTCCTGGTGATAAATATCAAAGCGGTTTGCCTCGTAACGATTGACAGCGTAAACATTCGCAGAGCCATAGGGCTTTATCAGCTGAACCTCAAGCGTATCATAGGTTTTTAGACTGCGGAGAGTTTCGACTTGATCGTTGATAAGTCCCGTTGAGACGACATGCTCCTCTTCTTTCTTAAAATTCATATCGAAGGTCTGTGTCATGTCATAGCCGCGCATCATCGTGATCAGCTCGTCCTGATAGAGGTCGACAAGCTGGTAAATACCGCGCAGTCCGGTTTTCTGTGCAGCCTCATATTTGCCCATCAGGGAGCTGAGCGCCACCTGACGCTTGCTCTCATCATTGCAGTACCCGGTATCGCTGTTGATACGGTACGCGTCGTATTCCGCGAAGAGCTGATAAGCGGTAAAGTAGGTGATAAGATGAGAAGCTGCCTCGCCTATGCACGCGGTCATCATGTCATACACCTGGTTTTCGCCGACCAGATTCGAGTCGCAGTAATCCATGGCGTAATCCAGATAGGTCTTTGCGCCCTGAGCGGCGCTTCCCCAAAGGCTTTTGTCGGTGATATCGTCGGCGAGAGCTTCCGTGGGATAATAAGGAGATATTGTCAGCAGATAGCTGTTCAGATCGTTGTAGAAATTAACGTCGTCGCTTCCCGACTGAATATCCTCGACAACCGTGGTCGCCGTCGTGTAATAGGACTCAACGTCGCTGTAAGCCGCGCCGAGCGCCGAAACATCCTCCATCAGCGTGCTTTCGGTCACCGTCGGATCCTCAGAATCGCTGACGTACTTCTTCAGACATTGGCTGAGTGTTCTGAAGGTGCCGGTAACGCCGAGGTACTTTGTGCTGAAATCACGCAGCTTCGCGGTTTGCTCGGCAAAGGTATTTTCGGTGATCAGCTTTTCCAGCTGAGCGATCATCGTGTCGGTGTGCGCGCTTGCGGCGCGGACGGTAGCGTCCAGCTCATTGAGCTGCTGCTCAATCTCAGCGCAGGCGTTAAGGATCTTGGAGTTTGCGACTCCCTGACCGCCGCCGAGTATCTTACGCGTAGCGTTGAGCAATTTCTGAACATTCTCGTTTTCCGTTGCGGAGGACGCTCTGCCCAGTCCCGCCAGAATGGTACGGTCGATCAGGTCATAGGCAAACTTTTTCATTTCTTTTGTAGCCAGACTCGTTACGATGCCGCCGACGGACTCATCATCGGAGGTTTGAGACGCCGAAACAACGGCGGGCATAACGCAGGACAGGACAATCAGCACAGACAACAAAGCCGCTGTGGAGATAAGCCCTGCTTTTTTGGATATTCGCCTTAGCATAAACAACACTCCCTTGTACAATTTGTTATCATAAATATATAGGATTTTTCAATATCTTACAAGTATTTTGGGGCAAACGGTCAATTCTAGGGACGAATGGTATTTTTTTATCGTCAATAATATTATGTGCGCTGCCGGGCGCGCAAAAAAACACCGCACAGACACTTTTGTTCTGTACGGTGTTGATTTTCTTGGCTCCCATTCGGCTTATTCTCTGTAGTTTTCAAATCATCCTTATGAGAATCAGCCGTCGGGCAGCCCTTTTCGATACAAAAAAGGGAATCTCTAATAATTCAATGTCGTGCAGAAGCGCGGTAAGGAATTTTTAGAGGTTCCCTAAATATGATAAAATGATTACGCCTGCTTCTTAAGCTGAACAGTACCGACAATGTACAGTACGGGAAGAACCATACCGGACAGGATGCTGACGATCTGAACGCCCATACCACCGGTTGCAAACAGAATGTTGGAAACCAGGCTGAGAACGGCGCAGACGATACCCAGAATCATCATGCCCTGAGCTTCAGCGGGGTTGTCCCAGTTCTTCTTGCCCTTAACGCCGGCGATGATCTCAACAACCGAGCAGACAACGGCGACAACAACAGCAATCCAGATAACAGCCATTACAGGACCGGTGCTGCCGCTGTAACCGTTCGCGGCAAGCGCGCTGTCAATTGCGTCGGAAACCTCAGGCTGCGACATAACAGCGGTGCCGACACCGGCAAGAGCAGCAGCGATAACGCTGAATACCGCGCTGACGATACCGCCGATCATCATAATGATGCTGACAATTTTAAGCAGCTTTGAACCCTTTTGTTCCATAATAAAATCCTCCTCTTGAAGATAAAAAAATTGTTTGCGGTCTTGTGACCGAGGTTATTATAGCATAAAGAATTGATGTAAAGTATTACAACTTTGTAATTTTTGGGATATCTGCAAAAGTTTTCAGATTTTATGCAAATCAATCAAAAATGAGGTTTAGAATTAATCAAAATGACGAAACTGACCGTTTCTTCATGATTGATGTTTTTTACCGCTTGTTCATAAGAAAGCCCCTGAAGCCACTTGTTGGCATCATTGAGAACGGAAAGATCATCCAAAGGATACAAATGCGCTTATTTTGATGTTATCCCGAACTCTTTATTGAAAAGTCAGCGACGAGCTGTTATAATGAAAATATATGGTAGGGTTTGAGGTGTTGAGATGAAACCGGTCAAGGGTAAGATAATCAGCATAGCGGCACTGGTTTATGTTTTTCTTTCCGTTGCGGCGCTGTTGGCGGCGGTGCCGGTACAGGCGTCCGAAGTGATGAAAAACAGCGCCGAGAAGATTTACATTGAAGGCGCGGCTTCTGTTGACGGAGGAGAATGGACGCAGACGGTTCCCGACAGAATGACGGACGACCGTTTTCACCGCGCCGTTTTCCGCGGCAGGCTCTCTCAGCCGCTTGAGGACGGGAACAGGCTGGTGATCGTTTCGACAAATGTATGGTACCGTCTTGAGGCAAACGGATTCACCGCCTCAAATGAGCGTCCGTCTGACACTTCCTCCATGAAGGACACGCCCGGAACGTGCATTCAGTATATCGCGCCGGAAAATCTGAACGGTGAGCTAACTCTGTCGCTTTACTATCCCTACACGCCGTTTTCCAACCGCGATCTGTCCGATCTGATCAATATGTACGCGGCAGACGACAACGGCGTCTATTCGCTGATTCTCAAAAATCAGTTTCTCTTATTGCTGACGGCGCTCATTATCTGCTCTTTCGGCATTTTTGTATTCCCGATCGCGGGCATTGTGCTCGGCGGCGTCAATATGCGCTACTTCGCATTTTCCGTGCTCAGCTTTGTCACGGGAATCCATTTGATATTTAAGATCCTATATCCCTATCTGCCGCTATGGATCGACAATCCCGTGCTTTGCATGTCATTGGGAGAAGCGACGATCCATATCTTCTGCATTTGCGTACTGCTCTTTATCAAGCTGACATTAAAGAAGCCTCTGCATATGCTGATCGGAAATATCGTGCTCGCGGGATATATCCTTATCGTTACCGCCGTTTTTCTGTTCAGCCCTGTCGGATGGATGGATTTGTATTCCTGCAAGCCGATTTCTCATATCGCGTTTACGCTCGGCTCGCTGATTCTCGCGGCGTGTATGTTCCGTGAGAGCAGCGCCAATAAGGACGCGAAGCACGCTCTCTTTACGCTGATCCCGATCACGGCGGCGCTGGTGTTTGACGCGCTGAACGCCTATCTCGGTTTCATCAACATCACCTTTCTGGAGCTGGGCACCGTTTTGGCGCTGGCGTACCAGATCGTCAATCTTGTGATAGACCTGCGCATCCAATACAGGGAAGCGATACGCTACCAGCAGGTACAGAAGGAGCTGTACGAATCGCGCGTAGCGATTATGGTGTCGCAGATCCAGCCGCATTTTCTTTATAATTCGCTGACGTCCATCGCCATGATGTGCACGATCAACCCCGAAACAGCACAGGAGGCTACCATCACCTTTGCGGATTATCTGAGGGGCAACATGGATTCGCTCAAGCAAAAGTCGCCCGTGCCGTTTGCGAAAGAGCTGGAGCACCTGAAAAAATATCTGTATATTGAAAAGCTTCGGTTCGGTGACGATTTGAATATCGCGTATGATATTCAGACGACAGACTTCGTCCTGCCGCAGCTGAGCATCCAGCCTCTTGTCGAAAACGCTGTCAAGCACGGAGTGGGCATGAAGCGCGAGGGCGGCACCGTGACGATCACGGCGCGTGAGACAGAAACAGCGTATGAGGTGATCGTCTCGGACGACGGCGTAGGCTTTGATACCGAAGCGGTCAGGAATGACGGACGCTCGCACGTCGGCATGGATAATGTGCGCCGCAGGATCTCCGAGATGTGCGGCGGCACAGTCAGTATAAAAAGTGAAATAGGAAAAGGTACCGCAGCCACGGTCACGCTGCCAAAGGAGGGACAACAAAATGAGAATACTGTGCGTTGATGATGAGCAGCTCGCGCTGCAGATGCTGGAGCAGGCAGTCAAAAAAGCCAAGCCCGACGCGGAGGTGATCGCTTTCAAATATCAGGACGAGCTGCTTGCCGAAGCGGAGGAAAACGGCTGTGACATCGCTTTTCTCGATATCCACATGCGCGGTATGAACGGCGTGGAGGTCGCCAAAAGGCTGAAGAAGATCAACCCGAAGATGAATATAATTTTCGTCACGGGCTACAGCGATTACACAGGCGACGCGATGCGTCTGCACGCAAGCGGTTATATTATGAAGCCCGTCACCAAGACGAAGGTCGAGGAGGAGCTGGCGGATCTGCGCTTTCCGATCACCCCCAAGAGCAACGCTCTTTTAAGGGTGCAGTGCTTCGGCAATTTCGACGTCTTTACGCCCGACGGCAAGCTGCTCCATTTTGAGCGCAGCAAGAGCAAGGAGGTATTCGCCTATCTGGTACACCGCCGCGGAAGCTCCTGCACCAAAAAGGAGATCGCCGCCGTCTTGTTTGAGGACATGCCGTATGACGCCAAGCAGCAGATCTATGTGCAGAAAATCATGTCTGCGCTGGTCAAGAGTCTCAAGGCGGCAGGCGCCGAGAAGGTGATAGAAAAATCCTACAACAACATCTCGGTCAACACCACGCTGATCGACTGCGACTACTACCGCTTTGAGGAGCTTGACGCAGGCGCGGTCAACTCCTATCAGAACGAGTATATGAGCCAGTATTACTGGGCGGAATTTTTCTGAGGTTTTCTTAAGGGAATCCGCTTTCATACACGAAATAATAAACACAGGGGACAGTCAGGATGAACTGTCCTCTTTTCTTATTGATTTACGAATAGGCAGACAGAAAGATTTGACTTATTGCGGTTTTATTGGTCCAATATAATTGGAAAGGTGTTTAAAGAAAACCCGGCTCCGGTCGAAATGAAATAAGTAAAGGAGGAAACTATGAAGCGTAAAATTACTATTTTGCTTGCAACTGGTATTATTGTGACCTTAGTTGCTTTCTCTCTGGTGTTTGTGAAAGCAGCTTCATCCCATCGCGCTGATGTGCTGCGGGCATCCTCAGACAATTATGCGGCTGTGCGGGCATCCGCAGGCAAACATTCCGACTCTGATCAGGTGGGGGCGTCCGTTCCGCCGGAGTATCACTATGATCCGATCAACGCGATCTACATCCGCGACGATGGAAAAGACGACCACTTATTCGAGGGCGAGTCTGTGAAGCTGACAAAGGTTGACGATAAACATTATCAGTATGTTTTCAAAGACCTGAAGCCCAACGGCAGGTACAAATTCCACTTCTGCGTCAATGATAATATGGGCGATCGCTTTGGCAGGGGTCAGGATGTTACCGACTATGGTTTTGAATACCCGACTCGGGTATTCCGCTATCCCCCCGGTTATAACCCGCAGTCCAATGAGGTCAATCTTACGGAAAACAACATCACGATACCGCCGGACGGGTTTTCGTACGACGCTACCCTGGTGCTGGACCTTTCGGAATATAATGAGGATAATCCCGGTGACGTATACGCCTACGCGGTGTACACAATTACGCTGGAGCGCAAGTACCGGATCAAAAGCGAGGCAGATTGGAACACCTTCTGCGACCGCCTGGCTGAAAACGAATCGTATAACCGCTTCTCGGGCGATACCCTCTATCTCGAGAATGACATCACCGTCAGCAGACCGGCAGGCTCCGCCAACTGCGACTTCTGCGGCATCTTTGACGGACAGGGACATACGCTGACCTTCAACTACAGCGGCAGCAGCGAATTTGCCGCTCCGTTCAGCTTTGTCAGCGTCACCGTGCCTCTCGGCAGCAAGGAGGGCACTCCGGACGCTCCCGTCACCATCAAAAACCTCAACGTCAAAAGCACGATCAGAAGCAGCGGCAAACACGCCGCGGGACTGATCGGTCAGTGCTGGGGTGAGGTAAATGTTGAGAACTGCACAATGGATATCGACATTGAGACCGACAAGGTATTTGCCGCGGGATATGTCGGCAAAATCAACAACAGAACGTTCAGCATTTCCCGCTGCACCGTCGGCGGCACCATCAAAACCTCAGCAATGGATGCGGCGGGATTTGTGGCAGAGACAAGCGGTGTATGCAATATCACCGACTGCCTCTCCGGTCTGACGATCGTCAGCAGCGTAAACGGCGACGGCACACACGGCGGCTTTGTCGGCGTTCAGAACAGGACGAGCAACGATATCACGATGAAGGGCTGCGTTTTCAACGGAAAGCTTCTCGGAGCGGATACGAACAGCTACGGCGGCTTTATCGGGTCGAAGAAAAAAACATCACGATCAGCGACAGTATCTTTGCGCCTGAAGAGGTAACAGTGGGCAACGACAACAGCGCCATGCTTGTCCCCAACGGCGCGACTGCCGTCAGCAACAGCTACTACCTCTATGCGCTCGGCGGGGATACCGATGACGGAACACAGGGAAAGCACGGATACTCCGTCACCGCCGGCGAGAACGTCTCCTTTGTTCCCGCCGGCGATGCGGCGCAGTACGAAGTAAGCGGTATCACGGCTTACGAAAACAACAGCTGCCTGCAGTACAACGGCACCTTTTACGCGGGCAGTGAAGACGAGGTATCGCTCATACTTGAACACCCCGCCGTGCCGACGGACTATACCTTCAGCGGATATACCGCAAGCGCGGGTACCCTCAATGACGGCGTTCTCACCATGCCCGCCGAAAATGTAACGATCAGCGGAAAATTTGAATTCATTGACGGCATAGGCGCAAGGCTTGTCGGCCGTTCAATCACGGTCGAAGACGACGTCAGCGTGAATTTCTATATGGAGCTTTCCGATGAAATCGCGCAAAGCGAAACGGCGTATATGCAGTTCACCATTCCCACAGGCGACAAGACCGAAACCGAGACGGTTTTGGTGAGTGACGCCTTACAGCAGGACGGCTGTTACAGGTTCAATTGTAATGTCGCGGCAAAGGAAATGACGTCCGACATCAAGGCGCAGGTCATTGACCCCGAAAGCGGCAGGCAGGGCACCGTTTACACCTATTCCATCAAGAACTACGCGGATACGCTGCTCGCGCATACAAAAGACAATTGGAGCTACAGAAAGGCTGCTCCGCTGGTAAAGACAATGCTCAACTACGGCGCGGCAGCGCAGATCTATTTTGACAAGACCTCTACGGGGCTCGCCAACGCAGGCTTGTCCGATGAAGACAAGACGCTCGGCGAGATTACCGATCAATTGAACCCGTGGGAAAACTATACGGGAGAAAACCTGTCAGATGTTCCCTTTATCGGCGCGACGCTCTCGCTGAAATCCCAGACGACGCTCTCGCTCTACTTCACGGACACGGACGAGCTGACCTTCACCTGCGTTGATGAAAAAGGAAAAGAGCGCATCGTGAAACCTGTCAGAAACGGTGAAACGCAGATCGCGCGTATCCGCGATATCGCGGCGGCGGAGCTGCAGTACAGCTATACCGTCACGGTCAAAAAGGGAGACACCGAACTCGGCTCCATCACCTACAGCCCGATGAACTACTGCCATAAAGCCCTCAACGGCGGCACGCAGAACGTAAACCTGCAAACCGTTGCCAAGGCGCTGTATTGGTATTCCAAGGAGGCTCACGAGTACTTTTATCAGAACATCGTCGATCTCGGCTCGCTGCCCGGCAGCTACGAAGCGAAGAGCGCCGACGTGCTGACCGGCAGGCTTGAGGGCAGCAAGAAAATCACCGTTGCCGCAGGCGCGGCCGTCACGCTGAGAGACGCGGACATCACCGGTCTCGGAAACAAAGAGCTTGCGGGTATCACGCTCCTGGGCGACGCGAACGTCCTCATTGAGGGCACGAACGCCGTCAAGGGCGGATGCGAGGATTATCCGGGAATACTTGTTCCCGAAAATCATACGCTGACGATCGACGGCGGCGGTTCGCTGGACGTTTTCTCAAAAGGCAGCTCCGCGATCGGCGGCATCTATAACTTTGACACTCCCGGCGGTTCCGGCAATATCGTCATCAAGGGCAGCACCATCACAGCCGTTGGCGGTGCTTACTGTGCCGCTATCGGAAGCACCTGTTTCAAAAGCTGCGGAACCATCACCATCAGCGGCGGCACGGTCAATGCCACATCGGGATTCACCGGCGCGGGCATCGGCAGCGGCGCCAAAGGTGAAAATTACGCAGCGAGCTGCGATAACATCACCATCAGCGGCGGTGCGATCAACGCGACAGGCGGCGAGTACGGCGCGGGCTTCGCTGCGGCGCAGAAAGCAGCTGCGCAAACATCACTATCACCGGCGGCGAGGTCACTGCCACAGGCGGCAAAAACGGCGCAGGCATCGGCAGCGGCGGAACATATGGCGACGGCGCGAGATGCGGAGACATCACCATCACAAAGGATGTCATCCATGTGACCGCGATCAAGGGCGAAAACGCGCAGGCGATCGGCAATGGATATAACGGCATCTGCGGAACGATCACCATTGAAGAGGGCGCGGATGTGACCCGGGATGAATAAGAAATGAGGAACGATTCAATGAATAAAGAAAAATACGAACGCACCGGGCTTGAGATCATTAAGTTTCAAATCGAGGACGTAATCCTGAAAAGCGGTCCGATCCAACCGACCAATCCCAACAGTGAAGATGACGAAACCGAGCTGCTTCCGTAAAATAATCAATAATCAGTCAAAAGGAGAGCCTTCAAAAAGCTCTCCTTTTCGTTTGACTAAAAGGCGCATGAACAGTGGGTTTGTTCCCTGTTGTAACTATGTAACCGTAACTATGAAAATAAAAATAATAGAAACAGAGAAAGGAAGCAGACAGGTAAAATAAAAAGTTTCTGACCGTCGGTTACAGGTTACGGTTACAGCAATCTGCTCGCGGAAAACCGCTTAGCCATAGCTTGCAGCTTGGTTAAGCGGTTGTTTTCAAATCATCAATAATTTTGTTTTATCCAGCACGGTGACCCTGCCTCTGCCGAGGCGCAGGAGGTTTTGCTTTTCCATGCTTTTCAGGGTTCGCGAGACGACCTCCCGCGAGGAATTGATGTCAGCGGCAAGCTGCTCATGCGTGACGGTGATCTCCGTTTTCCCTGTCTGCTCCGCACGGTGCAGCAGCGCCTGCGCCAGACGGCTGTCAACGCGCGTAAAGAGCATTTCCTGCATGCGGTGCATGACGTCGGAGAACCGCTCGCCCAGCTTCTCAAAGATGAAGCAGCGGACATGGATATTGTTCTCCTTGAACGCAGAAAGGCAAACCGCGGGGATAATCAGCAGCTCGCAGTCGGTGTCGCTGATCATCTGCGTTTCAAAGGTGATCTGATTGACGACGCAGGACGCGGAGAGCACGTCGGTATCGCCGCTTTTCAGACGGTAGAGGACGATCTCACGTCCCTCCTGCGAGAGCATGACCGCGCGTACCTCTCCTCTCAGCACCATGACTAAGCCAAGACATTCCTGCTCGGGCGAATAGATCAGGCTGCCCTTTGCGCAGCTGCGGATATAGGCGCACTGCTCCATGCGCAGCCGTTCCTCGTCGGTGAGATATCCGAGAAAGGGCAGATTTTGAAAATCAGATAAAGAGATTGACATCGCTTTCCTCCGCGTCGCCCAGATAGGTGCCGACGCCGCCGATCTCCACACCGTCGATCAGCTCCTCGGCGCGGATTCCCATGACGTCCATGCTCATGGAGCAGGCGATGATCTTCACGCCGTTTTCCATCGCCTTTTTCATCATATCCTCGAGCGAGTCGATGTTCTTGTCCTTCATGATCTTCTTCATCATCGCGGTGCCCATGCCGCCCATGTTCATCTTCGAGAGCTTGAGCTTTTTGGAGCCGCGCGGCAGCATCGCACCGAACATCTTCTCCATGAAGTTCTTTTTGAGCTTGACCTTGTTATCACGCCGCAGGGCGGTCAGTCCCCAGAATGTGAAGAACATCGTGACGGGTCTGCCCATCGCGAGAGCGCCGTTCGCGATGACGAAGCTCGCGAGCACCTTATCCATATCGCCGTCGAATACGATGATCGTCTTGCCCTTGTCGGGGGTTGTTTCCTGCGCGGACGCCTGCGGAACGGCGTTGGTTCCGCGCTGAATGGTCGCGATATATTCGTCGTTCTTCTCCTCGTTTGAGAGGAGCGTGTTGCCCGTTCTGCGGCACCACGAAGCAACGTCCTTCGCAAAGCCGGGGTCGGAGGCGGTCACCTCCAGAATGTCGCCGTCGTTCATCGACTTGACAGATTGGAATACCTCCATGATCGGGCCGGGACACTGCATGCCACAGCAGTCCAGACGCACCTTTTTCACGTTATCGGTCGGTTTCATCTTCGGCTGCTCCTCCACTATTTCGATTTTCTCACAGGCGGTTTCTTCGATAACGGGGTGATTCGCCTCATAGAAGCGAACGCCGCCGGGATAGATTTTGACGTTCTCAAAGCCGTTCTGCATCAGGATCCTCGCGCCGTTGTACGCGCGGACGCCGATAGCGCAGAACACGATGATCTTTTTGCTCCTGTCGAGCTGACCAAGGTTTTCGCGGAGCCTTCCGAGCGGAATATTGACCGCGTTCGGAATCGCGAATGCCATCGTTTCCGCTTCCTCGCGCACGTCGAGCAGGACGGTATCGGCGTTTTCGGTTTCGTCGACCTCCGCGATTTTCACCATGCCCGTGCGGATGTTCTCCGCGACAAAGCCTGCCATATTGACGGGATCCTTTGCGGAGGAATACGGCGGCGCGTAGGCAAGCTCCAAATCTTTGAGATCATCGGTCGTCGCACCGAAGCGGAGAGCGACGCCGAGGGTGTCAATGCGCTTGTCAACGCCGTCCCTGCCGACGATCTGCGCGCCGAGAAGCTTTCCGTCGGCACAGTTGAAGATGACCTTCATCGTCAGCGGCACCGCGCCGGGATAATAGCCTGCGTGGGAATTTTGGGTAATAATCAGCGTTTCATAGTCGGTGTGCTTTTTCAGTCCGCGTCTGATCAGAGTCTTTTCATTCGCGCCCGTTGACGCGGCGGTCAGGTCAAACACCTTCGCGACGGACGAGCCCTGCGTGCCTTTGTATGTCGATTCTCTGCCTGCGAGGACGTCCGCAACGATTCTGCCCTGCTTGTTAGCAGGACCCGCGAGCGGAACCATCGTGCGTTCCTTTGACACAAAATCCTCGACCTCGATCACGTCGCCGACCGCGTAGATATGTTCATCGTCGGTTCGCATATGGTTATCGACAATA
The DNA here is from genome assembly GCA_900100595.1 of Ruminococcaceae bacterium P7. Taxonomy (GTDB): domain Bacteria; phylum Bacillota; class Clostridia; order Oscillospirales; family Acutalibacteraceae; genus Ruminococcoides. The sequence goes on from FMUA01000020.1 coordinate 26,529, forward strand.
ATGCCGCCGCGCTGATTGAGAGAAAGTCCCGCGTCCTTCGCCAGCGCGCTGTTCGGGCGCACGCCGATCGCAAGAATGACCAAGTCGGCATTCACGGTCTTTCCGCTTTGCAGCTTCACGGTGACGTCGTTTCCGTTGTCCTCGAACGCCGCCACACCGTCGCCGAGATAGAGCGACACGCCGTTCTGACGGATATTCTCATGCAGGAGCTGCGCCATTTCAAAGTCGATCGGCGCCATCACCTGATTTGCCGCTTCGATCAGGCTGACCTGCAAGCCCGCGTGGCGCAGGTTTTCCGCCATTTCCAGCCCGATAAAGCCGCCGCCGATGACCGCGGCGGTTTTCGCGCTGCCGCTTTTTACCATCGCGCGTATCTCGTCCGTGTCGGGTACCGTCCAAAGCGTGCGGATTTTGTCGGAGTCAATGCCCTCGATGCGCGGTCTGAGCGGTGAGGAGCCCGTCGCGATCACCAGATCGTCGTAGCTCTCCATGTATTCCGCGCCCGTCGCGCGGTTTTTGACCGTGACGGTTTTGTCGGCGCGGTTGATGGACGTGACCTCGTTTTCAACGCGCACGTCGATGTTGAAGCGGTCGCGCATCAGCTCGGGCGTCATCAGAAGCAGCGAGCTTCGGTTGCGGATGACGCCGCTGACGTGATAGGGCAGACCGCAGTTCGCGTAGGAAATATACTTACCGCGCTCAAGCATGACGATCTCACGCTCCGCGTCCAGACGGCGCAGTCTTGCGGCACAGCTCGCGCCGCCTGCAACGCCGCCGATAATGACTGTTTTACGCATATCAGCACCTCACTTATCTGACCAAGTCCTCGAGAGCCTCTTCCGGCTGAACGCCCACCGCCTGACGGACGAGCTTTCCGTCCTTCACGGCGGCGAGCATCGGAATACTCATCACGCGAAAGCTGACCGCAAGCTCCTGCTCCTCATCAACATTCACCTTGCCGACCTTGATTTCGGGATGGCTGTCCGCAAACGCTGACAGAATCGGGCTCTGCATACGGCAGGGTCCGCACCATGACGCCCAGAAGTCGAGCAGGACAGGCTTGTCGGACTGCAGCACCTCGGTTTCAAAATTGTTTTTAGTAATGATGATTTCATTCATATTTACGTCCCCCTTACGTTTATTATACCCATATCGTACCACGATTACAATAGCCGTTCAGTGACTATGTCACATAAAATGAAGTTGATTTTGCGGTGGACAAAACCGGCTCTTTCTGGTATCATAATCATGGTGAAATAATATATGAAAGTACTATCATTCTTGAAAAGAGAGCCGATGCTCACGGTGTCGGTTTTGGCGGCGGTGGCGGCGCTGATCATTACGCCGCCGTCATGGGAGCTGCTGTCGGATATCGACTGGCGCACGCTCGGCACGCTGTTTATGATGCTGACAGTGCTCGAAGGCTTCAAAAAGGAAAACATTTTCCGTCCGCTGCTCAGGCTGGCGGGTAACATCCGCTCCATGGTGGGGTTGTCGCTGTTTCTGGTGTTCTCGGTGTTCTTTTCCTCGATGTTCGTCACCAACGACGTTTCGCTGATCATCTTTGTGCCGCTGACGATCATCCTGTTCCGCGCGGGCGGCAAGGAGAAGTATATCCTGCCTGTCATCAGCATGGAGAATATCGCCGCTGTCCGCGGCTCCCTGCTGACGCCCTTCGGCAGCCCGCAGAACCTGTTTATCTACGGACAATCGGGTGTTTCGGCGTGGCGGTTCATCTCCTATATGTTCCCGATATGGGTGATCTCAGGCGTTCTGCTCATTGGATTTGTCGCGTTTCTGTACCGCAGGAATATCCGTCAGCGGACGGATATCGAGAGCTTTCAGTTCATCGGAGAGTGGCAGCCGTGGCGCCGCGGCAAGCGGATTGCCTATCTGGTGATTTTTGCGCTTGTTATCACCACGATCGTGACAAGGACAAACTGGTGGTTTTTCGTCGTGCCGGCGGTTGCAGTTGCCGTCCTTATCATCGACCGTCAGGTGCTTGCCCTGACGGACTACGTGCTTCTCCTGACGTTTTTCTGTTTCTTCATCTTCTCGTCGTCCATCGCGCGTAACGAGGCGATATCGTCTTTTTTGAGCAGCGCGGTGGCAAATCACGAATACCTTTGGAGTATCCTGCTCAGTCAGGCGATTTCCAACGTCCCAGCGGCGATCGTACTCTATCCGTTCGCTGTCAACCGCGGCGCCCTGCTTTACGGACTGGATTCCGCAGGGCTCTGCACGCTGATCGGTTCCCTCGCGTCGGTCATCAACTACCGCCTGTACGTCAGGGAATATCCCGGGAAAGGGAAGAGATTTATCTTGGTTTTCACCTTGATCAGTCTTGCGTTTTTCGCGATCGTCGCGGTACCGGGCTATTTCATCAGCCTGTCTCCGCTGTAATACTTCGTTGCTTTCAGCTCGATAAAAAACGAACGCCCTGTCATCCGATCGGATGACAGGGCGGTTTTGCTTTGGTAACAGATCCCGGAAGGGATTCGATTATTCTCTTTCGCATATCGTGACCGCTGCGGTATCGCCGATCATAATGAATTGTCATAAAAGTCGATGCTCCTCTTACGCTCTTCCGGTTAATCACTTAACCTTTTTTTGGTATGCGCCGCAAAATGCCGTTTTGTCAAGAAACAATTCCTTGATTTGTGTTATTCAATTCTTTTCATATGGGTTGACTAAGCTTCTTTCGGCAAAATCACGGTCAAACCGAGCGGGTCACAACCGTTTTCGGGATTGCGGTCTGATGTAGGAAAAACCGCATAGATATGCAAATAACAGCATGTTACAGGAATTGCCAATCAATCTATTCATCCAAAAACAAGGATACCTATTACGGTATATTTCTTATTTAGAAAAATAACATGACAGAAAAACGGAATGTTGTCTGCAAAAACGATCGCTAACATTTTTGTCCTCTTTTTGTCCCGATCGGTTGAATATAATAGTGTCAGTCAAGAAGATAACCGATGAAAAAACAAGGAGGAAGAAACCGATGTACGCTCATAACACTGCTGTCCCGAACCGCATGATTGATATTTATTCCGATTCCCGCATGATAGCGAAAGAAAAAAAGCACCCGTCCCGTCATTTTGGCAAGGGTGTCTTGATCACAGGCGCTGCGCTGGTCTCCGCAGCCGCTTTGGGTGTTATCGGCTGGTGTGTGTTCCAATCAATGAACGCCTCGCCGCAGCCCGGCAGCGATGCGGTCTATCCGGCAAACACCGTGGCGGCAGGCGTGAATATTTCCGGTAAGACATATGATGAAGCCAAGGCGCTGCTTGCAGCGCGTGAGCGCGACGCGATCCGTCCTGTCACACTGACAGTTCAGGTCGGCGACGAAACGGAAACCCTGACGCAGGACAGCTTTTCCTATTCCTTCAACACTGACGACATTCTTGCCCATCCTTCGGAGGAGATAACGCTTATCGCAAAGGCCACCGGCTCCTCTGTCGGAAAGGCAGCGGAAACGATTGCCGAAAAATACGACTGCGAGCCGGAAAACGCTTCGGTTGCCGCGTTTCACCCCTTTGCGCAGGAGCGTTTTGAGTATCACGAAAGTCATGACGGACTCAGCATCGACGCGGACGATTTAGCTTCAAAAATTGAACAGGCGCTTGAAAGCGGAAACGATTTGGTAGTCACCTCAACGCGGACGGTTCCCGCGGAGATTACAACGGAATCTCTCCAAAGCAGTATGGTATTGTTAGGCTCCTGCGAGACCTACACGACAACCGACACGCAGGACAGAATCAACGCCACGCATAATATGTCTGTAGCGCTTGACGCGTGCAACGCAAATAACGAGATCCTTCCGGGGGAAATATGGTCGTTCAACGGCTGCACAGGCGATTCCAATCTTGAATCAAACGGCTATCTTCCCGCTACGGTCATCTCAAACGGACAATATGCAAACGGAGTCGGCGGAGGAATTTGCCAGGCGAGTACCACGATTTACAATGCCGCCCTGAAAGCAAATCTCAAGGTGATAGACAGAACGGCTCACAAGTGGGCTTCGAGCTACGTCCCCACGGGACTTGACGCGACGATTGACTACGGATATCTGGATTTAAAGCTGCAAAACACCTCAGACACACCTGTTTATCTGGAATGCCGTCTGGTTGACAATACGCTGTACGCGGCTTTCTGGGGCGTAAAAAGCTCCGAATATGATGAGGTGGTTCTAAAAAATCTTGACGGCGCTGATGATGCGGACGGCGCAGGATATTCCGTGTCCGCGCTGAGAGAATACTACAAGGACGGCGAAAAGGTAGCCGAGGAAGCGCTCCCCGATTCTCATTATGACATAGACAGCAGCCACGGTCACAGCTTTAACGCAGCAAATGATTGCTGACAAACCGCAGTTTTTCTGCTGTTTCCGAGGACTGAGCTTTCCGTCCGCATTCCCTCTTTTGATGACCATAACATCCGTTACAGGTTGCGGGTTTTCCGGTTTCACCGTCCGTCGTGAAAAACTGACAGAGCTGCCGATAACCGCGTCTTTGATTTTGTATTGCGATCATCGGACGATCCAGGCGATATCCGATGCGATGAAGAATATGGAAACCTTCAGGGGGACAGCCGATCGGGCAGCCCCTTTTTATTTATGAAGCTTTTTCATCTTTATTCCGTCAATCTCTGAATCTCCGGCCTTTTCTCGCGCGTGAACGGCGGCGTGCCTTTCGGCACTTACGGGCGGAGGTCAGAAGGATGATCAAAATGATGATCAGAACCAGCGCTGCTGCCGAAATGATGATAAGCGTCATATGCTCCGTGACGAACACCTCGAGAGGAGAGATGTCACGCTCGATATCCTCGGCGGCAAGAAGATTCGTCACGCCCAGATCCAGATCCTCATATTGTACGCTGACCGTGCCGATCACATCGCCCTTTGTGACAGGCGCCTCCACCTGCTCGGCGCAGTTGATTTCCACCTTCAGCTTGTCTTTATCATACTGATTCGGAAGAAAGGCTGTCACAGCCTTCTCGGGAACCGCGTTCACGATCCTGCCGTTGCGGACATACTTCACATCGACGGAGGCAAGGCTGTCCTCCGTGCCGTAGATCGTCTGCACGCCCAGATTCTCATACGCCCAGCCATAGAGCTTCGCGGTATCCTTCATCGCGTAGTTCACGTTCTCCTCATAGGAAAACCTCGCTCCGAGACAGACGCAGAGATATCGATCGCCGTTCTTATCGGCTGAGGTCACCAGACACTTGCCCGCCTCGTCCAGATATCCGGTCTTGATGCCCTGCGTATACTGATAATAATACGCGCCGCCCTCCGCGTCCGGATCAAGCATATAGTTGGTATTATGCAGGGTATTGAAGCCCTCCGGCGTATAGTACACCGTATTGCATATCTCCATGAAATCGGGGAGCGTCATCGCGTATTTGGCAATCAGCGCCATATCGCGTGCGGTCGAATAATGATCGGCATCAAAAAGCCCGTGGGGATTGGCGAAATGCGTGTTCTCACAGCCCAGCTCGGCGGCTTTGGCGTTCATCTTCGCCACAAATCCCGCGATTCCGCCGCCGACATAATCCGCCAGCACCAGCGCGGCGTCATTGCCCGACGGGAGCATCAGTCCGTACAGAAGATCCTTGACCGATACCTGCGCGCCGATATGAGCCGACAGCCCCATGACCGTGCTCTCGGGGTCAAGTCCGCCGATCAAGTCCTGCCTGACGGTAACATTCGTATGTTCCAAATCGCTGACGTTCTCCGCTGTCACGATGAACGTCATGATCTTCGTGGTAGAGGCAGGATAACTCTTCTGATCGGCATTTTTCTCATAAACGACCGCTCCGGCGCTGAGGTTCTCCAGATAGACCGCGTCCGATACGGTTTCCGCGTCGCACTTGTAATCCACGGCTGACACGGATAATACGCTGAAGCAGATCATCACGACGGATAATACAATGACTGTTATTCGTTTCATATCTTTCTCCTTGCATCCTATGGAAAGCACGTCACGCAAAGCGCGCGGCGCTTCCCTTTTTGTTTATTATAACATAGAAAAGAGAAAAAGCAAAGAAGAAAGCGCCCTTGTCATCACCTTTTTATCCTGCCTCCGTACGCCGGATACGCGGATGCGGCTCTCCGACCGACTTGTCCGTTTCTGTTCCATAACGCGTCATACCGCAAAATCGCTCAATTTTCATCCGCAGAACTGTTAATTTTGTGCTTTCGGACAATACCGCGGATGCTGTGCGGAAAACACGGAAACAGCACGGATTTTTCAGCTGCTTACCGCTGTAAAAACACGCCCTCCGCGATGGCTCCGAAACTGTCAGAATACCGAAAAACCCCAGTCTTTATGCGGTTTTCGACTTGCAGCAGGCGTTGTCCCTGTCTGTATTTTCCACCTTTCTTTTTTATGTGTAGGGTAGATTTTGTGTAATACGCCGTTTCTGATTTTTTCATCCGAAACATCTTGCATACATTATATTTTGTTGTTATAATAACAACTGAAAAAAATTCACTATTCCCCGGGAGTGAGCAGCGTGACAAAGACAAAAGCCGAAATTTCACTGATATTGAATTGCCTTACCGCCACCATTACAGCTTTCATTATTGTATTGTGTTTTTCATCGACGACCCCGTGATCAACAACGGCTGGGAAAGCTTCCTGTTTTTTACGACCGACGCCAATATCCTGACGGCTGTCGCCTCTGTCATCATTGCGGTTTACGATATCCGCATCCTCAGAGGGAAAGCCGACGCGCTTCCGAAATACGCGGAGCTGCTGAAATTTGTCGGCGTTGTTTCGCTGATGCTCACCTTTGCCACGGTGATCTTCTTCCTCGTTCCGCTTTACGGCGTGAGCTATGAGCTCGACGGCACAAACTGCCATATGCATCTTGTTGCCCCGATGATGTCGCTGTTTTCTTTCCTGTTCTGTGAAAAGCGTTCCAAAATCACCCTGAAGGAATCGCTGCTCGGTCTCCTTCCCACAGCGGTTTACGCGTCTGTTTACTACGTCATGGTCATTGCCATCGGCGCGGAAAACGGCGGCTGGGTCGATTTCTACGCCTTCAATCAGGGCGGTCTCTGGTTCCCTGTCCTTATCGCGATCATGGCGGTGACCTTCGGCATCTGCATGCTGGTCAGACTCCCCTTCAACAGAAAATACAGCTTTGTTACCGTTAACGCTTAGTCTTTTCATACCGCCGTGTGACAGATCACACGGCGGTTCTTATTTTCAACGCTCATACAAAAACAAAAGGGCTGTGAAGAAATGAAGTACGGTCGCTTCCTTTCTTCACAGCCTTTCCTGCTGCGTTAATCTCCGATTACCTTTTCATATAACGCGAGAATATTGCGGGCATAGTCCTGCACGGAATAGCCGTCGAGCGGCTTGAACTGCGACGGCGCTTTTCTCGTGACGCACAGCTCATCCATCCGCTGCGTCAGCTGTGTTTCGGTATCGCACAGAAAGCCGTTCCTGCCGTTCTCCACCAGCTCCTCCAGCACCTCGTCGCGGATGGCGTAAATCGGCAAATGCGACGCAAGCGCCTCCAGAAAGGTCAGCCCCTGCGACTCTGTTCTGGAAGCTGACACGAACGCGTCGGCGCTGTGGTAATAGCTGACGGTTTCATCACGGGGAACCGCTCCCGTAAACACCGTCTGACCGGTGATTTGCAGCTCCTCCGAAAGCTTCTTCAAATCGCTCATGGACGGCCCGTCGCCGACAATCACCAATTTGGCGCTTTCTCTGTTTTTCATGTCGGCAAACGCCCGCAGCGAAACATCTATGCTTTTTTCGGGAGACAATCTGCCGACGTACAAAAATACGATTTTATCATCCGTCCGTTTGCTTTCCGTCTCCCTGCCGAACCGCTCCAGATCGATGCCCATCGGAATGACGACCATGTTGTCTCCCAAACAGTAGCGGCGGCGGCAATTGTATAGCTTCCTGCTCGGCACAACGATCATATCCGCACCGCGCGCCATCTTTGGAAACACCGTGAGCCGCACTGCCCTCCAAAGCTGTTCGTGCGCGATCCTGTTGATCGGCTTTGTCAGATAGTCAAGATAGTATTCCCACATGGTATGCAGCGTGTAAACCACCGGGATCCCCAGCTGTTTTTTCGCCGCCAGCGCAACATTCGCCAGATAATGCTCCGTGTGGACATGGATGATATCCAGCCGGCAGGCTTCGATCAGCTTGATGTGACGTTTGACAAGCAGCGAAAAACGGTATTCCCTCATATTCTTCTTCGGATACGGAACACCCGGCAGATTGATGATATCGGGATTATCATCCGCAAGCTTGTGGGTGTGGCTGGTAAAGATATAGCAGGCGTGTCCGTTCTTTTTGAAGTAGTTGTACAGCATCATCACCGAAGTGGTCTGACCGCTGATTCCGACCGAAAACTGATCCGTGAACAATCCTATTCTCATGCGCTTCCCTCTGTTCCCTTGCGTCGTTTTCCGTATTTGTCCATTAGCTTTTATTATAGCATGAAACCAAAACAAATATCAACAATTATTTCTTGCCGTTCACGTTCATCTCCAAATTCCGGATACGCTTCCGCTGCATATTCGTTATTGATATCCTGCGAAAGCCGTCAGAGCTGTGCGTGAAAGCCGTTTTGTACAGCATATATATAATTTCACAACAAGACGTAAGCGGCATATCACTGCGCGATTCAGCTGATTGTTATTTTTATAACAAATGCATAGAAGGGTATAATTAGTTTGGTATAGATTGACTTGTTTTTGTAAAAAACGGCTATTGAATCTGTCTGAAAGAAATGCTATAATATGTACGCAAATGAAAGAAGCTGCATGAACGTGCACAATTTAGAGTTTTGAGCAATTAACAGGAAGGAGTTTCTCTATGAAAAACAAAACAATCGCAGTGGTGACGGCTCTGATGCTGCTCATCGTCTCGTGTATCGGCGGTCTGACTTTTACGGCTCAGGCGGCAGGCACGCAGACAGGCGCGGCACTGATTGTCCGTTCCGAGTCCAACTTTTTTGACGATAACACCTCCATCAGCTATGCGAATGGTATCGTCCCCAAACAGGTAATGGTAGATTACTATCTGGAAGCGCCGCAGTACCGCATCATCAACGGTCAGTACACGCTCCGCTACGATCCCACCGTCCTGCGTTTCAGCGAGGAGTCCAACATGGACGAGGATGATAACTACACCCTCTGCCCCGTTGCGAAATCCGTTGTCGCAAACTTCGACTACAGCTACGGTGAGGCGCGTTTCAATTTCAGCAACGGCGATAATCCCAAGCTTCTTGTGAAAACAAACGGAACCCCCGTTGCCGTTGTACATCTGGTCTTTGATGTGATCGGCGAGGGCGACACGACGGTTTACCTTGATGTTTTCAAGCAGACCTTCACCGATCTGGTTCCCAAGACGGATTACAACGACTGGTACGTCTACTACGCCGAGGCGGAGGATCAGGGCGAAAGTGTGAAAACAATGTTCCGCAACGGCGGCGCGAAGATCTACACCGAGTTTTCTCCCGACTACAACTTCCCTCCCGGAAAATACATCTTCGGTGACGTGAACCTCGACGGCATCGTCGACATCACCGACGCGACCCTCGTTCAGCTTCACATCGTCGGCAAGCCGAAATTACAGCTCAAGGGCATCAAGGCGTTCCTCGCGGACGTCGATGACAGCGGCGATATCGACATCACCGACGCGACCTTTATTCAGCTTTATTCCAACAACAGCAACCGTGAGCTGAAGAGAACGGGCGATCCCTTTGTGGTTCCCGAACCCGCTCCCACACAGCCCACGACGCAGAAGCCCACGCAGCCCACGACACAGAAGCCTACGCAGAAGCCCACTGTAAAGCCCACGACTCAGCCTGTTACACAGCCGACGACTCAGAAGCCCTCCGGCAAGTCGCTGACCGTTACGGCGACCTCCAATGTTTTCCCGCAGGCTTCGACCACCTTTGACCCCGTAACCAATCAGTTTACAGTTACATGGTGGATCAACATTACGGCGGACAAGATGGTCAACACCCAGTTTGCCATCAGCTATGACAAAAACGTGCTCTCATATGATACGACCGACGGCGTCAATCAGGTCTATGACGAGGACGATCCCGACGACATTTCCAATTATCTCGTTCTCCGCGCTACAAAGGGCGACGGAACCGTCATCAACACCGAGCCCGAATCCATGCCGGACGGCGGTATCCGCGGCAACGCCTCCCGTCTGAAGGGCTACAAGCTGACAAACAGCGACGGACGCGTTCCGTTTATCTCCGTCACCTTCAATCCCAAGAAGGGCGCGCAGGGTCAGACCACGGTTCACCTCGACGTTGAGATCCTGCAGCTCGGCAGCGGCAGCGGAGACACCTACTCCTTCATCAATCAGTCCGAGATCGTCAATCACGACATCTCTTATCTGCCCAACGGCGTTGCTTCGGCAGTATACGCCGGCACCTTCCGCGATGTCAAGGACGATCCCCAGCCCACACAGCCCGCTACTCAGCCCACCACGCAGGCTCCTACGCAGCCTGTTACGCAGCCCTCCGGCAAGTCGCTGACCGTCGCGGCTACCTCCAACATCTTCCCGCAGGCGACCACCACCTTCAACCCCGTGACCGATCAGATCACCGTTACATGGTGGATCAACATTACGGCGGACAAGATGGTCAACACCCAGTTCAGCATCACCTATGACAAGAGTAAGCTGGAATTTGACGAAACAGACGGCGTCAATCAGGTTTACGACGAGGATTTCCCCGATGAAATTGCCAATTCGCTCGTTCTCCGCGCGACAAAAGGAAACGGCACCGTGATCAACACCGATCCCGAATCCATGCCGAACGGCGGCATCCTCGGAAACGCTTCCCGTCCCAACGGCTTCAAGCTCACGAACGCCGACAACCGCGTTCCCTTTGTATCCGTCACCTTCAAGCCCAAGGAAGGCGCCGAGGGTACGACCGTTGTAAACCTCAATATTGAGATCCTGCAGCTCGGCGATTCCAACAACGGCTTCTACTACTTCATCAATCAGTCACAGATCGTCAATTCCGACATTTCCTACCTGCCCTCCGGCGCGGCGTCCGCAGTTTACGCAGGCGCTTTCGATGAAACAGCCGAACAGCTCACCGATCCCACTCCGTCAAAGGCACTGACCGTTGCGGCTTCCTCCAATATCTTCCCGCAGGCCTCCACCACCTTTAACCCCGATACCAAGCAGGTGACCGTTACATGGTGGATCAACATTGAATCATACAAAATGGTCAACACGCAGTTTGCCATCACCTATGACAAGAGCAAGCTTGAATTTGACACCGCAGACGGCGTCAATCTGGTTTATGATGAGGATGATCCCGACGATATTTCCAATTATCTCGTTCTCCGCGCGACAAACGGCGACGGAACGATCATCAACACCAATCCCGAATCCATGCCGAACGGCGGCATCCTCGGAAACGCCTCCCGCATCAACGGCTTCAAGCTGACAAACAGCAGCGAGCGCGTTCCGTTTGTTTCCGTCACCTTCAAGCCCAAGAACGGCGCAGAGGGAATCACCTCCGTGAACCTCGATGTTCAGATCATGCAGCTCGGCAATTCCGAGAGCGAGTCCTTCTATCTCATCGACCGTTCAAAAGTCGTCGATAATGACATCTCCTACCTCCCCTCCGGTTCGGCGTGCGCAGTGTACGCAGGTACCTTTGACGCGAACAAGCAGTAACCGGGCAAACAACAAAGCATCAAAAAATCCTCTGACGATCGTCAGAGGATTTTTTCATTCTGTGATATTATTTGATCTCTTTCATTTTGCATCTGACCGTGATGCGCTCGGTTCCCGAGAAATTACAGGTAAAGAGCGTGATATCCCAGTCGTTTTCGTGCTGCTTTTCCGTGAGGACGTCGTTCTGGTTGGGCTTGAGCATCTCCAGATTGACGACCTCGCAGCTGTAGGTATGGTTCTCCACGTCGGTGAAATTCACCTCAGAGCCGATGCCCAGCTCGCTGATCCTGCCAAAATGCGCGTCGTAGTTATGCGCGCCGATGACCATGTTCCTGCGGTAGATCGTGCCGCTGTACAAACAGGGCGTCACCTGCAGCGAGTCGTAATCGAACGACGCGAGCACGGGAAGCTCCAGCTCCAGCTCGGGAATCGTTAGAATCCCCGCGTAGCGCGCGTCCTGAACCGTCAGCTCGGGCATCGAGCGGTCGGGATTGTCGGTCGGAAAGGTTTCGCCCTGCTCCTCGCTTTCCGCGGCGATCTGCCCGGACAGCTCCGCGACGATCTCCGCCGACGCGGTCTGCGCCTGCTGCGACTCAAACCGGTTATGTAAAAAAACAGCAAGGGCTGCTGCCATACACAACAGCCCTGCTAACAGGATAATCCATCCGAACTTACTTTTCATCGCGATTCTTCCTTATCATCAGCACACCGGTCAAAAACAGCACCACACCCGCAAAGCTCAGCACGGGCACCGGCCAATTCAGCTGACCTGTCTGCGGAATATACGGCGTTACCGGCGTCGTCGGCCTCGGCGTTGTCGGCGTGTACGGTGTCGTCGGACGTGTCGGAGACGTCGGTGAGGTGGGACCCGTCGGAGTCGTCGGCGCGGTCGGCTCTGTCGGCTCTGTCGGCGCCGTCGTCTCGGGAACATCGGGAATCGCGTTCGTGATCACAAACGCATAGCCCTTCCGTGAGATTTCCACCTTGCATTCGATCTCCGGCTCCTCCTCGGTCACCGACCACTGGTACCGCGTATCGAGGTCCTTCCAGACGTATTTCCAGCTGTTGCCCGCGTTCAGCGTGACGGTGTCATACACCTCAGAGCCGCGCAGGAGCTGTACCTTGACGTCGGGATAGGTCGTTATCTGTCCCGCGGGGTCTTTCCATATCTTCAGAACGCTGATATCGGTCAGCTTGTCGGTATGCTTTTCAAACTTGACCTTTCCCCTGACGTACCATTCCTGCACCCCATCGTGCGGAAACGGCAGAGAAATCAGGGACGGCATCACCGTGTAATATGTTTCTCCTACCTTCGTACTCTCGCCGATCACGAGATATACGCCCTTTTCCAGCGCTTCAAAATCGACCCTGCCGCTGCCGTCCGTCTTGTCGCTGCGGAGTGCGGGGATCATGTCCCGCTGAATATAGGCGGCAAGGGTCTGCGCGGCGTTCTCGCTGTTCAGATCCACGTGATAGCGCTCAAATTCCTCGGTGGGTACGACACCCGAATCGGTGATCAGCGCCACACGGTAAAGACTGAACGGAACATCGCTCAGCTCATATACCATTTCAATGGAGCCTGTGCGCTCCGCACCTCTCGAAACGGACACGGAGCATACCAACAGCATGACGCATATCAGCACCGCTGTCAGTACGGAGGTTCTCTTTTTTGTTTTCATATACCCTCATCTCCTTCCAACACTACCCAAAAATACTACGATCTTTTCCTGCGCTTGTGCGTGATGATTACGATAAACAAAATAATCACAACGGGAATACCCAAGAACGGTGCTACCAGCAGCGGATCGATCTGAAGCGCGTCCGCGGAAACCCTGATCTCCGCAGCCTGCTCGTTCTCCACGCGATGCCCTCTGACAAGCAGCCTGTGCGTATTGACGCCGTAGGGCGTACACGTCATCAGCGTGCACAAGTCCTCACCCGGCACGATCTGGAGCTTTTCGGTCTCCTCGGGAAGCACGACGCTGATCTCATCCACCTCGTAGCTGAGCGTTTCGTCGAGCGTTCTCAGCGTAAAGGTGTCCCCGACAACGAGCTTGTCCAGACTGGTGAACAGCTTTGCCGACGGCAGGCCTCTGTGGCCTGATACGACGCAGTGTGTGCTTTTGCCGCCAACGGGCAGCGAGGTTCCCTCGAGATGTCCGATAGCGATCTGGAGCACGTCCACGCCCGTTCCGTGATAGACCGGGAGCGATACGCCCAGCTTCGGAATTTCAATCGTTGACATGATGCCGCGTCCCGCGATATCCAGAAGGCTTTCGTACTCCTTCATTTCGTCGTCGGTGAGCTTCCAGTGCGCCGGCATCCTTGCAAGACGCGTGTTGTAATCGACTGCTGCGTCCCACATTTTCTGATATTCCTCTGAGTCGATCTCGGAAACCGATTCGGCGTAGGTATTGATATCCTTCGCCCGGCTGACATTGTTGATGAAATCGCTCAGCGTTGGGTATAGCAGCAAGGACAGCCCTGAGAGCATAACTATAAAAATCAGTGTTGTGAATAACTTATTTTTCATTCCCTCAGGGTTCTCCTTGCTGTTTTACAGCCTGATACGGGTACCAGGCTGTAAAACAAGATTTGCAACAGCTTATTTAGCTCTGCGCTTTACAACAATCAGAACGACTGCCGCCGCGACAAGCACGCCGCCTGCGATGTAGAAGATGGTGGTACCGATACCGCCGGTGCCGGGGAGGTCATAAACCTTGGTGTTGACGATGCCCATGAATACGGTTGCATCGCTGACCTGAGAGGTCGTAAAGTCGATAACCGCGTTGTCGGGGTCGGAATCGAGCTTTGCAGCGAAGCTGATCAGCGCGTCCTTCGCATCGGTGGTCCAGTTCTGTGCTCTGTCGTCGTCGATGTCGGGCAGGATCTTCGCATCGATGGTGAACTCGATGTCGTTAGCCAGTACCTTGAAGCCGGTGGGAGCGCTCTTCTCGCGAAGTACATACTCGCCCTTGTCAAGGCCGCGAACGATGAAGATACCGTCCTTGTCAGATGTGAGCAGCTCAGCGTCTGCTACGTTCTTTACCCAGTAGGAGCCGTTGGTGGAATTGGAGGAATAGTACTCGCCGTCAGAGTTGAGGAGGTAGAATTCCGCACCCTTCAAGGGCTTCTCGGAGGTGTCATACTTGGTTACGTCGAGCTTGTAGGTGAATACGATAACCTTATCCTTGGGAGTCTCACCGTGAGAGGTGGGAGTGGTCGGATTGTTGGAATACTCGAGGTATACTTCGTTGGTGTTGCCGTCAAAGCCGACAACCGCGTCGTCGTTAAGGGTCGCGTTGTAGCGAACGATCAGTACGCTGGTAGCGCTGAGCTTGGGAATCTCGGAGATGATGTCGTTGCAGACTACGTTGAGGGATGTAACGCCGGTTCTGTCAACGGTGTAGTTGATGACGAAAGCGTCGGTAACGTCAGCTACATAGCTGTATTTGCCGTTCTTGACGTCGTAGAGGGAAACGGTGGTCGCAGCCTTGTCCGCGTTGGTGTAGGTCAGACCCTTGGAAAGAGTATCGCGGAAAGCGTAGAAGTACTCGTCGAACTCGGCATAGTTCTCGGGGATGGTACCGATCAGCTCGAAGGGAACGGAATCGCCGATGCAGTAGTCAGCAACATCGTTGTAGCCCTTGCCGTAGTTGAGAGGGATCTTGGTGCCGTCCTTCTCGGCGTAGATGGTCTGGCTGGCGTAGTCAACGTCGTAGGTGTTTTCCTGTACCTTCTTCTCAACCCGGGGAACGGAAGCCTTGACCTTGATGTGAACCTTGCTGTCCGCTGCCATCTTCAGGATGACGGGGTTGGTCACGCCGCTGGTGGAAGCGTCCTCAAAGAGGTAGTAGCCCGCTTCGGAAATGGTGTCGCCGTCCTTGTAGGGACCGCCGAACTTTACTCTGGCATAGCTGTATGCGCAGTTGGCGAAAGCCTTTGCGATATCGCTGTTGTCTTCGTAGTCGGCAAGAACTCTTGCAACATCGTCGGCAGTATCGCAGTCAGCAAAAATGTTGACGCCGCCTACCTTGAAGTCGCTGCTTGTTCTGAGCTCGTTGAGGAAGTTGTTTCTCTGGCTGGTTGTTCTGAACATGCTACCCCATTGAACATCAGTGAGGTACTGATTCTCAACGCCTGTTGCGGTGAAGATCTGATATGCGTTGAAATCATGAGAAAGAATTTCTCTTTCGGTCTCGCTGTTCGCCGCGAAGGCGGACATGGTGGAAAGCATAAGGACCGCAATAGCCATTATGATCCCGGTGATTTTTTGGGGCATTTTCATTTTTTTACATTCCTTTCTTAAAATTATTTTAGTAAATGAAAATATCTCAAGCTTAAAAGTCGAAACTTTTCTATACCCTCCTTTTAAGCTTTCGCCCGATGATGATACAGACAACCGATACCGTTATCAGTACTGTGCCTGCTATCAGATAAATCGTGATGCCGCCGCTGCCCGTTGCGGGTAGGACGAAACACTTTTCATCCGTCAGCTCCATCTCGATGACAAAGGTCTTGTCGTCATTCGGAGCAACATAGGTAATATTTACGCCCGGGTAATCGGTTTCCATCTTCTGCTCTCCCGCGCTGTCGCGCTTCTCGCTGAAGTAGAACCAGTACGGAACGACGTTGAGATCGTAGCCGGGCGGAGGTGAAATCTCCTGAATATAGTACATCGTATCGGTGCTGAATATCAGACCCTCCACGGCGTTCGTCGCAAAGACGCATCTGCCGTCCTCGTCGGTCGTCCTCTCAGCCATCAGTGTACCGTCCGCGGCATACAGTCCGTAGACCGCTCCTTCGAGATGTATATCATGATTTGCGTAATCCACCTTGAGCACGCGCACCTCATATTTGAGGTAGTCCCAATGCTCGGAATAAGCGAATTTTCTTGTGTACCGGTAATGAGGATTGCTGAATTCGTCGTCCTCTTCCCTGTTTCCGTAGAGCCGGAAGTAAGCGTCATTGCTGATTTCGATCGTCTTGTCCGTTTCCTCGGAATACACCTGAGTGTTATAGTCAATGTAGTACGTGTAGCGTCCCAGCTTATTCAGCCGTATCTGCACGTCCGCGCCGGTATCCGTCTGCCGGACGTCTACCGTGAAATCTCTGCCCGAAACCAGCTCAAACTGACTTCCGTGCACGTCCTCAGCCGTTATCCTGACCGAGCCCGTGACGAGCTTGAGGTTATTCATCACGTCGCGTATGACGACATACTTGTCATACTGACCGTCGCCGTCCACGTCAAGCTTGGACAAGTCAGCCTTCTCCTTGTTGACCGTGATGCGGAACTCACTCTGGTAGCCGCTTCCCTCGGAAGCGCGAACCATCTCCTGCTTTTCCATGAGGTTGGAATAACGGATCTCGGCGGTCGCCTTCTTGATGTCTGTCACAATGCCGCCCGAGGAGCTTCGGTAGCTGCCTGTGAGCGTTACCTTGTTCTCGTAGCTCAGCGAATCGACGCCTGCCAGCTCGTTCTGATCCCGCAGGATATAGCTGCCGTCCGCTCCGTTGATCGCGTTCTTGTAAACGATATCGACCGTCGCGTTTTCGTCCAGGCACCAGCAGGTGCACCAGCCGGGATAATCCTTCAGCAGCGTGCAGTAGCAGTGATCGTCCTTGCTTTCAAGACAGAGCCTGCTGTCCTCGCACTGACAGCGGTTGACCAGATACAGCTCCTTGGTCTCGTCGTCCACATAGTAGGCGATCTGAACCCTCGAATCCCTGTATACGTCCTTGATGTTGAATATCTCATAATTCGTCACATTGCCGTATGAGAGATATACATTCGTGTTCGCGGCGTTCACGGGATCGCCGAAATCGTGGAACCACTGTCTTGTTACCTCGGAACGGTCCTCGAATTTCCACTCTCTCTGGGCAAGTCCCTCTCTGTCAGCGGGGATCTTCGCCGAGATCTTGAAGTGGAAGTAGCCGTCCATTTCGCCCTCCGGCGATATCAGCCAGCCCGTCTTGGAAACCGAAGCGCTGATTTGCTCTTCAAACGAAACCGTCAGCATGATCTGACCGGAGATGTTCTGGTACAGCGAGCTTTGCTCGTCGAACGTGAACAGTATGTACGTCGAATCATCGGAAATCCGGTACGTACCGATGGTCGAGCTGCCGTTGGAGATATCGCCTGTTTTGGAGGCGAAATCTACGTCGATGCCTCTCGGCAGATAGTAGAAATACGTATCGGGAACAATCTTCGGGGAATACAGCCTGAGTATGTAGGTGTAGCCGTTTCCCGACGCCTCATACATGTTGTCTATGAGGTTGTTGTTGCTGTCATAGAGCAGGCTCTCAATGCGTCCGCCGACGCTTTCGAGATACGCCGCGAAATCCTTGTAGGCGCTCAAATCAGCGCTTCCTCTGATCGGCGGCGTTTCGTCGCCTGCGGCTCCGACAGGCTCCGCTTCCTTTGCGGGAGACGTCGACTCCTCCTCTTTGTCATAGCACTCGTCCGAGTGCGTATGAACTTCCTTATCGCATTCCAATACTTTTTGTGATGTGTAGCATTCCTCCGTGTGAACGTGATCCTCATCCGTGTTCTCACAAATGAGCTTCTGCTCCACGCGGTAGCATTCCTCTGTGTGCGAATGCTCCTCAATGCCGCATTTCGGTTTTGTCATCGTAATCGCCGGCAAAACCATTGCATATGCAGTGACGAACACAACCAGCGCCGCTGCAAATGCGAACGTCCGCTTGAGAATCCTGCTCAGCGAAGTGCTGCGTATCCATCCGACTCCGCTTCGCCGGAACCATCCCGGCTTTTTCAGTTTTTTTCTTCCAGTTTTGCTTATGCTGCCATGCTTCATTCATACACCCCCTCCCGAGAGAAACCGACCGGTTAGCCTAGTTGATCTCTCCCATCCGATCGAACGGCCAGACGCGGAATACAATTTTTCCGACAATCTGCTCCTCCGCCACGCAGCCCATTACGCTGCTTCGGCTGTCTACCGACGTATCGCGGTGGTCGCCGAGAACAAATATCTTGCCCGCAGGTACCTGGTACGGCAGCTTCAGATCGCATTCACCGAATGACTTTTCGGTGATATACGGCTCTTCGATCGCTTTATTATTGATGAGAACCGTGCCGTCATCATTTATGTTGACGTATTCGCCCTCAAAGGCGATAACACGCTTCACCAATATCTTATTATTGTAGTAGAACGAAATGATATCTCCGCGCTCAAATGCCGAGCCCTTTATGGATACCACGATCTCTCCCTCCGACAAGGTCGGCGTCATCGAGGTTCCGTAAATCTGCAAAATCGGCAAAAACAGCGTCGCCACCAATACAGCGGTCGCGGCTACCGTTATCAGCGCGAATATGGTATTGCGTACAAGTCTGCCGTTCGCCTTTTGGTTCCTCTCGCGTTTCAGCTCGGTTTCGAGCTGCTCCGTCGACGGAAGGTTCTCCGGCAAGGTCAGCGGATTGACCTTCTTTTTCCTCTGCTTCTTCTCTTTCGGCTTCTTTTCCTGTCCGAATTTTCCAAAGCTGAACGCTTTTGACTGCAGATCCTGCTGCGGCTCCTGTTCCAGCTCTTTTCCGTGCTCTTTTTGGGGCTTCGCAGCCTCCGCCTTTTTTATCCGCTCAAACGGGATCGGCTCTTTTGTCGAACCGAATTTTGGCTGATACCGGCTTTTTGACCTGCCGGGGAGCTTGATTTTCGACTCAAATATGCCCTTGATTTTGGCGCCGGCCGAAACAATTCCGCTTTTGAGCTGTTCCGTTTTCTCGGAAAAGCCCGTTGAGGCAAAGCGGGATCCCGATTTTTTCACGGACTTCTGCACAGACCTCTGCGCAGGCTTCTTCGCGGTCTGATACCGCTTTCCGCTTGCAGACTTTATTTGAATAATCTTATTCTGGTTCTTGTAATGTTTTGCCACAAAGCAAACTACCCTTCCAACTTCGTCTGATGCTACGCCGTGTAGAGATATCTTACACTGTCTACATACTGGTCCGCAGCCTTCTGAGCGGCTTCAAAAATATTGTTGATTCTGAGCGAGGCCTCTGCAATAGAGCCCGAATGGCTCATAATCAGATCTCTGTCCTCAAGCTTTGCGTTTAATTCCGCAACCTCTGCCCTCAGCCTGTCGATCTCGCGGCTCTGCGTCAGCAAAACCTCCAACAGACCGGCACGAGACAGTTTTCTGAGCTCTCGATCCGTCATTTTCTTCCCTCCAACTACAATATGCAGTATATTTACAGAAAATATATATGTAAAAGACACATCATTTTGTGTCCGGATAGTAACAGTTATTACAAATTGTTGCTTTTATTTCTTTCATGTAACAAAGTTTACTCCGATTTCCATTATTTAGCAACTGAAATTTTGCTATTTCACATTGTATTATTTGCGTTTATTGCAATTTATTTCTGTTTTTGTAATTTTTCTTTCATTTTTGTAACGATTTAGATACATTTTTTAATTTTTGTCATTTTCGCATGTTTTTTCATCTTGTCAATGTAATATGTATGAATATTTAAATGTTTCTTTTCAGAACCGAGAAGTCGCTTTTTATAACCGGAACGAAAAAACAATCCCTCTGAACCAAAGCACAGAGGGACTCCTATAGCACATAATGAATTGGTAATTATTTGAGATATATCGAAAGCTTGCCGACGGAATGAATAGTGAATGATGAATAGTGAATAATACAAAGAAAAAGAGAGAGTACCATAGGTACTCTCTCTTTTTCTTTGGAGCGGATGACGGGGCTCGAACCCGCTACCTCCACCTTGGCAAGGTGGCGCTCTACCAGATGAGCTACATCCGCATATTTTATTGGTGCCTCCGGACGGAATCGAACCATCGACACGGGGATTTTCAGTCCCCTGCTCTACCGACTGAGCTACAGAGGCATATTTGGCGACCCGGAACGGGCTCGAACCGTCGACCTCTAGCGTGACAGGCTAGCGTTCTAACCAACTGAACTACCGGGCCAAAAATCTGGTGGGAGTTACAGGGCTCGAACCTGTGACCCTCTGCTTGTAAGGCAGATGCTCTCCCAGCTGAGCTAAACTCCCTCATGCCTTGTCGCTTTCGGCTTCGCCTTATCTCTCAGCGAC
>FMUA01000005.1:0-142176 GCA_900100595.1 Ruminococcaceae bacterium P7
GGTATTAGCGTTCTTTTCAGAACGTTATTCCCCTCTCAGAGGCAGGTTACTCACGCGTTACTCACCCGTCCGCCACTAAGTTAAGGAGCAAGCTCCTCAACTCCGTTCGACTTGCATGTGTTAGGCACGCCGCCAGCGTTCGTCCTGAGCCAGGATCAAACTCTCTAAAATTTG
The DNA here is from genome assembly GCA_900100595.1 of Ruminococcaceae bacterium P7. Taxonomy (GTDB): domain Bacteria; phylum Bacillota; class Clostridia; order Oscillospirales; family Acutalibacteraceae; genus Ruminococcoides. The sequence goes on from FMUA01000005.1 coordinate 175, forward strand.
TATCTCAACGGCTTTCGCCGTTCAAATCATTTTTTCAGAGTTTTAATCTCTTATTCAGAACTTATCATTGCTGACACGTTCGTGAATTTACCGATGTATTTTAGTGTACATCTCACTGTAATTTCTTAGAGTATTTTACTCAAAGAACATTACGGGTTCTTCTTTCTTCGTTGTTCAATTTTCAAGGTCCTATTGTTCAGTTTGAACAACTTTGTGACATTCACTTTAGTGGTTTTTCACATTGTGTTTGTCGTTGTCCCCGACCGAACATTTGCTATTATACGCTCTTTATCCCGAAAAGTCAACCCTTTTTTCAAACTTTTTTTGATTTTTTTCAGATTTTTTTCGCGTTTGTGTTTTTTCGCCTTTTTTGGCATACCCTGCCACAAGATGTTGTTGCTCGCTTTTATGCTTTATCTGAATAAAGTTTTACGCTTTTGCAGAATAGTATTATGACAATCGCACAATAACAAAAGGCAGCCGCTTGGCTGCCTCTGAAATTACTTGTGGAATTCTTTGAATTTTTCAATGATTTCTTCTCTGAGCTTGTAGTTGTCCGCGTCCGTCTTGCTCTCGTCGATGGTCTGGTCTTTGTATACCATCAGATATTTGCCGTTGTCCGAGAGAAGCGCGTTAACATCGGGCAGCTCGAGAATGGAAAACGTGCCGTTGTCCTTGACGCTCTTGAGCACCTCGTCCGCCGTGGCGTTCTTGGTGTCGCTGTACTCGTAGATCTCGATGTTCGCCTTCTTCATGGTCTGCTCGGTGAATCTTCTGCCCTTTGCCGCTCCGATCAGCGAAGCGTCCATCACGGTGAAGGTGACGTCCGCGTTTTCATCGACGGGGTTGATATAGCCGAAGGACGCGAGATAGTTGCAAAGTCCCTCAAAGTTGTTTTCATAATCCGAGGCGTTCTGACTTGCCGCCTCGTCTCCCGTGGCGACGGCTGCCTTCTGTCCCGCACCAAAGCAGCCCGATGCGACTGCCGCAAACATGACCGCCGCAAGAATTGCCGCGCAAAGCTTTTTCATAATATCTTTCCTTTCAATAAAAATAGGTGATGTACAATAACATCACCTATTATATATGATAATGATTCAAAAATCAATCATTTTTTCAAACACACAATCTCTATATATGAAATCATCTTATTCGATGACATAAACATTGACGTCTCTGCGTCCCCAGCTCATGCACGCGTCATAGGAGAAGTAGAAGCAGTCGACGATCGCCGAACCGTCCATCAGCGCTCCGCCTGTATCGACCGCTGTCGCGTAGCCGTAGGTGCGGCTGCCGTCGGTGGATACGATGTAGAGCTTGGAGCCGTAGGGAATCAGGTTGGGGTTGACCGCAACGCCGCCCTCATAAACGGCGGCGCCTGTGGACGTCGACGCGCCGGGAGCTGCGGTATATGCCGTGCCTGAACCGGTCAGCTTATATTTATAAGAAACCTCGACGCCGTTCTCGTCGGTGAAGGTACCCGCGCCGCCTGTGGAGCCTGCACCCTTGGTGCCGACGAGCGTTACCTCGTCAACGGGCTTTTTGATGACCTTCTCGGCGATGGTCTCGCTGCTGTCGCGTTCGCCGTCGATGTACTTGACCTTCTTGACGACAGCCTTCTCGCCGTCCTTGCCTTCGGTGCCGATCTTGGTTTCGCCAAGCTCCAGCTCGTCCGAGTTCTCCTTGACCTTGTCGTAGGGTACGGCTTCAGTTTCGGTTTCGTTTTTATATGTCACACGCTTGATCGTGATCGCGTCGACCTTGCTGATATCCTTGTCACGCTTCACGTCGAGGATGTCCTCCTTGCCGAGCTTGACGCCTCCCATGATCAGCGCTTCCTCAACGGTGCCGTAGGGCAGCAGGACGTCCTTTGTTTCGCCGTCCGCCGTGAGCTCGACCGTCTTTGCGTCCAGGATGCGGACGGTGATGTCCTTCGTGATTTTGGTATCCATCGGAGGATAGGTGACCTGCGTCTCGCCGAGGGTAAAGCCCGCAGCCTTGACAGCGTCCGCGACGGTGCCGTCCTTGACGACGACCTTGACGGACTCGTCGCCGTTTTTGACCTCTATCTCGTGTGCGCTGAGCACGTGGTACTCGCCGCTTTCATAGAGATAATGAAATACGGAGGTATCCGCTGCTTCCGTGGCAGCTTCGGCGGTAACCTGCTCGGGAGCGGTCGCCGCGGCTGCTACCGCGAACACCGAGCCAAACGCGGTCAGTCCCGCTAAGGACAGCGCGCAAACAGACATGAATTTGTGAGTTTTCGCATTTCCGTTAGCCATAATAAACTCCTTTATATGTTACGAATTGAATCGTCATTTTATTTTTTGCAGGGTGTTGATATCCTGCTTGCCTTTGTTGTGTGGCATTATAACGCGGTTCTTTGGTAATGTCAAATAAATTCAATATTAGAATTTTATGCAATATTCACAACGAATATGACTATTATTTCATTTTGGAATTATTCAAGGCTGTTTCCTGCGGTTTTCTCCTGCAAAATATTGGTCAAAGTGCAAGAATTTCAAATCATAACAAAAGTATGACAAAAACGGCCCGGAGCCGAAGCTCCGAGCCGTTAATAACCTTTATTCTGTTTATACCCTGCCCGAAAGCCGCTTTTTGAATTGCGCGGGCGTGCAGTTGTATACCTTCTTGCACTGGGTGATGAATGCCTTCACGTTGGCAAAGCCGTTTTCCATCGCCGCGGTCGAAACGGTAGAGTTGTGATGGATCATATCGTTGATCGCGTTTTCAAGCCGCAGGTTCGCGAGATACTTGGAAAAGCTGACCTGCGTGACGTTCTTGAAATACTTGGAAAAGTAGGAGGGCGACAGATTCACGACCGAGGATATCTCATTGAGCGGAATCTCGCGCTTGTAGTTCTCGTTGATATATGCGATCGCGGTTTTCGCGTAGGAAAAATCGCGCTTGGTTGCTGACACCGTTCCTCCGCTTCTGCGGAAGCACATGCACTGACTGAGCAGCAGATAATAAATCCTGTTGATATGGGAGATCTGCAGCAGCGACACGTAGTCGCCGTCGCTGCCTGTCGCGGCGATTTCCTTCAGGATGTCCGCGATCTGTCTGTGCACTTCACTGTCTCCGTTGACGTCAAAAAACACGCTGTCGATGGATTTGCAGAACATGCGGATATATTCAAAAGAAAAGTTCACGCACAGCAGCCTGCAGCCTGTGCCCGATACGGGACGGACAAGATGTACGTCCTCGCTGTTGATCAGGATAAAATCTCCTTCCTCCACCATCTTTGATTCGCCGTTGCGGATACATTCGCTCGTGCCCTCAATCACATAGACCAGCTCCGGCTCTCTGTGCCACTGCAGCTCGGTCTTGCGCGTCTCCGAGGATAGATTGAGATACATAATCGTTGCGGGGATATTTTTATCATAATTCACAACATCGTATTGATAGTCCATTTGCCTTTATTACTCCTTGCCTTGATGTTAAGAAAAATAATATTGTTGGTATGTTTTTACCAAGGGATTACCGTACCCGTCAGCTCGGTGACGCTCGCGATATGATTGTCATTGAGAAATTGATTGATTCCCTCCGCGATTTTGACCGGCGCGTAGGGGTCGGAGAACAGAACGGTGCCGATCTGCAGAGCGGTCGCTCCCGCGATCATCATTTCCACCGCGTCCTCCCATGTGGTGATGCCTCCCATTCCGATGATGGGGATGCTGACGGCGTTGGACACCTGCCACACCATTCTCACCGCTACGGGAAATACCGCCGCGCCGCTGAGTCCTCCCGTGTTGTTGCGGATGATTGGACGGCGTGTTCTGATGTCTATTTTCATGCCCGTCAGGGTGTTGATCATGGATATCGCGTCAGCGCCGCCTGCCTCCGCCGCCTGCGCGATCGAGGCGATATCGGTGACGTTCGGGCTGAGCTTGACGATCAGAGGCTTGCGGCAGTGCGCGCGCACCTCTTTGGTGATCTGTCCCACCGACTCGCAGCTCGTGCCGAACTGCACGCCGCCGCTCTTGACGTTGGGGCAGGAGATATTCAGCTCGATCATGTCGACGTCGGTCTCGCTGAGCTTCTCCGCCATCGCACAGTAGTCCTCGACGGTGTTGCCCGCGATGTTCGCGATGACGACCGTGTTCTGCTGCTTCAGCCACGGCAGATCCTCCCGGATGAACACGTCCACGCCCGGATTCTGCAAGCCGACGGCGTTGAGAATGCCCGAGGGTGTTTCCGCGATACGCGGCGGCGGATTGCCGTCACGCCGTTTCAGGGTGATGCCCTTGCAGGAGATGCCGCCCAGCTTCGAGAGCGGATAGAACTCGCCGTACTCCCTGCCGAACCCGAAGGTTCCCGAGGCGGCGATCAGCGGATTCGCAAAGCTGACGCCCGCTACCTTTACCGATAAATCAGCCATGGAACACTACCTCCTCCGCGTTGAATACGGGGCCGTTCTTGCAGACGTGCTGCATGATCTCCTCCCCGTTTTTGCGCACCTTGACCGCGCAGACCAGACATGCGCCGATGCCGCACGCCATTCGCTCCTCCAGTGAGATCTGACAGGGCTTTCCGAATTCCGCGCAGACGCGCGCGACTGCCTCCAGCATGGACGTCGGTCCGCAGGCGCAGACCTCATCCACCTCCGCGATCCTCTCGCGGAGGACGTCGGTGACAAAGCCCTTCTTTCCGGCGCTGCCGTCGTCGGTCACAAGCACGGCCTCCGCTCCCGCCTGCGCGAAGTCCTCCTGCAATATCACAAGCTCCCTGCTGCGGAAGCCCGTGATTGCAAGCGGTTCCTTGCACTGCGCCGCGGTGTAAAGCATGGGCGGTACGCCGATACCGCCGCCGATCAGCGCGTACTTCTTCTCTTTATCCACACAAAAGCCGTTGCCGAGCGGTACGAGTACGTCCACCTGCTCTCCCTGCTTCATCTGTGACATGATCTTGGTGCCCTCGCCCTTGACCTGATAGACAAGGCGCAGCACGCCGTCGCGCGCGTCGCAGACGGATATCGGTCTGCGCAGGCTCTTTCCCGGTACATAGACGTGCGCGAACTGTCCGCACTGCACGGGTATCTCGTTTTCTCCGTAGGCAAGGCGCATATCATATATGCCCTTTGCGATCGCTTCGTTGGAAAGCAGCCGCAGCTGACGGATATCATATTTCATTGTATCATCCTTTCGGGGTGTATGCGGGAACCTCGGTTCCCTTATTTATATTCCAAAACAAACGCCGCGGCGTTGATTTCTTCATACGTGAAAAACTTGGAGTTGGTGCTCAGCTGATGGTCGCCGTCATTCTTTTCATTCGCCTTCCTGATCCAGCTGTAGGCATAGCCGTTGATGATGTCGTCCACTACATCCTCATAGTCCGCGTCCTCATCGATGCAGAACGCAAAGGTCTCGGCATCGTCCGCAGCAGCCGCCGTCAGCGCCATCTGCAGCTTGCCGCTGTCCTCCGCCGAGGATATCGTGATCAGGCTCTTGCGGAAAAAATTCTCCTTTTTCGCGGTGCACTCCGGGATAAAGGCGTTGTAATAATCCGCCTCCTCCCCGCTGCCGTACAGCGGACTGATTTTGTGGTCCTCGAGCAGCTTGTCGGTCGTGATGTTGAAATAGAGGTGCTTCTCTATCTCGGTCAGGCAGTATTCGTCCGAATTGGGCTGGAAGTCGTTCCATGTCACGTCGACATAGTACCAGTCGTCGTCGAGCTGCACCGCATTCCAGATATGGTTGCCCTCTCCGTCTGAGTTGGCGTTCTCCACGGTCCCGTTGACCGACACGCACGGTATCTCCAGCTCGCTGCATAGCAGCTGGAACGCGCGGGTATAGCCCTCGCAGACCGCCTTGCCGTCGACCAGCGCGCCGTAGGCGTTCTGCTCGTTGGAAATCACCTTGTCCTCCTCAGCCGCGTCCTCGTCATACTCGCAAATCTGCACCAGCATATCGTTGAGCCACAGCTCTTTTTCATATTTGCTTTTCTCCTTGGGCGCTTTCTCCAGAAGCGCGTCGACTCTCTCCTGCAGGAGGCGCTTCGCTTCCGTCAGCTCCTCTCCCTCGAACGAATAGAGAAGCCTGATCTCCGTGTAGGTATCGTGTCTGGTATACTCATAGCCGCCGCTGTCGTCAAGCCAGAATACCTCGGGATGGTCGCCCTTGTACAGGTCGATGATATCTCCCATTTTGGAGGGCGTGCCGTCGTTGTCGAGCATGAATATGGTGCTGCTGCCCCTCTGCGCAAGATAATCCACCGTGGCGTAGGCGTCGCGCTCCGCTTCGGTTTTCAACGCCTCATAGCCGCAGCCCGTCAGCGTCTTGCGGTGCTCCGCTACCTCGCTTGTCAGCGCGGGGTTGTCGGGCTTTACATCATCCAGAAAATTAGTCAGTGCTTCCAAAGGGTCGCAGCCGCATAATAACAGCGCCGCGGCAAAAATGGAAATGAGTGAAATGATTTTCTTATTCATACGCTAAATTGAAGGTGATGACATTGATCTCCTTATAGACAATATATTTGCTGTCCGCGGAGATTTCGGGTTCATCATTGTTATACATGTTTGCTGCCTCGAGCCAGCGGTAACCGTAGCTCTCGGATATTGCCTGTGTGGTCTCGTCATAGTCCAGCGAGCTGTCGATGCGGACGTCCAGATACAGGGTGCGCTTCTTTGCCGCCTCTATCAGCGCGGCGATGACCTCCGAGTCGTCATCGAGGTCGGTGATGCACGGACAGCTCTTGTAGAAGTAGTTGTACTCCATGCCGGTGCATTCGGGTACAAAGGTGTTGAGATAGTCGTAGTCGTCGGGGCTTGCATCTCCGAAAAGCGGACTGATGGAATGCGTGCGCTCGATCTCCTCGGTGCTGAGGTTGAGGAACGCGTATTTCTGGATATGCACGTCGCCGTCGTTCCAGGTGACGTCCACATGGTACCAGTCGTCTCCCAGCCGGATGCAGTTCCACATATGTCCGTCGTCGCCGCTTTCATCGAGACTGCTTTCAAACTCGGTCGCCGTGCCCTCGATGGTCACGCAGTCGATGCCCATACGGTGACACAAAAGCTGGAACGCCTTCGCGTAGCCGTCGCACACCGCTCTTCCCTGAATCAGGGAGCCGTATACCGTATGCCGCTGCGGTCCTTCCTTATCGTAGGAGCAGTGGTAGATGATCCACTCGTTGAGGTAAAGCTCTATCTCGTAATCGGTGGCGTTTTCGGGCGCGCCCTTGATGATGTCGCTAACGGCTTTCTCGACGTCCTCCTTCGCCTCCTCCAGCGCGTCGCCCTCGAAGGTGAAGCTCAGGGCGACCTCCAGACCGTGGCTGTAGGTCGCGTACTCGTAGCGTGAGCCGGTATCGAGCCAGAACACCTCGGGGTGATCCTGCTCGTACGCCTCCACCACGTTGAGAAGCTCGTCGCCGTCGTTCAGCGCCAGCGTGAACCGCTCGCTGTAGTCGCGGTATATATATTCATCCAGCACCTGATACGCCTTCTTCATCTTATCGTTCAGGCTGTTGTAGCCGTGACTGTCGGTTATGCTCTCCCTCTCGTCCGTATCCGTGGAAACATCACTCGTCGGCGCGACGGTCGGCTCCTCTCGGAACCGGTAATACCATCTCGGCGAACAGGCGGAACAGCCGACGAGTACGGCTATCAGCACGATCATGGACGCCGCCGCGACGGGCAGGCTGTATTGTTTAATCGGATTCACACACAATCACCTTTTATTGATACTCATAGTTATATTAATTTTATCCTATTTTTTCCATTCAGTCAATTATATTTTGAAATTTTTTATGCGATTTGTGAATAATTTTAAGCCCGCGCATAAAAAATCGGCGCAGGGCTTTCCGCCTTGCGCCGATTGTCATTTTCTTTTTATTCCTGATCTTCTTCGTCCTCGTCCTCCAGCTGTGATTCATACACAGGCTCGGGGATGATCCTGATTCTGAGGATATATGTCAGGACGCACATGCCTGCAAACAGCAGCAAGCAGACGCATGAAACCGCCATTCCGGGCCAGAAGCCGTTGGGATAATAGGTCAGTGTGATCTCATGCTCGCCCGCGCTCAGCGGGAACGCAAGCAGCGAATTGCCGACGGGAGTGATATCCACCGTTTCGCCGTCCACCTTTGCCGTCCAGCCCTTTTCGTAGGGAATCGAGGTGTAGAACAGTCCGTCCTTCTTGGCGTTGATCGTGCCCTTGACGGAGCTGTCGGTGTGGCTCTCGGTCTTGAGTACGCTCTCGGACAGCTTCGCGTAGCCCTGCTCAAAGATTTCCTTATTGAGCATATTGACATAGACCCTCGCGTTGCCTGCCGAGCCCTGCTTGAGGTCGGCGTAGACAGAGATCTTGTCGCCCTTGTTGAAGTAGCCGATGCACGCGATATACGAGCGTCCCATGCCGTACTTGCTCGTCTGCGCCACGTCGTTCTGCATGATGGTCACGTCGTCGCCGTCGTGGATATCGGCGTACATCGCGTACAGTCCGCTTTCGGGCGCCTCATAGTTCCACTTGACATGCGGAGTGATGGTGGTGTCGATGCAGCTGAAATTATACAGACCGTAGTCCTGCTTGTTGACCATGAACTGCGCGGAGTCGGAATGTCCCTGCGACACGACCTCCAGACGGGAATAGACATTTGTCTTGATGCCCGTCGCCTGACTGAAAAAGGCGTTCTGCTGCTCGAACGGATCAAACTGATCCTCGTTGTCGTTCTCCACCCAGTTGAGCAGCTCCTTTTCGGTCATGAAGCCGATCGGCAGATAGTGGGTGTTTTCATAAAGCTTGACGCCGCCCGCGCTGCACACCTCGTTCATATCGTAGGTGTTGTGCATATCGCCGTTGCGGTGGATCAGGTATTTCAAATCCATGAACATGTTGGTCACCGGCGTGCTTTCCGCGTAGGTGTAGCGGTTGCCGCTCTTCCAGCCCATCATGCCGAAGTTCTCAAAGAAGCGCGTCATGTTTTCGTTCGCCATGGAGTTGAACATCGAAAGACCGTGGTAGTGGTTGAGCGCGCCGTCGTTGAGCGTCTGCGTCGTGGTGACCTCGCTGCGGTACATTTCGGGATTGTCCGCCTCGCGGTTCTTCATATACGCAATCACCTGTTCGGTGTTTTCCTCACCGCGGGGATAATCCTGCGTGCCTGTTACGGTGGTGCGGCTGACGCCCGTGTAGGCGGTCACGCCGCTCTGCGCAAGGGTCACGACCATCAGCGCGATGATCATGACGTTCTTCGGTATCACCCGCTTGGTGTAGAGAATCACCACTGCCGCGATGAACGCGAGAATCGCCGCGGTCGCAATCAAGGTCGGCTTCATCCAGTCCATATGGTCGACGAACATGACGTCGGTGCCCTTGTCGTTGACCGCCATCACCAGCACGAATGTGCTCAGCAGCGTCGCGACGATCGCGCCGACCACGCTGATGTGATCGATCGTGGTGAACGCGCGGTACGCCATGATGATCAGCAGGAAGCTGATCAGGTAGCTGAAACGGTAGGAGATCATGTTGGTGAAGTGGAAGCCGTGCCAGATATAGTCGAGCTGACGGATAACGCAGCTCAGGAACATGAAGAGGATCAGCGACACGCTGACGATCTTCTCCCTCACCTTGATCTTCGGGCTTGTCAGGGAAAGGATGCCGAAGAAGAGCGCGAACGCCGAGCATGAGATATTCGGCAGCGCGTCCGCCGCCTTGTTCGCGGCGCAGGTGAAGTTCGCGAAGTTGCCCGTGATGCTCTTCAGCGCGCGCAGCACGCCGAGCAGGTCGTTACTGCCGCCGATATTGATGGCAAAGGTGCTGGGGAAGGTACTTCCCGAGGCGTGGGTGTTCTGCAGTCCCATGAACGCGGGCAGCAGGAAAAAGGTTGTCATGCCGATCGCCGCAAAGGAGAAGGCGCCCGTCTTGATCAGGTTGATGAAGAAGTTCTTCACGCCGCTCCAATAGATGATGGAATACGCGATGAATATCATCAGCACCATGATACAGGTGAACAGTCCGATGTAGTAATTCATCAGCAGCGACAGCGCAAGGGTGACGGTGAACAGACGGAAGCGGTTCTCCGTCAGCAGCTTCACCGTGCCGAGCGCCACCAGCGGCGTGATGCACACCGTGTCGAGCCAGATGGTGTTCCAGTAGAAGCCCATCAGGTAGGCGCAGAAGGAGAAGCAGCACGAGAACATCAGCAGCGTGTAGTCGTTGCGCTTGTAGACGCTCTTGAGGAAGTACGCGGTGAACGCGCCCGAAAGCGCGATTTTCAGCGACACCGAGAACATCAGAAATTCCCGCAGCCAATCGGCAGGGATAAACACCGAGAGAAAATTGACGGGACTCGCGAGGTAGTAGGACATCAGCGCGAAGTAGTTCACGCCGCCTCCCACCGACCATGTCCAGAACAGCGACTCGCCGTTTTTGAGCTTGTCCTGGAAATCCGCGAGGAAGGGAAAATACTGGTGCCACAGGTCGGTGACAAGTATCTGCTTGTCGCCAAAGGGTGAAACGCTCATCAGACCGAAGGCGGTGACCATGAGCACAAACGGAACCAGAAAGGATATCCAGATATAGCGGTTCCTGATTGCGAACTCACGGAAGCGTCTGCCGCTCAGCAGAGGAGCGTCCGTTTTTTTCGTTGCGGACATAGTTGACCTCCATTTGATTTGTTGGATTCTCCGCTAAGGCAGAGAACCCTATATTAACCATTTTATTTTAGCACGTTTTTTCCGTAAGGTAAAGAACAATTCTGAAAAGTTTCTGAATTTTTTGAAAATAGTTGGACTTTTCTGTATCGGTTTGGTATAATGAATAATTGTGAGAGGTCTGTCATGCGCGGACGTCCACGGATTCTCCGAAAGGAAGATAACAACTATGAAATCAATTGATTTGATCGTACCGTGCTATAACGAGGAAGCAGGTCTGGAGCATTTCGTCGCGGAAACCAACAAGGTCATTGCCGCGATCCCCGATTACCGCTTCCGTTACATACTCGTCAACGACGGCAGCAAGGACAAGACCTATCTGATTATGAAGCGCCTTGCTGCGCAGTTCGACAATATCAAATATATCTCCTTCTCCCGCAACTTCGGCAAGGAGGCGGCGATGTACGCCGGACTGCAGCACGCCGACGCGGATTATGTCGTTGTGATGGACGCGGATCTGCAGCATCCGCCGGCGGTCTTTCCGCAGATGATCGAGGCGATGAACGAGGGCTACGACTGCTGCGCCACCAAGCGCGACGAACGCGAGGGTGAGAGCTTTTTCAGAGGCGCGTTCTCAAAGCTGTTCTTCCGCCTTTCCAACCGCCTGACCGACGTCAAAAATCCCTACGGCGCGATGGACTACCGCATGATGACGCGGCAGATGGTCAGCGCGATACTCGAGCTCAGCGAGGTGCAGCGTTTTTCCAAGGGTATCTTTTCATGGGTCGGCTTCCAAACCAAGTGGATCTCCTTCAAGACCGTCGACCGCGAGCTGGGTACCTCGACGTGGAAGTTCTCCTCCCTGTTCAAATACGCGATCGACGGCATTACCTGCTTCTCCGTCGCTCCCCTGCGCTTCACGGCGGTGATGGGCGCTATCATCTTTTTCCTCTCGCTGATCTACATTATTGCCACGCTGATTCAGACGCTCTTCTTCGGCATCCAGACCCCCGGCTATGTCACCACGCTCTGCGCGGTGCTCTTCCTCGGCGGACTGACCGAAATGTCCATCGGCATCCTCGGCGAATACATCGGCAAGATCTATATGGAAACAAAGGAACGCCCGATCTATATTACCAAGTTCTCCAACTTTGAGGACGAGGACAACGAAGAAAAATAAACGACCGAAAAAAATAACGGAGACGTTTGCGTTTGCAAACGTCTCCTCTTTTTTTTATTTATTAGCTATTAATAATATCTGCCATTTCTCATCATGTCGCTGACATTCACGCCTGTGACAATCAGAATCACAATGACCGCAACCGTGATAAGGATGCTGATCAGAAGCAGTATCAGCTTGGCTCTCGCCCATGTCTGGAGCGAACGCTGTCTGCTGCCGCCGAATGCCCAGACGATCAGCAGGATGATGTTGACGATGGGAATGAGCATCAGGAAGTTGATGCCGATCCAGCCGCCTGTCGATACATGCTCCTCGCGGTGATAGCCCTCCGCGGGCTGCGCGTAATTTCGGTATTGATTCGCCGCCTGACGTACCGGCGCACCGCATCTTTTGCAGGTTCTGTCACCCGCGTTCATCTGCGCGCCGCAATTCTGACAAAACATATTCTTCTCCCCTTATCTGATGACGTCCTTGCCGCCCATATACGGTCTGAGCGCTTCGGGTATGCGGATGCTGCCGTCCTCGTTGAGGTTGTTCTCGAGGAACGCGATCAGCATTCTCGGAGGTGCGACAACGGTGTTGTTGAGGGTGTGCGCGAAGTACTTGCCGCCCTTGCCCGATACGCGGATCTTCAGACGTCTCGCCTGCGCGTCGCCGAGGTTGGAGCAGGAGCCGACCTCGAAATACTTCTTCTGACGGGGTGACCATGCCTCTACGTCGAGGGAACGCACCTTCAGATCGGCGAGGTCTCCCGAGCAGCACTCGAGCGTTCTGACGGGGATATCCATGGAACGGAACAGATCGACGGTATTCTGCCACAGCTTGTCGAACCACATCTCGCTGTCCTCGGGCTTGCAGACGACGATCATCTCCTGCTTCTCGAACTGGTGGATGCGGTAGACGCCTCTCTCCTCGATGCCGTGAGCGCCCTTCTCCTTGCGGAAGCAGGGTGAATAGCTGGTGAGCGTCTGCGGAAGGGTTTCTTCCTTATTGATGGTGTCAATGAACTTGCCGATCATGGAGTGCTCGCTGGTGCCGATCAGGTAGAGGTCCTCTCCCTCGATCTTGTACATCATCGAATCCATTTCCGCAAAGCTCATGACGCCCGTGACAACGTTGGAGCGGATCATGAACGGCGGCACGCAGTAGGTGAAACCTCTGTCGATCATGAAGTCTCTCGCGTAGGAGATCACCGCGCTGTGCAGTCTTGCGATGTCGCCCATCAGATAATAGAAGCCGTTGCCTGCTACCTTTCTCGCGGAGTCGAGGTCGATGCCGCCGAGCTTCTCCATGATATCGGTGTGGTAGGGCACCTCGAAGTCGGGCACAAACGGCTCGCCGAAACGCTCGATTTCCACGTTCTGGGTGTCGTCCCTGCCGATCGGTACGGTGGGCGCGATCATCTGCGGAATCTGCATCATGATGTTCGTCACCTTCGCGCTCAGCTCGGCTTCCTTTTCCTCGAGCGCCGCGAGCTGCTCCGCCTGTCTGGTGACCTCCTCCTTGAGCGCCATCGCCTCTTCCTTCTTCTTCTGCGCCATCAGCATTCCGATCTGCTTGGAGATCTTGTTTCTGTTGGAGCGCAGATCGTCCGCCTGCTGCTTTGCCGCACGGCTCTCCGCGTCAAGCGCGATGACCTCGTCTACCAAAGCGAGCTTGTGGTCCTGGAACTTCTTCTTGATGTTCTCCTTGACCGCGTCGGGATTTTCACGTAAAAATTTGATATCAATCATTGTTCTGCTCCTTATGTAAAAGATTTGATAACTCTGTCAGTTCCTCGTCGGAATAGAATTCGATTTGCAGGACGCCGCCCTCTTTGTTCTTGCTCTTGGTGACGGTGACCTTTCTTCCCATGCTCTCGTTGAGCGCAAGCTCTACCATCTTATAGAAGGTCGGCTGCTTCTCGGGCTGCTTTTCGGGTTTTATTTTGACGGGCTTCTTGCAAAGCGCTTCCGTCTGACGGACGGACAAGTCCTTTTTGATGATCTCGTCCGCGACCGCGAGCATCTCCTCCTCGCTGCCGAGGGTGAGCAGTGCTCTTGCGTGTCCTGCCGAGATTTTGTCCTCCCGCAGCAGCTCACGCACGCTCTCGGGAAGTTTTAAAAGTCTCAGGGCGTTTGCTATCGCGGGTCGGGATTTTCCCATCGACTGCGCGATCTCCTCCTGCGTAAAGCCGTGCTCGCGCATCAGGACGTTATAACCCTCCGCTTCTTCAAGCGGCGTCAAGTCCTCACGCTGCAGGTTCTCGATCAGAGCAAGCTCCATCGTCTCGGATTCCGTCAGCTCGCGGATGATGACCGGAACCTCGTTCAGTCCCGCCATGCGGCAGGCGCGGTAGCGTCTTTCGCCCGCGACGATCTCATAGCCGCCGAGCGGCAGCGGTCTGACCAGCAGCGGCTGCAGCAGTCCGTGCGACGAGATGCTCTCGGCAAGCTCGCCGAGCGACTGCTCGTCAAAGTCCTTTCGCGGCTGGGAACGGTTCGGCTCGATTTCCGAGATTTTCAGGGTGACGGCTCCGTCGCCCTTCTCGCTGTCGTTTTCAATAAAGATGGCGTTCAGACCTTTGCCCAAGCCGCCGAGTTTTTTTGCCATCAGCGTTTCTCCTTTGCGATAATTTCCCTGGCAAGCTCCATATAGGCGATGCTTCCCTTGCAGTTCTTGTCGTAATAGATAACGGGCATTCCGAAGCTCGGCGCTTCGGATAATCTCACGCCGCGCGATACGACCGTGCCGAATACCTTGCCCGGGAAGAACTTCTTGACCTCCTCCACGACCTGCTGGGTGAGGTTCAGTCTGCCGTCATACATCGTCAGCAATACGCCCTCCAGCTCGATCGCGCCGTTATACTGGCGCTTGATGCGGCGAACGGTGCTCATCAGCTGGGACAGTCCCTCGAGCGCGTAGTACTCGCACTGGATCGGGACGATGAACGTGTCCGCAAGCGTGAGCGCGTTGGCGGTGATCAGTCCGAGCGACGGCGGACAGTCCACGATGATGTAATCATAATATTGCTTGATGGGCAGGATCGCCTTTTTCAGCAACGCCTCTCTGTGCGGTCTTTCGGCGATCTCCAGCTCCGCCGCCGCGAGGTTCAGGCTCGAGGGCAAAATATGCAGATTCTGATACGGCGTTGTGAGCACACACTCCTCCGCCTTGGTGCCGTCCACGATGATGTTGTAGGTCGAAGCCTTGACCTTGCTCTTGTCGATCGCGACGCCGCTCGTGGCGTTGCCCTGCGGGTCCGCGTCTACAAGCAGCACCTTTTTTCCCTGTGCTCCCAGACTCGCCGCGAGATTCACGGCTGTGGTCGTCTTGCCGACGCCGCCCTTCTGATTTGATATAGCGATAATCTTAGCCAAAGGGTCAGTCCACTTCCTTTTTCTTAGATTTGAAACAACGATATCATTATACCACACGTTCCCTCTTTTTTGAAGTATCTAAACCCAATATTTTTAAATTGTTTCACGTGAAACTTTTTTGCTTCGCGTACTAAAAGTCGGATTAGATGGAAACTGCACGTTTACAAACCCATAGTCCGCGAATTGACAGCGGGTTCTCACCCGTAAATGGGATTCGATCGATTCTGATGAACATTTGTCGCGTAAACGAGCAGCTGCCACTTTTACAAACCCATAGTCCGCGAATTGACAGCGGGTTCTCACCCGTAAATGGGATTTGATCGATTCTGATGAACATTTGTCGCGTAAACGAGCAACCTCCATCTTATCCAACTCTTAGTCCGCGATTTAAAATACGCAAAGAGGCGTACAATTGCTTGTACGCCTCCTCGCAAGGGGTTAGATAAGGAAATGGGTATGAGTGGAACGGGTGCATTGCACCCTGGTGGAAAGTAAAGTCATACACGCAGGGTTGACGGAAATCAGAGAAAGGATAATTATAGGGTGTATATGGATTATATCTGCCCTGCGTGTATATTCAAAACCGTTGCTCTGCAACAGGTTCATGCACTTTTATCAGGCGAGTACAGCGTCGACTTGGGAATCCTGATTGTGTATTCGATAAAATCCTCTGTGTCTGTTTTGTTGGATTGCGCGTTGATTCCCGATAGCCGCATCGTGTCGATCGCCCTGTTAATCGTGTTGAGAAAAATTCGTATGTCTTTTATCACCGCTTTACTGTTCCCCTTGACCCGCGAGGGCTTCGGGGTGGAATTGAGATAGATGCCGACAAGGCGTTCGCTCTGTTTGACGTTGAGGTTCTCCGTGATGATACGCGAGAGCACCTCGCGCCTGACGGTTTCGTTCTCTATCCGGATCAGCGCTCTTGCGTGACGCTCGCTCAGTCCTGCCTTTTCCATCCACTCCTGCTCCTCCTCGCTCAATCGCAGAAGGCGGAGCTTGTTGGCGATGGTGGACTGCGTCTTGCCGAGCTTGATCGCCGCCTGCTCCTGCGTCAGTCCGTAACGGCGTATCAGCTTTGCAATCCCGCGTGCCTCCTCGAAGATTCCGAGGTCGGCACGCTGCAGATTTTCAAGGAGAGCATAAACGGCAGATTCTCTGTCGGAGCACTTCACTACGATGCAGGGTACCTTGCGCAATCCTGCCATTACCGCGGCACGGAGTCTGCGTTCACCTGCAACCAGCTCGTATTCGGTAGAGGAAACCTTGCGCACCGTCAGCGGCTGGAGAATACCGTTCTCCGAAATGGAACGGGAAAGAGCCGAAAGCTCGTCCTCCGAAAAGACCTTCCGCGGCTGCGCTTTGTTCGGGCGGATTTTGATAATTGGTATGTCCGCAATCGTGTTCTCACTTCTGACCAATAAATTCAAACCGCTCACCCCTATCAGCATCAGGGCTTGTCCCTGTGCTATTATAATACCATAACGGGTGAGCGGATTTTGTCGCATCGTGCGCGATTATTTTCAATTGTTCTGTAGCTTTCCGTCGAAAACCATCACAAGGGCTTCGCCTTGATTTTTCCGTTCGGTCTGGGATATCGGTCGGGCGTCGGCCGCACCTTTTCTATTTCTATCAACGTGCGTGAACCGCCGTCCATCGGGAGTTCAAAATTCTGTACCGACTTCACCTTGCCGCCGAGAATACCGATCGCGTTCTTTGCGTTTTGCAGCTCTCCCTCGGCGCTGCCCTTGAATGCGATGAACCGTCCCGATAATCTGACATAGGGCAGACAATATTCGGACAGCACGTTGAGCTGTGCCACCGCGCGTGATACCGCGAGGTCATAGCTTTCGCGGAAATTCATATTCTGACCGCCCTCCTCTGCCCTGCCGTGAATCAGGTTCGCGTCGAGGTTCAGCTCCTGCAGGACGGCGTCCAGAAAGGTGAGCCGCTTTTGCAGGCTGTCGAGCAGAGTCAGCTCGATATCGGGACGGGCGATTTTGAGAACCAGTCCCGGAAATCCTGCGCCTGTTCCGACGTCGATCACGCGGGCGTTCTGCGGAATATCATAATAGTTGAACAGCGTCAGGCTGTCCGCAAAGTGCTTGACCGCAATGCCCTCGTCGTCCGTGATAGCGGTGAGGTTCATCTTTTCGTTCCACTCGGCGAGCAGAGCGTGATAGCGTTCGAGCTGAGAGAGCTGCTTCTCGCTGAGCTGTAAGTTAAAATCCTTCGTCGCCGCTATGAGCGTTTCACGCATTGTCATGGTTCTGCTCCTTCTTCGTCGCCATCCATATCAGCAGTACGCTGATATCCGCGGGAGATACACCCGAGATGCGCGACGCCTGTCCGATGTTGAGCGGCTGAATCTTATTCAGCTTTTCCTGCGCCTCCAGCCGTAAACCGACGATTGTTTTATAATCAAAGTTTTTCGGCAGCAGTTTGTTCTCGAGCCGTCTGACCTGCTCCACCTGCTTGAGCTGCTTCTGAATATAGCCCTCGTATTTGATTTCTATTTCAACCTGCTCCATCACGTTCGCACTCAGCGCAGGTCGTTCGGTATCGATCGATGCAAGCGCGTCATATCCGAGCTGCGGACGCTTCATCAGTTCAATCAATCTCACGCCTGTGGTGATTTCAGATGTTTCACGTGAAACAAGTATCGCGTTGACCTCGTCGGTCGGAGAAATCACCGTCGTTTTCAGACGCTTGATCTCCGCTTTTTTCTGCTCCTGTTTATCCAAGAATTTTTTCCAGCGGTTCTCGGAAATCAATCCGAGGGAATAACCGATGGGCGTCAGCCGCTCGTCGGCGTTATCCTGACGGAGCACCAAGCGGTACTCGCTGCGGGAGGTCATCATGCGGTACGGCTCATTCGCTCCCTTTGTCACGAGGTCGTCGACCAGCGTGCCGATATAGGAGCTGTCGCGCGTGAGGACAAAGGGTTCTTTGCCGAGCACTTTATGCGCGGCGTTCACGCCTGCGACAAAGCCCTGCGCCGCCGCTTCCTCATAGCCCGAGCTGCCGTTGAACTGTCCTGCGCCGAAGAGGTTAGGGAAGTCCTTGAATTCCAGCGTCGGCAGCATCGCGGTCGGGTCGACGCAGTCGTATTCAATCGCGTAAGCGGGACGCATCATCACGCAGTGCTCCAAGCCCTTGATGGTGTGGTAGAATTTCAGCTGCACCTCCTCGGGAAGTGAGCTGCTCATGCCCTGTAAATACATCTCCTCGGTGTTCTCGCCGCACGGCTCGATAAAGAGCTGATGGCGCGGCTTATCCTTGAAGCGCATGATCTTGTCCTCAAAGCTCGGACAGTAGCGCGGTCCTACGCCCTCGATTTTACCTGCATACAACGGTGAGCGGTGGATGTTCTCGAGGATGATTTGTTTTGTTTGATCGTTCGTCCAGCTGATGTGGCAGTCGATTTTGTTTTCGCCGAGGGATTCGGTTTCGTAGGAAAACGGCTGCGGCGGCTCGTCGCCCTTCTGCACCTCCAGCTCGGTGAAGTCGATCGAACGGCGGAGCACACGCGCGGGCGTTCCTGTTTTGAAACGGCGAAGCGGCAAGCCGAGATCTTTCAGACTATGTCCCAGCTTCGTCGCGGGAAAGATGCCGTCGGGTCCGCTTTCGTAGCTGACCTCGCCGACAAAAATCCTGCCGCCGAGATAGGTTCCCGTCGCGATGACGACCGTCTTACAATGATAGACCGCAAGCATCTGCGTCGTGAGGTCGTAGCCGTCTTCCGTCCTTTTGATGTCGATGATCTCCGCCTGACGCAGCTCGAGGTTCTCCTGCAATTCCAGCTTGTGCTTCATCGTTTCCGCGTACTTGCGCCTGTCGATCTGCGCGCGGAGTGAATGCACCGCGGGTCCCTTGCCGCGGTTGAGCATACGCGACTGTAAGAAGCATTCGTCCGCGGTCTTGCCCATCTCGCCGCCGAGGGCGTCCAGCTCGCGCACAAGATGTCCCTTTGCGGTTCCTCCGATGGACGGGTTGCACGGACAGTTGCCCACCGCGTCCATGTTAATTGTAAAGACGGCGGTGTGACAGCCCAGCCTTGCCGCCGCAAGCGCCGCCTCGATTCCCGCGTGTCCCGCGCCGATGACGGCTACATCGTATTCACCTGCAAAATATGTCATAGTATCAAATCCATTTTCAATTTATTTGCCGACGCAGAAGTTGTGGAACACGCGGTCGATGACCTCGTCTCCCGTTTTCTCGCCTGTCATTTCGAGCAGCTCGGAGATCGCGTCCTCCAGCGATACCGTCACCGCGTCGTAGGTCATGCCTATTTCAAGCGCCGCCTTCGCCTCCCTGACGGACGCGAGCGCGTTTTTCACATTTGCGCGCTGCCTTTCGTTGGATAGAATTCCCTCGCTGGGATTCAAGCGGTCGGTTCCCGCGATTTTCTCCACCGCTTCAACGATGGCTTCTCTTCCCTCACCTCTCGCGGCGGAAATTGTGATAATGTTCTTGACCTTGCTTTCAATCACGGTAATGTCTAGCTGTTTTTCCAAGTCTGTCTTGTTGATGATGGCGATGGTCGGAACCTGTGCCGCTGTTTCCAGCAGCTGCATATCGTCGTCGTCCAGCTCGCGGCTGTTATCAAATACAGCGAGAAGCAGTCCGCACTGCTCAAGTCGTTTCTTCGCGCGGTCAACGCCGATTTTTTCGACCTTGTCGTCCGTGTCGCGCAAGCCTGCCGTGTCGCTCAGTCTTAATAAAACATTGCCGACGAGAACCGTATCCTCGACCACGTCGCGTGTGGTGCCCGGGATATCGGTGACGATGCTCTTTTCATAGCCTGAGAGAAGATTCATCAGCGTGCTCTTGCCGACGTTCGGTCTTCCCGCGATGACGGTGTCGATTCCCTGCTTGACCGCCTGTCCAATGTCGTAGGTGTCGAGAAGATGGGACAGCGCCGCGATCGCTTTGTCGCAGGAATTGAAAATCATCTCATCCGTCACCTCGGCGATATCCTCCTCGGGATAATCCGCCCACGCGGACAGGTGCGCCGCGATGGACAGGAGATCGTCCTTGACGCTGTTGATTTTGCGGCGGAGCGCTCCGTCCTTGACAGACAATGCGGAACGTGCGGCACTGCGGCTCTTGGCGCTGATGATGTCCATGACCGCTTCCGCTTCGGTTAGGTCGAGCTTGCCGTTGAGAAACGCGCGCTTCGTGAACTCTCCCGCTTCCGCAGGCTTTGCGCCTGCTTCGAGAACAGCGCGAAGAACCTGACGCGTGATATAGATACCGCCGTGACAGGACAGCTCTACCACGTTCTCTCCCGTATAGCTGTGAGGAGCGCGGAACACCAGAGCGACCGCTTCGTCGAGCTTTTCGTTTTCATATTGTATGCTGCCGTAGGCGGCCGTGTAGCCCTTCATATCGGCGAGCTTTTTTCCGTTGATGTTTTTGAATACGGCGTCGGCAATCTCGATTGCCCTTTCACCCGATATGCGGATAACGCCGATGCCGCCTTCACCCTGCGCGGTGCTGATGGCGGCGATAGTTGTATTTTGATCGTTCATAGTCTTTTTTTTTAGTGTGGAGTTTGGAGTTATTTTGCCAAACCTTTCATTATGGAATAAGGATCATATAATACCTATCCTCATGCAATGGGATTGGTAAGATTCTGATGAACTTCTCCCGCGTAAACGTGCAGCTGCCGACAAGCGACGTCCTAGTCCGCGATTTAAAAGAAACGCGAAGCAAAAGAAAAAGAGCGGATTGGTGTCCGCTCTTTTCATTATTTATCGAGTCTGCCGTAAAGACCTGTTTCGCCGCCTTCATTGAGCGGTACTCTGTCGGGATTAACAGGCGCTGCGTTTGACCTGCGATTGTTGGAATTGAAATTCCGTCTGCCGCCTCTGCGGTTGTTGTTATAGCCGCCTCTGCGGTTATTCTTCGCCTTGGGGTCGGGTCCGATCACAACGTGACGCGCGGCGTTTTCACCCTCGCTCCACGAGATCGCTCCGTTGACCTTCTGAACAGCAGTGTGGATAATTCTTCTCTCGTAGGGGTTCATCGGCTCAAGCGGACACTTTCTGCCTGTCTTGATCGCCTTGAACGCCAGCTTTCTGCCGAGAATTTCAAGCGTCTTGACTCTCTTCTCGCGGTAGTTGCCTGTGTTGACCGTCACCTTGATGTAAGGCTCCTGTCCATGATTCGCCACAAGGCTCGTCAGATACTGGAGCGCGTCCAGCGTCTCACCTCTTCTGCCGATCACAAAGCCGACTTCCTCACCCGAAAGGTCAAACTCCACTGCGTTCTCCTCTGTCTTTTTCTCGATCTGTACGCTATCAAGCGTCATCTTGTCGAGAACGTCTCTGAGGAACTTCTCCGCTCTCTCGTCAGGCGCGACGCCGTCGGATACAACAGGCGCCTTGACTGCGGGTGCGGGTGCAGGCGTAACAACAGGAGCAGGAGCTGCAACAGCAGGCGCCGCGGGCTTCTTTGCCACGGGAGCAACAGGGTCTTTTACCTCAATATAAACCCTTACCTTCGCGGGTCTGCCGCCAAAAAGACCGAACTTTTTTCTTTCCTCGGTCTGGATGATTTCAAACTCGTAATCTTCACCATCCGCAAGACCAAGCTCAGCCTTTGCTTTTTCGAGGGCAACCGTTACGTCAGAGCCCTCGCAGATTGCTTCTTTAATCATTTTTTACCTCTGATATTTTTATCGGATGTCCGATGTAATTTCAAAACTTACTTTTTCTTCTTCTTTTTTGCCGAAGGATTATCATTGCTCTGCGCAACCGCACGGGGCGCGTATACATAGGGCACCTTTGCCTCATTTTCAAAGAGCAGAGCCGCGTGTCTTGCCTCGCTGTTTGCCGTCATCTGCGCCGGACCGAAAATCTTCGCCAGCACAATGGACTGCACCAGACTGATGACCGCGGAAATAATCCAGTAGAACGCCAGTGCGCACGGTACCGAATAGGCGATATACGCCGAGAACAGCGGAAGAAGATACATCATCCACTTCATGCAGCCCTGCTGCTGTCCCATTGCGTTGCTGTTCACCTTCGTCATGATGAACTGCGAGCCTACGTTGGAAAGAAAGCAGAGTACGGGGAAAATCAGGTACCATGACCAGAAACCAAAGTCTGAGGGAACATTCAGAAGATTGAAGCCGAACAGATCGAAGCCCGTTGACAGCTCGTGGATCTGCTGCACGTCAGCAGCGGAGAAAAGTCCCTGAATGGTTTCGGTGTTGACAATGTACGGGAAAATCTTCATCAGCGCGATTTGCTGATAGTTCGGATTGGCGCTCGTCACATAACCCGGAATGGTGGACATGTAGTTCACTGCCTGGTTGACATTGTCCGCGTTGAGGTGGAGTGTGTTGGTCAGCGGATATGCCACGGCGTAAAATACGCCGAAAAGTACCAGCATCGGTATGATCATCGTCACACAGCCGCCCATCGGCTTGAAGCCCTCTTTTTCATAGAGCTTGTTGAGCTCCTCCTGATAGAGCTGACGGTTGTTGCCGTACTTCTCCTGAAGCTCCTTCTGCTTCTTTGCCATTCTCGCGTTGCCTGCCATTGACTTCTGCTGCTTCACCGAGAACGGGAAAAGAACCGCCTTGATAACGATGGTAAATACAATAATTGCGAGACCGAAGTTGTGAAATACATAAAACGCCGCCCACAGCGCATAGCCGAGGAGGCTTCCGAGAAAACCGAAAATTTGCATTTTTTTACCTCGTTTTATTTTCTATTCAATTTTTTGTCGGGAACGGGATCGTACCCTCCCGATGAAAAAGGGTTGCAGCGCATGATGCGCCACAGCGTCAGAGCGCCGCCCTTGAGCGCCCCGAACCGTTCAATCGCCTCAAGTCCGTACTGCGAGCAGGTTGGTATGTACTTGCAGTGGGCACGGGTATACGGAGAAATTGCGGACCTGTAAAACTTGATCAAAGCAATCAGCACATACTTCATTGCGACACCAAAGCTATTTTTCTTTCAGTACACCCGCCTGTTTCAGGTGCTGTTTCATCGCCTTCTCAACAACCTGCGACTTCACCAAGGGCGTCTTGCCCCTCGCGACAAACACAAGATCGTATCCCTTTCTGATTTCGGGATAAAGCTGATAGTATGACGCTCTGATCACTCTTCTCGCTCTTGAACGCTTTACGGCGTTGCCAATCTTCTTTCCCGTGGTGATTCCGTAACGCGGCGTGTCTTCCCTGTTCTTCATCACATACGTGACTAGCACGGGACTTACAAAGGACCTTCCCCTGCGGTACATCCGCGAGAAATCCCTGTTTTCCTTTATCGTGACGTATTTTGACATCTCTTTTTTCTCCGGCCGCATATAAAGAAAGACCACATTGAAAAGTGGCCTTTTCCTTAGTAAGACAACCTTTTTCTGCCCTTAGCTCTTCTTCTTGCCAATACTTTTCTGCCGTTGGCTGTTGACATTCTCTTTCTGAAGCCGTGCTCCTTCTTTCTGTGGAGCTTCTTAGGCTGATATGTTCTCAACATAAGCGAAACCCTCCCTTCAAAATATAGCCTTGCAATATAGCATTATACCTTATTTTCCCCATTTAGTCAAGTATTTTAAATCGCGTACCAGGGGTTTTTTCTGGAGGATAATGCACGTTTTCGCAACGGGGTTGCCCCCGCTGGCAATTCGCGTATTATTTTATTGATATGGAGGATAATGCACGTTTTCGCAACGGTTGTTCATCTGACTCTGACGAATCCCATTTTTCTCTGAAAGATTTATTTGATTTTCGTATACTATTTAAAAGGGAGTTTTTTTGAGTGTGGAGTGTGGAGCCTATTTAGTGTGGAGTTTGGAGTTTGGAGTTGAATTATTTAAACCTTTCCTTGTGAAATGGGATTTGCTGAATAAAGATAAACCTTCGTCGCGTAAACGTGCAGTTTCATTATTGCCGATTTATAGTCCGCGAATCGACAGCGGGTTCTCACCCGCCGCGTAAACGCGAAAAATTTTCATCAAACCTTTCTGCGAGAAATGGGATTGGGAAAAGTCTGATGAACCTTCGTCGCGTAAACGCGAGGAAACCTCCATATCCGACCCTTAGTCCGCGATTTAAAATACTTGCAATTTTGGGAAGAAAGTACTATAATAAAAGAGTATAAGCATTAATGTGGGTAAATTTGCGAAAAGAGTAGATTTGAGAGATTTGAGGGGTAAAAAAACGTTCGTCAGCGGGCGGATTTCGCACCGTTTTCCCAAAAGCGAAGCCGCCTGACGGCTCTCTGCAAACCGTCTCTCCCCGTACGGAAAGGAACGACAAGAACATGGATTCATTCAACGACGCGTGGGAGCTTATCAGCTCTTACTGTCATAACAAAATCACTGACGTTGCCTACAACACGTGGATCAGCCGCATCAAGCCGCTCAGACTTGATTTCGACAGCAACACAGCCTACCTGATCGTACCGAACGATTTTCATCGCCAGACCATCAAGCGCTGCTATATCCCGCTGCTCAACGAGGCGTTCGAGGCAATCTTTGACAACAAATTCAACATCGACTTAAAGACGCCCGAGGAGGCGAATATTGCCACCCCTGTCAAGCAGGTGATTGAGGAAACGACCGATACCAATTATGAGTATACCTTCGATACCTTCATCGTCGGACCGTCCAACAAGTTTGCTCACGCGGCATGCCTTGCCGTCGCGACGAATCCGTCAAAGGCATATAACCCCCTGTTCCTCCACGGCAACTCGGGACTCGGAAAAACCCATCTTCTCTACGCTATCGGCAACGAAATCAAGAAAAACAATCCCGACATGGTGATTTGCTATATCAAGGGCGACGACTTTACCAACGAGCTGATCGAATCGCTCCGCCTTGCAAAAATGGCGGAATTCCGCCGCAAGTACCGCAACGCGGACGTGCTTCTCGTCGACGATATCCAGTTCATCGGCGGCAAGGAAAGTACGCAGGAGGAATTCTTCCATACCTTCAACGCGCTCCACGAGGCGCACAAGCAGATCGTACTGACCTCCGACCGTCCGCCCAAGGAGATCCGCACGCTCGACGACCGTCTCCGCTCACGCTTTGAGCAGGACCTGATCGCGGACGTCCAGCCGCCTGATTTTGAAACAAGAATCGCTATTATAAAAAGAAAAGCGGAGCTTCTCGACCTTGACCTGTCCAACGAGATCTGTGAATACATCGCAAACAGGCTCAAGTCCAACATCCGCCAACTGGAGGGCACCGTCAAAAAGCTCAAGGCGAAGTCCTTCCTCAACAACGAAAAGCCGACGCTCAACTCCGTGCAGGAGGTCATCGCCGACGTCCTCAATAACGACGTGCCGCCCGAGGTCACCGTCGAGCGCATCATCGACGAGGTCGCGAGAACCTACGGCATGTCCCCCGAGGATATCACCAAGCAGAAGAGCAAAAAGGCGAACGTCAGCAACGCGCGTCATATCGCGATCTACATCACCCGCGAGCTGACCAACCTGACCGTCAAGGAAATCGGCAATATGTTCGGCGGCAGACACTACACCACCGTCCTCTATTCCATTACCAAGGTCGGCGAGCAGCTCGAAAAGGATCAGAAAACCAAGGAACTCGTCGACGATATGATGAAAAATATCAAGGATCGCTGACCGGTTTTTCCCTCACATCTCCACACACATGCACATCCCACGGCTGTGCAAACATGAAACTTGTGGACTGATGTGGACAGGATATGGAAGAAAGTCGAAATTCTGTGGAAAATGTTTCACAGCCGCGCACATTTTACTCTCAGACGGCTGTTGACAAATTTTTCCCGTCCCCATCGGCGTTTTCCGCGTTTTCCTATATTTTCACATCCCCTACTACGACTACGAAATATTTTAAAAGATATAGATTGGAGAAGCTTTCAAAATGAAAATTTCCTGTTTGCGAACAGATTTGCAATCAGCTGTATCGATTGTATCGAGAGCCGTCGCCACCAAGTCGACTATCCCCGCTATGGAGGGCGTACTGATCAAGGCTTTCGGAGACAAGCTCAATATCTCGGGCTATAATCTCGAAATCGGTATCACCACCGACGTCGAGGCGACGATCATGGACGAGGGCGAGATCGTTATCAGCGCCAAGCTCTTCCTTGACATCGTCAGAAACCTCCCCGAGGAGATCCTCACCATCGAAACCGACGACAGACTGGTCATATATATCAACTGCGGCGACGCGGATTATAAAATCACGGGCATGTCCTCCGTGGAATATCCCGACCTGCCGACCTTCGAGCAGACCGACTCGATCACGCTCGGCTCCAAGACACTGCGTGAGATGATCCGACAGACCGTTTACGCCACCAGCGAAAATATGGCGAAGCCGATTTATACCGGCTCTCTCTTTGAAATTGAGAACGCCGTGCTCACGATCGTCGCGATCGACGGCTACCGCATGGCGATCCGCAAGGAGAACGTCGAGAGTCAGAGCAACACCTCCTTTGTGGTGCCCGGAAAAACCCAGCTTGAGATCCTCAAGCTGCTCAGCGATGACGAGGAGCCTGTGGATATCATCATCGGTCAGCGCCACATCACCTTCAAGGTCAAAAATTACCGCGTCATATCCCGCCTGCTGGAAGGCATATTTATAGACTATAAGTCCACCATCCCCCAGACCGAAAAAACAGAGGTCGTCATCAACACGCGCCGCCTGATCAATTCGGTCGAGAGAATGTCGCTGATGAACAACGACAGAATGCAGAGCCCCGTGCGCTGCAAGTTCCTCGGCGACCAGATCAAGTTCTCCTGCGCCTCGGCGGTAGGCTCGGCGAACGACTCCATCCGCATCCCGATCATCGGCGAGCAGGTGGAAATCGGCTTCAATAACCGCTATATGCTCGACGCGCTCAAAAATACCGACTGCGACGAGGTCAAAATCGTGCTCAACGGTACGATCTCGCCGATCGTCATCAAGCCCGTTCAGGGAGACAGCTTCCTGTTCATCGTCGTACCCATGAGGCTCGCAAATGAAGGCTGAAACCATTCAAATTGATTCCGAATACATCAAGCTTCAGGATCTGCTGAAGCTGACCGGTCTTGCCGCGACAGGCGGAATGGCGAAAATCGTCATCCAGAACGGCGAGGTCAAGGTCAACGGCGAGGTCTGCACCATGCGCGGCAAAAAGCTCCGCGCGGGAGACGTCGCCGAATACGACGGCGTTGCCGTCACCGTGGCGTAACACATGAGAGTTGAGAGCATCCGCTATCAGAATTACCGCAACCTCGCTGATTTTACGCTGACTCCCTGCGAGGGCGTCAACATCATCTACGGCAACAACGCGCAGGGCAAGACGAATATTCTCGAGGGACTGTGGCTGTTCTGCGGCGGTCATTCGTTCCGCACCCAGAGCTACCGCGAGCTGATTCAGTTCGATAAAAGCTTCGCAAAGCTGGAATGTGTGTTCTACGGACAGGAGCGGCGGCAGACTGCGGAGCTCACGATGGAGACGGGCGGACGCGTGATCAAGGTCAACGGCGTCGAGCAGAAAACCTCCTCGGCGCTGATCGAGAAATTCTGCGCGGTGGTGTTCTCTCCCGAGAACCTCAGCCTGATCAAGAGAGGTCCCTCGGAACGGCGCAGCTTCATCGACAGCGCGATCTGCCGCGAGAAGCTGCGCAACGCGCTCACGCTCCAGAAATATAACCGCCTGCTCAAGCAGCGGAACGCGCTCCTCAAAGAGATCGTCCGCAACGAGCGGCTGAAGGAAACGCTCTCATTGTGGGACGAGCAGCTGACGACGCTCGGCGCGGAGATCGTGCGCAGGAGAATGGACTTCATCAAGATGATGACCGAGCGCGCGGTGGTCTATCACAAGGGCATCTCGCGCGGCAGCGAGGAGCTGCGTCTGCGCTATGTTTCGAGCTTCGGCGCGGAGGAGGACGACGACGTCAGGACGCTCAAGGAGAAATTCCTCGAGAAGTGCCGCCAGAGTCTGCAGACCGAAATGCTCACCGGCTCGACCGCGGCGGGCGCTCACCGCGACGATATTGAAATCATCATCAACGGAAAAAATTCCCGCTTTTTCGCTTCGCAGGGACAGCAGCGCAGCGCGGTGCTCTCTCTGAAGCTCGCGGAGGCGTCGGTGCTGAGAGAGAGAATGGGAGAAAATCCCGTCATCCTCTTTGACGACGTGCTCTCGGAGCTGGATAACGACCGTCAGGACTATCTGCTCAATGAGCTGCGGGACTGTCAGGTGTTCATCACCTGCTGCGAAAAGTCCAATAAGGAGCAGCTCAACGAGGGAAAAATATTTTATGTCAGTGAAGGAAACGTGGAAGCCGAGAAGTAAAAGCGGACGGTGACAACTCCACACTTCAAACTCCACACTCCACACTCCACACTCCAAACTCCAAACTAAAACAACTCCAAACTAAAAATATGTATTTGCATTTAGGAAACGACGTTGTCATCAGGACGGAGGATATCATCGCCATGTTCGACATCGACGCCTGCACCGTCTCCAAAAAGACGCGCGACTTTCTCGCGCTCGCGCAGAAGCGCGGTCAGGTCGTCAATGTGTCCTACGAGCTGCCGAAGTCCTTTATCGTCTGTGAACAGGACAACCAAATCAAGGTATATATCTCCCAGCTCTCCGCCAAGACGCTGAGCAGGCGGGAGCTCAGAATCCACTAAAAGGAGAATCCCATGAGAAAAAAGAAATGTCCCTACTGCGGCAGACGGGTGCCCTACTCCGTCTGCTTCGGAAGAAGAAGAAAGGCGGAATTTGTCTGCCCCCGCTGCGGAAGAGAAAGCAGGGTGTACATCAGCCGCTCGGTCATCTTCGCGTTTTTGATCTGCGCCATTCTCTCCATCGCCCTGTTTGTGCTTTGGGTTTACCTCAAGCTCACCTACAACCCGCTGGGCATCGCGGCTGTGGCGCTGCCGCTGATTATTTTCGGTTTGATTTCCCCGCGGTTCGTCAACTTTGAACCGCTGAAAAAATATAAAAAGACCATGGAGGCAAAGCGCGCCGGCATCGCCTATTCCGATAACCTCGCGGTTTCCGAGCTTGACAACGAGTTCAGCGGATTGGATTCGGGCAGCGGCTTCAGGATCAACTCCGACGTCTTTAATCAGATCAAGGCTGACCGTTCCGCGTCGCGCGAGCAGATCAGCGAGAACGAGCTTTCCTCGACCTCCGATAAGGTGGAGCGTCCCATCGTTCACGTGATCGACGACGTCAGCGAGGATCACGCCGTCGACAACGCGCCGCTCAAAAAGCTTCGCTCCGACGGAAGCCGGACGCGCAACCGCCACTATATCAGCAGCGAGCCTGTCAATCCCGCTCCCGTGACGGACGATGAGGACGACGACGTCAAGGAATACAAGCCCGAGGGCAGCCGCTATTCCGCAAACAGGAGATTCTGAGCATGTTCCGTTTACCCGTATGCCCCCACTGTCGTGCCGTCTATCGCTACGGCGAGGTCAACAGGATGATCTTTTTCCATCCGGCAAGGGTGCGAACCTGTTATCACTGCAAAAAGAGTATGAAGCCCCTGCTCAGAGGGCTGTTCCTGCTCGCGGCAATTTATCTCGCGGTCTGCTTCGGCAGCACGATCGCGATTGTCAATATTTTTCCGAACGCAACGGCATTGACGGTGTTTATCGTCAACGTATGCTGGACTGTGCTCGCATTTATGCTCAGACCATTTTTTGTCATATTCAAAGCTAACGAACAAAAGAAGAAGAGGTAAGCATGGATCAGGTAGAGAATAACGAAAGAAACGAAGAAAATATCGAAATCACCAAGGTTGAACAGGAATACGGCGCGGATGAGATCCAGGTGCTCGAGGGACTCGAGGCGGTCAGAAAACGCCCGGGTATGTATATCGGCTCCACCGGTCCGCGCGGTCTGCACCACCTGGTCTATGAAATCGTCGACAACTCGATCGACGAGGCGCTTGCGGGCTACTGCTCCAAGATCGACGTCGTCATTGAGCCGGGCGACATCATCCGCGTCACCGACAACGGACGCGGTATCCCCGTCGGCGTCAACAGCAAGACGGGTCTCCCCGCGGTCACGGTTGTCTTTACCGTCCTCCACGCCGGCGGCAAGTTCGGCGGCGGCGGTTACAAGGTCTCCGGCGGTCTGCACGGCGTAGGCGCGTCGGTTGTCAACGCGCTGTCCGAGTGGCTCGAGGTCAAGGTCTGCGACGGCGAGGACGTCTATTTTCAGCGCTATGAACGCGGAAAGATTATGAACGAGCTGGAGGTCATCGGCAAGTCCGGCGTCAAGGGCACCGAGGTGCGCTTCAAGGCTGACCCCGAGATATTCAAGGAAACCACCGTTTACGAATATGAGGTGCTCGAGCGCCGCCTGAGAGAACAGGCGTTCCTCAACGCGGGCGTGCATATCGAGCTGCGCGACGAGCGCGAGCCGGAGAGCATCATCAAGAAGAATTTCTACTATGAGGGCGGTATCAAAAGCTTTGTGGAGTACATCCACAAAAAGCGCTCCCTCGAGGTGATCCACCCCGACGTCATTTACTTCTCCTCCAAGAACGCGGAGGACACCGTGGCGGTCGAGATCGCCATGCAGTACAACGAAAGCTACAACGAAATGCTCCTGAGCTTCGCGAACAACATTCACACCACCGACGGCGGCACGCATGAGGAAGGCTTCAAACGCGCGCTGACCAGCGTGATGAACGACTACGCGCGCAAGTTCGGCAAGCTCAAGGATAACGATAAGAACCTCAGCGGCGAGGACGTGCGCGAGGGTCTGACCGCGATCATCAGCGTCAAGCTCAAGGAGGCGCAGTTTGAGGGACAGACCAAGGCGAAGCTCGGCAACACCGAGGTCAGAACGATGGTCGACAAGCTCGTCAGAGAGAAGCTGATGGTCTATCTCGAGGAGAATCCCGCGGTTTCCAAGGCGATTTTCGAGAAGGCGCTCGCCTCCGCCAGAGCGCGTGAGGCGGCGAGAAAGGCGAGAGAGAGCGTCAGAAGAAAGTCCGCTCTCGAATCCGCCCAGCTTCCCGGTAAGCTCGCGGACTGCCAGTCGCGCGACAGCAGCGAGACCGAGATCTTCATCGTCGAGGGTGACTCGGCGGGCGGCTCCGCAAAGGGCGGCAGAGACAGAAGAATACAGGCGATCCTTCCGCTCTGGGGCAAGATGCTCAACGTCGAGAAGGCGCGTATCGACAGGGTATACGGCAACGACAAGCTCATGCCCGTCATCACGGCGCTCGGCACGGGCATCGGCGACGAATTTGATATTGAGAAGCTGAGATACGACAAGGTCATTATCATGGCGGATGCCGACGTCGACGGCTCCCATATCCGCACCCTGCTGCTGACCTTCTTCTTCCGCTATATGAAGCCCCTGATCGAGTCGGGTCACGTGTATATCGCGCAGCCGCCGCTCTACCGCATCACCAAGGGCAAGGAGCACAAGTACGCATACTCCGACATCGAGCGCGATCAGATCCTCGCGTCGATTGAGGGCAAGACCGAGATCCAGCGCTACAAAGGTCTCGGTGAGATGGACAGCGAGCAGCTCTGGGAGACGACCATGAATCCCGACTCGCGTCTGATGCTCCGCGTGGAGCTATCCGACGCCGAGGCTGCCGACGAGACCTTCACCATCCTCATGGGCGACAAGGTCGAGCCGAGACGCGAGTTCATCGAGAAAAACGCGAAGTACGTTCAGAATCTGGACGTCTGATAGTGAGTGATGAGTTTGAAGTTTGGAGTTAAGGTGGACGGAACAACACTTTGTATGGAGGGACAGTTATGCATTCCAAGACATATATTACAGTGAGATATGCAGAAACAGACAGGATGGGCATCGCCCATCACGCCAATTATCCCGTATGGTTCGAGGTGGGCAGAACGGACTATATCAAGCTGTTCGGCACCAGCTACAGCCAAATGGAGGCTGCGGGCATCATGACGCCCCTGCGCAATCTTTCCGTCCGCTACAAGCTGCCCGCGCTCTATGAGGACAAGCTGATCGTCCGCACCTGGTGCACGCAGATGACCGCCGCGAGAATCGAGTTCTCCTACACCGTCAAGCGCATCGAAGCCGACGGCACCGAGACCGAGCTATGCTACGGCAGCACAGAGCACGGCTTTGTGGACGCGAAAACCTTCCGTCCCTGCAACGCAAAGAAGCGTATGCCCGTGCTCTTTGAGAAAATGAACAGCAATATCAAGAGCTTTGACTGATTGAATATAATAAACAGCAAGAATAAGAGCATAGACTGAGAAAATTAGAGGTTGAACAATGAGTGACGAAAAGCAGATGAATGAAAACAGAATCATTGACGTTGACCTGCAAAACGAGATGCAGAAGAGCTTTCTGGATTACTCCATGAGCGTTATCGTGTCGAGAGCGCTTCCCGATGTGCGCGACGGTCTCAAGCCTGTCCACAGAAGGATTCTTTACACCATGTACGAGAGAGGTCTTGACCCGACGAAGCCCTACCACAAGTGCGCCGACACCGTCGGTTCCGTGCTGGGTTCCTATCACCCCCACGGCGACGCGTCCGTATATGACGCGATGGTGCGTCTTGCCCAGGACTTCTCCATGCGCTATATGCTCGTCGACGGTCACGGAAACTTCGGCTCCGTAGACGGCGACCCGCCTGCTGCTTACCGTTACACAGAAGCCAGAATGAGCAAGATCTCGATGGATATGCTCACCGACATCGACAAGGAAACCGTCGATTTCATCCCCAACTACGACGACCGTCTCAAGGAGCCGGTCGTGCTCCCGAGCCGCTTCCCGAATCTTCTCGTCAACGGCTCCAGCGGTATCGCCGTCGGTATGGCGACCGAGATTCCGCCGCATAACCTCGGCGAGACCATCGACGCGGTCTGCGCCTGCATCGACAACCCCGATATCGAGCTTCCCGAGCTGATGGAGAACCTCCCCGGTCCGGATTTTCCGACGGGCGGCATCATTATGGGCAGAAGCGGCATCCGCGCCGCCTATGCCACCGGCAAGGGCAAAATCACCGTCCGCGCCAAGACAGAGATCATCGAAGCGAAGAACGGCAGATTCAAGATCATCGTTACCGAGCTGCCCTACAAGGTCAACAAGGCGCGTCTGATTGAGAACATCGCCAACCTCGTCAAGGAAAAGCGCATCGAGGGCATTTCCAACATCGAGGATCACTCCGACCGCATCGGCATGCACATTGAAATCGACATCAAGCGCGACTGTTCGCCGCAGATCGTGCTCAACCAGCTGTTTTCCTATACGCAGCTGCAGGTGACCTTCGGCGCGATCATGCTCGCGATCGTCGACGGTCAGCCGAAGATCCTGACGCTTAAGGATATGCTGCAGTGCTATATCGAGTTCCAGGAGGATGTCATCCGCCGCAGAACGGAATTCGACCTGAAAAAAGCCCAGGACAGAATGCACATTCTCGAGGGCTTGAAAATTGCGATCGACTTCATCGACGAGGTCATCCGCATCATCCGCGCGAGCAAGGATCAGCCGTCCGCGCGTGCCGCGCTGATGGAGCGCTTCGGACTCGACGAGGTGCAGGCACAGGCAATCGTGCAGATGCGTCTCGGACAGCTTACCAACATGGAGCGCCACAAGATAGAGGAGGAGATCGAGGGGCTCAAGGCGAAAATCGCGGACTTCCTCGAAATTCTCGCCAGCGAAACAAGAAAGCTCGAAATCGTCAAGGAGGAGCTTATCGCGATCCGCAATAAATACGCCGACCCGCGCCGCACGGAAATCTGCGCCGTCAGCGGCGAGGTCGATATTGAGGATCTGATTCCGCAGGAGGAATGCGTCCTCACGCTGACGCAGTTCGGCTACGTCAAGCGTCTTGCCGTCGACACCTACAAAATCCAGCGCAGAGGCGGCAGAGGTGTTTCGGGCATGTCGCGCAGGGAAGAGGACGTCGCGACCGAGATGTTCATCATCCACTCCCACGACTATGTGCTCTTCTTCACCGACAAGGGCAGGGTATACCGCCTGAAATGCTACGAGGTGCCCGAGGGCAGCAGACAGTCAAAGGGCATCAATATTGCCAACCTGCTTCCCATCGCGCCCGATGAAAAGGTCAGCTCCATGATCCGCGTGCCCGAGTTTGACGAGGACAAATTCCTCGTCATGGTCACGCGCAAGGGTATCATCAAGCGCATTGCACTCAATGCCTATAACACCGCGCGCAAGGGCGGTCTGATCGCGCTTGAGCTCAACGAGGGCGACGAGCTTGCCTGGGTGCGCATGACCGAAGGCAACGCCAATGTGATTGTCGCGACAAAGCTCGGCGTCGCGATCCGCTTCAATGAGAACGACGTCCGTCCGATGGGCAGACTTGCCCGCGGCGTCAAGGCGCTCACTCTCAAAGAGGGCGACGAGGTCGTCGGCATGAGCGTCGTCCGCGAGGGCGGTCTGGTGCTCACCGTCAGCGAGACGGGCTACGGCAGACTTTCCAAGCCCGAGGATTACCGTCTCCAGAGCAGGGGCGGCAAGGGTCTGATCAACTATCATATCGACCGCTACGGCAAGGTAGCCGCTATCAAGGTCGTCGATATTGACGATGATATCATCATCATCTCGCAGGACGGCATCATCATCCGTATCGCGGCGGATTCCATCCGCGTCTGCTCGCGTCCGTCCAAGGGCGTTACGGTGATGAAAATGGGAGAGGGCGACAAGGTCGTCACCGTCGCGAGGGCGCCGCATGAGGTAGAGGAAGAAGCCGAAGCCGCTCAGGAAGCCGCAGAAGCTACAGAAGCGGAAGAAGCAACAGAAGAATAAGAAAGTCAGGGCTGTAATTTACAGCCCTGTGTTTGCAGATATCAGGTGATGAAGCATGAAAAAAATACTCGCAATGATGTTAACAGCCGTCATGACGCTCTCGCTGCTGACCGCGTGCGGAAAAGAAAAAGAGGTCAAAATCGACGTGGATCAGCCGCAGAATGCAGCGACCGTCGACGAACCCGCCTATCTCGGCACACGCGCCGAGGCGGTGGAGGACAGCAGGAACGTCAACGGAAAGCGCTTTACCTCTACGCTCTATGACTTCACCTCGCGCTATAACGCCGAAATGAGCCTGCGCGGAGAAAAGGACGTCATCCACATGGAGGGCTGGAAAAAGAACGGACAGGTCACCAAGGACGAAAACGGCATCCGTATTCAATATTATTACTATGACGACAACGGCATGAATATCACCGCGACCGTCGAGGAGGACAGCGACAAGCTCGTCAACATCGGCTGCGGCACCACGATGGGACATTTTGTCGGCAAGGAGGATAACGGAGAAAAAAAGAGCGATAAGATACTGCTCAGGGCGGCACTCGTCGCGCAGGCGGTGTGCGGTTATCCGAGC
The DNA here is from genome assembly GCA_900100595.1 of Ruminococcaceae bacterium P7. Lineage (GTDB taxonomy): Bacteria > Bacillota > Clostridia > Oscillospirales > Acutalibacteraceae > Ruminococcoides. The sequence continues at coordinate 35,626 of FMUA01000005.1, forward strand.
GGTCATGTGAACACGCTGCAGAATATTTTCTACCGCGTCACCGAGGAGAACAAGAACCTCTGGTATGACGGCTTTGTTTTTGCCCTGAATACAAGGGAGGACGGCGCCGACAGTCAGAACAGCCTGATGCTGTTCCGCGTCTTTCCCGTCACGGACAAGCTCAAGGAAGAGTGGCATCTGGAGGAATACCAATAAGCAAAAGAAAAAGACGTGCCGGGGCACGTCTTTTTACGTCTTAAACCAACTCGTCTGCGGATATTCTGGTGTAGGTGTAGCCGTTATAGGTCAGCTTGTCGCCGTCTACTTTATATTGATAGCTTCCCTTTTCCGCCTCCAGCATGTAGTAGGTGTTGTCCACCACGCCGTTCTTTGCGGAGTAGGTGTAGAACGTGAAGCTGATCGCCTTCTGCGTCTCATACATGATGCCGTTGTCCTCAAAGTAGATGTAGCCGCCGCTTTCGTCCTTCCATGCGCCGAGCAGAGCAGGATCGATCTCGGAGTCAGGCTCCGCACGGGGAATAAAGGTGAACGAAACGAGCTTCTGCATTTTGGTGGTCAGATTCGTTTCGGTGTCGTACAGCTCGACCGTGTTGTTGTCGTCCGAGAAGGTGTAGGTGTAGGTGCCGTTCAGTCCGACCGCCTGCTGGGTGCCGAAGGTTTTGGTATCCTCGTTCAGCTCGTACTTGCCGCAGTAGCCCATCGAGCCGATCATCATGTAGGCGTTGTCCTTGCCGTCAAAGACAAAGGTGAAGCTCTGGAACTGGTCGCCCTGTCCCTCGGTGATCTTCCACGCGCCCGCAAAGGCGTTGCCGTTCTCATAGTCCACCTCGTGCAGCTTGCTCAGGTCGGTTTTGACAGTTCCGTCAAAGTCTGTCAGCTCATCCGCCGTAGCCTTTGAGGATGCGGATGAAGTCGTTTCCTCCTTGGAGGACGCTTCCTCTCCGCAGCCGGCGCAGAAGAGTGTCAAAGCGGCGGCAAGGAGAATAGAACCGAGTGTGAATAATTTTTTCATAACATATACCTCACAACAATTGATAATTTTATTGTAATATGTTTCGGGGAAAATGTCAATATAGCGGAAATCCTCAAAAATACTGGATTTTTGCAAAAATGATGTTGCCAAATTTCTGTCTGTTTGTTATAATAAAGGATACATATAATCAGAATGGAGGAGAATTATGCTGAATACCAATTTTAATGATAAGTTCGGCAAAGAAGGACTGACCTTTGACGACGTCCTTCTGATTCCGGGAGAGTCAGACGTAGAGCCTAAGAGCGTTGATGTTTCCACCAACCTCACCAAGACGATTCGCCTCAACACCCCCCTGATGACCGCGGCGATGGATACCGTTACCGAGACCGCTATGGCGATTGCGATCGCACGTGAGGGCGGCGTCGGCGTTATCCACAAGAACATGGCGATCGAAAGACAGGCGGACATGGTCGACCGCGTAAAGAGAAGTGAAAACGGCGTTATCGTCAACCCGTTCTTCCTTTCTCCCGAAAACACCGTCAAGGACGCGGATGACCTGATGGGCAAGTACAAGATTTCGGGCGTTCCCATCTGCCGCGACGGAAAGCTGATCGGTATCATCACCAACCGCGATATGCGCTTTATGACGGCGGCGGACTTCGCGCAGCCGATTTCCACGGTCATGACGCAGGAAAATCTGATCACGGCTCCCGTCGGAACGACGCTCGAGCAGGCTCAGCAAATTCTCCGTGAGCATAAAATCGAAAAGCTCCCGATTGTCGGCGCAGACGGCAGTCTCAAGGGCTTGATCACCATTAAGGATATCGAGAAGAGCGTGCAGTATCCCAACTCCGCGCGTGACGACAAGGGCAGACTCCTCTGCGGCGCTGCGATCGGCGCGACCGTCGACGTTCTCGACAGAGTCGCCGCTCTGATCGAGGCAGGCGTTGACCTCGTCGTTCTCGACTCCGCGCACGGCCACAACTCCAATGTTGTCAATTCCGTCGCAAGAGTCAAGAAGGCTTATCCTAACCTTCCCCTCGTCGCAGGCAATATCGCGACTGCGGAGGCGGCAAAGGCTCTTATCAACGCGGGCGCAGACGCCGTTAAGGTCGGCATCGGCCCCGGCTCCATCTGCACCACCAGAATCGTCGCCGGTATCGGCGTACCGCAGATTACCGCGATCTATGACGCGGCTTGCGAGGCTTCCAAGTACGGCATCCCCGTCATCGCGGACGGCGGCATCAAGTACAGCGGCGATATCGTCAAGGCGCTTGCCGCAGGCGGCAGCGTCGTCATGGTCGGCTCACTCGTGGCAGGTTGTGAGGAAAGCCCCGGTGAAAAGGAAATCTATCAGGGCAGACAGTTCAAGGTATACCGCGGCATGGGCAGCCTCGGCGCAATGGGCAAGGGCAGCGCTGACCGCTACTTCCAGGCAAGCAACCGCAAGTTCGTCCCCGAGGGCGTCGAAGGACGCGTACCCTACAAGGGAATGCTCTCCGACACCATCTATCAGCTCATGGGCGGCCTGAAGGCAGGCATGGGCTATACCGGCTGTGCCAGCATCAACGAACTGCACGAGAAAGCGCACTTTGTCCGCATCTCGGGCGCAGGTCTCAGAGAGAGCCATCCCCACGATATCCAGATCACCAAGGAAGCTCCCAACTACTCCTACAACGCAACCTGATTTTGCAACCGTCTCTGCTTTTGCAGGGACGGTTTTTTTATTAAAGTACAAAAAATTGTATTGATTTGTCTGTTTTTTTATGATATGATAATAAAGGATTGATAAAATTCATCTATAAGGAGTGTTACATATGTATAGACTGGGAATTGACCTCGGCGGCACCAATATCGTTGCAGGACTTTGCGACGAGAACTACAAGATCGTAGCGAAGGCGTCCTGCAAGACCAACGTACCCCGTCCCGAGAGCGACATCTGCGACAGCATGGCGGAGGTCGCAAAGAAAGCCTGCGAAAAAGCGGGCGTTTCGATGGACGAGGTCGAGAGCATCGGTATCGGCGTACCCGGCGCGGTAAACCCGAAAACAGGCGTCATCGAGTATTCCGCGAACCTCCACTTCCATAACTGGGAGGTTTCCAAGATGATGAACGAGCGTCTCGGCAAGAAGGTGCTCATTGAGAACGACGCGAACGCGGCGGCTCTCGGCGAATATCTCGCAGGCTCCGCAAAGGGCGCAAAGAACGCGGTCGCCATCACCCTCGGCACCGGCGTCGGCGGCGGCATCATTATCAACGGCAAGATCTACAGCGGCTCCAACTTCGCGGGCGCTGAGCTGGGTCACATGGTCATTGTCAAGGACGGCAAGGAGTGCGGCTGCGGCAGAAAGGGATGCTGGGAAGCGTATTCCTCCGCGACAGGTCTGATCAACCTCACCAAGGAGAAGATCCTCTCCGAGAAGCTCGACTACAGCTTCATGCTCAACAAAATCTGCGGCGGCGACATCAACAAGGTCAACGGCAAGACCGCCTTTGACGCCGCGGAACAGGGCGATCCCGACGCGAAAGAAGTTCTCGACACCTATTTCGGCTACCTCGCGACCGGTCTGGTCAACATCATCAACATCTTCCAGCCCGACGTACTCTGCATCGGCGGCGGTATCTCCAATCAGGGCGAAAACCTGCTCCGTCCTCTGAGAAAGATCATTGAGGAAGAGCGTTACACCAAGCATAACGACAAGCAGACGCAGCTTTGCACCTGCACCCTCGGCAACGACGCGGGCATCATCGGCGCGGCATTTTTAGACTGATTCTGTTTTCATAGGAGCTGACCCGAAAATCAGTAGGGTCAGTTCCTTTCCATTTTTGAATTATTTCAAAGAAAATCGTGAATATCTCTTGACAAAGAGGGAAAAATATACTATAATTAAAAAGCTGATTTCAGCAGATACATGGCGGAATAGCTCAGCTGGCTAGAGCATTCGGTTCATACCCGAAGTGTCGTAGGTTCAAGTCCTATTTCCGCTACCAAACGGCCCGGTGGTCAAGCGGTTAAGACACCGCCCTTTCACGGCGGTAACACGGGTTCGATTCCCGTCCGGGTCACCACCAAAGATGCCCCTTACTGATGTGAGGGGCTCAATTTATAGGGCTGAAACAACCGCCGGTGTGGTGGAATAGGCAGACACAAGGGACTTAAAATCCCTCGGAGTAAAATCCGTACCGGTTCAAGTCCGGTCACCGGCACCAAAAGCAGCAGTTTTCGGACTGCTGTTTTTCTTTTGCCAAGATTTGCTAAAATGCGTTAAAACGGCTTGAATACTGAGGTTCTGCGACTTCCTACGATTAAGTTGAGTTTAGTCAAATCAGCATAAATCAGCTTAAAATGCTGTCAGATTTGCTGTCATTTGCAGTCGGACAGGCAGCGAAAAACCACATTATAACTGAGAAAATCAGTTTTCAGACAAATAAACATGCTGTCAATTTGCTTCTGACGGCTAAAATAATTTAATAATCTATTTGCAGTCTATTGTTTTCTATATCAAAACGGCGAAGGTGATTTACTTCATCTTCGCCAAATTCATTATATCAATTTTTTAAGATAGAATCTGCAATGACTTTTAGGACAATCCTCTAATGTACCAAATAAGCTATACCCTTGCTTTTCGTAAAACTCTTTTGCCTGAAAATCAAAAGTATCAAGATGTATCAGGTAACAACCTTTTTCTTTGGCAGACTTTTCAACTTCGGCAAGCAGTTTTGAGCCTAATCCTTTATCACGGTATTTTTCGTCAACCCAAAGCGTATCGATATAAGCGACCTTCCAACAGTACATTCTCGCAACGCAGCCGGCGATAATCTTTCCGTTTTCGTCAGTTATCTTTTTGTCAAGTGTATCAAACAGTGTTTCCTGCTCCGCGGGAACTTGGGAGAGGTTGTACACGACAAGTCTGTCAATGATATAATCCGCGTCGCCATCTGCGCAGTTTTCAAATTTATAAGCCATATTAACCTCGTTTTTCAAAAATCAAATGATGAAAGAACGCAATCCTCTGAAAATCCGGGTTTTGTGATACCCTCATATCAATTTCAATCATCTTTTTCTGCCATTCTTCATCTTTTTGTATTTCTTGATTTTGCTGTAAGTCCCAAAATGTGCGCAAACCATAAGATTGTCGCAGAACAAGCCCGCTACACCAATTTGAAATGTCGCTGTCCTCATAATAATTGATTGTACCGAACTGTTGAGCGTTGCTGTTTTGACCGTCAAGGAGATTATTTGCTTCATCAAAGTTGTTGAGCAAGACAACCATCTGCATTACTCTGCCATTGCGGTTATGTTTGACGATTGACAGTTTGCCGTTTTTCTTCATTAGGCGATGAAACTCACCCACGATCATCTCTCTGTCATCAGTGTATTCCAAAACATTATGACAGAAGATATAATCAAATGAATCGCTTGGATGCTTTTTCAATTCGTCTGTACTGCCGACAATTTGCCGATAGCCGTTCGTATTCACTTGTTGAGCAAGCATATCCTCGGAAGGTTCAATAGCAATCACTTGATTATTGGCAGCAAAGTGATCGGCAGTGATTCCCGCACCGCTTCCAAAATCAAGGATTGTTTTACCTGCCAATTCTCCGATTTGTTTCCAAATGATTTCCTTTGCGAGTTTTTCCCAAGTGGGCAGTTGGTTTAGCATATTATACTCCAATCAGCTTATAAATATCTGTTCCCGTTTTCTTATCAAAATAGTCTTTCAGATGAAGAAACGTTTTCCATTTTGGGATAGTCAAATCATTAAAGCCTCTACGCATAACCACATCAACAAGACGCTTTTCGATATAGGTCGCTCTGTCGGGTAGAGCAAGAGCATCGGAGAGTTGAATCAGCTTGTCATAGTCATCATATTCTGTGTTTTCAAGAAAACTTATGATAAACTCTGTTTCCTCTGTTGTGCAATCGTTTTGACCGTTATAAGATCGAATATCTTTGTACGGGAATGAATGTGTCAGGCATATTCGGGCGCAATCATCATAGCTTTGAGAGAGCAAAAAGCGATAACCGTCAATGATATGCCGCATATCCGTTACACCCTCACGCCTTCCAATATCGTGTAACAAACCGAATACATACGCAAAATCGGCGTCAAGATTGTCACAATGCTCCGCAATCTTTTTTGCACAAAGGGCGGCGGTTTTACTGTGACCAATCCAAGCGCCAGGGTTGCGCTGTTTTGCTTCGTTTAACAGTTTTTCTGCTCCAATAATTGTTGGTAGTTTCATATTACACCAATAGATTTAATAGTTCGTATAGATTATTGATTGTGTAGTCAGGGCGTTCCTCAATCTCTTTTAGTTCGGCATAACTACCGAAGCCTTGTTTAATCCACACGGATGTCATTCCGATTTTGTTTGCAGGAATGATGTCATTATCTAGTCTGTCACCGACCATTATCGCTTCTTCGGGCTTGCAATTTGAACGGTCAAGAGCTATTTCAAAAATCCGCAAATCGGGCTTAGCTACACCTTCTTCAGCAGAAGCGATAACAAGGTCAATATATTTCAGTAATCCGAACTTATCCAATCGCTCCTTACTGCCAAGATTTTGATTAGCGATGACTCCAATTCTATAACGCTTGTTTAACTCGCATAAACAAATCTCTGCTTCGGGATAGACAAACTCATCATTACTTTTCCAAGGAGCCTTTTTCAAGCCGTATTCTTCAAGCACCTTATTGTAAGCGTTTTGATTATGTTTTGAGATTTCGACCATTCTCTGAAAAAACTCATCATAGCTGATATCCGTATTTGCTATTGTTTTTTCAATTCTATTCCGATATGCAATACTTTCATCAACCAGAGTTGAGCCAATATCAAAGAAAATCCATTTTATATTTGCGAGTTTCATCTTATCTCGTTCCTGATAGTATTAAGCCAATTAGCTTTTCAACATCATCAAAATCGTCGTAATCGCCGATGATACCCTCACGGTGATATACAACGCCGTTTTGCTCGTTACGTTCAAGACAATTCAATAATTCTTCCTCGCCGTATCGCTTTACAAACTGTGTAAAACCGTACGGCTTAATTTTTGACAGCAGACCTTTGCGGCAATCCTCTTGGCATTCATAACAATGCCCGATTCCCTTTTGCATAGAACATCTGCGATTTTCGCACCAATCCTTGTCGGGACAATCACCTGAATTACAGCCGCTGCAATACTCGTTTTCGCTGCACAAGCAGCAAGCAAGTCCGCAGCGAGCGATACCTAATTCTCTTTTCATTTAATACACCTCACATAGTTAATTTTTATTCTATCACACAATCAGGATAGAAAGCAATATCATTATCTGAATATGAAATGATTAGTCTTTATGATTTTTCTTCCTCCGATTAATCACATAATCTGCCCTTGCTTTCAGTTCCTTCTTGTATGAAGAACATATCTGAAAGAATTCGTCGTCGGGCAACTCGCCTTTATTCTTGAACGCATCCAGACTTCCGCGTATATAATCGGCGTGCTTTTTGTGCAGCTCTTCAAAAGCTGCCAATTCTTCCTCTGTTGCTCCGGCAAGCATCATTTCGCGTTTTCTGCCGCGTGCGTATTCGTGGAAATTGTCCAACGGACGAACGAAGGGGTCATATTTGCGGCTCTGTCGTTTGGTTCTGCGCTTGGCTTTTTCCCTTTCCTCCAGACATTCGGGGGCTGTACAGTAATCCATATCAGCCACGGCGAGATATTTCGCTCCGCAATTCTTACAGGTGAAAATATGCAGGTCTTTTAAGTAAACCATATAGGTAAATATATCAATGAATTGCCTAAAGGAATCTTTCAAAATGACCCTTGCAGGCCGATTCTTATCAAAACTAACCGTCATATCAAAAGCATGGTATTTGTCAAATTGAAATCCGTTTGCAACAAAGGCTTTTGATTTGTCAATTTCTTTATAAAGATTCTGGTGATAGGCTTTGATAGCCTTTTCCCACGATTTGATTTTCAGCGACTTATTCATTTGCTTTTTCGTTTCAAGGTGATAATACTCAACAACACTCGCAATTATCCGTTCAATTGCATTCTCGGATGAAAACATAATGCTGTACAGCTCGGCAGAGATAGGGTCGTTTACCTCCTTGCCGTCTGCTATTTTCACTTCGAGTTTATCGGTTATTTCTCTTATCGAATTATAATTCACGTTGATCATATCCGCAACAACCTTGTCAAAACTGACGGTTGTTGCTTTTTTATGCGGTCTTTTCAGATCGGAATCCGAGAAAACAAAGGCGATTTCTTTATTTGTTAAGTTAATTTCAAAGGTGCAAAGCTCCATTTCGCACGACCTCCTAAAAGTTCGTTTGAGTTTAGTTCTGTAAATATTGTAGCATTTAAGCCGTTTTTCGTCAATTAGGAAAATTACACGATGTTTATTTTGTGGTTCGCACGAATTGTTGTAGAAATCGTGCGGCTTTTGCAGTAAACTGACCCCATCAAACACGAAGGAGGTGAAAACCATGAGCGAGAAGAATTTGAAAATCATCAATATGCAGGACGTCGAAGCGACGGAGGTGAAATGGCTTTGGTATCCCTACATTCCCTACGGGAAGATTACGATCATTCAAGGCGACCCGGGCGAAGGCAAAACTACGCTGGTGCTCAACCTCGCGGCATTGCTGACGCGCGGCGAGAAGTTGCCCGCGTGTGAGGAAACGACTGACCCTATCAACGTGCTCTATCAGAGCGCGGAGGACGGTTTAGCAGATACCATCAAACCGCGCTTGATGGCAGCGAACGCCGACACAAGCAGAGTGATGGTCATTGATGAAACGAACATTGAATTATCCATGACCGATCATCACTTGGAAACAGCTATCCGGCAGACTGGTGCAAAGCTCGTCATTCTCGATCCGCTGCAAGCCTATCTCGGCGCGAAGGTGGATATGCACCGCGCAAATGAGGTCAGACCGGTATTCAAGCACTTGGCGACGGTCGCGGAGAAATACGGATGCGCTATTGTGCTGATTGCCCACATGAACAAATCAGCAGGGATGAAAGCCGCTTACCGTATGCTCGGTTCGGTGGATATTACGGCGGCAGCGAGAAGCGTTCTGATTGTCGGACGAATCAAGAATAATCCGACCACCAGAGTGATGGTTCACAGCAAAAGCAGCCTTGCCCCTGAAGGTGAACCGATCGGCTTTGAGTTGAATCCCGAAACGGGCTTTGCATTTATCGGCAAATACCATATCAGCGTGGACGAGCTGTTGGACGGCGGCAACGCCGCCAACAAGCTCGATGAAGCGGAGCGCTTTTTGGAAACGCTGTTTGCCGATGTTGATGAAATCCCACAGAGGAAAATTATAGCTCAGGCTCAGGCAAGAAATATCGCCAAACGAACGCTTGACGAAGCTAAGAAAAAGCTGCACATCAGCTCTGTCAAAATCGGCAGTCAGTGGTTATGGAGAAGAAATTGAGGAAGGTTGCAACCGTGTGTGTTTAAGGCTTTTTTGCAAGGTTGCAGATTTTCTATAGACACACACTCTTGCAATCTTGATTTTTCCTTCTGTTGGAATTCATTATTTGATTTAACACTGAGGAAGTGAATCGATTTATTGATTCAGTCATTGATTTACATTTTAGGGTATAGCGAGGTACGCCAATGGCAAGCCATTGACACCTCGTTGGGGGCGACCCCCAAGCCCCCAAGGAAGGAGGCGAAAGCCATTTGAAAAGAACACGGTCACATCAGGTGTCGTTTCGCCTGAACGATAAAGAATACTTACTGCTGCAAAGGAAGCTTGCAGCGAGCGGACTGTCGCTGACAGAATTCTTTATCGAAACCATCAGCAAAGGAAAAGTGATAGTCATCAGCGATTTTGTTCCTCTGCTGTCGGAATTGAAACGGCAGGGCGTGAATCTTAATCAGCTCACGAGGAGGATAAACCAATTCTCTCCGACGACTGAGCGTGAGATTATCACTGCCTTGCAGGAATGTCAAAATACATACCGTAAACTCTATGCGTTAGCGGAGCAGTTAGGAGTGTGAGGAAATGCCCTTATTCAAAGGCTGCGGCTGTAAGGGCAAGCCAGCAAAAGCGATCGACTACATCACCGATGAGAAGAAAGCCGCCATTGTCACATCCTACGCACTTGATGACAACCGCGACTATGCGCGGCAGTTTGCAGAAACAGCGCAGTTATTTCATAAAGCGCAGAAGTATGACAGCCGGAAGTATTATCACTTCAAGCACAGCTTTGACCCGAAGGATAATATCTCCCCCGAAGAAGCCCACCGCTTAACGGAAGAGCTGGCACAACAGGCTTTTCCCGATAATGAGTACATCATTGCCACGCATACGGACAAGCACCACGTCCACTGCCACATCATCGTGAACAGCGTGTCGTTTGTCAATGGGAAAATGCTGCACTACAGCAACAGCGACTACGCCAAGCTAAAAGACCTCTCTAATGAGATCGCCGCGAAATACGGTTATTCCACGTTGGATTTCAGAAAGCCGTCTGCTGACCGTATCAAGAGTGAGGAAAGGCGCGTTGTTCTGAAAGGTGGCACTTCATGGAAAGAAGAGCTGCGAGAGGTAATTGCGGAAGCGGTCAAACTCTGTAACAACATGGATGAGTTTGAAAAGCACCTTAACAAATACGGCGTGGCGATTGCGCGCAACACGGCAAAAACGATCAGCTATTTGCACCCAAATAAAAAGAAGCCCATCCGCGGCAGCAAGCTCGGAAGAGCGTACACAAAGGAGGCGATAAACCATGAGTTTGCAAAATATGGAAACAGGACAACCGGCACCGGCGAGAGAACAAATGGAAGAGCTGACGCAGCAAAGCCGGCAGGAATACGAAAACAGCCTGCTCAAACAAGCGTTGCAGGAATACAGCGAGCAGTGGACAGTCTTGAAAGGCGAACAAAACAGCTTTATTCAGAAGCAGACAAAGCAGATAAACGCTCTGACGCACACCGTCGCAGCTCAGATCAACATGAACGAGCTGTTTCGGAAAGACATCGAAAACGAGCTAAATAAGCTGACAACGCAACTGTTAGAGCATTTATCGGAACAATTTGAAAAGCAGTTTCATCATTTTGAGGGAGCAGCTAACCAATCGGAGCTACAGATAGCAGAGCACACAACCAAGTGTGTCACCGATCTGAGTGATTTGACCGCAAGGCTCAAAGCAAAGCAGCAACGGAGCTTCACAAGGAAAAACGTTATGTTTTGGGTAAACATCGCAGCGATTTTATCTCTTGCTCTGGTGGAAGTTCTGAGAATCTTTGGGATCATCTAATCGTAGAAAGGAAGGTATTTGAAAATGAATGAACCAATCAGGTTTATGAACACAAAGGATGTGGCGAAGGCATTAGGCTGTAGCCTGCCTGCCGCGAGAGCCATGATGATGAGAGCGGATTTTCCGCTTATCAGAGTCGGCAAAAACTACAAGGTAAGCGAAAAGGCTTTCTTGGAGTGGAGTGAAAAAAGGAGGGTATAAAACAGTTGACAGCCTATCGTTTTTGCGATAAGATAAAACCAGATAGAAAACGATAGGCTGCCTTTGGTTAGAAAGGACGGAAAATGAATACTAAAGGCACGAAAAAAGTTAAAAGAAAATTACAGCACGGCGACGGCTCTGTCTACTTTGTAGAGAAGCGCAACCGCTTTGCGGGGCAAATCACCCTGCTGATCGACGGCGATAAGATCCGCAAAACCGTCTACGGCAAGACAGAAAAAGAGGTCAAGGATAAAATCCAAGAGCTTCATATTCAGGCTAAGGCAGGTAACCTCCATAAGCCGAAGAAGCCAAAGCCAATGACAATTTATGACCTTGCCGATAAAATGATAGACGAACAGCTTATGCTAAACGAAATCAGGCAGAGCAGCTATGATCGCAAGAAAGCCACCTTAAAAATGCTCTCCGCAATCTCTGGTATGGAGATTCAAGCGGTAACTGAAGAAGACGTAATAACTTTCTTTTCGGAATGTTTGGACTACTCTCAATCCTGCATCAACAAGATGTATCAGCTTCTCGGCGCTGTATTCAACAAGGCTATCCGCAAAGGTATTATTGAGATAAGCCCAATGTGCGATATGAAGCGTCCGAAATCCAAGCAGAAGAAAATCCCGGTTAGAGCATTAACTATTGAGGAGCAAATAAAGCTGTTACACATTCTGAAAACCGAGGACATTCTTTACAGCGAAATAATGCTGCTGTCAATGTTCACAGGTATGAGAATAGGCGAATGCTGCGCACTTGAGGTTGAGGATATTGACTTTGTTGAACGCACTATCAGCGTCAGCAAGACGGTATCGAGAGGTGAATACGGCACAACAGTTGTCAATGAAACCAAGACCGAAGCAGGTATGCGGTTACTTTATATCAATGAGGACGTTGCAGATTTTGCAAGCGAATGTGTTGGAAACAAAGAGAGCGGTTTGCTGTTCAAATCAACAACCGACAAGCTGATCACAACCAATCAGGTCAATTCTTCTTACTCAAAGGCTGTTGAGGATTTTGGAATACTTGATCATAGCGTGTATGGAAAAGTTGACCTGCACTCGCTCCGACATACTTATGCTACAAGGTGTATTGAATCAGGTATGCCCGCAAAGGTTTTACAGAAGATACTCGGACACACCGACATCAACATCACGCTTAATACATACTGCTCCGTGTTTGAAAAATATCGCAATGAACACCTCGCCGTAGCAGACGAGTATATGAAAGCGAATAATCTCGCTATCGCATAGAAAAAATGACGAAATGCTGTCAAATTTGCTGTCAGCCCTTGAAAAGCCACTGTTTAAGCCGCTTAACAAGGTCACCGGCACCAGTATGAGTGTTCATAATGGATTTATGTTATGGGCACTCATTCTTTTATTCAATTTCATCCGGCTTGTATGAGGTGAGCAGGTTTTTGTGCCTGCTCACCTTTTCTCTTATGCTGATTTTGCTGTTGGGATATACTCCACGTCTACGCCTTTTCGGGTATTGGCTTTGTAGTTTTCGTCCTCTGATGTCGGTAGTTCCAAGTAGCCGACAAAACGATAATAGATCACAATGCGTTGAGTGTAGTTCTTTTTGCCGCCTTCTTTTTCGTACACATCAATGTGGTCGATAAGCTCACGGAGCATTGGTGCTGTCAGAGAATCCATCTCCATAAACTTTCTGACAGCTTTTAGGAAATCATCCTTGTTTTGCTCCATCTCGCTGATTTTGGCAAGGCGTTCCTTGTACTCAAAAATCTTTGTTTTCAGTTCAAGACGTTCAACCTCATATTTGTGCGAAAGCTCCATATACATCTCGTCGCTCAGCTTGCCGGATACATTGTCCTCGTAGGTTTTGGCGAAAAGTGAAGTGAGCATTTCGTTTCGGGTAGTTGCCCGATTGAGCTCTGTTTCCAAGGTTTTCTGCTCCGCCAACATATCGGCGTTGATTTTCTCGGCAAGAAGCTTTGCAAATTCTTCCTCGTGAGATTCCAGATATTTTGCTAAACGGCGTAGTTCCAGCATTACGACCTGTTCGATAGCATCGGCACGGATATAATGTCGGGTTTCACAGTTGCCACGGGTATCCTTTTTGTAGTTGGAGCAACTGAAATAATGGATTTCCTTGTTAGTGGTATTCGTGTGATACCATAGCTTACTGCCGCAATCGGCACAGTAGAGAAAATCGCAAAACATATTCTTCTCGCCGTTCTCCTTTTTCGGAGCACGGCGCTTTGTCTTTACGACAAGCGTCTGTACCAGCTCAAAATCGTCACGATTGATAATCGGCTCGTGAACATCCTTGAAAATCACCCAGTTTTCTTTGGGGTTGTCGTAGCGTTTCTTATTCTTGTATGATTTGGAATAAGTCTTGAAGTTGATGATATCGCCGCAATACTCCTGCTGAGTGAGGATTTTTGTAACGGTAGTTTTGCACCACTTGTATTTGTTAGGCTGCGTTACCTTACCGCCTTTCCGAATACCCTTTTCTTGCCAATATGCCATAGGAATCAGAACCTTGCGCTCTTGCAAAATACGGGCTATTGTTTCGTTACTCTTGCCTTCAAGCGCCATTTTGAAGATGTCACGAACGACCTGCGCTGCTTCGGGATCAATAATCCACTTCTTAGGATTATCGGGAGATTTGATATATCCGTATGGCGGCGGAGCTAACGGTTCTCCTGTGCTGCCACGAATACGATAGGACGACCGGCATTTCTTGCTGATGTCCCTTGCGTAAAATTCGTTCAATACATTCTTGAACGGCGCAATTTCACTTTCGCCTTCGTCGCTGTCTATATTGTCATTAACGGCGATGAAGCGGACATCTCTATCGGGGAAATAGGTGTCCATATAATATCCGACCATATCGTATCGCCTGCCGAGACGGGATAGGTCTTTGACGATAACCGTTGAAATATATCCGAGGTCAATGTCCTCAATCATCTTCTGAAAACCGGGACGCTCGAAATTTGTACCGGTATAGCCATCGTCAACATAATAGCGGGTATTGGTTAGCCCATTTTCCTTTGCAAAGCGTTTTAGTAACTTCTTTTGATTAGCTACCGAATTACTGTCACCTTCCACGCCGTCATCACGGGACAGGCGGCAGTACAAGGCGGTAATGCCTGCCTTATCCTGTTTCTTTTTCGACTGCAATGTTGTCCTCCTTTCCGGCAGCCGAACACACATTTTCTGCTGCCATAGTATCATTTTCCTCGGTGATTATCAAATGTGCGAAATCACTTGTGAGGATTCTTTTTACACAGGTCGGGAAGAGTATTCTAATAGTATCGGAGAAAAAAACACTAAGGCTGTCGAACGAGAATTGGAATTGGCATACTTAATGGTAGATTTTTTAGACTTTATAAATGCTCCACGTCAATTCCATATTGCGCAAAAACTTCATGTTTATGAATCCTTAAAAGAAATCAAGAAGATGTTAGCGAATTACAATGGTAACGATGATGCAAAAGAGGATAAGCAACCTCCTTCTTTCGCTCATAAACGACGTTAACGCTCTCAAAAAAGAGGAATTATACGATCTTCTCGGCGAGGTGCTTCTGGGCATGGCTGTTTCTTCGGTACCCGGCTTTGAATCTTTAGCAGAGAAAGCCATCCGTAAAGGTTTGCCCTCAGACGCAAACGCCAATCAGATCATTGATGCAATCAACCCGCTCCTCAAAGTTGTCGGTAAGGTTTACTGGGAGCGCCCCAACGAGCTGATCTCCTTAGGTGTTTATATCAAAGAGGTTTTCCAGACTCACGAAAACAGCATCAACATCGCTCACCTCGAAGCGCAGGACACCTATTATGTAGACGCATACAACGCAGAGAACGGCGAAAACTTAACTCTCGCAGCATTAAGAGATAACGCGGATTTCGGACGCGTTACATTCAAGGATTACAACGACATCGGACTGTATAGCAGCAAAGACAATACCTGCTTTGTCAGTGTAAAAGGCAAAAAAGCTGTTAAGAGCGAGATCAAAGAGTGCAGCGACGGTTTTGCGGTAGGCTATTATTCCTATGCGACAGAGGAAGGAATGGAGCTTTTCATGCCGGTCAACCAGAAGTACATCCTGAATATGAAGGGCTACTCTATTAAGCCGTATCACAAGGTAAACTACAGCGCGTTCTATCAGGCGGTAGGTTCCAACAGCAAAAACCTCTTCAGAGCTGACAGAGGTCACGATTCCGACTGGTTCTGCGGAAATACCGACTCCAATCAGATCAAACTCAATATGATGTTTTGATTTCCCACACAAAAATCGAAGATGAAATAAGCGAAACGAAAAGGCCGGCGTGATGCCGACCTTTTTCATTATGTGTTGAATTATGCGCCCCAGCGGTCAAAGAAACGGATCTGCTGATAGCTGAGGATGAAGTTCTGACTCTCATGGAAGGAGCTGTTGACGAGATACGGCGCGTACATGTAGAGAATTCGGTGCTGTACCGCGCTGCCGTCGTCGTCAAAGACGTAGCGCACCGCCTGACGGCATTCCTCCGAGGTGCCTTTTGTGGTGCTGCCGTCGTAACGGCATTCGCGGATAACCTCCGGGATAGTGGTGTAGCCGTCGAAGCACATCGCGTCCTTTACCGCCTGCGCGATCAGCGCCGCGCCGATAAAGCCGCCGGTGCCGAACTCGCCGTAGCAGAGATTTTCGAGCAGCTGTCTGTCCGAATCCGTGAGGTCGATGTGGTAGGTCGAGTAGGACGTATCGGGGTTGTCGATCGCGAGAAGATAGCCCGCGTCCCACTGTGCCTGATAATCGGCTGGAGAATCGGGAACCTCTGCGGTCGCAAAAACAACGTCGCCCTGCTGTGCGGCCTGCGTTGTCGCGGGCGCCGTTGTCAGCGCCTCGGTCGCTACTTCCGTCGCACGATCACGCTCTGTCGCGGCGTTGTTGACAGTCGATTCCCTCGGTTCCTCATATGTTGTGTGAGCTTCATCAAGCGTGCTGTACGCAATCTCGTTTGCCGCGGGGTTGATGTTGGACGCGGGAAGCGAGGTGTTGCTCGCTTTCTTCGCGGGACCGCTGAAAATGACCAGAACCGCAATGAGCACCGCCGCAAGCAGCAAGGAGCCCGAAAACAGGAACACGTTTTTGTGTTTCTTGATGTAATCAATCATTCTTGGAATATCTATAACCATTCGTTCACCTTTTTTCGCAATTCTAAATTAGATTTTAGCACAAATCAGTGAATAAGACAACCCCCATTGCCGAAAAAGTTTTTGGAAAGCCGCTGATGATTTCATAACGGTTGCCTAAAAATGTTCATTAGAAAAAAAGCTCCGTCCAAATCGGACGGAGCAGGTGGTAGAATCACGCTTTTCTGTAAGCAGAAGGAGTTTTTCCAAAATGCAGCTTGAAAGCGCGGTTGAAGTTGGAGAGGTTGTTGAAACCCGAAAGAGCCGCAATTTCAATGATCGCGCTGTCGGTTGTCAGCAGCAGCATAGCCGCTCTATTGAGTCTCAGGTCGTTGACGTAGCCGACAAAGGTCGTATTCATCAGCTCCTTGAAGAGATGCGATACGTAGTAGCGGCTGATTCCTGTCGCGTTGGCGACATCGTCGAGAGACAAGCCGTCGATATAGTGCTCGTCAATGTAGGTAGTAACGCGCTGGAGAGCACGGTACTTTTTGCTTTTGCTCTCGGAATCGACGATCTTGACGAATCTGTTGGCAAACAGCTCATAAAACGCCTCGTACATCTTGCCGTAAACAAGGAGCTGGAAAAACTCAGACTTTTCGGTTTCCGCCTTCGTAGCGGTCTGGATGCAGTCGAGAAGCTTCGGATGAGCTCCCTCGCTGGGAGAGATGCGCGCGTAGTTGGTGCAGTTGCCGTTCACCAAAGCCTTGATAATGCTCTGCGGGAGGTAATCTTGAGTTATCGCCGCGGGATTGGTGAAGTTGATGGTAATGACATCAATGTTGACGCTGTTGCTGTTTGTCAGCTTATACCGTGTGTTGGGCGATACAAAATAGATGTCGCCCTCATGGAGGTGAAACCCTCCGTCGGTTCCCTCAAAAGTGACAGAACCGTTTTTAACGTGGCCGAACAGAGCTTCGTGATGAGTAATGCTTTTGTCATTTAAAGGCATTTCTCCGCACACTACTCTAAACGCCGAGTTGGATGCCGAAGAGGCATTCAGTAACTCAATACTCATAGAAAAGCCCCCAATTTTTTTGTTCGAGTATGCGCCGAATAAACTTATCCTATTCTAGAAATATTCTACCATATTTGTCATATTTTGTCAATGAATTATTGCGATTAGACAAAAAAGAATTATAAATAATAACAACTTACAAATATCTAACAAAATTATAGGCTATATATTTGTAATCAGACAAAAAAACAACAAAAAATAAAGGGAAAAAGGAGAATTTTCCCGGTTTGAAGGGGATGCTTCCGACCAGTGCGGCATCGATAAAATAAAAAGAGGATGTGGTGAAATATTTGTTTATTAATTTCAAGATACTCTCAGGAGCTTCAATATTTGCTCATAATAATATTACAATATCCGTCTGATATCAGTCAAAAGATAATATACCAAACAAAAATCTAAAATGTTCATTTATGCAAATAATGATTCCTTGGAGCGCAAATCTTGTTCTCACAATGAGTGAAACGGAAAGAAATTATACAATATATTGTAATTGTACACAAAAATATTGCTGTTTTTTTATCACTCTTATTATCGCCTAAAAACTTACAATTGTCAAGTGACAAGAAAAAAAGCCGACATTTTTGCCGGCTTTTTTGGGATTAGATCAGATGATTTCAGACATACCTGACGCCGATTTGTTCACCGGCAAAGCCGATATCCTCAGTAAAATCGGCAATGTATCTCTGAATACAGGTTGCGTCGATGATATTGATTTCCCCGTCGCCGTTCACGTCGCCGCAATCAAAATAGATGGCAGTGCTGACTTCCGCTGAGTAAAGCTGAACGAGGGTCACATCATCAATGCAGATCAAGCCGTCTCCGTTAGCGTCGCCGCAGTAGACAGGTATTTCGATCCGTGCCTCGGTTGTTTGGGGTGCCGTCGTATAAGGCGCGGGAACGGTGGTGACATCGGGACTGCTTGTCCACACGGAATTTTCTTCGCTCGGGTAGGTGACTCTCTGACTGTAGGGAACCGTGGTATACGGATAGGTGGGCGGATAGGTGACAGTCTCGGCGGGAATGGAAGGCTGAGTGATGGTGGTGTCAATGCCGTCGCCGCTGACAGTCAGTGAGCCCGAAAGGGAATAACAGGAAAATTTAACGTCGCCCTTTTTCAGCACCATAAAGCTGACGGTTTCTCCCTCTGCTTTGGGGTCTGCGGGATAGATGCAGGAGCCGATATAGACCGTGGCGTAGTAGAGCTTGTTGGAGGGCTCCAGATCGGAAACGGTTTTGTAGAAGTTGACGGAGAAGCCGGGAACTTTCTGCTCCATGCCGTATTCGCCGACAGGCTTGTCCGAACCGTACTGTCTGATGACAAGGTCGCAGTAAAGCTCGAGTGTGCCCGGATACACTTCATCGGTGAAATCTTCTTCATAGGGGCTGCCGTCGGGGTTGGTAAGTCCGCTCGTCGGGTAGGTATAGGGACTGCCGTCGGGATTGGTAAGACCGCCTGCGGGGTCGGTATAGGGACTGCCATCGGGATTGGTAAGACCGCTCGTCGGATAGGTGTAGGGACTGCCGTCGGGATTCGTCATACCCGAATAGGGATTGGAAGGATAGGAAGAAATCTCAACGCAGTGGTTGGTGCCGACCTGCTGGTGTGATGTGGACGCGGCAAGCGTGTTGACCGAGAGACCGACAATCAGGCAGATGGACAGTGCGAGTGCGGCGGCGATAACAGCCGCTTGTTTCCAGAATGTTTTCATAAGCCAAAACTCCTCATTTTTTGATTATTAATAGTATAACATACATATATAAAAAATTCAAAATACATATTCAATAAAAATACAGAGGAGTTTTGACTGTTATGCTGTGATATATTATCCCTTATCCTTCGGCTTGAAGAGGACGCCCGCAATCAGACTGAGGACCATTGCCGCGCCGATACCTCCCGCGGCGCTTTTGAGCGCACCCGTGAGGATGCCGACAGCGCCGTCCTCACGCAGCGCGTCCTTCATACCCTCCGCCATCAGGCATCCGAAGCCGCTGATAGGAGCGGCGGCGCCTTCTCCGGCGAAGTCAAGAAGCGGCTGATACAGTCCCAGCGCGCCGAGCAGAACGCCTGCCGTGACGAAGAGCGTGAGGATTTTCGCGGGCGTCAGCCCTGTCTTGTCGATCAGGATCTGACCGACGGCGCAGATCAGTCCGCCGACCAGAAAAGCTGTTAGATATTGCATGATGATCTCCTTTCTTATTTATATAGGCTTGGATTAGTATTCGCGTTTTTCGCATACCTATTCAAAAATGTGAATTTCTGTTGAAAATTTTCCAAAACCGCTACACAAAATCAAAGTTTTGTGTTAATATTAAAAACGATGTTATCAAAATAAAGGAGTGAGGCAGATGGTTGAGGTAAAAAACCTCACAAAATGCTATGGCGACATCAAGGCTGTTGACGATATCAGCTTTACCGTTGACACAGGCGAGGTGCTCGGATTTCTCGGCCCGAACGGCGCGGGAAAATCCACGACCATGAACATCATCACGGGCTACATCTCGTCAACCTCGGGAACCGTTACCGTTGACGGCAGCGAAATTCTCGAGAATCCAAAGGAGACCAAGAAAAAAATCGGCTATCTCCCCGAAATACCCCCGCTTTATCCCGACATGACGGTGAGAAAATATCTGGAGTTCATGTTTGACCTCAAAAAGGTCAAGCTGCCCAAGAAGGAGCACATCGACGAGGTCATGCGTCTGGTGCAGATTTCCGACAAGGAATCCCGTATCATCAAGAACCTCTCGAAGGGCTACCGTCAGCGCGTCGGCTTTGCGCAGGCGCTGCTCGGCAATCCGCCCGTGCTGATTCTGGACGAGCCGACCGTCGGACTCGACCCCAAGCAGATCATCGAGATCCGCAAGCTGATCCGCGGTCTCGGCAAGAAGCACACGGTCATCTTTTCGAGCCACGTGCTGTCAGAGGTCTCCGCGACCTGCGACCGCGTGATCGTTATTTCCGAGGGCAGGATCGTCGCGGACGCCAAGACGGAGGAGCTTTCCAAATCCTTTGCCGACGTCCAGAAGCTCTCCCTCACCGTTGAGGGCGGCAGCTCCGACGTGCTGAATGAAATCAAGAAAATCCCGGGCGTCAAGAAGTATGTCAAGCTCAGGGACGTTTCCGACAAGATCGCCGAGTACAGCATTGAATACAGCAACGACGCGGATATCCGCCGCGACGTATTCAGCGCGATGGCACGTATCGGATGCCCGATTCTCGAGATGAAGTCGGGCAACGAGAGCCTTGAGGACATGTTCCTCAAGCTGACGCAGAACGCGGGAAAGAGAGGAAAGTAAGATGGGCGCGATATTAAAAAGAGAGCTGGGCGCGTATTTCAGCTCGGCGACCGCCTATGTGGTCATGGCGGTGTACTTCTTCTTTTCGGGACTGTTCTTCAACTTCTACGTATTCTCGCAGAACAGCACCAACCTGACCTATGTGTTCAATAACATGTTCTACATCATCATGTTCCTGATTCCGATCATCACCATGAAAACCTTTGCCGAGGAGAAAAAGCAGAAGTCCGATCAGGCGCTGCTCACCTCACCCTGCTCCCTGACGGAAATCGTTCTGGGCAAGTTCCTCGGCGCGTTTGTGATGTACACCCTCTGCACCTGCATTTTCCTTGTTTACGCGATCGTGATTTCGTTCTTCGCGCAGCCGCAGTGGTCGGTCATTCTCTGCACGTTTCTGGGAACCCTCCTGCTCGGCGGCTCGATGATCGCGATCAACGTGTTCATTTCCGTCCTCACCGAGAGTCAGGTCGTGGCTGCGGTGCTGGGCATGGGCGTCGGACTGATCATCTCGATGATGAGCTACTTTGTCAGCCTCGTCAGCATCGAGTGGATCAAGACCGTGCTCGAAAAAATCAGCTTTATGAGCTACTACGAAAATTTCACCTACGGTATTCTCAGCATTACCGACGTGGTGTTCTTCCTGAGCGTGATCGCGCTGTTCCTGTTCTTCACCGTGCGCGCGCTCGAGAAAAGACGCTGGAGCTAAGGAGGGTTCAAGATGGAAAAGAAAGAAAAAACCTCAAAGGGCTTCAAGGCGTTTCTCAAATCGCGCAAGGCGCGTCACGGCAGCCTTGCCATCGCGATCGTTATCGGCGTGATCGCAGTGGTCGTTGTGATCAATATCATCGTGGGACTGCTCGTCGACCGCTTCCCCAACCTCAAGGCGGACTTCACGGCGAACAACGCCTACGCTTTGCAGGATGAAACCGTCGACTACCTCTCTCACATGAGCAAGGACGCGAAGCTCTATATCCTCTCGTCCGAGGAATATTTCACCCAGGGGGGCGAGTATTTTGTGCAGGCGAAGAACCTGCTGGAAAAGATGATCGCGGTCTCTGACGGCAAGCTCAGCATCGAGTATGTCGACGTCACCTCCAACCCGTCCTTCACGGGCAAATACAGCAACATCGACTGGAAATCCTCCGATGTGCTCGCAGTCGTGGAATGCGGCGACCAGTATCAGGCGCTCACGGTCGACGAGTGCTTTACCTACAACGCGGAGTACTATCAGATGTACGGCTACCGTCAGTATGAAAGCACCACCATCGAGCAGGCTGTCGTCACGGGCGTGCTCAACGTCGCGACCGAGGACAAGGTCGTGGTCGACTTCATCACGGGCAGCGGAGAAGCGGATTTCACCACGCTGAAATCCATCCTCACCTCCAACGCCTATCAGGTCAACGAGGTTTCTCTCCTCACGGGCGACCTTGACGAGGACGCGAAGTTCGCGGTCATTTTCGCGCCGAGTGTTGACCTCGACGAAAGCACCGTCGAGAAGCTCGAAAAGTGGCTCAACAACGACGGCAAGTACGGCAGAAACCTGATTTACGTTCCCTCTCCCGAGAATATCAACTCTCCCAACGCGGACGCGCTGGTTGAAAGCTGGGGCATGAAGATGACAGAGGGCTTTGTATATGAAACAAGCGAGGATCACCTGTTCAGCGGCGGCGATTACTTCGCCTTCATCACCGATTACGGCGACTATTATACCGAGGGTCTGAAAAACAAGGACATCCCCGTGATGGTATACCAGACCAGAGGTATTGAGATCACCTCCGAAAACGACGCGCACGCGCTGCTCAATTCCTCGAACCGTGCGGGCGTGATTCCCTACGAACCCGCTGACGACTGGAAGATGGAGGACGCGATCACGGGTTCTCCGATCGCCGTTGCCGCAGAGGGCGTCAAGAAGGGCGGCGACAGCGAGTCGCACCTGATCGTATTCGGCTCCGACAGGATGCTCTCCCAAAACTTCCTCAAGCTCAACAGCGTCAACAACGCCGAGTTTGTCATGAACATCTTCAACACACTCTCCGAAAAGGAGAACGAGAGCGTCACCATTACGGGCAAGTCGCTTGCGAACTCCGAGCTGGGTGTGACCGACCTCAATACCTCGGGCGCGATGATGATTATTTTCGTCGTAGCGCTTCCCGTCGTGATTCTGCTGACGGGCATCATTGTCTGGGTGCGCAGGAGGAACAAGTAATGAACAAGAAAAAGACTTTAATTATCGTCATTATCGCCGCGGTCGTTCTCGTCGGCGTCATGCTCGCGCTGATTTTCCTGCCCAAGGGCAGCGGCTCCGATCCGGACGCCGCATCCGTGGACGAGGGCGTCAAGCTGGAGCTGAGCACCGACGAAAAGGGCGTGCATCAGGCGATCATCGGCAGGGACGCGTTCGGCAACGTCGAGCACAACAGCAGCGGCACGCTGCTCGAGTATGTGCCCGCCGATATCAAGACCATTCATGTGGAAAACAACGCGGGCAGCTTTGATATTACCGCATCCACCCCCGAGGGTGACGCGACGGCATATACGCTCGTCGGCTTTGAGGAATATGAAACCCAGTCGGGCATTCCCGACCAGATTGCGAACGCCGCTTCCACGCTCGGCTTCACGCAGGTCGCGGGTCAGGACAACGGCGGCAGCGAGTTCGGCTTTGACAAGCCGCGCTCCGTCGTCACCGTCACCTTTACGGACGATACCTCTGCGGTGATCACCGTCGGCAAAGACGCGCCGCAGGGCAAGGGAACCTATGTCAAGTTCGGCGACGGTAAGGATATCTTCCTCGCCGATACCACCACCGTCAGCGTCTTTGATTTCGGCGTGACCGACCTGATCGCCAAGACCATCACCGAGAGCGCCTCCTCCACCGACGCAGACAGTGCGCAGGTGAGCCTGATGGAGGTCGAGGTCGGCGGCGAGAGCATCGCAATCGAACCCTATACGGGCGACAAGTACCAGACCCACTACTGGATGACAAAGCCGAAGAAGTGCTTTGCGGGTGAGATGGAGGCAAGCCGCATCGAGGGCGGCATCCGCGGACTCTATGCCGACAAGGTCGTGATGGTCAATCCCTCCGACGGACAGATTGCGGACTTGGGTCTTTCCCACGCGTCCATGCACGCGGAATATCCCGACGTCAGCGTCAACCTCCGCGCGTCCGCTCCCGACAGCGACGGCAATGTCTATGTGATGGTCGAGGGCAGAAATATCATCTATCAGCTTGCCGCCGACAAGGTCGCGTGGGCAGATACGAGCTATGAAAAGCTCAAGGGCGACTATGCGCTCAGTCCCAAGCTGACCGCGCTCAAGGGCTTGAAAATCAACGACAGGGACTTCACGCTCAGCACGCGCGTCTCCCACAAGACCGACGACGAGGGCAACGAGACCACCTCCACCGTCACTACCGTCTTTGAGGGCAAGGACGAGATCCAGATCGAGAACTTCCAGAGCTTCTACGACGAGGTCGCCATGATCGCTCTCGCGGACAATACGGAAGCAAACGCAGGCGGCTCGCCTGAGCTGACGCTTCACTACACCTTTGACGACGACACCTCCGACACGGTGGAATTCTACGCCGCCGGAGACAGCAAATATGTCGTCGCGGTGAACGGCGATATCACGGGTCACGCGAGAAAATCCGACATCACCAGAGTGCTCGAGGATCTGGAAAAGGTCAACGCATAACGCATACAATTATATATATACATTCAGGAGGAATACAACATGGGTATGACAATGTCTCAGAAAATCCTCGCGGCTCACGCGGGACTGGATGAGGTAAAGGCGGGTCAGCTGATCAACGCGCAGCTCGACATGGTGCTCGGCAACGACGTCACCTCGCCTGTTGCTATCAACGTGTTCGAGGAGAACGGCGCGGCCGCCGTCTTTGACAACACCAAAATCGCGATGATCATGGATCACTTCACGCCGAACAAGGATATCAAGGCGGCGACGCTCGTGAAGCAGACCAGAAACTTCGCGAACAAGTATGACATCAAGAATTTTATGGACGTCGGCATTATGGGCATTGAGCACGCGCTCCTGCCCGAAAAAGGTCTGGTCGGCCCCGGATGCCTCTGCATCGGCGCGGATTCCCACACCTGCACCTACGGCGCGCTCGGCGCATTCTCAACGGGCGTCGGCTCTACCGATATGGCGGCAGGCATGATCAGCGGCAAGGCTTGGTTCAAGGTTCCTTCCGCAATCCGCTTCGAGCTTGTCGGCAAGCCGCAGGGCTATGTCAGCGGCAAGGACGTCATTCTCCACATCATCGGCATGATCGGCGTGGACGGCGCGCTCTATAAATCCATGGAATTCACGGGCGAGGGTATTCAGTACCTCAACATGGACGACCGTCTCTGCATCGCGAACATGGCGATCGAGGCAGGCGCGAAGAACGGCATCTTCCCCGTCGACGACATCACCAGAGAATACTGCACCGGCAGATATCAGGGTACTCCCGTCGAGTACACCGCCGACGAGGACGCGGTCTATGACGAAGTATACACCATCGACCTCAGCACCATCCGTCCGACCGTCGCGTTCCCGCATCTTCCCGAAAACACCAAGACCGTCGATGAGATCGGCGAAAATGAAGTGAAGATTGACCAGTGCGTCATCGGCTCCTGCACTAACGGCAGAATCTCTGACCTCAGAGCCGCCGCGGAGATCTTCAAGGGCAGGAAGATCGCCAAGGGCGTGCGCTGCATCATCATCCCCGGCACGCAGAACATCTGGCTGCAGGCGATGCATGAGGGTCTGTTCGATATCTTCGTAGAGGCGGGCGCGGTCGTTTCCACACCGACCTGCGGCCCCTGTCTCGGCGGACATATGGGCATCCTCGCGGCAGGCGAAAAGGCCGTGTCCACCACCAACCGCAACTTCGTCGGCAGAATGGGTCACGTCGAGAGCGAGGTCTATCTCGCAAGCCCCGCAGTCGCAGCGGCAAGCGCCGTCGCGGGCTATATCGTTGACCCCGAGAAGGTTATGTAAGGAGGAAGCAACATGAACGCAAAAGGCAGAGTACATAAATTCGGCGACAACGTCGACACCGACGTTATCATCCCCGCGAGATACCTCAACACCGCCTCCCATAAGGAGCTTGCGGCACACTGCATGGAGGATATCGACGCGCAGTTCGTCAACAAGGTGCAGGAGGGCGACATCATGGTCGCCGAGAAAAACTTCGGCTGCGGCTCCTCGCGTGAGCACGCGCCCATCGCGATCAAGGCGAGCGGCATTTCCTGCGTCATCGCCTCCACCTTCGCGCGCATCTTCTACCGCAACGCGATCAACATCGGTCTCCCGATCCTCGAGTGCGACGAGGCGGCAAAGGAAATCAAGGACGGCGACACCGTTTCCGTCAACTTCGATACGGGCGTTATCACCGACGAGACCACAGGCAAGACCTATCAGGCGGAGCCCTTCCCCGAGTTCATCCAGAACATCATTCAAAAGGGCGGTCTGATCAACTCGATCCTGTAATTTCCTGATTTTTAATTTTGAGAGAGGTTGGATTTGTTTCCTGCCTCTCTCTTTTTCTTTTAAAAGGGACATATCTATTGACAACACAGAAAAAACCGCCGTGTGATGATATTTTTTGTCGACTTTTTGCCGGTGCTGTGATAAAATTAAAAAATAATCTCAATGTTTACCATAATCATAGACACACATGTCATTTTGCTTATTAGAACGAAGAGAAAAGATGCCTGAAAACTCTGAAAATGGCGGAGATATTCAAGCAAATATCAGGTTCTCATGCGCGAAAAAATGCGCGTTATGGCAAACTTATTTTGTAAGGATCCCAAAATTTTCGGGTTAGGAGAGAGTTAAATGCAAGCTGAATACGAACGTATAATCTTCATCATCACAGAGTTTGATACAGAAGACGTGATTACGACGTCGGGAGGACTGCTCCCGACCGTTCCGTCCACCGATCCGACCAGTTCTACCGAATCTGATGATGAATTGGAAAACCGGTACGGCGATTACGACAACATCGGAAGCGGTTCGTTTTT
This sequence comes from Ruminococcaceae bacterium P7, assembly GCA_900100595.1. Taxonomy (GTDB): domain Bacteria; phylum Bacillota; class Clostridia; order Oscillospirales; family Acutalibacteraceae; genus Ruminococcoides. Next base: position 62,547 of record FMUA01000005.1, read on the forward strand.
CTGATAATGCGAATCGACGTCGTGCGCGGAGAAGGGAAACAGACTTCCGGTCCGGATGCCTGCCGCAGGAGAACACCTGTCTGCCCCGGTCAAAGGGTGTTCCGGAACTCAGCGCGCGAAAGTCAAGCGGAGCAGACTCGTTTTGAGTCTGCTCGCTGTTTATGCCGTACAAAGGCAATTCCCTGCACAGTGGAAGATGGTTGTTTGTAATCAACAGAAACCAACAGTATCTTTTAGTAAAAATGCTGATGGTTATGTTGTAAGATAGAGAAATAATAGAGATGAAAAGCAAAAGATCAACTGCACCAGAGGAATCTCGATTACGGGCGAAAACGGAGATCCGACGGGTACGATTATTGACGACCACCGCAATTTTGATAACTACAGGCTTTACACGTTTGTCGTCACCTATGAGAAATCGGCAGACAAAACAGACAAAAAGGTTGTCGCAAGATCCTATATCCGCTACTACGACGCAAACGGATGGCTCCGCGTATTCTATAATGACTATAAGAAGAATATGTACTACGGCGGCTGTCTGTGCAGCTTTAAGCAGGTTTCGGGAATCGCTTTGTCAAAGCAATCCCAGCAGGCGGAACCCGCGCAGGAAACAGGCGATTGATTCAATTTGAAGATGTGCTGTCTGAGACAGTCATCTGACGGACTGACCAAGCAAGGCTTGGTCAGTCTTTTTTTACTATCTGTTTTGCTGAATGCCGAATTAATATAAAGGATTCGTATTCATAAATATTTGATTTGTCCGTGAGAAATGGGATTGGCGCGAGTCTGATGAACACATCCCGCGAAAACGTGTATTCAGAAAATAAAAAAGTTTAAAAACGCGAATCAAAAGACTTTACATTGGTTGGCAAAAGTGATAAAATATAGGGTAATGAAACGTGTGATTTTTTTGCACGTTGCGGCTATTTTCCCCGATTTAGCCGTGTCGATTTATAAGGAGGACGAAACCAATGGCAAGAAAAATGAAAACCATGGATGGTAACAGCGCTGTCGCTCACGTTTCCTACGCGTTTACCGATGTTGCTGCTATCTATCCCATCACCCCTTCTTCCGTAATGGCTGACCTGACCGACCAGTACTCGGCAAACGGTCTGAAAAACCTTTTCGGAAGAGAAGTTCAGGTTACTGAGATGCAGTCTGAGGGCGGCGCAGCAGGTGCTGTTCACGGCTCTCTCGCGGCAGGTGCGCTCACTACCACCTACACCGCTTCTCAGGGCTTGCTCCTGATGATCCCCAACATGTACAAAATGGCGGGCGAGCTGCTCCCCGGCGTTATCCACGTATCCGCTCGTGCGCTGACCAGCCACGCACTTTCCATCTTCGGCGACCACTCCGACATCTATGCCTGCCGTCAGACAGGTTACGCGATGCTCTGCTCCAACAATCCTCAGGAATGTATGGATCTCGGCGCCGTTGCTCACCTTACCGCGATCAAGGGCAGAGTTCCCTTCCTGCACTTCTTCGACGGCTTCCGCACCTCTCACGAAATCCAGAAGATCGAGCAGTGGGACTATGCTGACCTCGCTGACATGCTCGACTGGGACGCTGTAGAGGCTTTCCGCAGACGCTCCCTCAACCCTGAGCACCCTGTTACCCGCGGTACCGCTCAGAACGACGATATCTTCTTCCAGGCAAGAGAAGCCTGCAACCAGTACTATGACGCTGTTCCCGAAGTCGTGATCGAGTACATGAACAAGGTCAACGAGAAGATCGGCACCAACTACAAGCCCTTCAACTACTACGGCGCTGCTGACGCAGAGCACGTGATCGTTGCGATGGGTTCCGTCTGCGACTGCGCAGAGGAAGTTGTTGACTACCTCAACGCCGCAGGCGAGAAGGTCGGTCTGCTCAAGGTCAGACTGTATCGTCCCTTCGTCGGCGAGTATATGGTTTCCGAGCTGCCCAAGACCGTCAAGACTATCTCCGTTCTCGACAGAACCAAGGAGCCCGGCTCCATCGGCGAGCCCCTCTACCTCGACGTTCTCGCTGCTCTCAATGACTCCGAGTTCGCGGGCGTAAAGGTATTCGCAGGCCGCTATGGTCTCGGTTCCAAGGACACCACCCCCGGAGACGTTATCGCTGTTTACAGAAACGCTGAGGCGGAGGCTCCCAAGAAGCGCTTCACCATCGGCATCGTCGATGACGTTACCAACCTCTCTCTCCCCGTTGTGGAGAATCCCGACACCACTCCCGCAGGCACCCACAGCTGTAAGTTCTGGGGTCTCGGCGCGGACGGTACCGTCGGTGCGAACAAGAACTCCATCAAGATCATCGGCGACCACACCGACATGTACGCACAGGGCTACTTCGCTTACGACTCCAAGAAGTCCGGCGGTCTGACCGTATCCCACCTGCGTTTCGGCAACACCCCGATCAAATCTACCTACTATATCTCCAAGGCTGACTTTGTCGCTTGTCACAACCCCTCTTATGTTGACAAGTACGACATCGTCGACGACCTCAAGGAAGGCGGTTCCTTCCTGCTCAACTGCGCTTGGGATGTTGATGAGCTTTCCAAGCGTCTCCCCGGCAAGATGAAGAGAATCCTCGCCGAGAGAAAGATTAACTTCTACACCATCGACGCGATTCAGATCGGTAAGGAAATCGGTCTGGGCGGCCGTGTCAATACCGTTCTGCAGTCCGCGTTCTTCAAGATCGCCGACATCATCCCCGCTGAGGAAGCAAAGCAGTTCATGAAGGACGCTGCGAAGAAGTCCTACTCCAAGAAGGGTCAGGCTATCGTAGACATGAACTACGCCGCGATCGACCGCGGTATGGAAGACCTCAAGAAGGTCGAGATCCCCGCTGAGTGGCTCAACGCTGCCGACGACGCTGTTGTTGACAACGCTGCAGGCGAAGGCGCTCTCGTCGAGTACGTAAACGGCATCCTCAAGCCCGTTAACGCTTATAAGGGCAACAAGCTGCCCGTTTCCGCTTTCGTTGACCACATCGACGGCACCTGCCCCAACGGCTCCGCTGCTTTCGAGAAGAGAGGCATCGCGGTTGACGTTCCCGAGTGGCAGAGCGAGAACTGCATCCAGTGTAACCGCTGCGCGATCGTTTGTCCGCACGCTGTTATCCGTCCCGTTCCCATGACTGACGCCGAGGTTGCCGCTGCTCCCGAGGGCACCGCTGCTATCCCGATGATCGGTCTCAAGGAACTCAAGTTCGTTATGACTGTTTCCACCCTCGACTGCACCGGCTGCGGCGCTTGCGCGCAGGTTTGCCCGGGCAAGAAGGGCAACAAGGCTCTCGTGATGAAGCCCATCGACTCTCAGAGACCCAAGCAGGCTCTCTTCGATTACGGTCTGACCGTAGACGAGAAGCCCGAGGTTGCAGAGAAGTTCAAGTTCACAACCGTCAAGGGCAGCCAGTTCAAGCAGCCCCTGCTCGAGTTCTCCGGCGCATGCGCAGGCTGCGGCGAGACTCCCTATGCGAAGCTTGTTACCCAGCTGTTCGGCGACAGAATGTTCATCGCCAACGCGACAGGCTGCTCCTCCATTTGGGGCGCTTCCGCACCGGCTACTCCTTATACCACCAACAAGAAGGGCTTCGGTCCCGCTTGGATGAACTCCCTTTTCGAGGATAACGCTGAGTTCGGTCTCGGTATGGCTCTCGGTCAGAACGCAATCCGCAAGAGACTCGCGGGCTATGTTGCCGAGATCAAGGACGCTACCGACAACGCTGACCTCAAGGCAGCCTGCGAAGGCTACCTCGACACCATCACCGATTCCACCGCTTCCCGTCCCGCTACCGACGCTCTGATCGCTGAGCTTGAGAAGGCTGTTGACGACGCGGCTGTCGGCGAGCTTGCAAAGAAGACCCTCGTTGACAAGGACGAGCTTGCCAAGAAGTCCATGTGGATCTTCGGTGGCGACGGCTGGGCTTATGATATCGGCTTCGGCGGTCTCGACCACGTTATCGCTTCCGGCGAGAACGTCAACATCCTCGTATTCGACACCGAGGTTTACTCCAACACCGGCGGTCAGTCCTCCAAGGCGACTCCTATCGGTTCCGTTGCACAGTTCGCTGCGGCAGGTAAGGGCGTCAAGAAGAAGGATCTCGCTGCTATCGCGATGAGCTACGGCTACGTTTACACCGCTCAGGTTGCTATGGGCGCTGACAACAACCAGGTTCTCAAGGCTATGGTTGAGGCGGAAAGCTACAACGGTCCGTCCATCATCATCGCTTACGCTCCCTGTATCAACCACGGTATCAAGGGCGGCATGGGCATCGCGCAGCTCGAGGAGAAGAAGGCTGTTGACGCAGGCTACTGGAACCTCTTCCGCTACGATCCCAGACTCGCTGCCGAGGGCAAGAATCCCTTCCAGCTCGACAGCAAGGCACCCACCGCTTCCTACCGCGACTTCATCATGGGCGAGGTTCGTTACAACGCCCTCACCCGCAAGTTCCCCGAGAGAGCTGAGCAGCTCTTCACCGAGGCTGAGAAGTTCGCTGAGCAGAAGTACGCTCACCTCGAGAGAATCGCAAGCTTCGAGGACGCGACCTGATTTCAGGATCCGATGAATCTATAAAATTATTTCGGGCAGGAGATTCGTTCTCCTGCCCGTTTTTCTTGCAAAAAACCGCGCGTTGTACTATAATGTTGAGTAGAAAAGGAAGTGATTGCATGAGCCATCAACACCATGCGCCGGATTATTATACGGCGCTGCATTTTACCGCCGAGGATATCGGCAAAATCTATCTGTTCCGCAACCGCTTTGACAGCAAGCTCTATTCCTTTGAGCTGCTCGACTGCGTGAGCATGTCGCTGAAGGAGATCAACGAACAGCTTCTCGACGTCTACCACATCCGTCCCGAGGTTGCCGTTGAGCAGATATGGTGCCGTATCAAGCCCGACTTCGACCGCGAAAAGCTGGTCGTCGGCTTTGACGAGCAGTACGGCGATATTTACACCGAGGACGCGGATGGTCCCGTCGCGTTCGGTCTGCAGATGAAGCCCGAAAGAGAAGTCGGCGACAACGCCTTCACCTGTTCCACGCTCAAGCCGACGCTTGACGACAAGGTGGAGTGGAAGCTCGAGGTGTTCCGTGATGCTTAGGGCGGCGGTTTTTGACATGGACGGGCTGATGTTTGACACCGAGACACTTGTCTATCAAAACTGGCAGAAGATGTTGGACGAGGCGGGTTATCCCTACAGCCTCGACGATTTCAAGCAGACCGTCGGAAAGCGCAAGGCAGAGGTGCAGAATTTTTACTTCGGCAAGTACGGCGCGGAGTTTCCCTATTGGGACTATTCCGAAAAGGGCAGGGGTATGTATCTCGACTATGTCGCGCAGTACGGCGTTCCTGTCAAGCCCGGCTTGCGCGAGGTGCTGACTTATTTAAAAGAAAAGGGCTTCAAAATCGCGCTGGCGACCTCGACCTCGCGGAAAACCTCTGTGCTCAACCTCGAGAGCGCAGGCGTGACGGCGTTCTTCGACACGCTAGTCTGCGGTGAGGACGTGACGAACGGCAAGCCGCATCCCGAGGTGTTTTTAACTGCCGCAGAACGGCTGGGAGAAAATCCCGCGGACTGCATTGCCTTTGAGGACAGCATCAACGGTATCAAATCCGCTCACGCGGCAGGCATGGTGACTGTGATGGTGCCCGACATGCTGCAGCCGACCGATGAAATCATCCCGATGATTGACTGTCTCTGCGAGAGTCTGGAGCAGAGCATTCCGTTTATTGAAAGGAGTTCACAATGACATTTCACTATCAATCCCCCGATAGCTATAGCTATCATACAAACGACCCGGCGCTGGTCGCGCTGATTATGGGCTGTTACTTTCTGATTATTTTCCTGAGCCTTGCGGCAGCCGCGCTGGTTTATGTTTCGCGCTGGCACATCTTCAAGAAGATGGGTATGCCCGGCTGGAAGGGTATCATCCCGTATTACGGCGACTATATGCTGTTCAAGACCGTCTGGACGACAAAGGCATTCTGGGCAATGATCATCGGCGCGGGTGTATATTTTGTACTGTATCTTTCGAGTATTATTATCATACCTGTCACCGTAGCAATGGCAGCCCGCAATGCGAGCAGTTCCACGGCGTTCCTGCCTATGGTTGTCTTGGGAATCGTTCAGGCTGTTCTGATGCTGGCGTTTCTGGTGTTTGTGTTTGTGATCCAGGTCAGGCTCCACCTCCGTCTTGCGAAGGGTTTCGGCAAGGGCGCGGGCTTCGGCGTCGGCATGGCTTTCCTCTCGGCGATTTTTTATCCGATTCTCGCGTTCGGCAAGGCGCAGTATATCGGACCCAAGCCGCCGCAGAATAACACTAACCGTCCCAATCAGCCGCCGTATAATCCGAATCAGTACAATCCGAATTATTACAACAACCAATATCAGAATCAGTATCAAAATACTCAGTATCCCAACTATCCGAATCCCAATAATCAAAATAATAATCAATATCCCAACGGCTGATCGGAAAGAGTTTGAAGTGTGAAGTTTGGAGTTTGGAGTTTGTAGTTTGGAGTTTGGAGTTTGGAGTTGATTCACCGCCAAACCTTTCCTTGTGAAATGGGAATGGTAAGAGTCTGATGAACCTCTGACGCGAAAACGTGCAGCTACCGTACATCAAAAACCATAGTACGCGATTTAAAACAAAAAGAAAAAGCTCCGAGCCAAGCGGTTCGGAGCTTTTTCTTTAGAGAGATTTTTATTTTATAAGAAAGGAACTGATTTATCGATGGACATTCTGTCCGTTTGAGAAAATATTAAAAAGGAGAATTTAAGGAGATTTTATAGGAGAATATTTAGGAGAATATGAGAAAATGTTCAAAGCTAACGGACACGCGCTTTGCTCACATCCATGCTGTAAATCAGATGATCCTTGGTAACCATTGTAATCGATACATTGGGGGCGAATTGGTTAAACATCACCAGAAAGCTCTGGTTTCCGCCGTCGTGCATCCCTGTTACAATGCGGTTGACGTTGTTTTCGTTGACGAACTGCGCTGCTGCCGCGGGGGCATATGCGCTGAAAATAACGGTCATGTCCGCTCCGTTATCTTTGGCAATCATGTTGAGATATTCCAGCTTGTCGGATGCGGCGGAATAGTCTGCCATGGGCGGTAATACGGTGAGTACTCTCAGCTCACACTCTTGGTCTGCGGCGATCGCCGCTGCTGTTTCAATGATTCTGTCACAGTCATACTGACCTGTGACACAGGCGAGGATGGACGGCTTGTTGCTGTACATCTTAGCACCTCCTTTCTTTACTGTGACTATATCATACACCCCGATTATGTTGGAAATATATTGTGTTTGTGAAGTATAGGTGAATTTTTGTGTTTTTGAGAAAATCTTTTTCAAAAATCGCTTGTGAGCATATGAGAGTAAAAATGAGTACAAACGAGAATAAAAGAGATTTTACCAAGCTAAATTAAAAATTTTCAAAAAAGTGTTGACAAGCGCCAAAATCCGCGTTATAATCAGTAAGCACTAAAGAATTAGGAGGAAAAAACTATGTCAACATATTTAGCCAAGACCGGCGAAGTTGAACGCAGCTGGTATGTCATCGACGCGGCAGGCAAGCCCCTCGGCAGAGTCGCGGCGCAGGCGGCAGTGCTCCTCAGAGGCAAGCACAAGCCCACCTTTACTCCCCACGTAGACTGCGGCGACCACGTAATCATCATCAACTGCAAGAGCGCGGTGCTCACAGGCAAAAAGCTCACTCAGAAGAAGTGGCAGCGTCACACAGGCTATATCGGCCACCTCAAGGAAACACGCTACGATACCCTCATGGCGACCAAGCCCACCAAGGCGATGGAGCTCGCTGTTAAGGGTATGCTTCCCAAGAATACTCTCGGCAGAAACGCGCTTCTCAGACTCAGACTCTTTGAGGGTGCGGAACACAATCATCAGGCTCAGAAGCCCGAGACTCTTGAAGCTTAAGAAGGAGGCATAACAGAATGTACGATAAGACACCTTATTTCTACGGCACAGGCAGAAGAAAAAGCTCTGTTGCCCGCGTAAGACTGTATCAGGGCACAGGCAAAATCACCATCAATGACCGCGACATCGACGATTATTTCGGTCTTGAGACTCTCAAGCTCATCGTAAGACAGCCTCTTGCTCTCACCGAGACCGACGAGAAGTTCGACGTAGTCTGCAGAGTTGCAGGCGGCGGCGTAACCGGTCAGGCGGGTGCGATCCGTCACGGCATTGCCAGAGCGCTTCTCCAGTACGACACCGAGAACCTCCGCGGCAAGCTCAAGAAGGCAGGCTTCCTCACTCGTGACCCGAGAATGAAAGAGCGTAAGAAGTACGGTCTCAAAGCAGCCCGTCGTGCGCCTCAGTTCTCAAAGAGATAACAATATACTTGTCTCTTTATCAAGGCTTCCTGTTATGGGAAGCCTTGTTTCTTTATGACCGCTGAGGCGTCCTGCTGATTATTCATTCATATCTCCGATATATATTCAGAAAAAACGGATAAATTTTTGAAATGTATTGCACGTCCGGAATAATAGTGTTATAATTAACTGTTAGAATGTCATAGAAACGTGATTCGTTTACAATCGACCGAGCTTTTCTTGGGATAATGCAGCTATCATGCAGGCGTGATAGGAGCAAAAACATGATTGAAAAAATATGTAATGGATGAATGACTATGCCAAAAATAGCGTTTTTTATTGAATTGAAGAACAATCAAGCAACTATTGAAGGCGCTGACCTGAATATCGGAAACCCCGGTGTGGGAGGAACACAATACTTATTCCTTCTTACCGTGAAGGTTTTGAACAGTATCTATGGTGAGGACTATTCCGTTTTGCTGACGAATACCCGCTTTTCAAATTCCGATCCCGGCTTGCATACGGATTATTCGGAAAATGTGAAGGAGGCAATTCAATACTGCGAGCGTCATCAGATAAACAATCTGGTGCTCAACGCTAACGAAGCCGACAGGGTGGACGCAAAAGTATTTGATACACGCGTCAGGATCATGCTGTGGGCGCATAATACATTAAACGCGAAAAGGCAGAAGATTGCCGCCGAAACAAAAAGTATTCGATGGGTCGTTTGCGTGAGCAAGTCCCAATATTTGAATATGTCCGACACGCCCTGCTTCGGCAAATGTACCTATATCAACAATGTGATACCATCCTATTTCTTTGAGCAGGCAACATTGTCAGATTATTCGGAACAAAAAGTCGCTTATGTCGGAAGCCTGATGCCTCAGAAGGGAGCGCACAATCTTCTCGAAATATGGAAATATGTGGAGGAAAAGCTTCCTCACGCGCAGCTCTATATTTTCGGCGGTGCGAATGTCTGGAATGCCAACGCAAAGCTGGGAAGCGGAGGTTATGCCGACCCGTTCTATGAGCGAGTGCTCCAAAAACGTCTCAAAAAATTGAGCCATCCCGAGAATATCCATTTTATGGGTGCGAAAGGATGGGACTTTATTGACTCCTTTATCCCGACATTCAGACTCGGGATCGTGAACCCGTCGCATTACAGGAGAGATGAGACGTTTTGCCTGTCGGCGATAGAAATGGCGGCTCACGGGCTACCTGTTGTTTCAAGACAGCGTCATGACGGATTAGCGACGACGGTGTTTCACAACAAGACAGGGTATCTGGAGAAAAATGACAAAGAAATCGCTGACCGTATCATCAGCATTGTTTCCGACCCTGAGAAAAGCAGAAAGATGGGTTTGGCAGGCCGCGAATACGCAGAAGCTTTTCTTGCCAAAACCGTAGTACCGAAGTGGCGGGAGCTGGCTGAAAATCAAGACGATGCGGAAAGCGCAAAGGGTATTGCGTTTTTCTCCAAAGATGCAGCGATGCTCAGAAGGGATTTCCTGTTAAAGATGGGATTCCTTTTTGAATCGGGAAAAACACTCGGTATATTGAAGAAAAAGCTGAAAGTCGGAAAATAATATGGCCGCGTTGGAATGAGCAAAGAATGCACGGCAGGCTGTTCTGCGACGGTTCCGTGAATAATACTACCATTATACGGAAGAACAATTTGCGGCGGAATTGTCAAAGTGGTTTCAGAAAAATTTAGGATATCCTCTGAATCTTGATAATCCCCAGACGTTCAATCAAAAGATTCAATGGCTGAAGCTGTATGATTCAACTCCCGAAAAAGCGCGTCTGGCTGACAAGCTGAAAGTCAGAGAGTGGATCGAGGAGACGATCGGCTGACAGTATCTCATTCCCATCATCGGAGATGGATACAAAACCTTTGAGGAAATTGATTTTTCAAGCCTTCCCGATCGATTCGTGTTAAAAACCAACCATGCATCCGGCACCAACGTCATTGTCAAGGATAAGAACGCGCTCAACATGGCGGAGACAAGACTCAAATTTCACAAATGGCTGAAAACCAATTATGCGTTTAAGATGGGTTTTGAGCTCCAGTACGGAATGATACCGCCGCGTATCATTTGCGAGCAGTATATGGGCAACAGCTTGAATGACTACAAGTTCTTCTGCTTCGGCGGAAATCCGGAGTTTATCCAGGTAGACGTCGGCAGATATTCCAATCACTGCAGAAACACGTATGATTTTCAATGGAACGAATTGCCGTTTGTTATCGACCGGTTTGACAGAGTCAAGCTGCCAAACAATACCGGCAAGGCGTCAGCCTTACCCCAATTCATTTGCGCATCCAAATGAATCGGTACTTCCTAAGCAAAAGAAAATCAGATACTCTCGATATGCTTCAAACCTTCCGTGAAAACGGGAGGTTTGTTTTTTTGCGCCAAGCAATACCGTCTTGACATTTATGCCAATTTGCGGTATTATGTATGATGAATAATTATCGAAAAGAAAGAGGTGAGGAGAGTGTTTGATTTTTCGGTCATTATCGACGTCGGCGTTGTGGCGCTGCGTATTCTGATGCCGCTTTACGCGATTTTCATCGTCTATCAGCTCTATGCCGCCATGCGAAGAAGACGGCGTCCCGAAAAACCGCTTGTCACGCTGATGAACACTCGCACCTTTGAGAAAATTCCCGTTCTGTTCTGGGAAAATTCCATCGGCAGAAAGAGATCCAACGACATCGTCGTCAATGACGCGGGCGTCAGCAAGGTTCACGCGGTGCTCATGCGCCGTGACGAGGGCTGGCTGATCAACGATACCGAAAGCGTCCACGGCACCTTTGTCAATGGCAGAAAGGTCAAGGAAAGGACGCAGGTACTGATCAACGACATCATCCGCGTCGGCAATTCCGAGTTCCAGTTCCTCCGCGGCGACGAGTATGACGAGGCGCTCGAGTCGAAGTGGTTCTTCAAGGACCCCGGCAACAAGCCTGCCGTCAAGTCGTGGAAGCTCATGCTGATGATCACCCTCTTCCACTTTTTTATGACCGTCGAGGCGATCTACTGGAACGACGGCAAAAACCTTATCAATCCCCTGATGCTCTTCGGCGCGCTTGTCGCGGTCGAGTGGGGACTGTTCTGTATCAGCTATTTCGCGCTGCGCCGCGCTACCTTTGAGCTGGAGGCGCTCGCGCTCTTTCTCTCGGGAATCGGCACGATACTGCTTGCCCGACAATATGAGCATTCCGCCTATATGCAGCTCATTTCCACCGTCGTCGGCTTTTTGCTGTTCTGCATCATCATCAAGCTGATCCAGAACCCCGACACCATCTATAAAATACGCATTCCCCTGATGATAGCCGCGGTCGGTCTGCTCGCGGTGAGCATCGTGTTCGGTAAGGTCACCAACGGCGCTGCGAACTGGATCTATATCGGTCCGCTGTCCTTCCAGCCCTCCGAGCTGGTCAAGGTTATCTATATCTTAATCGGCGCGGGTGCGCTCGATAAGTTGAACACGAAAAAGGATCTGTTCATCTTCATCGGCTTTTCCGTCGTCTGCGTAGGTCTGCTCGCTATCATGCGCGACCTCGGTACAGCGCTGATTTTCTTCATTACCTTCCTCTTGATCGCGTTCATGCGTTCGGGAGACTTTAAAACGATCATCCTCGCGGTCGCGGCGGCAGTGTTCGGCGCTGTCTTGGCGATCCGATTCATGCCCTATGTCGCCGACCGCTTCAAGGCGTATCGCCATGTGTGGGAGTACGCGCAGGCGGAGGGCTATCAGCAGGTGCATGTGCTGACCTTTATCGCCAGCGGCGGATTGTTCGGCGTCGGCGTCGGCAACGGCTTCCTTAAGCAGGTCGCCGCCTCGGAAAGCGACCTCGTATTCGGTCTGGTTGCCGAGGAAATGGGCATCATCGTGGCGATTACCCTCGCTCTGGCGGTTGCCTTATTGGTCGTTTACGGATGCGCAATCACCACGCGCAGCCGCAGCACCTTCTATTCCATTTCCGCATGCTGCGCGGCAGGACTGCTGGTGGTGCAGCTCACGCTCAACATCTTCGGCGCGACCGATCTGCTGCCCCTCACGGGCGTTACCTTCCCGTTTATCAGCGCGGGCGGCTCGAGTATCATCGGCTGCTGGGGTCTGATCGCCTTCATCAAGGCGGCTGACGAAAGAACCTATTCTCTCAAACGATAACGATTCCTCTCCGAATGAGGTGACTCTATGAAACGTGTGCTGAAACGCAGCTTTCTGATTCTTTTCTTTACTATATTATTTATCGGCGGCGCGGCGTTCTTCTGCGTCGAGCTGGTTCTGAACGCCGACGACTGGGCGAACCAGCCGTATAACGCCCATATCTCGGGCAACGGCGGTCTGGAACAGGCAGGCGCGATTTATGACCGCAACGGCGCCGCTCTCGCAAAGACGAACGGCAGCGAGCGTACCTATCACGAAAACTACAGCGTCCGCACAGGTCTGCTCCATACCGTGGGCGACAACAGCCTCAACATCTCGACGGCTGTGCAGAGCAAGTACCGCTCCCAGCTCACGGGCTACAGCCTGATCTGGGGTCTGAACATGCCCCAGAGCCTGCGCGCGTCGCACGACCTCACGATGACGGTCGATTCCTCCGCGTGCGGCGATACCTACGATGCGCTCAGCGCCAACGGCAGCTCAGGCGCGTGCGTGGTTTACAATTACAAAACAGGCGAGGTGCTCTGCTCGGTCAGCACGAAGTCCTATGACCCGCAGGATCCTCCCGAAATCAACGAGGACAACGAGAGTGAGTACGAGGGCGTTTATCTCGACCATGTGCTCTCCTCATCCTATACACCCGGCTCGATTTTCAAGCTTGTCACCGCAGCAGCGGCGATCGAGTATATCCCCGATATCTTCGAGAGAAGCTGGTACTGCGGCGGTCACGAGGACATCGGCGGCAACGACGTGAGCTGCGTCGACGGCGAAGCGCACGGCTATCTGGATTTTCAGGGCGCGCTGACGCAGTCCTGCAATATCGTGTTCGCAGAGCTGGCGGTTGAGATCGGCGCAGAGCGCATGACCGCGACTGCCAACAAAATGGGTATCAACATGAGCTTCGAGGTCGACGACGTCGAGACCGCAAAGGGCAACTACGACGTGTCGAAGGCTTCGACGAACGAGCTGGCATGGTCGGGCGTCGGTCAGTATATCAATAAGACCAACCCGATGCAGATGGCGATCATCTGCGGCGCGATTGCCAACGGCGGCAACTCCACCACGCCGACCTACATTAAGAACGGCACCGAGGACTTGCTCAAGATGATCGGCGTCAACAGCAAAAAGAGTCAGGAGCTTGTCAATCCGCAAACCGCCGCGACACTCGCGTCCATCATGCCCGAATATTCCTTCGGCAGCCTGAACGTCAGGGCGAAAACGGGTACCGCCGAGGTCGGCGAGGACAAGCGCCCGAACGCGTGGATGGTCGGCTTCTCCACCGACGCCGACGCACCCTTAGCTTTTGCCTGCGTTGTGGAAAACGCGGGATTCGGTAACCGGTACGCACGTCCGGTCGCGGAAATCGCGATGCAGAAATGCGCGCAGGCGCTCCGAGGCGGGTAAGCACCCGCTGTCAATTCGCGGCACCGATGGCGCTTTCTTCGCGGACTATGGAACGGTGTGTCAGGCAATAACGCGTTTACGCGACAAACCTTTCCTTTAGAAATGGGATTGGTGAGATTCTGATGAACCTATCCCGCGAAAATGTGCACCAATCTCCAAAAAAAGCCTTAGAACGCGAAGCAAAATAGAAAGGAATTGAAAGGAATATGAACTTCTTAAAAGCAATGTTCGGCAACTACAGCAAGCGCGAGATCAAGCGGATTCAGCCCATCGCTGACAAGGTCATCGCGCTTGAAAGCAAGTATGCCGCAATGAGCGAGAGCGAGCTGAAAAACCAGACGACGCTCCTCAAGGAACGTCTCGCGAACGGCGAGACGACCGACGATATCCTTCCCGACGCGTTCGCTGCCTGCCGTGAGGCGAGCTGGCGTGTGCTCGGTATGAAGCACTTCCCCGTTCAGGTTCTGGGCGGCATCGTGCTCCATCAGGGACGTATCGCCGAGATGAAAACCGGTGAAGGTAAAACCCTCGTGGCGACCCTTCCCGCCTATCTGAACGCCCTGACAGGCAACGGCGTTCACATCGTCACCGTCAACGACTACCTTGCCCGCCGTGACTCCGAGTGGATGGGCAAGCTCTATAAATACATGGGTCTCAAGGTCGGTCTGATCGTCCATGACCTCGAGAACTCTCTCAGAAAGGAAGCCTACAACGCCGATATCACCTACGGCACCAACAACGAGCTTGGCTTCGACTACCTGAGAGACAACATGGTCGTCTACAAGGAAAACAAGGTACAGCGCGGCCACGCCTTTGCAATCGTCGACGAGGTCGACTCCATCCTCATCGATGAAGCGAGAACGCCTCTGATCATTTCCGGTCAGGGCGACAAGTCCACCGACCTCTATGAAAAGGCGGACGGCTTTGCCAAGACACTCAAGCTCCAGCGCTTCACCGAGCTGGATTCCAAGGAGGACATGGAGGCGTACTACGCCGAGAACGGCATCGACTACGTTGTCGACGAAAAGCAGAAAACCGCTACCCTCACCCAGCTGGGCGTCAAGAAGGCGGAGGAATATTTCCATCTCGAGAACCTCACCGACCCCGAGAACCTCACCATCCAGCACCACATCAACCAGGCAATCAAGGCGAACGGCGTCATGAAGCTCGACGTCGACTACGTCGTCAAGGACGGAGAGGTGCTGATCGTCGACGAGTTCACCGGCCGTCTGATGTACGGCAGACGCTTTAACGAGGGTCTGCACCAGGCGATCGAGGCGAAAGAGGGCGTCAAGGTGCAGAGCGAGAGCAAGACCCTTGCGACCATCACCTTCCAGAACTACTTCCGTCTGTACGGCAAGCTGTCGGGCATGACCGGTACCGGTCAGACCGAGAGCGAGGAGTTCCAGGAGATCTACAAGCTCGACGTTGTGGAGATTCCCACCAACAAGCCCGTCATCCGTCAGGATCTGCCCGACTCTGTATTCAAGACCGAAAAGGGCAAGTTCAACGCGGTCATCGACCAGATCGCCGCCGCTCACGAGAAGGGTCAGCCCGTACTGGTCGGTACGATTTCGATCGAGAAGTCCGAGCTTCTCTCCAAGATGCTCAAGCGCCGCGGTATCGCGCACAACGTGCTCAACGCGAAGCAGCACGACAAGGAAGCCGAGATCGTCGCTCAGGCAGGTAAGTACGGCGCGGTCACCATCGCGACCAACATGGCAGGCCGTGGTACCGATATTATCCTCGGCGGTAACGCCGAGTACCTCGCGAAGGCGTCCATGCGCAAGCAGGGCTATCCCGAGGAAATGATCGAGGAAGCGACCGGCTACGCGGAAACAGACAACGAGGAGATTCTGGAAGCGAGAAAGACCTTCCAAGAGCTCAACGAGAAATATAAGGACGAAATCAAGGACGAGGCGGACCGCGTCAGAGAAGCGGGCGGCCTGATGATTATCGGCACCGAGCGCCACGAGTCACGCCGTATCGACAACCAGCTGCGCGGACGTTCCGGACGTCAGGGCGACCCCGGCGTCAGCCGTTTCTTCCTCTCCACCGAGGACGATCTGATGCGTCTGTTCGGCGGTGACAGAATGAAAGCGATGATGGAGCGCATGAACGTGGACGAGGATACGCCCATCGAGAACAAGATGCTCTCCAACATCATCGAAAGCTCGCAGGAAAAGGTCGAGATGCGCAACTTCGGCATCCGTAAGGACGTCCTCCAGTACGACGACGTTCTCAACCGCCAGCGTGAGATTATCTACGGTCAGCGCGACCAGGTGCTCAACGGCGAGGATCTGCACGAGACCGTGCTCAAGATGGTTTCCGACTCTGTCGATACCTCCATTCACCACTATCTCCCCGAGGGACCGCGCGAGAACTGGAACTTCCAAGGCCTTGTCGAGTACTACAAGAACTGGATCATCACCGACGAGAAGAAGTACGCGCTCGACAAGGAGGATCTCGAGGACAGAGAGCCTGACGAGATCGGCGAAATGATCAAGGAGGACGCTCTCGCGATCTTCAAGTCAAACGAGGAGCTGCTTCCTGCGGAGACCATCCGCGAGATGGAGCGCGTCTACCTGCTCAAGGCGGTCGACACCCACTGGATGGATCACATCGACGCGATGGATCAGCTCAAGGCAGGTATCCGTCTGCGTTCCTACGGTCAGCATGACCCCGTCGTCGAGTACCGTCTCGAGGGCTTCGATATGTTCGACGAGATGATCGAGAACATCCGCGAGGATACCATGAAGATGATGCTCATCATGCCCAAGCGCGTGTATGAGATCCAGAAGCGCCAAGAGGCGATTGAGGCGGCACGCAAGGCTGCGGCTCAGGCTGCGGCAGCGGCGCATCAGGTGATGCTCGAAAAAGAGGGCGAGAAAAAGCCCCAGCCCACAGCGGTAGAGGCGGCTCTCAAGCGCGAGCAGGTCGCCAAGCCGACGCAGACCTCGGGCGACGGCACCGACACCGCGAACAAGACGGTGCGCAAGGGCAAGAAGGTCGGCAGAAACGATCCCTGTCCCTGCGGCAGCGGCAAGAAGTACAAGAAGTGCTGCGGCAGAAACGAATAACAGCAATCAAAGTGATGATACGGAAAGGTCGGCTTTAGGCTGACCTTTCCGTTTTTTGGTTTTTGTAAAATAACCCAAACAGATTATTTGTGCTTATTAGACGAATCGTATACAAGCCGATTTTACAACATGCACAATAGAAAAGCGCAAATGCAAAAAATCCTGCGGGTTTTGGAGAAAAAATAGAAGCAATATCACTAAAATATTGACTTTTTGGAAAATTGATGCTATATTTCTAATTGGAGCCGTCATGGTACGGCACAATCTTTGAGAAAAAGAGGGAGAATAATCATGAATAAGCTGTTCAAAAGAATTTCCGCAGTCGGAATTGCGGGCATGCTGGCTGCAAGTGCTGCCGTAACCGCGTTTGCGACCGATAGACTTTCGTCCGACAAGATCATCTTGGATTATGAAAATACCAATTTCACGCTGTATAATGCGGCAGGTGAGAGGCTGCTTTTCTGCACCTCCGGTTCATCGGGTACATCCATGTCTGTGTTAGGCGTAGACGGTTCGTCATCCTATGTTTATACAAGCGATTTGGTTGTCAATCAGGAAAACCTTACCGTTACCGGTCACGGCACATTAAAAGGTATTGATTATGAAAGAGTATACACCCTCAGAGCGAACAGCGTAACGGGTGACAAGGATACCCTTGAGGTAAAGATTATTGCGACAAATAACACGGAAGAAGCGCATGAGGTCGGTTCCAGAATTTTCTTCGATACCATGGTGGAGGATAATGACAAAGCTCCGTTCCGTATCGCGGGCGTCGGCGCGGTAACAACAAGAATGCAGTTTGAAGGCGCAAATATCCCCGTTTCCTTCCAGGCGTTTGACAGTCTGGAGAATCCCAAGCTGGTCGGCACAGGTTCCTTCGCGACCGGCTCCGCTGCTCCCGATATTGTTCAGTTTGACAACTACTGGAACGCTTCCGGCTCCACGCTGATTCCGAGCGTTTCCGTCGGTGTTGACCTCGGCGACAGCTCCGTCAGCTCCATCTGGCAATACAGCACGCTCAATCCCGGTGAGAGCAGAGTATACCGCGCGTTCTATGGTCTCGGCAGCATCGACGTCAGCAAGGACAGCGACCTCGTTCTCGGCGCGACCAAGATCGACGGCAACTTCACTGTCAATGAAGAGGGCACAGGCTACAACCCCGTCAGACTGACCTCCTACATCAATAACAGCGGTCTGGTTGACCTGACCAACGCCGAAATGAGCCTGACGCTTCCCGAGGGCGTAACCGTCGAGGGCGACAGCAAGGTTACTTTTGATAAACTGGCAGTCAGAACCGAGAAGCAGAATACATGGACGCTCAACGCGGCTCCTTCTCCCGTAGAGAGAACCGTTGAGGTGACCATCAACGCGAAGTCCACCGAGACAGGCGAGGTCACTCCCGTTGTTTACAGCTATGTGATTCCCGCGATTCAGGGCGCAACCGAGCCCACCACTGAGGAACCCACTACCGTTGAGCCCACCACCGTTGTTGAAACGACCGTAGCGCAGCCCGATACACAGGCGGCTACCTCCGCGACAAAGGACGAGGCGACAAAGGATACCGCTACCAAGTCCGAGGCGAGCAACGGCACTGTCAAGACAGGCGAAACAATTCCCGCGTTCGCAATCCTCGCGACCCTGATTGCAGGTATCGGCGTGGTTTATGTGCTCAGAAGAAGAGCGAAATAATCATAAAATAACGAAAGGCTGACTCGAAAAGAGTCAGCCTTTATTTTTTCGCGTACTATGGGTTTTTCGTAGAGGTTGATGCACGTTTTCGCGGGAAGTGTTTCAATACCCGCAACTCCAAACTCCAAACTCCAAACTCCACACTCCAAACTTAATAGATGCCCTGCACCGTGACCTCACCCGCGTTGACCGTCCGCAGGGAGCCGTCGGACAGCATGACCTTGAGCGCGCCGTCCTCGTCGATGTCGACCGCGACGCCGCTGATGCTGCGCGTGCCGCTCTTGAAGGTGACGCTTTTGCCGATGGACGCGCAGAGCTTTTTGTATTCCGAGATCGTCTCCGCGGAAAGCGCGAGATTGCTGCGCACGAACGCTTCCTCGATGCGTCCGAGCAAGCCTGCCAGCAGGCGGTTCTTGTCGTAATGCCTGCCCGTCGCGATCAGCAGAGAGGTCGCCTTGTGGGAGATCTCATCGGGGAAGGTCGTCTGGTCGACGTTGATGCCGATACCCGTAACGATGTATTCCACCGCGTCAAATTCCGCGCTCATCTCGGTGAGGATGCCGACAAGCTTCTTTTTGCCGAGGATGATATCGTTCGGCCACTTGATTTTCAGATCCAGTCCCGTGTAGTCGCGCAGCGCCTGACAGATTGCAAGTCCCGTCAAAGGCGTGATATCCACCATATCCTTCGGCGCCATGCGCGGACGCAGCAGAATGGAGAAGGTCAGATTGTCGTCGCGCTCGCTTGTCCAGCTTCTGCCGAGCCTGCCCTTTCCCTTTGTCTGCTCGTGCGTGACGACGACGGTTCCGTTTTCACAGCCCTCGCTGCCGAGATGCTTGAGGTAGTCGTTCGTCGAGCCGACCGAGTCGAGCACGATCAGGTTTTTGCCGAGCGTTTTGGTTTTCAGATAGTACCGCAGAGAAAGCTCGTTGAGGTCGGTGGGCATGCCGCTGAGCTTGTAGCCCTTATTGGTGACGGAGTCGATCACAAATCCGTCGTCGCGCAGTGCCTTGATCCCCTTCCATACCGCCTGACGTGATACGCCGAGACGCTGTGCCAGCGCCTGTCCCGAGATATAGCTTTCTGCGCCTGCGAGAATGTCAAATATGCTTTTTTTCAAACTGACCACCTCTTTTGATTGAATATAGTAAGGCAGGGCGGCTGACCGCCCTGCGCGTCAAATCTTATTTTTGGTTACGGCGAACAGCGCTCTGCAGATTGCGGTGCCGAGCACGAGGTTGAGAATGATCTCAATGACCGCGTTGATGCCCGCGAGTGCGAAGATGAACAGAAAGACATTGCCGGCAGGCTTGTTGCCGACCTTGCCGATGACGTCGCCGTTATTGAGGAACGCGTCCGCGAAGAACACCCACATCAGACCGAGAAAGCCGATGGTGTTGAGTATCGTGACGAGCGCGCAGCTAAGCGCGGAGCTGCCGAGACGCTTCGGCTCGCTGTTCTTGGGGAGACGCTGAAAGAGCAGTCCCGGGAGCCAGCCGCAGATCACTCTGGGAACCACGCACATCAAAAACGTGAAAAACGGATTGATGCTCAGAAGAATCGTGGTGAGAGAGGCGGATGTGAAGCTCGCGAAAAAGCTCGAGAGTCCGAACACCAGACCCAGTATCGCGCCGTAGACGGGGCCGAGGAATACCGTGCCGACTGCCAGAGGCAGACAGTTGAAGGTGATCGTGATCGGACCGATGCGCAGGCTGCCGACGGTAAAGGTGAGCAGTACGATCAGCGCCGCAAGCAGCGCCGTGAATACGGGCTTGAAGAATTTCGGCGCCGCGTTCTTTTTTGTTTTTGTCATGTTTCTAACCTCCTGCTGTTTCCCTGTCCTTACAGGTGAAACGCAACGTATATTTCCGCAGACTGACGTCTGTTCCGGACAACTTAAAACTTTTTATTCCTTTTGTATATCGCGTTCAGACCGTCGAGAATGATGTTCTCGTCAAATCGGATCTCATGCGTGCAGTTTGCGATCATCTGGGGCGCCAGACCGCCCGTCGCGATGATTTTCGCGTCGGCTCCGGCTTCCTCCGTGAAGCGGTCGATCATGCCGTCGAGCATACAGGCGGTGCCGAACATCACGCCTGACCGCATACAGTCGACGGTGTTGGTGCGGATAACGCTTTTGGGAGCTTTCAGATCCACCGCCGGCAGCAAAGCGCCGCGGTTGGTGAGCGCGTCGAGCGAAATGCCCACTCCCGGCGCGATCGCGCCGCCGCGGTAGACGCGGTTTTCGTCCGCGTAGGCGATGACCGTCGCGGTGCCCATGAAAATCATGATCACGGGGCCGCCGTATTTTTCAAGCGCGCCGACGCAGCCGCATACGATATCGCCGCCGAGCGTCTCGGGGCGGTCGATACGCAGCTCCATGCCGATTTTCAGCCCGGGCCCGATCACAAGGCTCTTCGCACCCGTCACAACGCGGATCGCGTCCATGAGCGGCTGCGTGACCTTCGGCACGACGGAGCTGATGATCGAAGCGTTGATTTTCGACATGTCAATATGGTATATCTGGAAAAAGGTGAACAGCTCCACCGCCATCTCGTCGCTGGTTTTGCCCGCGTCCGTCGAAAAACGCAGCTTGAAACGCAGTCTGTCATTGTCATAAATTCCCAGTTTGATGTTGGTATTTCCCACGTCGGCTGTCAAAAGCATAATAAACGCTCCGTTCCGCAATATATCGCGAAAGCCGCAGCTCCCGCCACATTAATTATACCACATTTTCCCGTTAACGCAAGGTTCTTATTAGGTATTTTATTATAAATTGAAAAAACGGACTTTTTCGGTTGAATTTTTAACAGGATGGTGTATAATAAAGATGGTTACAATTGGCGCTTTGCGGCGAAAAATGTCGCCGTCCGCGCCGATACTTGCTTTGAGAAACCGAGAGGTTTTCTTGAGAAAGGATGATAAATCATGGATAGTTCAGAAATCAGGCAGCTTCAGATTCTTGCCGCCAAGGCAAGACAGGGCGCCGTCCTCGGCACCTATCACGCAAAATCGGGTCATCCCGGCGGATCGCTTTCCGCGGCGGATATCTTCACCTATCTCTATTATAAAGAGATGAATGTCGATCCCGCGAATCCCGATTGGGAGGACAGAGACCGCTTTGTGCTGTCAAAGGGTCACTGCTGCCCCAGCCTTTACGCGGTTCTCGCGCTCAAGGGCTACTTCGCGTGGGAGGAGCTGACCGTGCTGCGTCACATCGGCGCAATGCTGCAGGGTCACCCCGATATGAAAAAAACCCCCGGTATCGACATGAGCACAGGTTCTCTCGGACAGGGTGTTTCCGCAGCGTGCGGTATGGCGCTTGCGGCGAAGCTTGACAACAAAGACTATCGTACCTATACAGTCCTCGGCGACGGAGAGGTGGAGGAAGGTCAGGTTTGGGAGGCGGCGATGTTCGCTTCTCACAACAAGCTTGACAACCTCGTTGTCATCGTAGACCAGAACGGTCTGCAGATCGACGGCGCCGTTTCGGACGTCGCGGGCATCGAGCCCCTCGACAAGAAGTTTGAGGCGTTCGGCTTCGAGGTCATCAAGATCGACGGCCACGATTTCGAGCAGATCGCCGCCGCGCTTGACAAGGCAAAGACCGTCAAGGGCAAGCCCACCGCGATTCTCGCCAAGACCGTCAAGGGCAAGGGCGTTTCGTTCATGGAAGATCAGGTCGGCTGGCACGGCGTCGCTCCCAACAAGGAGCAGTATGAGCAGGCTACCGCCGAGCTTCAGGCTCAGATTGACAGATTGGAGGGCAAGTGCTGATGGCTGAGACAGTAAAGAAGGCAACCAGAGAGAGCTTCGGTGAAGCGCTCTGCGAGCTTGCCGAACAGAATAAGGATATCGTTGTTTTTGACGCCGACCTCGCGGCGGCGACCAAGACCAGCATTTTTCAGAAAGCGAACCCCGACCGCTTCTTTGACTGCGGTATTGCAGAGGGCAATATGATGGGCGTTGCCGCGGGTATGGCTGCTGCGGGCAAGATTCCCGTCGCCGCGTCCTTTGCGATGTTTGCCACAGGCAGAGCGTTTGAGCAGATCCGCAACTCCATCGCGTACCCCAAGCTCAACGTCAAGATTGCCGGCTCTCACGCGGGTATTTCCACGGGTGAGGACGGCGCGACCCACCAGTGCATCGAGGATATCGCGATCATGCGCGCTATCCCCAACATGGTCGTGCTCAATCCTGCCGACCACTGGGAGATGAAGGCGGCGACCAAGGCGGCTATCGAGTACAACGGCCCCGTTTATATCCGTCTCGGCAGATTGGCGATCGACAGCTTCAACGATCCCGAGACCTACAGCTTTGAGCTGGGCAAGGGCATCACGCTCCACGAGGGCAATGACGTCACCGTCATCGCCTCCGGTCTTGTCGTCAACGAGGCGCTCAAGGCAGTCAAGGAGCTGGAGGCTGAGGGCATCAGTGCAAGACTCATCAACATCCACACCATCAAGCCCATCGACCGCGACATCGTCATCAAGGCGGCGCAGGAGACAGGCAGAATCATCACCGTTGAGGAGCACAACGTCGTCGGCGGTCTCGCCGACGCGGTCTGCGAGGTTGTCACCGCAGAATGTCCCGTCAAGGTGACGAGAATCGGCGTGCAGGACGAGTTCGGCTACAGCGGTCCCGCATGGGAGCTGCTCGACGCGTTCAAGCTCACACAGCCCCACATCGCACAGGTCATCCGTGACGTCGTCAACGAGAAATAAACTGCAGGGCGTGCTTTGGCACGCCCTTTTTTGCATTTGAAACAGGAAAGGAGCATCTGAATGGCAATCTCAACACAAAAGAACCTGCGCAATCAGGTCATGTATCAGGTTTTTGTCCGCAATTTCAGCGAGGAAGGCACCTTCGCCGCCGTGCAGGGACGTCTTGACGAGATCAAGGCGCTCGGCACCGATATCATCTGGTTCATGCCGATCCATCCCATCGGCAAACAGATGCGCAAGGGCACGCTCGGCTCTCCCTACGCAATCAGCGACTACCGCGCGGTCAATCCCGAGTTCGGCAGTCTCTCGGATTTCAAGAGCCTCGTCGGGGCGATCCACGGCAAGGGCATGAAGTGCATCATCGACGTGGTCTATAACCACACTTCGCCGGATTCCGTCCTGAGCGCCGAGCATCCCGAGTGGTTCTACCACCGCCCCGACGGCAGCTTCGGCAACCGCGTCGGCGACTGGACGGACATCATCGACCTCGACTACAACAACAAGGACTTGTGGGACTATCAGATCGAAACGCTCAAATACTGGGCAGGCATCGTCGACGGCTTCCGCTGCGACGTCGCGCCGCTGATTCCGCTCGAATTCTGGCTCAGGGCGCGTCAGGAGGTCGAGGAGGTGCGCGAGGGCTGCATCTGGCTGAGCGAATCGGTCGAGCCGGATTTCATCACCTATATGCGCTCGCGCGGCATGACGGCGCTCTCGGATTCCGAGATTTTTCAGGCGTTCGATATGGCGTATGATTATGATACCTACGGCGCGATGAAGGCGTATCTCGACGGCAGCGGCAGTCTGGCGGCATATGCCGAGGCGGTCAACCGTCAGGAGTACACCTTTCCCGATAATTATGTCAAGCTGCGCTTCCTTGAGAATCACGACCAGACGCGCGCGCGTTTTCTGATTCCCGACGCGGATCAGCTCAAAAGCTGGACGGCGTTCCTCTTCTTCCAAAAGGGCATGACGCTGGTTTATAACGGACAGGAGCGCGGCGTCTCGCATCTTCCGTCGCTCTTTGACCGCGACACGGTGCAGTGGAACGCGGCGGAGAGCATGGATTTGACGCGGTATTTCGCGCGCCTTGCCGCGCTGAAAAAAGACACGATTTTCGCGGACTCAACCTACCGTGTGACGGCTCCGACAGAGGATGTTCTCGTCGCGGTGCGTGAGCATGAGGATAAGAAAATGCTCGGCGTGTTCCCGCTGAAAGACAAAAGCGGCTTGGTGCGCGTGGACTTTTCAGACGGCGTATATGAAAATCTGATCAGCGGCGAAGCGGTCGAGGTGTTCCGCGGAATGCTCAGCTCAAACGGCAAGCCCGTGATTCTGCGGAACTTCTGATATGCGGCGATTGTTTCAGGCAAAATCCGCGTCCGTGCCTCTCGCAATCTTCTGCACCCTGCTCTGGGGCACGGCGTTCCCGTTTATCAAGCTCGGGTACGCCGCGTTTGACGTCGCGGAAAACGACGCCGGAGCGATGCTGCTGTTCGCGGGCTGCCGCTTTTTTCTCGCGGGTCTGATGGTGCTGCCCGTCCTCGCGTTCGGACGAAATCGGCTGCTTCCGAAAAAGGGAGACTTTCTCCCGATCGCGGTGCTCGGACTCGTGATGACGGCGTCGCAGTATTTCTTCACCTATATCGGACTCGGTTACACAAGCGGCGCAAATACCTCGATCATCACCGCCTGCGCGTCGTTTTTTACGGTCATCGGAGCGGCGGTTTTTTTCCGCGGCGACAGGCTGACCGTGCTGAAAATTCTGGGCTGCGCCGTCGGCTTCGGCGGCGTGCTGGTGATGAACCGCGGCGCAGCCGTTACAACGGCGACGCTGCTCGGCGACGGGCTGATTCTCCTCTCGACCGTCTGCTCCGCGGCAGGCAACCTGCTCTCGAAAAAAATCGCTGCAGGCAGGAATCCGCTTCTCGTCACCGCGTGGCAGCTGATGCTCGGCGGCGCTCTTTTGATCATTGCGGGCTTATGCTTCGGCGGCAGGCTCGATTTCTCCAAGCTGACGGGCGTGTGGATCCTCATTTGGCTGGCGTTCGTCTCGGCGGCGGCGTTCAGCATCTGGACGGCGCTTCTCAAATATCACTCCGCGAGCCGTATTTCGGTGTTTACACTGCTGATTCCCGTTTTCGGCACGGCGCTTTCGGGGCTGCTGCTCGGGGAATCGGTGTTCAGGATAGAAACCCTCCTTGCGCTGCTGCTGATCGCGGCAGGTATCGTGATGGTGAACCTTTCGGGAAAAGGGAGGCAGACAACATGAAAATAAAAGGCGTTATCTCTGATATGGACGGTGTTATACTCGACAGCGAGAAGCTCTATGTCCGCTTCTGGTGTGAGGCAGGACAGTCTTACGGCTTTCCTTTTGAAAGGAAGCACGCGCTGGGCATCCGTTCGATGGCAAGACCGTTCGCAATCGAAAGACTGCAGGGCTGGTTCGGAGACAGCTTTGACTACGATACGGTCAGAAATAAGCGCATCGAGCTGATGAACGCATATGTCGAAAAACACGGCATCGAGGCTAAGCCCGACGCGGAAAAGCTGCTTTCCTATCTGAAAGAAAAAGGCATTGCGGTCGCTCTCGCGACCGCGACGCCGAAGGACAGAGCGGAGGAATATTTAAGACGAGTCGGTCTTTTGCAATATTTCGACGAGGTCGTCAGCGCGCGCATGGTCAAAAACGGCAAGCCCGCGCCGGATATCTATTTATTTGCCGCGGAAAAGCTCGGCTTGAAGCCTGAGGAGTGTATGGCGCTCGAGGATTCTCAGAACGGCATCCGTTCCGCAAACGCGGCAGGTTGCAAAACCGTGATGGTGCCCGACCTCGACGGTCCGACGGAAGAAATCATGCCGCTGCTTTACGACGTTGCGGACGGCTTGTGGGACGTCGTGAGAATATTAAATCGCGGCGCCAGTGGCGCTTTCTTCGCGGACTATACCTCGGTGCGGTAGGAAACAGCGCGTTTACGCGACGGGCGTTTGATAGTGAGCTGAGGTTCCATACAAACCTTTTCGCGTGCAATGGATTTTCCAATCATCCCTCTCCTCGAGCAATGGGATTGGTAAGAGTCTGATGAGCACCTGTCGCGAAAACGAAAGGAAACCTCCATAAAAAACCCTTAGTACGCGATTTAAAAATAACGATGTAAAATAAATAGAAACGCCCGGATCGTGTCCGGGCGTTTCCTGTCTGTAAAAAATGAGGGGTACAATCGCGTGCCTCTGAGTCGGCACGCATTGAGGAGGGTAGAACAATGTACTCGACGGTTGCGGTTCCGTCTTCTTGAGTACATCTATATTAAACCCTATCAATGTGTTATTTGTGTGAAATTCAATTGAATTTGAACTGAAAAATTTATTCAAAAATATTTGAAACAAACGTTTGACTTTTTATACATAAATGTGGTAGAATATATTCGGAAAGGTGTGAGCGCTATGAAACCCCTCAGCAAAAGCCAGCAGAGAATACTCGATTATCTCAAGGAATGTTCCGAAAACGGACGCGTGCCCTCGGTGCGCGAAATTTGCGACCATACGGGACTCAGCTCGACCTCGACGGTGCACCATCACCTCAAGGCGCTCGAGGAAAAGGGGCTGATCGTCCGCGAACACGGCGTGAACCGCTGTATCCAGATCACGGGTGAGGAAAAGAGCGTCAACGTGCCTGTTGTGGGCAAGGTCGCGGCAGGTGAGCCGATCACCGCGATCCAGAATATTGAGTTCTACGTTCCAGTCTCCGAGCAGCTCAAACGCGGCAGAGAGCTTTTTGCGCTGCGTATTCAGGGCGAGAGTATGGTGAACGCGGGGATTCTGGACGGTGATATCGTCATTGTCCACCGCACGCCCGTCGCGGAAAACGGTGAGATCGTCGTCGCGATGGTGGAGGATTCCGCTACCGTCAAGCGCTTTTACAAGGAAAACGGTCACTTCCGCCTGCAGCCCGAAAACGACAGCTACGAGCCGATCATCGTGGACGAGGTCGTGCTGCTGGGAAAGGTCGTTTCCCTGATCAGAAATTATTAATTCAGCAGAGGTTCAGCATGAGTACAATATGTGTGTTTGGCTCGTCAAGCGAGAGAATCAACAGAGCTTATCTGGATTCCGCCGAGCATCTCGGCGAGAGTCTTGCCAAAAGAAAAATCAAACTGATTTTCGGCGCAGGAAAGTACGGCGTGATGGGCGCCGTGTCGCGCGGTGTTCTGCGTGGAGGCGGCGAAATGACAGGCGTTTGTCCGCGGTTTTTTATCGAGCATGAAGTCCTGATGGACTACGCCGAGATCGTCTTTACCGAAAACATGCGCGAGAGAAAGGCGTATATGGAGGATAACTCCGACGCGTTTATCATCTGTGCCGGCGGCATCGGCACCTTTGAGGAGTTTTTCGAGGTGCTGACGCTCAAGCAGCTCGGCAGACACCAGAAGCCGATCGTGATTTATAACTATAAGGGATATTATACGCCGATGCTCCAAATGATGGAGACCGCTATCCGCGACAGGTTCATGGCGGAGGATACCGACACCCTCTATTCCGTCGCCGAAACCGAGGAGGAGGTCTTTGCACAGCTGGCTGACTATAAGGCGTTTGACTATAACAAGTACGGGAGGAAATAATGGCGGATAATTGCGAAATGTGCGCGCACTACGTCGCCGACGAGGAATTCGGCGATTATTGCAGCGTCAACCTCGACGAGGACGAAATGGAAAAGTTCCTCACGCAGAGCATGTCGGGCTGTCATTACTTCCGGCTCTATGACGAGTACAAAATCGTGCAAAAACAAAACTAATCAATAAAGGGAACCTCTAAAAATTTCTTACCGCGCATAAGTACGGAATCTTCACGACATTGAATTATTAGAGATTCCCTAAAAAACCGGCCTTCTTTACGGGAAGGTCGGTTTTTTTATGCCCTAAACAGAACCCGCAAAAAAAGGAATAAGTTTAAAATGCACAAAAGAATGTGACGTTTTTGTGAAGGTGTACAAAAATGCAAAAATGTTTAAACAATTTTGTAAATATAATTGATTTATGATAAAAAAATATAGAATAAATCTATAATATAAGCAAAATTAACGAAATTTATATATAAAGGAGTGTCTGAAATGGGCGTTTTAAAAAGGACAGCCGAAAAGCTGGCAAGTGAAAAAATAAGCTCAAAAAGCCGCAAGAGGCTGATCGTGTTCATTGCGATCATCACCTTGCTGTCCATGACGACCTCCACCGTCGCGTGGTTCACGATCAACACCTTCGCGGGAGTCGATTCGCTCGACGTCCACATCAGTGTGGCGGCGCAGCTGAAGGTCGCGATGTGCCGATTTCCTGATGAAAATAATAACCCTTTGGAGTGATTACATTGTTCGGTAAAAACAAAACGAAAAGTGAACAACCCATAACTCCTGAGGAGTTAAGCAGGCTGAACGATAAACAAACCGCGAATCCCGCGATACGCAAGTATCAGCACACATTGTTTATCCGTTCTCCCAAGAGCGATCTGACAACGGAGAATATGCCAAGCAGCTGGGATACCACGCATATCTGGAACAAGACGGAGGATACCGCCATTCCTGTCACTCCCGTTGATCCGACCTACATCATTGAAACGATGAACGGCGGCGAGCATTCCGCAGACATCAACGCGAACAAGAGCACAGGCTCGTGGCATGATCCCGTAAACGTAAAGGTAGATTATGTCGGCACACAGACCGCGTGCGGTACGCTGACAGCGACCTCCTATATCGGCGCGAATGCCTCCTCTCATGTGATTGAGACGACCGACGGCAGCAGCCTGAAGCATAAGAATACCGTGCACGCATGGGCAGGAAAGCATCTGAAGCTCACCGCGGCAGCCGCTACGGGATATGTTTTTGAGGGTTGGTTTAACAACCCGGACGGAGAGAACAACGGAACCGATAAATTACGTCTTTCAACCAACGCGACCTACGAGCTGACGGCGCCGTCGGCTGCAGGCACGGATGTTGTGTACTACGCGAAATTCAAGGAGGTACGCAGGCTGACCATCCATAAATATGTGGACGGCGTCAATTCTTCCGTTGCGGCAGGTACGATAACGATCGGCGACACAACCTCGGCGGCGAGCGTCATGTCATTCTCCAAGACGGTGGACAAGGGCAGTACCGTGGAATTTTCCGCGACTGCCAATACGGGATATTCGCTCAGCGGTATTTTTACGACCGCTACCGGCAACAATTCCGCGGGTTCGTCTGTCACGCTTGACGGCTCGGATTTTGAAACAAATTATTTCGCGCAGTTTACGACAAACAGCTATAACGCAACGGCTCAGGCAACCTACACGACCGTCGGCGGCACGACGTATACCTCCGGCGATAACGGCGGCGCCGTACAGGTCAACTCCGCGGAAGCCGGCGCAAGCTCTGTCGACAGCGTCAAGTATAAGAGCGCTGCGACATTGAAAGCAACCGCGGCAAGCGGATACGCGTTCGTCGGCTGGTTTGCGGATTCAAGCGGCGGCACCGCGCTGAGTACGGACACAAGCTATTCCTACACGCTGAATACCGCAGGCGCAGTCACCGTTTACGCCAGATTCATGGCGCAGAATACGACGACGATCTACGTGGCGCCCAGAGAGAACTGGGGCGATGATTATTACGTAAGATTGTATGTTACGGGCGGTGCAAATATCAGCGGCAACACCAACGGCTTTGTTAAGGCGGATTATGACAGCAGCACCGGTTATTACAAGGCGACCTTCTCCACCACAAGAAGCGGAAAATTCTACGCGATTCTTGCGAAGGACACCGGTTATACCGACAAGGTACCGGATGACGGCGGATATGAGGGCGACATCGGCACGGATTATCTCTTTAAGAAGGGCACCGAGGGCATAGAGCAGTACACCAACAAGCGCTGCATCTGGTTCATTATTAATCAAGACGGGCTGAAAAATAATCTCAAAAATGACGGAGATTATTTGCAGGTTTACGTCAACAACGCCGATACCAACATGAGGCGCATCAATGATAACGCTTATGTTGTAGAGCTGAGCAACCCGTCGGGTGCGATTTACTTCAAACAGTATAAAAGTAACAACGTCAAGAGAAACGAATGGCCGAGTACGGTTCCGTCTGGTCAGAGCCAGTTTAGGGATATAACCTATACTACAGGAGAATGGATTGACTGAGATATCACGGACAAGGAGGTGAATCCATGAAAAAGTCAAAGATAATATTGGCGGTCTTGCTGGCGGCTGTGCTGGTGATGATCAGTGTAAGCGTTCCGGCGTTTTCATGGTTCACCCGTC
The DNA here is from genome assembly GCA_900100595.1 of Ruminococcaceae bacterium P7. Lineage (GTDB taxonomy): Bacteria > Bacillota > Clostridia > Oscillospirales > Acutalibacteraceae > Ruminococcoides. Next base: position 93,220 of record FMUA01000005.1, read on the forward strand.
CGCATAGCCTTTCGGGTGAGAAAATGATCCTGCAAAGCAACAACACTTATTCCGCCTATAACGGCAAGAGCGTTACGATCTCAACAATGAGCTCCGAAACCGGCGGTGACGACGAGTCCTATACGACCGCCTGCACAGGTTCCGCAGACTACAGCGTTATTGGCAGCTCTGCCACGGGCATCTACCCCTTTAACCGCAAGTATTTCTGCACGACCATCACCAACGGGTCGGGTACTCCGCAGAATGTTTCGCTCTATGTGCGCAAGCTTTCCGTTCCGACCGACGGCTCCAACGGTACGCTTGCTCTCGGCGTAAACGGTCCTACACGCAGCTACCGCGATTACACGTCGCTCGCAAAAGCAAATCATCAGGCAACACGAAGCGGTACCATGCGTATCTATTTCGAGAAAAGAAATGATGTCCAGGGATGGGGCGGCACTGAGTTTTATGTTTGCTGGGGCAGAGAGACACTTAACGGTCTCGGCTCAAACGGCAAATATTATAAGATGACGCATGTCGGCGGCGATAACAATCCGAACCAGTATTACGCCGATATCCCCAGCGACGCAACGAACGCTTTCTTTGCCGTCGAGAACTGGGGTACGAATAATAACGGCAACCCGAATTATGCTCAGCGTACGGTGCTGCTCACGAACCTGTCGGGAGACGGCGTTTCGGAAACGACCGGTCAGGTGTATAAGCTGAAAAACGAGCAGGACAGCGGCACGCAAAACCAGAAGGTCGAGCATTTTTCGGTGACGCCTCCTTCGATTTCCCGCTACTACAGCAGCATTTCCGTGCCCAACGACGATAACCACGTCAATATCGCGCTTCAGAGCGGATGGTATACCGGCAGCACGGTGACGTATTACTCCGGAGATACAAGGCTGTTCAATGTTGTCGGCGGCGAGATCCGCCCCGTTGCGGGAAAGACGGGTACGGCAAAGCTCTACACAAAGGTCACCGGCGGCTCTTACCCCGATACGCTGCAGGTCGAAACGGAAGTCACCATTACCGCGGCGGGCAGCTACGAGTTCAACGACGTGCCGATTGTCAAGAATATTCTGATTCCTGCCGAGGACAGCGATACCGAAGAGCACGAAGGCGAGGTAAAGGTTTATTGGTATATCATCAATAACTCCAACACCAATTCGCTCAAGTATTCCATCGATGAACTGTACCTGAGCCTGTAAATCGTGATGACAAATGACAAAAGGGTTGCTTTGGCAACCCTTTTTTAGTATACTGTAGGTTAGAAAGCATAGGAGAGTATGACATGAAACTGAAGGACAGGATATCCGCAAGGATTCCCGAGGAGAAGCGCCGCCCGATCAGAAAAGCCCTGAGGGCTGCGCGCGTTGTGAAAAATATTATCTGCTGGACGATGATCGTTATTTTATCCTTTGCGGTCATCACCTTTTTGCTGACGCGCTTCAGCGGCGGCACGCCTTCGGTTTTTGGGTACACCATTCAAAGGATTACCTCGGGCAGCATGGAGCCGGCGCTGATGGTCGGCGATGTGATCCTCAGCAAAAAGGTCGAGGATGTTGAATCGCTCGCGGAAGGCGATATCATCACCTTCAAGGGCGGCGCGCAGTTTGGCAATGGTATCAATGTTACCCACCGCGTCGTAGTCGCACCTCACGAGGAGGACGGCGGAATCGTCCTGCAAACGCAGGGTGACGCGAATGATATCGCCGACGATGAGATCACCGCGGATTATGTGGAGTCAAAGTATATTTGCAAGCTCGGCTTTGTGACGAAGCTCTATGAGCTGTTCCTGTCTCCGTGGGGCTTGCTCATTTTCATCGGGCTGCTGCTGTTCATATTCTTTGACGAGCTGCTGAATATCGTCCGTATCGTTTCGGGAAACTACCCCGAGGAAAAGGAGGAGAGCATCGCCGAGATCATGGAGCGTATTCAGCGCGAGGACAGGGAAAAGGAAGAAGCGCAAAAGCGGCTTGCGGAAAAGAAGCCGCAGGAAACCGTTTCGGCAGCGGAAGCGGATGACGACGGGGAGAAAAGCGATGAACCGACAGAATGACTGCTCCTTCTATGACAAAATCTACGCTGCCGTCTGCGAGATACCCCGCGGACAGGTCGCGACCTACGGACAGGTCGCGGCGATGGCAGGCAGCGGCGGCGCGGCGCGTGCCGTCGGAAACGCCCTGCACCGCAATCCGAATCCGGAGGTGATACCCTGTCACCGCGTCGTCAACGCGCAGGGCAGGCTGGCGCCGAACTTTGCCTTCTGCGGCGACGAGGAACAGCAAAGGCGGCTAGAGGCGGAGGGTGTGGAGGTCGTCGACCATCATGTGGATCTGAAAAAATATCAGATGAGATAGAAGAAGCGGACGCCGTCCGCTTCTTGCATTTTTTCGGAGAATATGATATACTAACAATAGATTGTGTGAATACGCTATTTGGTGGTTGCTATGGATTACAAACTCATTGCGGTCGATATCGACGGCACACTAACGAATTCACGAAAAGAAATTACACCGCGCACGCGTCACGCGCTTCTGGAGGCACAGGCAAAAGGCAAACGCGTGATTATCGCGTCGGGCAGACAGCCTCTCGGCGTCTACCCCATCGCGGAGGATCTGATGCTCGAGCGCTACAACGGGTACATCATGTCCTATAACGGCGGAAAAATCATCAGCTGCGACTCCAACCGCACGGTTATCAACCGGCTGTTTCCGCGCGAGTACCTCAGCGATATCGTGGGCGTGCTCAAGGACTCCAACATCACGATTCTCACCTTTGACGACAAGCGGATCTTCGCGGACAGCAAGGTCAACGATTACACCTTTGTGGAAAGCGAGGTTTCCAAGGCGGAGATGATAACCTGCGATGATTTTCTCGGGGCGGTGAAGTTTGATTTCAACAAAATCCTTCTCGCGGGCGAGCCGATGGAACTGGATCAGTATCAGGCGGTTCTGCGCAAGCGCTACGACGGGCTGCTCGATATCTACAAGAGCGCGCCGTATTTTCTCGAGATCATGCCGCTCGGCATTTCAAAAGGCTCGATGCTGCCGCTTCTGCTGGAGCATCTCGGCGTGGACAGAGAAGAGCTCATTGCGTTCGGTGACAACTATAACGATATGACCATGATCGGCTACGCCGGAATGGGCGTGGCGATGGGCAACGGCGAGGATGAGGTCAAGAAGATCGCGAACTACGTCTGCGAGTCCAACGACGAGGACGGCATCGCGAAAACACTGGAAAAATATGTACTGTGACAGGGCGGTTTCCGCCCTGTTTTTTCTTGGCGGCACGGGTATTATTTAAATTGTACAAATTCAGGAGAAAAACTTTGGCAGGAGACAAATTCGCTTAATTCTTTTAACGAAAAACAGAAAAACTTCTCTAACTTATAATAATAATGTATAAATAACCATATTTGTATAAGGAGGAGAATGTATGGCACATTTCAAAAAAATTCTTGCCTTGTTGTTGGCGGTGTGTTTCATCCTGACAGTCGGTGTCGTCGCGGTATCCGCGGCGGAAGGCGACGCTGAGGACGAGGTTGCTGCAGGCGGCATCACGGTTCACTATTACTGCGAGGACGGCACTCCGACAATTTATTATTGGAACGCCCTGCCCGTGAATCTTGAAACCTCATATCCGGGTAAGACAATGACACCTGAGGGTGATAACTATTATAAGTACACTTTCAGCAACTCGACAAAAATCAATATGCTGTTTATTGTAAACGGCAAGCAGTCTGCCGAGCTTACCCGCAACACCGGTGAATGGTGGTACAAGGGTAACAAGTGGTATGACAAGAAACCCACACCCGGACCCGGTCCTGATGTTGACAGAACCGATTTCCGTGAGGATTCGATCTACTTTGTCATCACCACCCGTTTCTATGACGGCGACAAGAGCAACAACGTCCACTGCTGGGACGACAAAAAAGCGAACAACCCCGACTCCGACCCCGCTTGGAGAGGCGACTTCCAGGGTCTGATCGACAAGCTCGATTACATTAAGGCGCTCGGCTTTACCGCCATCTGGATCACGCCTGTTGTATCCAATGCTTCGGGCTATGACTACCACGGCTATCACGCCTTTGATTTCGGCACCGTCGATCCCCGTTATGAGAGCGAAGGCGCTGATTATCAGGATCTGATCAACGCGGTTCACGAAAAGGGCATGAAGGTTGTTCAGGATATCGTTTGGAACCACTCGGGCAACTTCGGCGAAGCGGAGCTTTGCCATATGTTCGACAAGCAATACAGCACCCTCAAGGATCTGGAGACCGCGGATTCCCTCGTGATCAATCCCGACGGTCCTCTCGCGAAGAATGTTCCCAACTACGCTAGCCAGAATCCCGATCTGCAGTATCAGTCCCGTCTGAAGTGCATGAAAACAGACGCGATCGACAACGTGTTCAATTACCATCACGACGGCTCCATGAGCTATGAGTCCGCGAGTGAGCAGACCGGTCAGATGGCGGGCGACTGCGTCGACATCAACACCGAGAAGCAGGAGGTTGCGGATTATCTGACCTCCACCTACGCGAAGTATGTTGACATGGGCGTTGATGCGTTCCGTCTCGATACCGAGAAGCACATCAGCCGCTGGACGCTCAACAACGCGTTCTTCCCCGCGTTTGACAAGTACGAGAACTTCTTCATCTTCGGCGAGGTCTGCGCCCGTGTCCGTGACGTATGGAACCACGGTCTGCAGTCCGACTCCTGCCCGTTCTACGGCTGGAAGGAGACCGAGAGCGCATGGATGAACAACTGGTCTAAGACCGACTGGAAATCCAACTATGACAACGCGATCGCGCACTTCAACGCTCACTCCAATGCGTCAGGCGCTCCCACCTCCGATAACGCATTCCTCAAAGGCGTGACCTATCACACACCCGACTACAGCAAGTTCAACGGCACCGGCGTCATCGACTTCTCGATGCACTGGAACTTTGACAGCGCGCGCGACGCGTATAACTGCGGTCTCGGTGAGGATCAGTACTTCAACGATTCCACATGGAACGTTATGTATGTTGACTCCCACGACTACGCTCCCGATAACCAGCAGACCGTCCGCTTCAACGGCGGTACCACCACTTGGGCGGAGAACATGGATCTGATGTTCACCTTCCGCGGCATCCCCTGCCTGTACTACGGCTCTGAGATCGAGTTCCAGAAGGGTCAGGTTATCGACGTTGGTCCCAACCAGCCTCTGTCCAAGACAGGACGCGCTTACTTCGGCGACCACCTCGAAGGCAGTGTAACTGCTTCCGACTTCGGCGTATACAACGCGAGCGGTACGGTAGCGACAACGCTGAACAGCACGCTGGCGCAGCACGTCAGAAAGCTCAACATGATCAGACGTGCGATTCCCGCGCTCCAGAAGGGTCAGTACACCACCTCCAACGTCACCGGCGGCAACATGGCGTTCACACGCCGCTATACCGCGAACGGCGTTGACAGCCTTGCGTGTGTCGCGATCTCCGGCGGCGCGACCTTCACAGGTCTGCCCAACGGCACCTACATCGATGCGGTTACCGGCGATACCAAGCAGGTTACCAACGGCACACTGAGCGTTTCCGCAAGCGGTCAGGCAAACCTGAGAGTATATGTTTGCTGCGCAGGCGGATTCCAGGGTATCAGCGGCAAGATCGGTGATTCCAGCTCCTTCATGAAGTAATTCCAACGACATACATGAAAAAGGCCGGCTCCTTTGAGCCGACCTTTTTTTGCGCTGTCAGGAAACAAAAAACAGGCGGAATAACTCCGCCTGTTTGATTACTCTTTGCGTCAATCAGAACAGCTCCTGATCGGGATATTCCTCGTCGAGAGCCTCCTTGACCGCCTTGTGGATGTGCTCCTTCGATTCGCCGACGCTCTCTACGACCGCGTCCTTGACGGCTGCCGCCTTGTTTTTGAGGGCTTCCGCTTTCTCGACAGCTTCCTCCGCCTTTTCTTCGACCGCTTCCTTGACCTCCTCGACCTTCTCCCTGACGGAAGGCTCGCAGTTCTCAAAAGGGCTGGAGCTGTAGTCGTCCTCGTTGGAGCAGGCGACGGTGATGTCGACGACCTCCTCCTGCTTGACCTCGTGCTTTTCTACAGTGGAGGGAGAGGCGTAGATGAACTCGTTCTGCTGCTCGAGAACGCTTCTGTAGCATTCGCGCGCTCTTGCAATCTTCGCCTTGCTTTTGTCGACGACCTCGACAAGGTTCTTCTGCTTTTCACCGGCAACGGCTCCGTCCTTCTTGAGCGCCTCGTAAAATTCCTTGCCCAGCTCGATATAAGCGCGGTTCATCAGCTCGCTCTCGCTCTTCATCACCATTCTCAGGCGGTTGAGCTTCGCCTTGGTGCGGTTTTTCTCAACGAAATTCTGCGCGACTGTGCTGAGAGAATCCGCGGCGGTGTTCATCGTGCTTTTGACCTTATCAAAAAATTCCTTGTTCATATAGAAAAACTCCTTGTATGATATTTTAAAACTACTATATATTATGACAGATTATTTTCAATAAATCAACAATTTTTTGAAAATTGCTTGTGAAAACTCTTGTTTGTTGGTATAATGGTTGCAGTGAGGTGTTTATCATGCCCGAAAAGAAGGTAATCAAAGCCGTTGTCTGCCCGATGTGCGGTGAACTCGGCAAAGCTGAAATATATACCAGCGTCAACGCGACGGTCAACCGTGAGCAGCGGGACAAGGTGCTCGACGGCGAGCTGTTCGCGTGGAAGTGTCCTGCCTGCGGCTATTCCGCGCGGCTGACCTATCCCGTTCTTTACAACGACATGAAAAACCGTTTTATGGTTTATATGATCCCCAAGATCGACCGTTTCCAGCTCTGCGACAAGGAGCTGGAGGAGAAGTACAGCAACCTGCGCAACATCAGCAAGCGCGTGGTCGCGGACTTCAACGCATTCAAGGAGAAGATCTTTATTTTCGAGTCGGGACTGGACGATATGGCGATCGAGCTGACAAAGGCGGTCATCAGCCAGACGGTTTCCAAGAAGCTCGGCGGCGTGGAGGTCAAGGAGGGTTATCTCTCGATGTATGACCGCGAGAGCAACACGATGGGCTTCACCTATTTTACGGGTGAGGAAATGACGCCCTTCGTGCAGACCGCGCGTCTGGAAATTTACGGAAAGTCAAAGGAGATCGTCGAGCAGTTTGCCGTCAAGGACAAAAAGCTCAAGGGCTTTATCAAGGTCGACGGCGAGTGGGCGGACAATATCCTGTACCGCTACAAGCGAGCCAAGAAAATCGAGCGGCTCAACAAGATGAAGGAATGAGAAAAGACGTGCCGGAGCGCACGTCTTTTTTTGCGAGATCATATCGTAATCAGTCCCGACAGCTTTCTGCCGATCCATACGCCCGCGACGCAGCAAACGACGCTGAGCAGCGCGTAGAGGGCAGAGAGAAGGTAGTTTCCCTTTTCCAGCAGCTGCCACGCTTCGAGAGAGAACGTCGAAAAGGTGGTGAAGCCGCCGCAGACGCCCGTTTTCCAGAACAGCGCCACGTTGGGAGAGAGGTCGTCCCGCGTGCCGAGCAGACCGGCGATGAAGCCGATCGCCATCGCGCCGAGGATGTTGGTCATCAGGGTGATGGACGGAAATTCCGTCCTGACGGGAATCAGGCTGAGGGCATATCTGCCCGCCGCGCCGAGAGCGCCGCCGAGGGCGACAAAGAAAAATCCCATAAGCGCCTCCGTCTAATAATCGCTGAATGTTTTGATTTTCTCGCTTTCGTAGCGGTAATAGGCGACGGCAGCGAGGATGATGAAGATATAGCAGAACCAGATGCTCTGCGAGGAAAAATACAAGCTGATCAGGCAGCTTGCCGCCACGCCGATGTGGAAGAACAGCAGCGTCGCCCAATAGAACCGCGCGTTCCGTGCGGATTTTGCGTCCCTGTCCATGATGTAGTTGGTGAGCTGGATCACCGCCTGACGGACGTTGTTCGACGAGAAGATCGTGGAGCTGGAATTGCCGCCTGCCGTCTTGAACGCGTTCCACTGAACGGGCATCGCAAAGACGATCGGCAGCACCGAAAGATAGGCGTTGCCGCTGAAGCAGAGCAGTCCTACCAACGGAATCGACGCCGCCGTGATCATCAGGCTGATGATTTTCATGCTCAGCCGCGAGTACCGCCTGCAGACGACGTAAAAGGCGTTCGCCGCGCAGTAAACGAAAAAGAGCAGCACCATGAAGCCGATGCTTTCGAGGTTGCCCGAGCAGGCGCTGAGAACCAGCTTGACGAGGTTGCCCGTCTGCGCGTTCGCCATGATGTCGAGGTGATTGAAGATAGTATAGCCCGCCATAAAACCGCCGATCATGCTGACGGCGTGGTGCAGCGTTTTTTGTTTTCTGACGATTTCCATTTCTCTGATCCCGCCTGCAAAGCAGGGCAGTCCGTTGGGACTGCCCTATTTTGGTGATATGCTGTTATCTTTCGCGTATATTCTTGTAGTCCTTTTCGGTGGAGATGCTCATGTAGGCAGGACGGATGATCTTGCCCATGTTCACCAGCTCCTCCAGACGGTGCGCGCTCCAGCCCGCGATTCTCGCAGTCGCGAAGAGCGGCGTATACAGCTCGCAGGGAATGTCAAGCATGCTGTAGAGCAGACCGCTGTAGAAGTCCACGTTGGACGCGACGCCCTTGTAGATGCGTCTCTTTTTGCCGATGACCTGAGGCGCGAGCTTCTCGACTCTCTCATAGAGGTCGAACTCGTTGTCAAAGCCCTCGACGTGCGCGAGGTTCTTTACCGCGCCCTTGAGGAGAATCTGACGCGGGTCGGAAATCGTGTAGACCGCGTGACCCATACCGTAAATCAAGCCCTTGCGGTCGAACGCTTCACGGTCAAGCAGCTTCTCGAGATAAGCGGTGATCTCGTCGTTGTCCTTCCAGTCCCTGAGGTTTTCCTTCATGTCCTCGAACATCTCGAAAACCTTGACGTTCGCGCCGCCGTGCTTGGGACCCTTGAGGGACGCCAATGCAGCCGCGACCGCGGAATAAGTATCGGTTCCCGAGGAAGTGACGACGTGAGTGGTGAAGGTGGAGTTGTTACCGCCGCCGTGCTCCATGTGGAGAACCAGCGCCATGTCGAGCACCTTCGCCTCGAGGTCGGTGTATTTCCTGTCGGGACGCAGCAGCGAGAGGATGACCTCCGCCGTGGACATGGTCGGCTCCGCGCGGTGGATGTAAAGACTGTTCTCGCGGATATAGTGGTTATAAGCGTGGTAGCCGTACACGCTGAGCATCGGAAATACCGAAATCAGCTGGATGCACTGGCGCAGCACGTTGTTGATCGATGTATCGTTAGGATTCTTGTCGTAGCAGAACAGTGTCAGGACAGAGCGCGCGATGGAGTTCATCATATCCTCACTCGGCGCTTTGAGAATGACGTCGCGGACAAAGTTCTGCGGCAGCGTCCTGTATTGAACGAGCAGCTCGCGGAAATTCATGAGCTGTTCCTTCTTGGGCAGCTCGCCGAAGAGCAGGAGGTAAACAACCTCCTCAAAGCCGAAGCGGTCGTCTCGGCGGATGCCGTTGACGATATCGTTGACGTTGTAGCCGCGGTAATACAGCTCGCCGTCACAGGGAACCAGCTTTCCGTCTACCATTTTGTTTTGCTTGATGGTGGAAATGTCGGTCAGACCCGTCAGAACGCCCTTGCCGTCGATGTCGCGCAGACCGCGCTTGACGTCGAACTTGCCGTAGAGCGAAGTGTCGATGGTCGAATTTGACATCATTTTTTCCGCCAGATAATTGATTTCGGGGGTGTTTTCAGAATAATCCCAGGTATCGTGTACCATAAGAATCACTCCCTTTCTCGAAAAATTCTCTCTGTATTTTCTTGCTATTTCCCTGTAGAATTAACATTATAGCACATTTTTCCGAAAAACGCAAGTGCCGCAGTCGGTTTTAACGCTTTAAAACACGGATGATCTCGTTGATATACATTCTGTGATAGTCGTTCTCGCCGTAGCATTGGAATACCGCGGGGTCGATGACGGAATCCGCGTTCAAATCCTGCGCATAGAGCTTGCGGCAGATCAGCACCAGCCGCGCCTCCTCAAAATACGGCACGCCGTCGTCGGTGAAAGCGGGCGTCAGACCGGTTTCCTTTACCTTGTCGACGTCCCTGCCGCTGTGGGAGCCGCAGTAGCTCAGCGCCTTGCGGAAGCTGTCGTCAAAGAAGCAGAGCGACATCAGCTCTCCCTTTTCGAGATATTCATAGGTGTAGCGCTGCGGACGGATGAAGGTGAACGCGACGGGGTTGTTCCACATGATGCCCATGCCGCCCCAGCTGATGGTCATGGTGTTGAAGTTTTCCTTCGTGCCCGCCGTGACGAGCGCCCAGTCCCTGCCGACCAGCTCAAAGGTATTGTCGTTGATCTGATAGGGTGAAATTTCCATAAAGTGTGACATCCAATCATTCCTTTTCAAATTGTTCTTTTCTATAGTATAGCAGAAAGCGGAATAATATGCAAGATATACCCGTAAAATATTCACTTATATGCATAAATAAGCGGAAATAATGAATAATTAATTTTTCATCCAAAAGTATTTCCACTGTGCTCAAAGCGGGAAAATCCCGCTGAGCGCCGAAAAATCCGACTTTCTTTGAGCGGGTTGAGCGAAAAGATTGCACCTTTCCGCGCGATTTTGTGCAAAGCTGCGAAGTTGCATAAATATTCAAAAAGGTCTTGATTTTTCGGGATTTGGTAGTATAATGTAGTAGTAACATGAATTTCACGGAGGAATCTACCATGGCTGACAACAAAATCAAAAAAGTAGTTTTAGCATACTCAGGCGGTCTTGACACCTCGATCATCATCCCCTGGCTCAAGGAAAATTATGACGACTGCGAGGTTATCGCTGTTTCCGGCAACGTAGGTCAGGGCACCGAGCTCGACGGTCTTGAGGAAAAGGCGATCGCGACAGGCGCTTCCAAGCTCTACATCGAGGATCTGAACAAGGAATTCGTTGAAGAATACGTATTCCCCACCATCAAGGCAGGCGCTGTTTATGAGGGCAAGTACCTCCTCGGTACCTCTTTTGCGCGCCCCGTCATCGCAAAGAGAATCGTAGAAATCGCCAAGGCTGAGGGCGCTGACGCCATCTGCCACGGCTGCACCGGCAAGGGCAACGACCAGGTTCGTTTTGAGCTGGCTATCAAGGCGTATGCCCCCGATATGAAGATTATCGCTCCCTGGAGAACTTGGGAATTCAAGTCCCGTGAGGAGGAGATCGCCTACGCGGAAGCGAAGAACATCCCCCTCAAGATCAACAGAGAGACCAACTATTCCAAGGATAAGAACCTCTGGCACCTCAGCCACGAAGGTCTTGACCTCGAAAATCCTGCCAATGAGCCGATGTACAACAAGGAAGGCTTCCTCGAGATGGGCGTATCGCCCGAGCAGGCGCCCGACAAGCCCGAGTACGTCACCATCTCCTTTGAGAAGGGCATTCCCGTAAAGCTCAACGGCGAAGCGCTTGACGGCGTGACCATGATCGAGAAGCTCAACGAGATCGGCGGACGCAACGGCGTCGGCATCACCGATATCGTCGAGAACCGTCTTGTCGGCATGAAGGCGCGCGGCGTCTATGAGACTCCCGGCGGCACCGTGCTCTACGCGGCGCACAGCAAGCTCGAGGAGATTTGCCTCGACAAGGACACCCTTCACTACAAGAAGAACCTCGCCAATACCTTCGCAGACCTCGTATACGACGGCAAGTGGTACACACCTCTCCGCGAGGCGATGTCCGCGTTCGTCGACAGCACACAGGAGTATGTGACGGGCGACGTGAAGCTCAAGCTCTACAAGGGCAACATCATCGACGCGGGCGTTACCTCTCCGTATTCCCTCTATGACGAGGAAATCGCGACCTTCGACGAGGACGAGGTTTACGATCAGAACGACAGCGCAGGCTTCATCAACCTCTTCGGACTTCCCATCAAGGTTCGCGCGAAGAAGGGCTTGATTAAGTAATAATTCAAGATTTCAACCATTCGGGCAGGGTGAAATATCCCTGCCCATAAAGTGTTTATATGGGGAATGGACGAGGATGTGCCGTCAGCGGCATAACCCTGCCTGTTCCCGCTTAGTCGGAAAGAACGCAAAACGTTTGACGAACGGAAGTTCAGACGCGGGCACCGATTTATAACGGTAAAACCGTAGTCAGTTCGGAGGAAAAATAAATGCAGCTTTGGAAAGGCAGATTTAAGAAAGAATTATCAAAGACGACCAACGACTTCAACAGCTCCATCCGCTTTGACAGCCGTATGTACCGCGAGGATATCGAGGGCAGCATCGCCCATGCGACCATGCTCGGCAGATGCGGCATCATCGCGCAGGAGAGCGCCGAGGAGATCGTCAAGGGTCTGAAAGACATCCTCGCCGATATCGAAAGCGGCGCATTGCCCTTTGATATGGAGGCGGAGGATATCCATACCTTCATCGAGGGCGAGCTGACGAAGCGCATCGGCGACGACGGCAAGCGCCTGCATACCTCGCGCAGCCGTAACGATCAGGTGGCGCTCGACGTGAAGCTCTACCTCAAAAAAGAGGTCGTCAACGTCAAAAAACTCGTCGTGGAGCTGATCAAGGTCATCGCGGGCAAGGCGGCGGAGTACGCCGATACCGTCATGCCCGGCTATACGCACCTGCAGAGAGCGCAGCCGATCACCTTCGGTCACCACCTGCTCGCCTACGGCGAAATGCTTCTCCGCGACGTTTCCCGTTTAGAGGACTGCCTGAAAAGAATGGACGAAATGCCGCTCGGCTCCTGCGCGCTCGCGGGTACGACCTATCCGATCGACAGAACCATTACCGCGGAGCTGCTCGGCTTTGATCGAATCACCAACAATTCCCTCGACGGCGTGTCCGACAGGGACTTCTGCATGGAGTTCGCCTCTGCGCTCTCGATCATCATGGTGCACCTCAGCCGCTTCTCCGAGGAGATGATCATGTGGTGCAGCTGGGAGTTCAAGTTCGTTGAGCTTGACGACGCGTTCTCCACAGGTTCCTCCATCATGCCGCAGAAGAAGAACCCCGATATCGCGGAGCTTGTCCGCGGCAAGAGCGGCAGGGTGTTCGGCGATACCATGACGCTGTTCACCGTCATGAAGGGCATCGCCCTTGCCTACAACAAGGACATGCAGGAGGACAAGGAGGCGATTTTTGACGCGGTCGATACCGTCAAAATGTGCCTGACCGCCTTTACTCCCATGCTCGACACCATGCGCGTGATTCCGCAGAATATGCGCAGGGCGGCTGCGGGCGGCTTTATCAACGCCACCGACTGCGCCGACTGGCTGACAAAGAACGGCGTGCCGTTCCGTGACGCGTATAAGGCGACGGGCGAGCTTGTCGCGAAATGCATCGAGCTGGGCTGCGACCTCGAGAGCCTGCCGCTCGACGAATACAAGAAGGTCTGCTTCGTGTTCAACGAGGACGTTTATAATGCGATTTCCCTCGAAAGATGTGTTTCCCAGCGCACCGCCTTCGGCGGTCCCGCGCCCGAGTTAGTCAGGGCGCAGGCAAAGCGCGTTGCGGAAATTGCGGAGAATTTGTGATAAGGATTGATTGAAATGAATACAAAGATAAAAGCAGGAATCGTCGGGGCAACCGGCTACGCAGGCGCCGAGCTGGTGCGTCTGCTGTTTGCGCACCCCGAAGCGGAGGTCGCCGCGGTCAGCTCTGTCTCCTTCGAGGGTCAGAAGCTCAGCGACGTCTATCCCTCCTACAGCTTCCTCAACGATATGGTCTGCGAGAATCAGGACGCGGTCGTTGAAAAGAGCGACGTGATCTTCGCCGCGCTGCCGCACGGCCTTTCGCAGGAGCTTGCGGAAAAGTGCATCTCCGCAGGCAAGGCGTTCATCGACCTCGGCGCGGACTTCCGCCTCGAGAGCGAGGACGAGTACACCGAATGGTACGGCGGCACCTTCCTTGATAAAGCGCTGCACGAGCAGAGCGTCTACGGTCTGCCCGAGTTTTTCAGAGAGAACATCAAAGGTAAGAAGCTGATTGCGAACCCCGGCTGCTACACCACCTGCTCGCCGCTTGCGATCGCTCCCGCGATTGCAAAGGGACTGATTTCCACAAAGGGCATCATCTGCGACTGCAAGAGCGGCGTGACGGGCGCCGGAAGAAAGCCCACGCAGGGCAGCCACTTCCCCGAGCTCAACGAGGGCTTCCATGCCTACAAGGTCGCATCTCACCGCCACACCCCCGAGATCGAGCAGACGCTCTCCAAGCTCAGCGGCGAGGACGTCAAAATCACCTTCGTGCCGCATCTGCTCCCCGTCAACAGGGGCATCCTCGCGACGGTCTATGCCGACATCAAGGACGGCGTTACCTTTGAGGAGATCCGAGCGGCGTATGAGGACTTCTACAAAGACGAGTTCTTCGTCAGACTGCTCGACGACGGCAAGTGCGCCGACATCCATAACGTGAGATACTCGAATTTCTGCGATATTTCGCTCCACCACGACAAGCGCGTCGGCAAGCTCGTTGCCTGCGCCGCGATCGACAACATGGTCAAGGGCGCCGCGGGTCAGGCGATCCAGAATATGAACATCATCTTCGGTCTGGACGAAAAAACGGGTCTGGTGCTCGTTCCGCCCGCATTCTAACATTGAGGAAAATCCTATGAACTATACATTTATCGAAAACGGCTCCGTCACCTCTCCGCTCGGCTTTATCGCGGGCGGCACAGCGGCAGGCGTGAAGGCGTATACAAACGCAACGCAGGCGGCGCTGAAAAACGAGCCGCTCCTTCCCGCGAACGGAAAGCGCGACCTCGCGCTGATCTACTGCGAAAAGCCCTGCGCGGCTGCCGCGATTTTCACAAAGAACCTCGTCAAGTCCGACACGATCTACGTCACCCGGAAGCACCTTGAAAACGGTGTGGCGCAGGCGGTGATCGTCAACTCGGGCAACGCGAACGCCTGCAACCCCGACGGCTATGAAAAGGCGGAGAAGATGTGCGCCATCGCGGCGGAGGTTCTCGGCGTGAACGCCGACGACGTGATCGTCGCGTCCACGGGCGTTATCGGACAGGCGCTGCCGATCGAACCGATCGAAAAGGGCGCGAACGCCCTCAAGGGCAAGCTCTCCAAGGAGGGCGGCACCGATGCCGCCGAAGCGATCATGACCACCGACACCGTCAAAAAGGAATGGGCGGTGCAGCTGACTCTCGGAGGAAAGACCGTCACCATCGGCGGTATCGCGAAGGGCAGCGGCATGATTCACATCAATATGGGAACAACGCTCTCGTTTGTCACCACCGACGCGGCGATTTCCGCGAAGATGCTGAAAGCCGCGCTGATCGAGGCGGCGGACGTGAGCTATAATATGGTCAGCGTCGACGGCGACACCTCCACCAACGACACCCTCGCGATCATGGCGTCGGGTCTCGCGGGCAACGAGGAGATCACAGAGAAGAACGCGGACTATGCCCTCTTTACCGAGGCGCTGACGGCGGCGTTCCGTCAGGTCGCGAGAAAGCTCGCCGCCGACGGCGAGGGCGCAACCAAGCTGGTGATCGGCAAGGTCAAGGGCGCGAAGGATGAAGCGACGGCGAAAACCATCGCCAAGAGCGTGATCTGCTCGAGTCTTGTCAAGGCGGCGATGTTCGGCGCGGACGCGAACTGCGGCAGAATCCTCTGCGCGATCGGCTACAGCGGCGCCGAGGTCGACGTCAAGAAAATCGACGTCTCCTACAAGAGCGCCAAGGGTGAAATTCTCGTCTGCAGGGACGGCATGGGACTCGCGTTCGACGAGGACAAGGCGAAGGAAATCCTGCTCGAAAATGAAATTGATATCTTGATTCAGCTCGGCGACGGCGCAGGAGAAGCCGAAGCCTACGGCTGCGATCTGACATACGATTACGTCAAGATCAACGGCGATTACAGGACGTAAATGGGAGTAAGTGAAATGGATAACGCGAAAAGGGCGAAGGTCTTAATTCAGGCGATGCCCTATATCAAAAAACTGGCAGGCGAAACGATCGTCGTCAAGTACGGCGGCAACGCGATGATCAACGAGGAGCTGAAAGCGGCTGTTATGAGCGATCTGGTGCTCATGCAGCTGGTCGGCATCAACGTGGTGCTCGTCCACGGCGGCGGCCCCGAGATCAACGCGATGCTGAATGCCGTCGGCAAAAAGAGCGAGTTCAAGGACGGCATGCGCGTCACCGACAGGGAGACGATCGACATCGTCCAGATGGTGCTCGCGGGCAAGGTCAACAAGAGCCTTGTCCAGCTGCTCGGCAGCCACGGCGGAAAGGCGCTGGGCTTCTGCGGTCTGGACGGCAGACTGCTGATGGCGTCCAAGCTTGCTTCCGCGCATGACCTCGGCTTCGTCGGTGAGATCAAGGAGGTCAACCCCGAACCGCTGCGCATGGCGATGAACGACGGCTATCTTCCGATCGTCGCGACCGTCGCGGGCGGCTACGACGGTCACACCTACAACATCAACGCCGACCTCGCGGCGGCACAGATCGCCGCCAAGCTGAGAGCCAAAAAGCTCATTCTCATGACGGATATCCGCGGACTGCTGCGCGACGTCAACGACGAATCCTCCCTGATTCCCGTCGTCAACGTCAGCGAGGTGCCCATGCTCAAGCGTGAGGGCATCATCAAGGGCGGCATGATCCCCAAAATCGACTGCTGCGTCGAAGCGGTGCGCAGCGGCGTCAACCGCGCCCATATTATCGACGGCAGACTCGAGCACTCAATCATCCTCGAGCTGTTCAGCGACGAGGGTATCGGCACGATGTTCTATCAGCTCTAATCATAACGAAAAGGAAGTACGCTATGCAGATTCGACCCATGACTATTAACGACTACGACGAGGTGTTCGCGATGTGGCAAATCACCACCAAGCGCGCCCTCTCCAAAGCCGACGAACGCGATCAGATCGAGCGCTATCTCCTCCGCAACGCGGGCATGAGTCAGGTTGCGGTGGTTGACGGCAAAATCGTCGGCACCGTTCTCGCGGGACACGACGGCAGACGCGGCTTCATTCATCATATGGCGGTGTTACCCGACTATCGCCGCCGTCATATCGGTCACCGCCTCGCGGAAAAGGCGATTGAGATGATCTCCCGCGACGGCATTGACAAAACACATATTTTCTGCTATCAGAACAATGAAACGGGTCAGAATTTCTGGAAGGATTTCGGTTTTGAAAAGAGAGACGACGTTTTCGTCTTTTCATACGTGAACAGCAAGCAGACGAAGGAAGGTATTGAACAATGACCCCCAACACAAAACAACTCGACCAGCAATATATCATGCACACCTACGGACGCTATGACGTCGCTCTGAAAAGCGGCAAGGGCGTCGTTGCCTATGACGAGGACGGCAAGAAGTACATCGACGTCTCCTCGGGCATCGGCGTGAACTGCCTCGGCTACTGCGACGAGGGCTGGGTGGCGGCTGTCACCAAGCAGGCGCAGACCATCCAGCACATGTCCAACTATTTCTACAGCGAGCAGGCAGGCAGGCTCGCCGAAAAGCTCTGCACCCTGACGGGCATGTCCAAAATCTGCTTCGGCAACAGCGGCGCGGAGGCGAATGAATGCGCGATCAAAATCGCGAGAAAATACAGCTTTGACAAATACGGCGCCGGCAGAAACGAAATCATCACCCTGCGCAATTCCTTCCACGGCAGAACCGTGACCACCCTGTCCGCGACGGGTCAGGACGTGTTCCACAACTTCTTTTTCCCGTTCACGGAGGGCTTCTCCTTTGTGGAGGCGGGCGATATGGACGTGTTCAAGCAGGCTGTCACCGACAAGACCTGCGCCGTGATGCTCGAAATGATTCAGGGCGAGGGCGGCGTGAACATTCTCGACAAGGACTATGTGAACGCGCTCGTCAGCTACTGTAAGAAAAACGACCTCGTCGTGATCGTCGACGAGGTGCAGACGGGTATCGGCAGAACGGGCAAGCTCTTTGCGTTCCAGAATTACGGCGTTCAGCCCGACCTCGTCACGATGGCGAAGGGTCTCGGCGGCGGATTGCCCATCGGCGTCTGCATGTGCGGCGAAAAGCTCAGCGAGGTGATGACGCCGTCCACCCACGGCTCCACCTTCGGCGCGAATCCCGTCGTCTGCGCCGGCGCGAATTATGTGCTCGACACCGTTGCGGATGAGAATTTCCTCGCAGCCGTGCGTGAAAAGGGCGACTATCTCGAGAAGAAGCTCCGGGAGCTTCCCGACGTCAAAAACGTGCGCCGCATGGGTCTGATGGTCGGCATCGAAATCGACGGCGACGCGCACGATATCGCGGCAAAATGCGTGCAGAACGGTCTTTTGATCATCACCGCGAAGGACGTGCTGCGTATGCTGCCGCCCCTGATCATTACAAAGGAAGAGATCGACGAAGCGGTTTGTATCTTAAAATCCACACTGGAGGAGTGTCATAAATGAAACATCTTTTGAAACTGGAGGATTGGTCTCCCGAGGAGATTATCCGCACCTTGAACCTCGCCGACCAGCTCAAATATGAGCAGAAGCACGGCATCGAGCACAAGCTGCTTCAGGGCAAGACGCTGGGCATGATTTTTGAGAAGTCCAGTACCCGTACCCGCGTATCCTTTGAGGTGGGCATGACCCAGCTCGGCGGCTATCCGCTTTTCCTCAGCTCCAACGATCTGCAGATCGGCAGGGGCGAGCCGGTTCAGGATACCGCCCGCGTGCTGTCACGCTTTGTCGACGCAATCATGATCCGTACCTTTGCCCAGAGCGAGGTGGAGGCTCTCGCGGAATACGGCTCCATCCCGATCATCAACGGTCTGACCGATTACTGCCATCCCTGTCAGGTGCTCGCCGATCTCATGACCATCCGTGAGTTCAAGGGCAAGCTCGAGGGCTTGAAGATGTGCTTCATCGGCGACGGCAACAATATGATGAATTCCCTGATCGTCGGCGCGCTCAGCACGGGCATGAGCTTCTCCGCTGCATGTCCTGCGGACTATATGCCGCCCGAGCATATCATGGAGTTCGGCAAGAAGTACGGCGACAAGTTCGAGATTGTCAGCGACCTCAAGCAGGCGGCAAAGGATGCGGACGTCCTTGTGACCGACGTTTGGGCTTCCATGGGACAGGAAGAGGAGAAGAAGATCCGCGAGGCTGCCTTTGCGAGCTATCAGATCAACGACGACCTGCTCTCCGTCGCAAAGGACGACTGCATGGTGCTTCACTGCCTGCCTGCGCACCGCGGTGAGGAAATCACCGCCGAGGTATTCGAGGCGCATGCCGCAGAAATCTTTGAAGAGGCAGAGAACCGTCTCCACGCGCAGAAGGCGGTGCTCGTTGAGTGCATGCTTGACAGAGAGGCACAGGAATAATTTCCGTATACTATATATAATAGCAAAACGGTTGGTGTTGCAATTGACATCAGCCGTTTTTTGTGTTATTCTAGGACGTGATATGAAAAGAAAGGTCTGATTTTGTGAGTAAAATAAAGGAATTGGTCAAAAAGCATTGGGATGTGATTTCCTATTTGTTCTTCGGCGTCTGCACGACGATCGTTAACTGGGTGTCCTACTTCCTGCTGTATAATGTACTTCATGTTTCTAATGTCATTTCCACGATTATCGCGTGGGTTCTCGCGGTTGCTTTCGCGTTTATCACCAACAAGCTCTGGGTGTTCAACAGCAAATCCTTTGCGCGGAAGGTTCTCTTTCACGAGATCTGGACGTTTCTGACTGCCCGTATATTGACGGGTTTGATTGACGTATTGATCATGTTCCTCGCGGTAGACGTCGGCGGTATGAACGATACCTTCTGGTCAACCTTCTGGAAAATCATTTCCAACGTCATTATTGTCGTCCTCAACTACGTTTTCAGCAAGCTGATCATCTTCCGTAAGAAGGATGACGCGAAAAAAAGTGATGAAAAAGATGAAAAAAATAGCGGGAACGCAATATAGTATTTGACTTTTCGGTTGTAATGTGCTAAAATACCTATCGTTGTCGAAAGACAGCGAGTTGGTGTCGATGACGCTGAGGATCCACCCGTTCCCATCCCGAACACGGAAGTTAAGCTCAGTGGTGCCGAAAATAGTGCCTTGGCGACGAGGTGTGAAAATAGGGAGATGCCAACACATAAAAGTGTCCACCCAATAGGGTGGGCGTTTTTCATTTAAAGAAAAAGAGGTGAGAGGATGGATTTCAGGCGTTTTTTTGAGGACAAAACCTCGGTATGGGAGTTTTTCCAAACATGCGGCAAGCCCGTGGTGCTTTACGGCATGGGCGACGGCGCGGACAAGGTGCTTAATGCCTTTGCTTATTACGGAATAGAGGTCAGCGGTGTGTTTGCCAGCGACGGCTTTGTCAGAGGACAGCGGTTCCATGAATTCACCGTGAAGCGGCTGGAGGATTTGGAAGGAGAGCTTGGCGACTTTGCCGTCGCGCTCTGCTTCGCGAGCAGTCTGCCCGACGTGATGGCGCAGATGAAGTACGTCGCGGAAAGACACGAAACCCGTGTGCCGAGTGTGCCTGTGTTCGGCGATACGCTGATGGATGATGATTTTATCGCGGAACATCGGGATGACATGGAAAAAGCCTATGACTTGCTCGCGGACGAGCAGTCAAGACGTGTCTGTGAAGCCGTCCTCGCCTTTTATTATACGGGAGAGCTGGAGTGGCTCGACGCCGTCACCACCGACAAGGATGAGGCGTTCAAAATACTGAACCTCGGGGATAACGAGGTCTATGTGGACTTGGGCGCGTACAACGGCGACACGATCGACGAGTTCCTGCACTACAGCGGCGGTACCTACCGCAAAATCATTGCGCTCGAGCCGAACGCGAAGAATTTTGAAAAACTGAAAGCGCACTGCGCGGACAGAGAGCGCGTGACGCTCTGGCAGCTCGGCGCGTGGAGTGAGAACACAACGCTCATTTTCAACAACAAAGCGGGCAGAAACAGCGCGGTTGCGTCGCAGGGCGTCCCGACAAGGGTCGCAGCGGTGGATTCGCTGCTCTGCGGCATCCGCGCAGGCTACGTCAAGGCGGACGTCGAGGGTGCGGACTATGAAACGCTGCTCGGCATGAAAAACACTCTGAAAGCAAAGCCGAAGCTCAACTTCGCGGCGTATCACCGCACGGAGGACATCTTTCGACTGCCTTTGCTGATTCACGCGCTGAATCCAACATATAGGATTTTTTTACGCCACCACCCCTATATTCCCGCATGGGACACCAATTTGTACTGCATTTAGTGACAAACTGACAATTTCATGCCCATTAATGACGAATATTTCAAGGCGCTGCAGGAAAACTTTGAGCACTGTGCCTAAAATGTATAATAAAATTTTGTTTGATAAAATTTCTCTGTGTTATTGCTCTTTTGCCGAATTTGTGTTACAATACACAAGAGGTATTGTAATTATGACGAATGTGATTGTTGTCGCGTCCGGAAAAGGCGGGACGGGCAAGTCTACGGTCTGCATTTGTCTTTCGGTGGCGCTGCTCAGACAGGGCAAACGCGTGCTGCTGATCGACTGCGACTGCGGTATGCGCGGACTTGACATTATGCTCGACATCGAGCAGGATATTCTCTTTGACGCAAGCGACGCCGTTTGCGGCAACTGCTCTTTTGCGGAGGCTATCTATAAAAGTAAAAATAACGATAATCTCTTTTTGATGGCAGCTCCCTTTGACGCGGAAAATGAGCTCAGCCCCTCGGTGTTCCGTCAGCTGGTCGACGCGGTCAAGCACAGCTACGATTATGTGATTATCGATTCTCCCGCGGGCATCGGCTCGGGCTTTATGACCGCGGCAGCTCCTGCGGACAGCGCGCTGATCGTCACCAACGCCGAGCCGACGAGCGTTCGCGGCGCGGTCAAGGTGCGCAAAAAGCTCGAAGCGCTCGATATGCGCTTTATCCGTCTGGTTATCAACCGCTTTGACAAAAAGGTGTTCCGCAGGATGGGCTTCTACCCCGACCTCGACGCGGTGATCGACGCGTCGCAGACGCAGCTGATCGGCATCGTGCCCTTTGACATGCAGATTTCTGTTGTCATGCAGCGCGGCGCGGCGGGTATGGAGAGCGGAACGGCGTTCCAAAGCTTTGACAGAGTCGCAGGCAGGCTGCAGGGAATGCGCGTACCGCTGAATTTGAAGGGCATGTTATAATCGATTGAAATATAAAGTGTTTGGAGGAAGTAGGATATGAATATAGCGCTTATTGCTCATGATGAAAAGAAAGAACTAATGGTGCAGTTCTGCATTGCCTACTGCGGCGCATTGAGCCGCAACAATCTCTGCGCCACGGGAACAACAGGCAAAATGGTATCTGAGGCAACAGGGCTTTCTATCCAGAAATTCCTGGCAGGCTCTCAGGGAGGAAGCCAGCAGATTGCGGCGCGTATCGCCTGCAACGAGATCGACATGCTGCTCTTTTTCAGAGATCCCCTCAGCCCCAAGCCGAACGAGCCGAATGACATGAATATGCTGCGCCTGTGCGACATGCATAACATCCCCGTCGCTACGAACATCGCGACAGCCGAAGTGCTGATTCACGGTTTGGAGCGCGGCGATTTGGACTGGAGAAATATTCTGAAATAAAACCAACTGAAAAGCTGACGTATCGGGTGGCAAATTTGCTGCCCGTTAGTTTTGTGGGGCAAAATTACCCGGATATAGATAATATAGTCGGAGACGCGGAGCGTTTCCGCGGGAGGTATGGAAATGGCGTTGATCACAAAAAAAATCAAGGGTACGGAGGACGTTCTGCCCAAGCAGAGCTTCCGCTGGCAGTTTATCGAAAATATCATGCGCGAGGAAAGCCGCGCTTACGGGTTCAGGGAGATCCGCACGCCCGTCTTTGAGCACACCGAGCTGTTCGCGCGCGGCGTGGGACAGACGACCGACGTGGTGCAGAAGGAGATGTACACCTTCGACACCAAGGGCGGCGAGAGCGTGACGCTCCGTCCCGAGGGAACCGCGGGAGCCGCAAGAGCGGTGCTGGAGCACAACCTCGAGAACGAAGGTCTGCCGATCAAGGCGAGCTACTTTGTGTCCTGCTACCGCTATGAGAAGCCGCAGGCGGGTCGTCTCAGAGAGTTCCACCAGTTCGGTCTGGAGGAATACGGCACCCAGTCGCCCGTCGCGGACGCGGAGCTGATCTGTGCCGCGCAGTCGATCATCGACCGTCTCGGACTGAGCGAGATCCGTCTGGAGCTCAATTCCATCGGCTGCCCCGAGTGCCGCGCGAAATACAATCAGGCGCTCAGGGACTATTTCGGCGGCTACCGCGAGCAGCTTTGCGAAACCTGCCTTTCGCGTCTGGAGAAGAACCCCATGCGTCTGCTCGACTGCAAAAGCCCCGAGGACAAGGCGATCGCCAAGGACGCGCCGAAAATCACCGACTATCTCTGCGAGGACTGCGAGAGCCACTTCACCGAGGTCAAGAAGTATCTCGACTGCGCCGGCGTTGCCTATACCGTCAACCCCACCATCGTGCGTGGTCTGGACTATTACACCAAGACTGTTTTTGAATTCGTCACCGACAGCATCGGCGCACAGGGCACTGTCTGCGGCGGCGGCAGGTACGACGGCTTAATGGAGGAGCTGGGCGGCAAGCACACGCCGTCTCTCGGCTTCGCGATGGGACTGGAGCGTCTGCTGATGGTCATGGACGCGCAGGGAATCGAAATTCCCGACACCCACTTCTGCGCGCTCTACATCGCCACGATGGGCGACGCGGCAAAAATCAAGGCGTTCGAGCTGCTCAAGAGAGTGCGCGAGTGCGGACTGACCGCGGAGACCGACGTGGTCGGCAGAGGTCTGCGCGCGCAGATGAAGTACGCCGACAAAATCGGCGCGAAGTATTCGCTTGTGCTCGGTGACAACGAGATCGCCGAGAACAAGGCGAAGGTCAAGAATATGGAAACGGGCGAACAGACCGAGCTTGCCCTCGACGAGAGCTTTGCCGAGAAATTCTCGGTGCTCCAGCTGACGGAGAATCAGTCGTTCGGCATTTAATATTGATATCCGCTAAAATAAACATCGGACAGAGAGAGCCGGTGTAAGACATAAAATACGCAGTAAGGCGCGGGCGACCGAGGTGTTGTGAACCACCGAGCTATCTGCGCGATTTAAAAAACACGGAGGTAAAATATATGGAATATATGACGGGCTTGAAGCGTACCCATTACTGCGGAGATCTGAGAATCTCCGACGTTGGCAGTGAGGTCGTCGTCTGCGGCTGGGTACAGCGCTGCAGAGACCTCGGCAAGCTGATTTTTATTGACCTGCGCGACCGCACGGGCATCGTGCAGCTCGCGTTCAACGATCAGACCGACAAGGAGATTTTCGACAAGGCGTTTGCCTGCCGCAGCGAGTTCGTTCTCGCCGCTAAGGGCATGGTCTGCGAGAGAAGCGCCAAGAACAGCGAGATACCCACGGGCGATATCGAGGTGGTCGTCACCGACCTGCGCGTGCTTTCCAAGGCGCAGACGCCGCCCTTTGAAATCGTGGACGACCTCAACACCAACGAGGAGCTGCGCCTGAAATTCCGCTATCTCGACCTGCGCCGCCGTCCGCTGCTCAACAACATCATGCTCAGAAGCAAAATTTCCAAGGTTGCGCGCGACTACTTTGCCGAGAACGGCTTCGTTGAGATCGAAACCCCCATGATGATCAAGTCCACCCCCGAGGGCGCGCGCGATTATCTCGTTCCCTCGCGTATTCATAACGGCAAATTCTACGCCCTGCCCCAGTCGCCGCAGATCTACAAGCAGCTGCTGATGGTCGCGGGCTTTGACAGATACATCCAGCTGGCGCGCTGCTTCCGCGACGAGGATCTCAGAGCGGACCGTCAGCCCGAATTCACCCAGATCGATATGGAGCTTTCCTTTGTCGACGTCGAGGATATCCTCGCGGTCAACGAGGGACTGTTCAAGCGGCTGTTCAAGGACGTACTCGGCAAGGAGCTGCCGACGCCCTTCCGCAGAATGACCTACACCGAGGCGATGGAGAACTACGGCTCCGACAAGCCCGATATCCGCTTTGACATGAAATTACAGGATATCTCCGATTTAGTAAAGGACTGCGGCTTCGGCGTGTTCACCGGCGCGATCGAAAACGGCGGCTCCGTCCGCGCGATCGTCGCGAAGAACGCCGCTTCGGTCTATACCAGAAAGGAGATCGACAAGCTCACCGAGTATGTCAAGGGCATCGGCGCAAAGGGTCTCGCCTATGTCAGATGGGTCGACGAGCCGAACGCCTCCTTCAAGAAATTTATGACCGAGGACGAGCTGAACGCTATTTATGAACGTCTCGGCGCGGAAAAGGGCGACGTAATTTTGATCGTCGCCGACAAGAACAGCACCGTTCTCTCCACCCTCGGCGCACTTCGTCTGAAAATCGCGAAGCGCCTGAATATCATCCCCGACGAGTTCAGCTTCCTCTGGATCGTGGATTTCCCGTTCTTCGAGAAGGACGAGGAGACGGGCGAGTGGCTCGCGATGCACCACCCGTTCACCATGCCCAAGGAGGAGTGCATCCAATATCTCGACACTGACCCGTCCAAGGTCATCGCGAAGGCGTTCGACCTCACGCTCAACGGCGTCGAGCTTTCCAGCGGCTCCATGCGTATCACCAACCCCGAGCTGCAGCAGAAGATGTTCCGCGCCCTCAAGCTCACGGACGAGGAAATCGAAGCCAAGTTCGGCTTCCTTGTGGAAGCCTACAAATACGGCGCACCGCCTCACGGCGGCATGGGCATCGGTCTTGACCGCGTCACCATGCTGCTCTGCGGCACCGACAGCCTGCGCGACGTCACCGCCTTCCCGAAGGTGCAGAACGCGAGCGAGCTGATGTCCGCTTGTCCGGCTCCCGTTGACAAGGAGAGCCTCGACGTGCTGGGTATCGCCGTGAAAAACACAGAGGAGTAATCTCTAAACCGAAAGGAAGTGGCAGTATGCAGTGGGCAGGAGTGATTGTGCCAATCGCGGTCATTGCGGTGCTGGCAATCATCGTTTTGATCGTCTTTCTCTATATCCGCGCGCGTCTGAAGAATTTTTCACGTCAGGCGTTCGGTACGGACGACCTCGGAAAAGCCGTCAACCAGATTCAGAATGCCTCCGAACAGCCCCGCACGGTTCACGGCATGACGGATATCTATCTGCCCGCGATTCAGCGCGACTTCCCCGAGTTTGACTACGAGGTGTTCAAATCCAGAGCGCAGGGCGTGCTGCGCAGCTACTTTGCCGCGATCAGCGCGAAGGATATGGGACTGCTCAACGACGACTGCTCGGTTTCGCTGCGAAACGATGTCTACAGCATCATCGGCGACCTCGAGTCCCACGGCTACGACCGTCAGATCAGCGAGGGCACCTTCCATCAGACGGAAATCGCGCGCTACATCAAAAACGGCGCGACCGTCAGCATCGTGTTCAATATTTCCGTCGGTCACTACGACTTCACGCAGGACAAGAACGGCAAGCTCATCAGCGGCAAGACCGACCGCAAGCGCGAAACGGTCTATGACGTCAATCTCGTCTATGTTCAGGATGAGGAAAAGCTCGCGATCGAGGGCGGCAGGTCGCTCGGACTCAACTGCCCCAACTGCGGTGCGCCGATCCGGAACCTCGGTCAGAAGTTCTGCGACTACTGCGGCACGGGCGTTGTCGAGGTCAACACCCGTACATGGCGTTTTGAGAGCATCAAAGAGGAGCGCTCCAACGCGCGTCCTTATTGATGACGCCTTTTTTACAAAAAATATTGCTTTTTAAACAATTATATATTAAAATAGATTACATAGGGGAATTTTGCGTTTCCTTACCATCACATCATATCCACAAAGGAGTGTTTCATAATGGGTATTATCAGAGCTGCGATCAACGCTGTCACAGGCGGTCTCGCCGATTCATGGCTGGAAGTCATCGAGCCCTCGCCCATGGGCAATAACGACGTCCTCGTTCCCGGTCAGGCAGTCGACCAGAGAGGCAGAAGCCAGAACAAAAAGGGCGGCGAAAACCTCGTTTCCAACGGTTCGATCATTCACGTATATGACAAACAGTTTATGATTCTTGTCGACGGCGGCAAGATCGTGGACTATACCGCTGACCCCGGTTATTATAAGGTCGACAACAGCGTCCTGCCGTCCCTGTTCAACGGACAGTTCGGCGACTCCATCAAGGAGAGCTTCAGCCGTATCAAGTACGGCGGCATTTCCTCGACCTCCCAGAGGGTTTTCTTCCTCAACCTCGCGGAAATCAAGAACATCAAGTTCGGTACACAGAATCCCGTTCAGTATTTTGACAACTTCTATGAGTCCGAGCTGTTCATGCGCCTGCACGGCACCTACTCCATCAAGATCACCGATCCCTTCAAGTTCTATATGGAGGTTATCCCGAAGGAGTGCATCACGGGCAACCGCAAGTTCACCTTTGCTCCTCCCGATATCCAGCAGTACAACGACGAGTTCATCTCCGAGCTCGGCACCGCTTTCAATAACTATTCCGCGGACGGCTTCCGCATCAGCCACATTGCCTCCAAGACAAAGGAAATGGGCAAGTACATGGCGCAGGCGCTCGACGAGGACTGGAACCAGCTCAGAGGCTTCGAGGTCGTTTCCGTCGGCATGCAGCCCCCGTCCTACAGCGAGGAAAGCCAGCAGATCATCAACGAGCGCAGCAAGATGGCGTCTCAGGTCAGCTACCTCAAGGACGCTGCCAACCAGCAGGCGTTCATGGCAAAAAGCGTCGGCGAAGGCATCAGCAGCGCGGGCAAGAACGCGGGCGGCGCAGCTGTCGGCTTCATGGGCATGAACATGGCTCAGAACATGGGCGCAGGCGTGATGGGCGGCTATATGCAGAATCCCCAGTACGCGCAGCCTCAGCAGGGCTACGGTCAGCCCCAGCAGGGCTACGGCCAGCAGCAGCCTCCTCAGGCGCCCCAGCAGGGCGGCTGGACCTGCTCCTGCGGTGCGGTCAACACCGGCAAGTTCTGCATGGAGTGCGGCAAGCCCAAGCCCGAGGCTCCCAAGGGACGCTTCTGCACCAACTGCGGCGCACAGCTCGCTCCGGGTGCGAAGTTCTGCCCCGAATGCGGCGCGAAGCAGTAATTTCTGAATACGAGAGGGCGGCTTCCCATGCCGCCCTTTTTACCAACTGATTAACGGAGAATATTTATGGCTACAATGGATTATAAGTGCCCGAGCTGCGGCGCACCGCTGTCCTTTAACCCCGAGAAGCAGAATTTTGTCTGCGAATACTGCGGCTCCGCCTTCACGACGCAGCAGATTCAGAGTCTGTACGCCGAGAAGGAGCAGAAGGAGACCGTCAACGAGCGTGAGGTAAAGGCTTCGGAGCAGCAGCGCGCGCAGGCACAGAGAAAGGGCGAGGATTTTGACGAGGACTTCATGGTGTCCTATTCCTGCCCCGCATGCGGCGCGGAGGTCATCACCGCAGAATCCACCGCGGCGACAACCTGCTACTTCTGTCAGAGCCCCGTCGTGCTCGGCTCCCGTCTTTCGGGCGAGTTCAAGCCCGACAGCGTCATCCCCTTTGCTCTTACCAAGGACAAGGCGGTCGACGCGTTCATGAAGATGTGCGGCAGAAAGAAATTCCTGCCTGCGGGCTTTGCGAGCAAGGCGCAGTTCGAGAAGATGCAGGGCGTATACTTCCCCTATTGGTATGTGGACGAGCAGATGCAGTCATCCGCCGTCGCTTCGGCGAAGAAGGTGCGTCACTGGACGTCGGGCAACCGCCGCTATACCGAAACCAGCCGCTTCCGTCTGTACAGAACGGGAGACATCAATATCAACAACGTATTTGAGGAGGCGCTCCGCGACAAGAAGAGCGCGAATCAGAACCCCAATCAGCCGCAGTCCAACCGCGCGGCAAACGCGCAGGAGGCGATGAAGTACCTCGACCAGTACCAGTCGAGCAAGCGGCACGATATGCTGCAGTGCGTCCATCCCTACGATGTGAGCAAGGCGGTTCCCTTCTCCATGAGCTACCTCTCGGGCTTCAAGGCGGAAAAGAGAGAGGTCGAGCGCAAGGACATCGAGGGTATGATGACGCAGCGCATCGAGGAGTATTCCAAGCAGCTCCTCACAGGCACAATGACGGGCTACGAGGGCGTACATCTTGAAAACTACAACAACAAGATCTACTCGCAGAACTGGCGCTACACCCTGCTTCCCGTCTGGATCGTCACCTATAAATTCAAGGGCGAGATCCTGCCCTTTGCCATCAACGGTCAGACGGGCAAGACCTACGGCAAGCTGCCTGTCGCGGGCGGCAAGCTCGCGCTCTGGGGCGCGGTCGTCGCGGCAATCATCTTTGCCATCGCCACGATAGGAGGTATGCTGTTCTTATGATCCGGACTTCCTGTAAAAAAACCAAGGCGGCGGTCGCGGCATTGCTCGCACTGGTGCTGCTGCTCGGCAGCAGCTTCGGCGCATTCGCGATCGGCTCCTACGGCGATGAGAACTACGCGCTGATCGACGAGGCGAATATCTTCACCGACGAGCAAATGACGAGCCTGTGCGACAAGCTCTCGGCTGCGGGCAGCAAGACGGACTGGCAGCTCGCCGTCGTCACCACGAACGACAACGTCAGCTCGTCGCGCATGGATAAATACTATAATAATTACTACGACAACAACCGCAATGTCTTTGAAGCGGACTGCGTGATGTTTGTCATCGATAACGCGTCCTCCAACCGCATCATCCTGACTCACGGCACAGCGGAGAGCTATTTCACCGACGAGCGTCTCACGGAAATGAAATCCGCGCTCAAGCCCTCTCTTGCGAGCGGTGATATGGTGTCCGCGGTGCAGATCTTCGCGGATACATCCGTATCCTTCTATGAGCAGGGCATACCCTCCGACGGTCATCACAGCAACCACGTCGAAGGCAAAAGCGAGGAACAGCTCGCGTCAGAGCGTGAGAAAAAGAGCAACAAATTTCTCTGGACGCTCACCCACTGGGGCTGGCTGTTCGGACTGATCGCGCTGGCGGGCGGCGGTATCTTCGCGGGCGTCAACGTCGGCAGATACAAGTACAACGGCAAGAGCGGTACCTACAACCTCAAGGAGAACAGCTCCATGAACCTGCTGGATAAACAGGACGAGTTCCTCGGCAGTCACACGAGCTATACCGTTATCTCGAGCAGCAGCTCAGGCAGCGGCGGTTCCTCCTCGGGCGGCGGCTCCTCGCACGGCAGCTCAGGCTCTTTCTAAAACTGAATAAGCGTACCTGAAGAGGAAATGCGATTGACTCCAAAGCTACCGTAACAAAGCGCCGGGATTTTTCCCGGCTGCGAAGCTATGCGTAAAACGGCGGTGTCATCACCGCCGTTTGTTATTTTGCAGAGCCAATGGCAGTTTCCAAAGAGAAACGTTTCCGTGAGCGAGCCGGTGAACGGCAGGGCAGAAACGTCTGACCCGCCGTTGATGAATGCTTGTCAAAAACATAACTTTTCCAAAGGCGGAGGATAAAAAACGGAGGAAAAAAACGGAGGAAAAAAACGGAGGAAAAATATGCCGGAAAACACACGGGTCGCAGTCATCGGCATCATTGTCGAAAATCCCGGCTGCGCGAATGAAATCAACGATATTCTCCATCTGTATTCCGAATATATTATCGGCAGAATGGGAATCCCTTACAGAGAGAAGAACATCAGCATCATCAGCGTCGTGATCGACGCGGAGCCTGATGTGATCAACCAGGTCTCGGGAAAGCTCGGCAGAGTGCAGGGCGTGACCGTCAAGACCGCCTATTCCAAAAAATAACATGAACAACCGAGATATTATCCGCAGGCTGGAAACGGAACACGATCTAAGCAGGGAGGAAGCCGTCTTTCTGCTGAACACCCTCGGCGATAAGGATGAAAAGCTGCTTGCGGACGCGGCGAGAAAGACCGCGTTGGATCAGTTCGGAAACAAAATCTATATCCGCGGACTGATCGAGATTTCCAGCTACTGCAAAAACGACTGCTATTACTGCGGCATCCGCCGCTCCAACCGAAACGCGGTGCGCTACCGTCTCAGCGAAGAACAGATTCTCTCCTGCTGTGAGCAGGGCTACGCTCTCGGGTTCCGCACCTTTGTGCTTCAGGGCGGTGAGGACGGGTATTTCACCGACGACCGCGTCTGTGCGATCGTCCGCGCGATCAAGGCGCGTTATCCCGACTGCGCCGTCACGCTGTCGCTCGGCGAGCGCGGAGAACAGAGCTTCCGCAGACTTTATGAAGCGGGCGCCGACCGCTATCTCTTGCGGCACGAAACCGCGGACAGGACACACTACGAAAAGCTCCATCCGCCGCAAATGCGTTTTGATAACCGCATGGAAAACCTGCGGCTGCTCAAAAGCATCGGTTTCCAGACGGGAGCGGGCTTCATGGTCGGTTCACCCTATCAGACGACGGAGAACCTCGCGGACGACTTGCTGTTCATCAAGGCGTTTCAGCCGCAGATGTGCGGCATCGGGCCTTTCGTCCCGCATAAGGATACCGATTACCGCGACTGTCCGCACGGCAGTCTGCGGATGACATTGATTCTTCTGTCCGTCATCCGCCTGATGAACCCGAACATCCTGCTTCCTGCCACCACCGCGCTCGGCACGATCGACAAAAACGGCAGAGAACTGGGAATTCTGCACGGCGCAAACGTCGTGATGCCCAACCTGTCACCACAGGAGCACCGTGCGGACTATTCACTGTATGACAACAAAATCTCCACAGGCGAGGAAGCTGCCGAAAGCGTCGCGCTGCTCGCCGAAAAGCTGAAAGCGATCGGATATGAAATCGCGGTCGGCAGGGGAGATTATCAAGATAATACCAATTAAGGAGTAATCAATATGGCTATTTACGATCCCAAATCATTGAAGGCTGAGGAATTCATCAACGATGGAGAAATCCTCGACACCCTCCGCTATGCGGACGAAAACAAGGACAACATGGAGCTGATCGACAGCATCATCGAAAAGGCGAAGCTGCGCAAGGGCATTGACCACCGTGAGGCGAGCGTCCTTCTCGCGTGCGACGATCCCGAAAAGCTCAAGGAGATCTACGCCCTCGCGGAGCAGATCAAGAAGGACTTCTACGGCGAGCGTATCGTCATGTTCGCGCCGCTCTATCTTTCCAACTATTGCGTCAACGGCTGCGTCTACTGCCCCTACCACGCGAAGAACAAGCACATCTGCCGCAAGAAGCTCACGCAGGAGGAGGTCAAGAACGAGGTCATCGCGCTGCAGGATATGGGTCACAAGCGCCTTGCAATCGAAGCGGGTGAGGATCCCGTGCACAACCCGATCGAGTACATCCTCGAGTGCATCGACACCATCTACTCCATCAAGCACAAGAACGGCGCTATCCGCCGCGTGAACGTCAACATCGCCGCGACCACCGTCGAGAACTACAAGAAGCTCCACGACGCGGGTATCGGAACTTACATTTTGTTCCAGGAAACCTACAACAAAAAGAGCTACGAGGAGCTGCATCCCACAGGTCCCAAGCACAACTACGACTACCACACCGAGGCGATGGACAGAGCGATGGAGGGCGGCATCGACGACGTCGGTCTGGGCGTTCTCTTCGGTCTGGAGCTGTACCGCTATGAGCTCGCGGGTATCCTCATGCACGCCGAGCACCTCGAGGCGGTTCACGGCGTCGGTCCCCACACCATCAGCGTACCGCGCATCAAGGCTGCGGACGATATCGACCCTGACACCTTCGACAACGGCATCGACGACGAGACCTTCTGCAAGATCATCGCAATCATCCGCATCGCCGTTCCCTACACGGGCATGATCATCTCCACCCGCGAGAGCAAGAGCGTCCGTCAGAAGGCGCTCCGTCTCGGTATCTCCCAGATCAGCGGCGGCTCCAAAACGAGCGTCGGCGGTTATGTCGAGCCGGAGCCGGAGGAGGAGAACTCCGCGCAGTTCGACGTCTCCGACCAGCGCACGCTCGACGAGGTCGTCAGATGGCTGATGGAGCTGGGTTATATCCCGTCCTTCTGTACCGCCTGCTACCGTGAGGGCAGAACAGGCGACCGCTTCATGTCGCTGTGCAAGAGCGGACAGATCCAGAACTGCTGCCACCCCAACGCCCTGATGACGCTCGAGGAATATCTGGTGGACTACGCTTCTCCCGAGACCCTCGCCATCGGCGAAAAGGTGATCGAGAAGGAGCTGCTCAACATCCCCAAGGAGAAGGTCAGAAAAATCGCCGCCGAGCACATCGAGGACATCAAGAACAACAACAAGCGCGATTTCAGATTCTAAGGAGGCTTTTATGAGCCTGAACAGCACGCCCTCGGGTGAGAGGGTGCATATCGGATTTTTCGGCAGGCGCAACGCGGGCAAGTCGAGCGTCGTCAATGCCTTTACCAATCAGCAGATTTCCGTGGTGTCCGACGTCAAGGGCACCACGACCGACCCCGTTACCAAGGCGATGGAGCTGCTGCCGCTCGGACCTGTTATGATTATCGACACACCGGGCTTTGACGACGAGGGCAGCCTCGGTGCGGAGCGCGTCAAGCGCACCAAGCAGGTGCTCAACCGCGTGGATATTGCGGTGCTGGTGGTCGACGGAACCGTCGGCAAAACCGCTGCCGACCATGAGTTGATTGCGATTTTTGAACAGAAAAAAATCCCCTGCCTCGTTGCCTACAACAAGAGCGATCTGACAGGACAGAAAGAGTACGCCGACGGGCTTGCCGTCAGCGCGCTGACAAAGGAGAACATCGATTCCCTGAAAGAAACCGTCGCACGGCTCGTCAAAAGCGAGGACGACGGAAGAAAAATCTGCGCCGATCTGGTGGAAACGGGCGATATCGCGGTGCTGGTGGTGCCGATCGACAAGGCGGCGCCGAAGGGCAGACTGATCCTGCCGCAGCAGCAGACCATCCGCGACCTGCTCGACGCGGGAGCGGCGGCGCTCGTCGTCCGCGACACCGAGTTGGCGGACTTGCTCGTTTCTCTCGGCAAAAAGCCGAGCGTGGTGATCACCGACAGTCAGGCGTTCGCGAAGGTCAAGGACATCGTGCCCGACGACGTGCGGCTGACCTCGTTCTCGATTCTCATGGCGCGCTACAAGGGCTTTCTCGAGACCGCCGTCGCGGGAGCCGCCGCTATCGAGCGGCTGCAGGACGGCGACAGGGTGCTGATTTCCGAGGGCTGCACCCATCACCGCCAGTGCGACGATATCGGCACCGTCAAGCTGCCGAATTGGCTGCGGAAGTACACGGGCAAGGATATTGTCATCGAGACCTCCTCGGGCAAGGGATTTCCCGAGGATTTGTCGCCCTACAAGCTGGTTATCCACTGCGGCGGCTGTATGCTCAACGAGCGCGAAATGCGCTACCGCAGACAGTTCGCCGAGGACAGCGGCGTACCGTTCACGAATTACGGCACCGCGATCGCCTATATGAACGGCATCCTGAAACGCACCCTCAGCGTCTTTCCCAATCTGCAGAAAACTCTATAAACGGAAAAGAGCCGGCCGCGAGGTTCGGCTCTTTCGCATTACAGGAAACTTTTTATCCCGCCGTTGATGAATGATTCCGGAGATGAACGTTTCCAAAGGCGGGAGAGAGCGCCCACCGGCGCTTTTCGCTCTTGCCCTTCTTCATAAAATGTGCTATGATAGTTAGCAGCAAATCGGAGGATGAGAGTATGGCGAGAGTGGTACCGCTGTTCAGCGGCAGCAAGGGAAATTGTTATTACATCGGCACAGCAGCGGAGGGTGTGCTGATTGACGCGGGTCGCAGCTGCAAGCAGATCGAGATGGCAATGGAGGCAAACGGTCTGAGCATGAAGAGCGTCGCCGCCGTATTCGTCACGCATGAGCACATCGACCACTGTCAGGGCTTGCGCGTGCTCACCAAAAAGAACAAGCTGCCCGTTTTCGCGAGCGCAGGAACGCTGAACGCGCTTGCCGCGAAGAATTACCTGTTCGAGGGCGGAAAAAATGAGGTGATCACCTCGGAAATCGCGCTCGGCAATATGAAAATACAGCGCGTCAACACCTCGCACGACGCGGCGGAAAGCTGCTGCTACCGCGTGACGGCACCCGACGGAAAAGTAGCGATGATTGCGACTGACCTCGGCTTTGTCAGCGAACCTATCCGGGCGGCGCTCGCACGCTGCGACTTCGTGGTGCTGGAATCGAACCACGACGTGGATATGCTGCGCACGGGTCCCTATCCCTATCCGCTCAAAAGGCGGATCCTCTCGGATATCGGGCACCTTTCCAATGACGCCTGCGCCGTCGAGCTGGCGCAGCTTGTGGGAAGCGGCACCTGCCGTCTGATGCTGGGGCATCTCAGCGAGCAGAATAATACGCCTCAGCTTGCGCTGCGGACCGCTGTCGCGGAGCTTGGCAGAGCGGGCATGAAGTTCAAAAGCGACTACACCCTCGACATCGCACCCTACAATCCCACCATAAAGAGCGTGATATTTTAATGCAAAAGGTCAACATCCTCTGTATCGGAAAAATCAAGGAAAAATATTTTGCGCAGGCGATCGACGAATACGCCAAGCGCCTGCAGGCGTTCTGCAAGCTCCGGATTATCGAGCTTGCGGAGGAGAAAATCCGCGGCAACAACCCCAATCCCGCACAGATCGCGGAGGTGCTGCAGGCCGAGGGAAAGCGCATCATGCAGAAAATCAGCCCGTCGGACTATGTGATCGCCCTGTGCATCGAAGGCAAGCTGCGCACGAGCGAAGAACTTGCCGGCACGCTCAACACTCTTGCGGTGACGGGCAGGAGCACCGTCGATTTTGTCATCGGCGGCAGCTACGGTCTGAGCGACGAGGTCAAGGCGGCGGCGGACGAAAAGCTCTCCATGAGCCGCATGACCTTTCCGCACACGATGGCGCGGATGATCCTCGCCGAACAGATCTACCGCGCGTATGAAATCGCGTCCAACGGGAAATATCATAAATAGGGCGTTCAATCGCCTTTCGGAGAATGAATTATGGCTTTAGACGGCGTTTATTTACGACATATCAAACAGGAAATTGAAAAAGAAGCCCTCGGCGCGCGGGTCAACCAGATCTATCAGCCCAACCGCGACGAGCTGGTGATGACGCTGCGCACCTATTCGGGCACCAAAAAGCTTCTGCTTTCGGCGCGCGCCAATTCGCCGCGCGTGAACTTCTGCGAGAACACGCCCGAGAATCCCGCGCAGCCGCCGATGTTCTGCATGCTGCTGCGCAAGCGGCTGGGAGGCGGCAAGCTGATCGCCGTGCGTCAGCTCCGCTGCGACCGCGTGCTGTTTCTCGACTTTGCGTGCGTCAACGAGCTGGGCGACGAGGTGTTTCTTACCGTCGCGTGTGAGATCATGGGCATGTACAGCAACATCATCGTGCTCAACCGCGACACGCAGCTGATCATCGACGCGCTCAAGCGCGTCGACCTGACCGTCAGCAGCAAGCGGCTGATTCTGCCGAACCTCAAATACGAGCTGCCCGAGGAGCAGGACAAGCTGAGCCTGCTGACCGCTTCTCCCGAGGAAATCGCGGAAAAAATCAAATCCTTCCCTGCGGAGATGGCGCTTTCCAAAGCGGCGCTGCAGGCGATACAGGGCATTTCGCCGATCGTCGCGCGCGAGCTGGAATACCGTGTGACGGAGGGTGCGACAAACCGATTGGAGGGTGCGCTCTATGACAAGCTGCTCGATTTCCTTTTCTATTTAAAAGGGACTTGTGAACAGTGCTCGGGCGTTCCCTATACCGTCTACCGCGAGGACGGCAAGCCGATGGACGTCGCGTTTCTGGAAATCCGGCAGTACGGCGGCTTTATGCGCGTCGAACGCGGCGACGGCTTTAACGCGGTGATCGACCGCTTCTATGACGAGCGCGACCGACAGGAGCGCATGCGCGTCAAGACACACAGCCTGAACAAGCTGCTGCGCAACCACCGCGACCGCGTGGCGCGCAGGCTGCAAAAGCAGCACACCGAGCTGCAGCAGTGCGCCGACCGCGAGGCGCTGCGCATCCGCGGCGACTTATTGCAGGCGAACCTCTACCGCGTGGAGCGCGGCGCGGACAGCGTGACAGTCGAGAACTTCTATGACGAGAACGGCGGCACGCTCACCATCCGCCTGAATCCCGCGATTTCTCCCGCAGCGAACGCGCAGCGGTTCTATAAGGACTACCAAAAGGCGAAAAACGCCGAGAGCTTCCTGACAGAGCAGCTCGCAAAGGGTGAGGAGGAGCTGCGCTACTTCGATTCCGTGCTGGACGAGGTCAGCCGCGCCGAGAGCGAGCGCGAGCTGGCGCAGATACGCGAGGAACTGACCGAGCAGGGCTATCTTCGCAAGCCCAAGGGCAGACAGCCCAAGCCGACCGCCCTGCCGCCGCTGGAATTTGAGTCGAGCGACGGCTTCAAGATCTACGTCGGCAGGAACAACCGCCAAAACGACAAGCTCACCCTCAAAACCGCCGCCAAGAACGACGTCTGGCTGCACACCAAGGAGATACACGGCTCCCACGTCATCATCGTGACCGACGGCAGGGAGGTCAGCGATACCGCGATTCTCGAGGCGGCACGGCTCGCGGTCTATCACAGCAAGGCGCGCGGCAGCTCGAATGTACCCGTCGATTACACACAGGTCAAAAATGTCAGCAAGCCCTCGGGCGCAAAGCCCGGCATGGTGATCTACGTCAAAAACAAAACCGTCTATGTATAATCATACAGCCTCCTGCGCATACTAACTGCGACAGGAGGTTTGTTTATGACAGAAAAAGAATTGTTGTATGTACAGGACGT
This sequence comes from Ruminococcaceae bacterium P7, assembly GCA_900100595.1. Lineage (GTDB taxonomy): Bacteria > Bacillota > Clostridia > Oscillospirales > Acutalibacteraceae > Ruminococcoides. Next base: position 130,946 of record FMUA01000005.1, read on the forward strand.
GCTCGGCCACGAGAAGCATTTTCAGACCGAGTGCCGCAACGTCGCCGAACAGCTTCAGGACGGCGAGCTCAAGAGCTTCGCGAGAGAGCTGGAACAGAAGCACTGCGAGATGTTCCAAAGCTTTTACGGCTTACTGTAAGGAGGATTTGCCATGACAGACAGAGATTATATGGAAAACATGCTGCTGCTCGAAAAGGGCGCGTGCGACTTGCTGATGCACGGCGCGATCGAGTCCTCGAGCACCGACGTCCACCAGACCTTCGCGACCTCTCTGGGCGCAGCGCTCAGACGGCAGGAGCAGATTTACGGCAAGATGGAGCAGAAGGGCTGGTACAGCGGCGAGCAGGCGCAGCAGAGCAAGATCAACGAGGTTAAAATGAAATTCGCGCAGCAGTCCTGCTGAGCACAAAAAAATCCGAAAAAAGCGGCTGTTTGTACAGTCGCTTTTTTTCAATGTTTATCCAATTGACGTTTATGCACCAAATAGTAAAACTTGTGATTATTTTGTGAAAATTATCTGAAATTTCTTGCATTATAATTCTAATATAGAATTATAATTGTTCTATTTTGCGTATAATAATAATTGAGCATATAGCGGAATTTTTAATAAAAAGACGCCCGCTTTTTGTTAAATATTTCACAATGCACAAGGTACGGGTTGGTAAAAATCAACCTGAAATCAAACCAAAGGTTGATTTTTCAACCAAAATTAACAAGAAGGAGGAATTTATTTGCAACACAGCAAAGAAAAGCGCTGGAATCTGAAGCACAAGATCACTGCTTCACTGCTTGCGTTGACCGTTGTCGGTTCAGGCGCGGTGCCGCTGCTCAGCACAGTTGCAAACGCGGCGACCGCAGACGACGAAACAGTCGGCGCCGGCATGAGCGCCGCTGTAGGCACGAGTAACGGTACAGATGTTTTCTGGACTCCGGCGACCTACTTTGACTATCTTTCCGACCAGGAAATCAACAGCAACCAATGGCGGAATGTAGTAAAAGCAGGTACCGGTTACAACGGCTCGAAGGACGAGTGGTATCCCTACTGGATGTACAATGATAAGATCAAGGCTTATGCCAACGCAAATTCGTCTTGGTCGAAACCTCTCTATTTTGGCAACTTCTGTAACACCCACGGCGCTTATGACACAAGCGCGCATCATGAGGGTGCAGACAAGAGCACGGTCTGGAATATGATGACCACTCAAAACGCAACACGTTTCAGCTATTCGGCGAATAACTCCAACGGCGTTTATGACCATCACACCAGCTATCAGGGCCTTGTCAGCAATACGCTGATCAACAACCAGCTGTATGCTGCCAACGGCACTACAAAAATGCCTTATTTCGATGAGAACTTTGATTATACCAAGGTTATCAAGAGCTCGTTCCCGTTCAGACAGGTCGAGCATCAGGCTGTCGGGGAACAGAAGGCTTATACCGAGTACTTCTTTGATTCCACTGACGCCAAGGATAACGTCTATTTTGAATGGGACAACAATACGCCTACGACCGTAAACTACGGCGCAGGAACGAATTACGGCGTGAACGACGGTCTGAAGTACTTTATGGCAGACACAAATTCAGGCTATGGTATTTTCCCGTTCAATAAAAAGGGAGACGGAAAGAATCTGGACTACGGCTTTGGTATCCGTATGGACATGAAGTTCCGTGTTCCCGCAGGCGGAGTCCTTCCGAACGGTGAGGACGTCAAGTTCAACTTCTCGGGCGACGACGATCTCTGGATGTTCATCACCGATAAAAACGGCAACTCGCAGCTCGTACTCGATATGGGCGGTAACCACAAGATGAGCACCGGTACCGTCAACTTCAAAACAAAGACAGCGACTGTTGACAGAGTACATGATAATAGCTCATCCTGTAAAGATATCTGGGCGGTTGAATGGAGCGGATGGAACAGTCTTGTGCTTTACGCGTGGGGCAACGGCCATGAGGGTCAGTTCTACTACTGCGACACAAGCGCCGACAAGAACGGCAGCGAGTACAGATTCAGAGCTGACGCGAAAGGCTCCAAGGGCACTCCGCTCAAGGAAATGTCAAACTTCCTTGTCGCGAAGAACGAGAGCATGAATGACGGCGAAAAGACCGGCGATCTGAGCATTTCCGGCTTCCAGGGCAAGAAGTTCTGGACAGACAACCCCGACGGAAAGATCGACGGTCCCATCAAGAACAATGAGAAGTCTGTAACCACTTCGTTTGATTTTGAGGCGACCGACGCACAGGGCAACTACAACGACTACACCATGACCGTATTCTATATGGAACGCGGTATGCTGGAGAGTAACTGCCAGATGTCCTTCACCATGATTCCTCTCGGCAACGACTACATCGTTGAAGAAGAAATCCAGGACACCAACGTCAACCCCGGTCTCAGAGATGATGTCAAGGCAGTCACCAAATTCGACTTCGTTCCCAAGGAGAACGACAAGCAGTTGAATAAGCTTTCCTACACTGTTATCGATAAGGACGGCAATGAGACGAGAGTTACAGGAGACGCATCCAATAAGTTCTCGCTCGGAAGCGGAGATGCGGCGCATTTCACCAACTTCTTTAATACGGGCAACAATATGCAGGTGACGCAGTACAATGCCGAGGACAGCATTCTGAAATATGACTCTCACTGGGTTTATAAGAGCGATGTCCACGGCGATCAGCAGCCTGAAACCTCGGGCGGAACAGATCTGCTCGACGAAAACGGTGAGGGCACGGGCAACAGAAAGCTGATCGACCCGAAGTCCAACCAGAACTACGATTTCGCTCAGCTGCACGCAAAGTACGTCAATGTTCCCAAGGTCAGCAACATCGCCGTAACGAAGAAGGCGGTCGGCTTTGACGGACAGCCTCTGAAGAAAGGCGACCTGTATGAGGATGATACCTTTACAGCGCAGGTGCAGATCAACCTCGAGAAAGACGGCAACTTCAAGTCGTATGACCTCAGCTATGACACGGAATCCAAGAGCAGCTATACAGCAGAAGAGCTCGCGGCTCTCCCCGTAGCTGAAAACGGCGTGGTTACGATCAAGAACGGTCAGACCATCTACTTCCCGGGCATTCCCGAGGGAGCGACCTTCCAGGTTGGTGAAACGGGCGTAAATCGCGATCACTTTGACGTCGACAGCATTGCTGTTTCTCCCGAGACGGGCACGGTCGGCGATACTGCAAACGTAACCATCACCAACCCGCGTATTCCTCCTGAGGGTGAGGTAGATCTCAGCATCACGAAGGAATTTATCGTCGGATCCGTCATTGTCGAATCTTCCATGTCCCCCGAGGGTAAGGTAGAACTCAAGAAGGACGACTTCGAGTTTTCTCTGGAAGGCAGCGGCATTGCTACACAGAAAAAGACCAACGGCAGCGACGGCACCGTCAAATTTGATACGCTGAAATTCACCCTGGATCCTGATAAGGCAGACGGCACCACTCTCGTCCTCACAAAAGACGAGGCATTGGCAGGAAAGAATTTCACCTTCACGGTAAAAGAAACCGACACCCAAAAGCCCGATGTCGCATATGATACGTCACCGCGTAACATTGTGGTGAATGTCAAGTATGATGCAGCGACAAATAAGCTTGTACCGGATATTACCGAAGGCAGCGATGTCGTTGTCAGCAACGAGCTCAGAACCGGCGGTATCTCGGTTACAAAGCAGGTTGTTGATGAGAAGGGCGATCCTGTTTATTGTCCCGATACGTTCAAAGCAACCGTAAAGGTCAGCTATAACGGCGGCAGAACCTTTATCAGCGCTCCGTTCTATTATGTAGACGAGCTGAACCAGGCGCGTCAGCTGGGAACAGAGGACGGCACAAACTTCACATGGGATAACATTCAGGATGGTTCCATGCTGTTCATAGAAAACCTGCCCTTCGGTACTGTCGTAACCATTACCGAGGAAGCAAAGACAGGTTATCGTCTTCCCGATCCGATCGTATTGACTGTCGGCGAGGAGAAAGACGGCGCTTATATCATGTATCCCGAGGCAACTCTGGTCAACCGGCAGAAGCCCGAGAACTCCACTGAGATTATCGTCAACAAGAGCTTCAGCGAGGTTGCCGAGAAGGCAAACCTCAGCAACTCGTCTGCGTTTGACTTTACTCTCGAGCCGGTGGGCGATGCTCCTGTTCCCGAGAACGCCACTCTCGAAGACGGCAAAGTCACCGCGACGCTTGCCGAGGGCGCTACTGCCGTTTCCTTTGGTATGATCAAGTTTGATCCCAAGACTGTTGACTATTCAGGCAACGGCAAAACCTACACCTATAAGGTAAAGGAAGTTGACAGCGGCGTTGCAAACGTCATCTATGACGACAGAGAGTTCACCGTTACGGTCAACGTAAAGGAGAACGCCGCAACAGGCGAGCTGGATGTTACCCAGACCTATAAGGCAGGTAACGCTTCCGCCGAAAACATCACCTTTACGAACGATTATGAAAGAGGCAAGATCAGTGTTCTGAAGAGTCTGATCGATTTTGACGGTCAGGAAATGACCAAATATCAGAATACGGCCTTTAACATGTCCGCTACCGTTACCTATCCCAACGGCGCAGCGGAAACAAAGACCGTCACCGTTAAGGCGGACGGCAACAAGGTCACCGTTGTTGACGGTGCACCCATCGGCACAACCGTTTCGCTGTTTGAGACCGACAGCAAGGGTCTGAACTCTGACGCTGACAGGGAGAATCCCAAGACGGCGGAGATCACCGCTAACGACAAGGACATCACGATCACCGTTACCAACGTCCGCAAAGTTCCCGAGCCTGTTCAGACCGTTGTCAAAGCAAATAAAATCTTCAAGGGCGACCGGCTCCAAGATAAAGAATTTACATTCACTTTGACGGGTGACGGCAACGACAACAACAACGTCAGCCTGAAAGCCCAGAACGATGCGGAAGGCAATATCACATTTGCTCCCATCCAGTTCTCGTTCGGTTCCTCCGGCGGCGCCATTATTCCGCTGAATAAGGACGATTTCAAGAACACCAATACGAAGGACTACTTCTTCACACTGAAGGAAGAGAATCCCAACAGAAATGACGTTGATTACGACACGACCGAGTACACAGTCAAGATCACCGTCACCGTAAATGACACGCTCAGCAAGCTGAGCGTTTCCGTTCCCGAAGTGGTTTCTGTCGAAACGAGCTTTGTCAACTCCAAGCGCGGCAGCGCGACTGTCACCAAGCTCGTAAAGCAGATGGTTGACGGCGAGGAGAAGGATTTCTCGACAGATACCAGATTCAATATCGCGGTAACCATCACCAAGCCCGGTGTGGCTCCCGTAACCGAAAACATCACTCTCGGCGCGAACGAGACAAAGACCTACACCAATCTTCCCATCGGCACCAAGATCGCGGTCAATGAAACCGACGCCAAGGGCTTCACCGTTTCCTATCCGACACAGGAAGACGAGGTCAAGCTTAACGAGACCGACAACACCATCACTGATGCAGCCGTAGTCGTTAAGAACATGCGTCCCACACCCGGACAGACTCAGGCGACTCCCGCAGTAGTGAAGAACCTCAAGGGCGACACACTCACCGACGGTCAGTTCCGTTTCAACATCAAGGGCGACGGCTTCGCGGCTGACGGCGTGAATGTTGAGAACGAAGGCGCGAATGTAACATTCCCGGCCATCACCTATCAGTACACCGAGGGTGAGGAGCGTATCGACACTGACAAGCACATTGTCTATGTAAAGAATTTCGATAATAATAACCAGAGAGTCTTTACCTACGCTATCACAGAGGACAGCACGTTTAACCATGACAGCAAAACACAGTATGACGGCAAGACCATTACCGCGACCGTAACCGTTACCAAGAGCGGTACCGACACCGTCACACTCGCAAATGCTGTTACTTATGCGAACAATGACAGCACCTTTAACAACGTCAAGCTTTCCGACGTTTCTATCTCCAAGAAGGTTCAGAGAACCAATGACGCGGGTCAGGTTGTAGACATCAAGACAACAGATGACGACTACAACAAGCTCGCCAACCAGGAGTTCACCGTAAAGACTTATGTGAAGTATCCCGGCAAGGATTATGAGAGCCTGCCGCTTACAACCAGCAAGGGTCAGATGACCGAGGTTGCTGACGGCGTTTACGGCTTCACCATCAAGCACAACGAAACTGTTTCGATTGAGAAGCTCCCCGTTAACACTAAGGTCAAGTTTGTGGAAGCGGATGACAGCAACTATAAGGTTGACAGCAAGGAAATCACGATCGGCAAGGACGCTTCCGCTAACGTAGCGACCCTGACCAACATCCTCCAGGCTCCCGGAAAGGGCTATGCTTCCGTCAACAAGGCATTCACTCGCAAGGCGATCCTCGCGGGACTGAATCAGACCACAGACAACACCTACAACTTCAACCTCGCGTACACAGGCGATATTACCACCTTCAAGTACGACGAGAACGTTTCCATCAACGGCGCAGAGAATAACTGGAGCGCAAACTTCCCGGCTATCACCTTCCCCGCTGATCTGGATTATTCCAACGGCATCGACTTCACCTTCCTGATGAAGGAGACCGCGGCAACCACCGCTGACAGCAACATCGTTGTTGATACCGACACCTTCACACTGACTTACACCGTAACACAGGAAAACGGAGCACTGAAAGTAACAGGTCCCGAGATCATGAAGAACGGTACCGAAAAAGCGGAAAGCGCGACCTTCAACAACGGCTACCGTCTCGGCGACGTTCAGGTTAGCAAGGAATTCAAGGATTACGACGGTTCCGAAATGACTGCTGCTGTTGTCAAGGATCTCACCTTCCCCGTCAACATCAACGTAACCTATCCCAACAAGGAAACCGAGACCTTCAAAGGCGAAATTGGTTATAATAAGTTTGCTGTTGTCAAGGATCTCCCGAGAGGCACCACTGTCACCGTTGAGGAGACAAACACCAACGGAATGAAGGCGACAATCAGCCCGACTGAACCTGTTACCATCGGCGAAGAGGTTCAGGTTGTCACCGTAACCAACAAGCGCACCACTCTCACAGATACCGAAGTAATGATCGGCGCAAGAAAGTTCCTCGAAGGCTCCGACATCACAAAGAACGCTCCCTTCAACTTCACCCTCACGGGCGAATACAAGGGTCAGAAGATCAACCTCACCGCTCAGAACGACGGTAATGTTGTCACCTTCGCTCCCGTCAAGTACACTCTCGATGTTAGCAATAAGGATGCAAAGAACACCATCTACCTTGCAAAGACCGATTTCGAGAACGATAAGGTCAAGATGCAGTTCACCGTGACCGAAGTGAAAGACGACGACCGCGTGAACGTGAAGTTCGATTCCAAGCTGACCAGAACCGTCAATGTTGAAATCACCAGAAGCGAGACAGGCGACGAGGTTGCGCTTTCTGCAGGCGTCGTTGATGCAATGGCTCCCGAGTTCACCAACACCAAGCTCGGCAAGGTCGGCTTTACCAAGACCGTAACCGACTACGACGGACAGTTAAGCAATCCCGACATCGACTTCATCTTCAAGGCGGAGAAGAAGGTCGAAGGTGTCTGGACATCCATCAACGACAACATCAAGATCAACCTCAGCAAGGGCGATGATACCTATTCTACCGATTATCTGCCCGTCGGCACCGAGGTAAGATTCACCGAGACGGACAACAAGGGCTTCATCGCAGAAGATCCCAAGGTTGTTACTGTCGAGGATCAGGATCTGACTAAATTCACTTTCTCCAACATTCATCCCGAGGCTCAGGGTGCGGAAGTAACCGTAACCGCGAAGAAGATTCTCGAAGGCGCTACCCTCAAGGACGGCGAATTCAGATTCTCCCTCACAGGCACCGTATTCGGCACCGAGATCAATCAGGAAAAGACAAACGCTGAGGGCGGCTCCATCAAGTTTGACGCGATCAAGTTCTCCCTCGAAAAGGAAGAGGAAGGCGCGATCAAGCTGACCAAGGCGATGTTTGCGAACAGCAAGACACTCAACTTCGAGCTGACCGTAACCGAAATCAATCCTAACAGAGCGGACATCCAGCTTCCCGCTTCTACTGCTCAGACAGTAAAGGGTACCGTTACCCTGACTGAGGACGGCAGCGACGCTCACCTCACAGCGGCTCTCACAGAGAACGCGAATCCTGAATTCACCAACATCCAGCTCGGCAGAGTAGGATTCACCAAGATTGCAAAGGATATCAACGGTGCAGCCTTCAAGCCCGACGCAGACTTCATTTTCAAGGCTGAGAAGAAGGTCGGCGACGACTGGGATGTCATCAACAACAATATCGTTATCAACCTCAGCAAGGGCGTTGATTCCTATGTAACCGAGTATCTTCCCGTCGGTACCGAGGTGAAGTTCACCGAGACCGATGATGCAGGCTTCGAGAACTCCGTCAAGGAGCAGACCGTAACTGTAGCGCTGGAGGATGCTTCCAAGACCGTTCCTTACGCAACCGTAAGCTTTACCAACAACCGTCCCGTTCCTGGCACAGTCAAAGCTACACTGACCGCTGAGAAGGTTCTCAACGGCGCTAAGCTTGGCGACGGCGACTTCTCCTTCTTCATTTCAGGCGAGGGCGCAGACGCTAACACGGAATACAAGAACGAAGGCAAGAATATCACCTTCGATGAGATCACCTACAAGTATTCCAAGAATGACAGTGACAAGACAAGCGGCAGCACAGTTGTTCTCCATGACAGTGACTTCACAAACGGCAAGGCTGTTCGTGAGTACACCATCACAGAGAAGAACACCGAGCTTCCTGATGTCATCTACGCAGCTAACACCGTTAAGGGCGTTGTGACCATCACCAAGACCGAGACCGCGAGCAACATCACATTGACCGCAGACGTAACCTATCCCGACGGCAAGACCTTCACCAACGAAATCAAGAAGGGCTCCGTCAAGATTGTCAAGACCAATCAGGCGGGTGAGAAGGTTGACGATGTGACCTTCAAGCTCTTCAAGGTTACCGGCAACGATCTTGACAGAGAAACTGTTCTCAACAGCACTCTCGTTGACAAGAAGACCACCGAAAACGGTGAGGCAGAGTTCAAGAACCTTGACCTCTATGTTGACGAGTATCAGAACATCAACAATCCCACCTATCAGTGGTACTGCCTTGCAGAGACCGACCCGGGCAAGGATTACAACCTCAACAGCGGTCTGACCTTCTTCCAGGTTCCCACCGCGAACGTTTATGACCTCACCTTCGAGTACATGAACGGCAAGGTAATCACTCCTACCTCCGGTGGAACAGGCATGGGTATGTTCACAACAGTCGGCTGCGGACTCCTCGGTTTCGGAGGACTCGCATTCGCAGGCTACATGCTCTTTGTCAGAAAGTCAAACAAGAAACGCGCTCAATACAGAGCTAAATAATTGAAAAGGAGATTAACGATGAAAACTACAAAAAGAATTCTCGCAATTGTTCTCGCGGCTTTGATGCTCGCGGCAATGATTCCGTTCGCTGTTTCCGCAGCAGGCGACACCTACACCCTCAATGTAAAGAGCAGCAAGGAAGGCTTCAACTTTGAAGTAATCAAGGTTGCCGACATCAACACAGAAACAGGTGCTTACACCAGCGAATATGCAGGTGTAGTAGACGCTCTCAACAAGGGCGGCATCACAGGCGCAAAGGCTGTTCTCGCTATCTGCGACAACATCAAGTGGAATGAACTTGACTATGTTCCCGCAGGCAAGTGGACTGACGGCACAGACACAGGCGTAAAGCCCATCACAGGTCTTGCTGCAGGCGTATACTACATCAAGTCTGAGGCTACCGACAAGGCTCCCGCAGGCTCCAAGGTTCAGAACCGCATCATCCCCATTCCTTACTATGAGAACAACGCTTGGGTTCCCGCTGTTGAGAACGGCGTAGGCGTATATCCCGAGACAATCGACCTCGCTTCCAAGGCTGAAATCGTTCCGAAGGTTTCCAAGAAGATCCTCGACGGCGACGACACCGTAAACGGTCTTTACGATGTAACCGCTATCGGTCAGGACGTTACCTTTGAGCTCACAGCAGACGTTACAGGTTCCGTTGAAGCTTCCGAGGACAACAACCTCACAGGTAAGCTCTCCAGATATGCAATCACCGATACCTATGAAAAGGGTCTCACCTTCAAGCCCGGCACCGTAGAGGTAAAATTTGTGAATGACACCACCACCACTTCCACAACTGACTTCACCGTTGAAGAGGGAACAGGCAGCTTCAAGGTAGCTCTCGGCGATGACACCCTCAAAGGCAACGACTTCTACAGCTACAAGAAGGTTGTTGTTACCTACAAGGCTACCCTCAACAAGGACGCTAAGATCGGCAAGGAAGGCAACGAGAACGCTGACGGCCTCGAGTACAAGCACAACGCTGAGCCTGAAACCGCTCCCGTTCACGAGGTTCCCGGTAACACCGTATATGTATTCACCCTCAAGATCGACGTTACCAAGGTTGATGCTGCTACCAAGGAAGCCATCAAGGTTGCAGGCGTAAAGTTCGCACTCTTTGGTGAGGACAAGGAAACCAAAATCGGCGAAGAGAAGGAAACCGACGCTGAAGGCAAACTGAGCTTTGTTGGTCTCGACAAGGGTACCTACTATGTTCAGGAGACAAAGGCTCCCGAGGGCTACAACCTCAACACCTCCAAGCACGAAGTAAAGCTCGTTCCCGTCATCACTGCTGACGCGACCGGCAAGTACACCATGGAGCTTGACCTCACAGCAGGCAACAGCGGCAATGTAACCGTTGAAGATACCAAGTCTGAGGTTCCCACCACCGGTGGTGTTGGTACCATGATGTTCACAGTAGTCGGCGGCGCTCTGATCATCGCTGCAGGCGTACTGCTCGTAATCGTTCTCAAGAAGAGAGCTAAATAATCAACCTACTGAATCGAAACAATTCAGACAATAACAAAAGCCGGCGCTGATGCGTCGGCTTTTGTACTGCACGGAGAACAAAAGGAACAAGGTCGGCGTTCTGCCGACCTTGTTTCGTTATTCAATTGATGATCAGAAGTGGTCAATAATCTCAGCGGCGAATTGCTGGATCAAGGTTACGTCCGTGATATCCGCAACGCCGTCCTTGTTGACGTCACCGGCAAGAAGATGAAGTTCGTCGAAGGTGACGATTTCCGCGGCATGCATCTGAACCAAAGTAGCATCGGAAACATCAACCTTGCCGTCGTCGTTGACATCACCCAAAATATAGGCGGGTACGGGGTTGGTCGTAGGAGCGATTGTCGTCGGAGCGAT
>FMUA01000005.1:142372-177513 GCA_900100595.1 Ruminococcaceae bacterium P7
GGAGCAATTGTTGTGGGAGCAATTGTTGTGGGAGCAATTGTTGTGGGAGCAATCGTAGTAGGAGCGACTGTTGTAGGAGCGATGGTCGTAGGAGCGACTGTCGTCGGTGGAATGGTAGTCGGTTCTGCGGTAGTCGGTTCTGCGGGGGTGTAGTTCGGGTCGAACGGTCCCGCATATATCGCCGCAGCCTCATCGGGGAGGAAGTCAGCGTCGGTATCGACGATTTCCGCGTGATGAATCAGCTTGTGGTAGGTCGTGTCGTTGTCATCGCGGACCGCCATGAAGTCGATTTCAAGATGGATTTCAGTATCGCCTTCCGCATTGTCGACGGGATTAAAGGTTACGGAGAAGAAGGGAACTCGTTCTGTCGCGGTTCCCATTGAAAAGCCGCTTGACTGGGTGGCGTTAAATCGGATACCCGCGTTCGCGTTTGACGGGAGAGTTTTCGGCTGGTAATTGACTACCGTGCTCTGTCCGTTGGTGATGCAGAGGATGTTTTCCGTGTATTCGTCCGAACTCACATCATAGGTTCGGTTCACACCGTCTGTCATATCAACGCGAAGCTTTGTATTGTCATAGGTCAGAACGCCCTGGATATTGACCATGGAATCCTCGGCGTCCTGCAGCCACCATGTAGCGGTGATCTGCTTCGTTGCCGCGTCGATGCTTTGCGTAACAGAGGGAGAAAAATTAGAGCTTGCCGTGATATTCAGTGTTTTGCCTTCCGCAGCAAAAGCGGTGACGGCAAAAGGACTCAATATCAAGGCGCCTGTCAGCAAAGCGCTGAATGTTTTTGTTGTATTTCTCATAAGCAATAGCCTCCTGCAAATTGATACAAGTATTATACCATAAATATTAGGCTGCGTAATGACAAAGATTCACAGGTATTTTTGGTAATAATAACGAAAACCAAACAAAAGCAGTGTGATATTAATCGGACACAGCTTGAAAACAAGGGCGGTTTATGATAAAAATCTCGGTGAGAGTATGGGAGGTACCGATATGAAATTCAAACATATTGCGGCTGTGATTTTCGAGGGATTATTAGTGATGAACAGCCTTGGTTTTTCCGCGGCAGCAGCCGGAGAGGATGCGTGGATAGGCGACGTCAACCGGGACGGCGTCATTGATATTGACGACGCGGACGGCAACAGCGTATGCGATATATCGGACGTGACGGCAATTCAGCAGTATTGCGCGGATATCATACGAGGGCAACTTCGGCTGGGAAACACATTCGCCGAGCATCACAAAGGTCACGCGATCGGTGCTGTATCCCGAACAAAAGGACAGCTACGGCATGTTTATCAGCGAGTACATCAATCCGGAATATCTGTTCCCGAACACATGACGGACGGAACCCGAAAGGGTTCCGTTTTTTGCCTTTATTGACAAAAATATTGACGTATCGACAAAAAATGATTATAATAGATACAGAATATGAAGTAAAAATAAGAGTGGTGCAATATGGGAACTGTGATTTTCTGGATAATATTTTGGATTCTGATCGCGGCGGTCGCGTTTTTGCCGTTGTACTTTATTTTCCTGTTCATCAACGGACTGCTGTTCGTCAACATGAAAAAGGAGTACAATGAGGACAGCAAATATTTCCGTTTTCTGCTCAACAATTCGACCGCGATCGCGGTGAAGCTGATTCGGATTCATATCTCTCTGACAGGCAGGGAGAAACTGCCGCAGGGAAGGTTCCTTCTGGTGAGCAATCACCGCTCCAAATTCGACCCGATCCTCACGTGGCACGTGTTCGCGAAGGAGAACCTCTCGTTTATCTCGAAGCCCGAGAACTTCAAGGTGCCCGTCTACGGCAGGATTATCCACCGCTGCTGCTTCATGCCGATCGACCGCGAGAATCCGCGCAAGGCGCTCAAAACCATTCAGCGCGCCATCAGCCTGATCAAGAACGACGTCGCGTCTGTGGCGGTTTATCCCGAGGGTACGCGCAACTACGGCGAGGGCTTGCTGCCGTTCCACGCCGCGGTGCTTAAAATTGCGCAGAAAGCGGAGGTGCCGATCGTGGTGATGACGGTTCAGGGTACCTATGAGATACAGAAAAACTATCCATGGAAGCGCAGCGAAGTGAAAATGGATATCCTTGATGTGTTGCCGCCCGAGGAGATCAAGGGCGTGAAAACCAACGTACTCGCTGACAAAATCGCCGAAATGATGCTGAACAATCTGGAGGGAAAAGAATAATGAAAACCTATGTCGTGTATAACAAAAAAGCCAACAACAACCAAGGCGTTAAGGGTGCTTTCCGTATCAAGGACATCTGGACGACCAAAGACCTGATATACAAGGAGGTCAATGAGTTTGACACCTACCAGGAGTTGTTCGACTCACTGGACAAGGACGACGAGGTCGTCATCTGCGGCGGCGACGGCACGCTGAATTACCTCGTCAACGACCTCGACTGCGACGCAGTGGACAACGCGATCTACTATTATCCCACGGGTACGGGCAATGATTTCTGGACCGACCTCGGCAAAACGGAAGAGGATCCGCCGATGATCATCAACAAGTATCTGCGCAAGCTGCCCGTCGTCAAGGTGAACGGCATGAAGCGCAAGTTCATCAACGGCATCGGCTACGGCATCGACGGCTATTGCTGCGAGGTCGGGGACAAGCAGCGCGCCAAGGATAACGGAAAGCAGATCAATTATACCTCCATCGCGATCAAGGGACTGCTGTTTCACTACAAGCCCACCAAGGCTTCCGTGACCGTGGACGGCAAGCTGTATGCCTTTGACAAGACGTGGCTTGCGCCGACAATGAACGGCCGCTGCTACGGCGGCGGTATGTACGCGGCGCCCGATCAGGACAGGCTCAATCCCGAGAGAACCGTCACTGTCATGGTGATGCACAGCAGAGGTAAAATCGGCACGCTGGCGGCGTTTCCCTCCATCTTTACGGGCGACCATGTGAAAAAGAAGGACATCGTCACCACCATCGTCGGCAAGAGTGTGAGAGTGGAATTTGACCGCCCTGTTGCCCTGCAAATCGACGGTGAAACCGTCCTCAACGTCAGGGAATATGAGGTAGAAACCGCCGAGGCTTGATATTTGAGAATCATAAACGGCTCCCAAAATCGGGAGCCGTTTTTCCGTGCCAATAAGAAAGGGGCTTGCGAAGCAAGCCCCTGGTGAATTGGATTAAGAAGTGTATTTACCGCAGTTGGCTGCACCCCCTGAGTTGGATGCCGCGTAGTACTGAATCGCGGTAACGTCCTTGATGTTGTAAAAACCGTCGCCGTTGGTGTCAGCCGCGATCAGGTTGTCGCCGGTCAGCACAACGAGTTCAACGATGTGTCTCTGGATCGCTGTCGCGTCGACGATGTTGACCTGACCGTCCATATTGACGTCGCCGATCAGAAGTCTCTTGGTGATCGGCTTGGTGGTAGGAGCCTCTGTGGGTTTCTGCGTGGGCTTCTGGGTAGTAGGCTGCGTCGGAACCGGAGGACTGTAGACCGACCATGAGTAGTTCGCGTCAAACAAGTGGCTCTGTCCGCCGATCTGCATACCCGGTAAACTGTCGGCAGGATATCTGCCGTTGGAGCCGCTGAAGATGACCTGACCGTTCTTGAGGTTGTCGGGCACGGAGATCTTGTAGTAGCCCGTCGCGCTGTCGAGAGTCATCGGGAGTCCCGGCCATGCAGCGTTTTTGATAACATTGGAGGGGTTGCTTTCATCGTAGATGTACGCTTTCAGGTTGCCCCAGTTGTACGCCTTGTCGTTGAAGTAAACGGTAACGCCTGTGCTCGGATCCTGAGTCGGAGGAGGCGTGGGATCGGTGCCGTCATAGGGCTCCCACTTATTGCCCGCACGGAAAATCATCGTGGTCTCATTGATCGCAAGACCCTTTGCGCCGTCAGCGGGATATCTGCCGTTGGAGCCGCTGAAGATGACCAGACCGTTGGTGAGTTCATCGGGCACTTCGTAGTAATAGTAGCCGGTGGAGGAGTCCTTCTGCATCGCTTCACCCGGCCATGCAGCGTTTTTGACAACGGGGGTGCTGCTTTCGTCATAGACATATGCCTTGAGGTTGCCCCAGTTATAGGAGCTGTCGTCAAAGTAGATAAGAACCTTTTCGTCGGGATTTCTCTTCTTGAAGGTGAAGCTCTTGGAAAGCTCGTCGGTGCCGTTGGAGGCTCTCATCTTCACCTCGAAGATGGTGCCGGGTTCGATGCCTTCGCCGATAGAGAAGGTCTGACCGTCGGTCACGCGGAACTCATTGCCGCCGTTGACGGAAACCATCGCGTAATCCGCGCCGCGCAGCGTTACGGAAACGGTCTGGCTGTTCTCAAAGAGGTAGCTTCCCTTGATGCTCATGCTGATGGAGGACTGAGGACCTTCGATCAGGATAGTGCCTGCCGCGCCTGCGGTGAAGGTGGCCTTGCCGCCCGAAACAACAGCGGTGGTGCCGTCGTATGCGTTGGTAACAGTGGCGCCGTCGCCCCAGATGGAGGAGACGTCTACGGATACAGAACCGGAACCGCCGATAACAGCGATGATGCCGTCGGTGGTCATGCCGTCGTCATAGGTTCTGCTGAACGCGTAGCCGGAGCTGGAGCTGACCTTCTGATGGTCGCCCGCGCCGACCGCGACGTGGTTGTGACGGAACTTTCCGACCTTCTGCCAGTGTGCGAGGATCGCCGCGTCGTTGCCCGAGGGATTGAAGTTCATGTCGCTTCTCAGGGCGTGACCGCTGCCGCCGCCGCCGTCAAACGGAATGCCCGAAACGAGCGGACGGTTGCTCTCGTCGCCGTAGTAGATCTGGATGCCGCCGGGATAAAGCAGGAATGCGGAGCCCTGATACATCAGGTCGTTTCTCGCGAGGTTGTCGTCGTGTGAGGAAATGTAGGTGAGGAGGTTGTAGTTTGCCTGGGAGTTGTAGGAGGAAGCAGCGTGCGAATAAGCGCCGTCGATGCTGCCGATTCCGGGAACGCCCGAGCCGTTCTTGTACTTGAAGCTGATCATGGAGTCGAAGCCGCCGTCGGTGTAGTAGGAGCCGTAGCCCTCAACATAACCCCAGCACTCGCCTGTCATCCAGAAGTCCTCATCCCAGTCTGCGCCGTCCTTGGAGGGGTTGTTCTTTCTCCAGTTCTGGAGGGCGGTCACGCACTTGGTCTTGAGGGTTTTCCAGGAAGCCTTCTCAACGTGCTTCGCGGTGTCGCAGCGGAAGCCGTCTACGCCGTAGGTCTCGACCCACTCAGCCAGCCAGCTGGAGATGTAGCCCGTTACGGTGTTGGAGCTGCCGTACTTGCTCTGCTTGGAGCTGAGGGTGCCTTCTCTCTGCCACTTGGTCTGCAGGAACTGCGGAATCGAAACGCTCTTTGTCTGCTCGGTGCGGAAGTCGGGGAGACCGGAGAGGCATCCCTGCTCGTCGCCGCCCGCGCCTTCGTTGTAGCCGGGGAGACCGGAACGGATCCAGTCGTTGCCCCACCATCTGCCCCAGGTGGTCGCGTCGTTCGCGTAGTCAACGGTGTCATGCAGAGAGTTGACGCCTGTGAGCTTGTAGAGGTAGGACTTTGCAGCGGACTCGTTCTTGAAGGAGCCGAAGTTGAATTCAAACATGTCCTTGATGGTGTTGTAGCCCGCGTGGTTCATAACGATATCCATGATGACGCGGATGCCGTGCGCGTGAGCGGTGTCAACCATCGTCTGGAACTCCTGCTTTGTACCGAAGTTGGCGTCAGGCTCGGTGTAGTCGAGCACGTAGTAGCCGTGGTAGGAGTAGTGAGCGAAGTCGTTCGGCTCACCGGGGGTTACGTAGCCGTGGATCTGCTCGTAGGGAGCGGACAGCCAGATGGCGTTGACGCCGAGGTTGTCGAAGTAGCCCTCGTTGATCTTCTTGGTGATACCTGCGAAGTCGCCGCCGTGGAAGGTACCCGGAGCGGTCTGCCATCCGCTGAGGGCGTTGCCGTTCGCGTCGGTCGCTCTGCCGTAGGAGTGGTCGTTTGAGGTGTTTCCGTTGCAGAAACGGTCAGTCAGCAGGAAATATACATTGGCATTGTCCCAGCTGAAATCGTCAGGAGCGGAAACGGGATTCTTTCTGTTGTAGCTGACGGTCGCGTCACTGACGGTTGCCGCGTTTACGGGGATGCAGAACGCGACGGTCGTGACAAGCAAGGCCAGACACAGCAGAATGGATACGGTCTTTTTTGTCATTTCAAAACTTCCTTTCTTAAAAAATGTCTATGCGAGGTATATACATACCTATTTTAATTATACTTTTTTGAGGGGAAATTACAACTGGCTACTTGTCCGAAGAATAAACAATTTTTTTGGTGGAAATAACGAAAAATCCGAATGGTAATGCGGATTTCGGAAAGAAAGATTCACAGAAAAATCTGATTGGAAACATAATTATAAAAGGATAAAAAAGAAAGGCTGATCCGGCAAAACCGAATCAGCCTGAACGCTTGATATTGAACGGAATAACAAAATACCTATCCTCAAGCAATGGGATTGGTAAGATTCTGATGAACACATCCCGCGTAAACGAAACGCAGCCAATCAACCAAACCCTTAGTCCGCGATTTAAAATTAGCCCTTGACGGCGCCGGCGGCAACACCCTTGATGATGTACTTCTGACAAATCAGATAGAATACGATAACGGGGATAATGGAGAGAAGAATCAGCGCCATTGTCGCACCGAGGTCAACGGTGCCGTAGCTGCCCTTGAGGTACTGAATGTGAATCGGGATCGTGCGGTATTCGTTGATGTCGAGCACGAGGTAGGGAAGCAGATAGTCGTTCCATACCCACATGATTTCGAGAATACCGACGGAGATCATCGTCGGGCGGAGCATCGGAAGTACAACCTGGAAATAGGTTTTGATCGGACCGCAGCCGTCGATGGAAGCCGCCTCTTCAATTGAAATCGGAATGGATTTGACGAAACCGACGAACATAAAGATCGCGAGTCCCGCACCGAAACCGAGATAAACAATCGGAATCGTCCAGGGAGTGTTGAGATGGAGAGAGTCCGCAGTCTTGGAGAGAGGATACATGACCATCTGGAAGGGTACTACCATGGAGAAAACGCAGAGGAAGTAGAAAATTTTGCAAAAGAGAGAGTTGACTCTCGCGATGTACCATGCTGCCATCGAGGTGAACAGCAGAATCAGGAAGGTGGAAACAACCGTGATCAAAAGGCTGAAAAGCACCGACCTGACGAACGGATAGTTACCGAAGGTCATGCCCTTGATGAAGTTGTTGAAGCCTGCCCACATGTCGCCTGTCGGAAGCGCGAAGGTGTCAGTCTTGACGAAGGTGTTGAGCTTGAAAGAGTTGATGACAACGGAAAGTACGGGGAGCACGTAAATGATACAAACGCACGCCAGTACCACCGAGAGAATCGTCTTTCTTCTCTTTTCGGCAGCCAGCGACTGCTCTTTTGAAGGTAATCTGCTCATTACTGTTGTACCTCCCTCTTTCTTGTGATGCCGAGCTGAATCAGACCGATCGACGCAACCAGAATGAAGAACAGAACAGCCTTAGCCTGTGCCTGTCCGGAGGATGCGCTGTTGGAGCCGTAGAAGGTGTTGAAGATGTTCAGCGCGAGCATTTCTGTTGTCTTGATGGATGAGCCGTCAGGCTGAATGATAAACGGCTGACCGCCTGTGAGGGCGAGGTTCTGGTCAAAGAGCTTGAAGCCGTTGGTCAGGCTCAGGAAGGTGCAGATGGTGATGGACGGCATGACATTCGGAATGATAACGCGGAAAAGAGTCTGCGTCTTTGTAGCGCCGTCGATCTTGGCGGCTTCCAGAATATCTTCGGGAACCGCCTGCAGTCCCGCAATGTAGATGATCATCATGTAACCGACCTGCTGCCAGCACATGAG
The DNA here is from genome assembly GCA_900100595.1 of Ruminococcaceae bacterium P7. Lineage (GTDB taxonomy): Bacteria > Bacillota > Clostridia > Oscillospirales > Acutalibacteraceae > Ruminococcoides. Next base: position 150,234 of record FMUA01000005.1, read on the forward strand.
GATGATCAGTCCCCAGAAGCCAAACGTGGAATCCATCAGAATCGATGTGCCGAAGTGCGAAAGGATACCGTCAAAGATCATCGACCAGATGTAGCCGAGGACGATACCGCCGATCAGGTTCGGCATAAAGAATACGGTACGGAACAGGTTGCTGCCCTTGATTCCCTGCGTGAGGAAGTACGCGACGGTAAACGCCAGCACGTTGATCAACACAAGGCTGACAATGGCAAAGAGAGCCGTGTACCAGAAGGAATGCAGGAAACTGGGGTCGGTAATTGCCTTGACATAGTTACTAAATCCGATAAATTTTGCATTGGAAATGGTTTTGAACTGACACATCGAGAGGTAGATACCCTGTATGAAAGGCCATACAAAACCGATGATAAACGCGGCAGCCATGGGACCTAAAAACAGCCAGCCCCAACGGCGGATCGGGTTCTTGAAAATCTTGAGCTTCGGTTTTCTCTTCTCCAAAAAATCATCTCCTTACCTTGTAAGAGTGAAAAAGATAGGAGATGAGTGGATTACTCCACCCACCTCCGTCAGATGTTATCTTTGAATGAAATTACTGTGCGTTGGCAGCCTTGTACTGAGTAGCCCAGCCGTCTACGAAAGCGCTCTTGACAGCATCCCAGTTTGCGTCGCTCTGATCAGCGTTGTAAGCGTTGAGTGCAGATACGAGAGCAGCACGGTACTCGTCAACATTGGGCTGATAGTTGGTAGCCCAATCCATTACGTAGCAGCCGTTGTTGGTGTAGGTGTCAGCGTCGTTGAGGAAGCCGTTGGAAGACTTGGGAGCGTTCTTGTAGGGCATGATGCCGAGCTGGTCAACCATCTTCTTGGAAGCGTCAGCGTCGGAAACGAGCCATACCATGAAGTCGATAGTAGCCTTCTGATCGTCCTCGGAAACCTTGGAGTTAACTGCCCAGCAGTTTTCTGTACCGCAGTTCAGACCGGCCTTTTCTTCGCCGTCAACACCGCAGTAGTAGGGGATCATGGTAGCCTTGGGAACTGCTTCGGAAACAGCAGCATACTCCCAGGAGCCGTTTACAAAGAACGCAGCCTTCTGAGTCTTGAACTCGTTCTCAGCGTCGTGACCGCCTGTTGCGAGATCCTTAGGATCGGTGAGGCTGTTGTTGATGCAGAGATCATAGAGGTTCTTGAAGTTGGGCATGAACTCGCCGGTGATGGTAGCAGGGCACTCTGTCCAAGTTTTGCCTGCAGCCTTCTCCTCGTAGAAGTACTCGAGGTTAGCCATGTGGCCGGTGAATCTCCAGGAAGAAGAATCGTCCATATCGGAGGATGAGAATGCATCAAAGCCGAGTTCGTCTGCCTTGCTGTGGATACCCTCGGCAACCTTCTTCAGGCCTTCAAAGTTTTTGATGTCGTCCATCTTGTAGCCGGCTTTTTCGACCAGCTCGGGGTTCGCGATGATGCCGTAGCACTCATAGCAGTAACCGATGGAAACGAGCTTGCCGTTTTCGTCTGTGAGGTTGTAAGCGTCAGTGCTGAGTTCCTTGGCAATAGCGGTGTCCTTGAGGTCAAGAGCATAGTCGCCCCAGTCCTTTACGCCCTGCTGGTTACCGATAACAAAGAGTGTAGGAGGATTGGACTTGTCCATCTCAGAGGTAAGGGTCTGAGAGTATGTACCGGAAGCGGCGGTTGTAACCTTTACGTCAACGCCGGTCTTTTCGGTGTAGGTCTTAGCGAGCTCCTGGAGTGTCTCGTCGATTTCGGGCTTGAAGTTCAGCCAGTAAACCTTTCCGGTTCCGGTTGACTTGGTGTCGGAGCTAGCTGCGCTGCTGTCGGTCTTGCTGTCAGTTGAGGAGGATGAAGCGTTGTTGCCGCAGCCTGCGAAAACAGCGCCCGCCATCAGGGTAGCCATCGAAACGGCGGCTACTCTTTTGAAGATTTCTTTTTTCACGTTAATCACCTTTTCTAAAATATTTATCCGTAATGCGCCGGATATGTGCGCGAGAGGCAGAATCACCTCTCCCTCGTAAATAATATATCACGAAATAGCTGAAAAAGCAAGAGAAATTTTATTAATATTGTTTTCAAAAATGAAGCTTTTTGGCGATTTGATGACATCTTTTGACTGCTATTAGTCATTTTTTTCATCTTTCCGCACTCAGCAAAGGAGGAAACGGATTCAGAAGCGTCCGAAAAAAGAAAAACCGCGCTCAAGGCGCGGTTTATGCAGTCGGATGATATCAGTCAAAGAACTTGTCGTGGATCGCCTTGACAGCCTTGTCGGCGTCGTCGGCGTTGATCAGGACGGAGATCTTGATTTCGGAGGTGGAGATCATGTGGATGTTGATCTGCGCGTCATAGAGCGCTTCGAACATCTTGGTGGCAACGCCCGCGTGGCTCTCCATGCCCGCGCCGACGATGGAAATTTTGGCAACATTGGTGTCGAGCAGGATCTCGTCAGCGCCGTGGTCGGTCATGTAGTCCTTGAGCGCGTCAACCGCGTCCTGACCTCTGTTCTTGGCGACGGTGAAGCTGATGTCCTTCTTGCCGTCGTGACCGATGGACTGGAGAATGATGTCGACGTTGATGTCCTTCTTGGAAAGTCTGGAGAACATCTTGAACGCGATACCGGGGATATTGGGAACGCCTGTTACCGAGACTCTTGCGATTTCTGTATCTTTAGCGACGCCGCTGATTAACATTTTTTCCATTGCTTTTGTTCTCTCCTTTACGATAGTGCCGGGTGCGTGTGTGAGTGATGAAAGCACCTCAAGCTCGATGTTGTATTTTTTAGCCATTTCTACGGAACGGTTGTTGAGCACCTGCGCGCCGAGGGTCGCAAGCTCGAGCATTTCGTCATAGGAAATCTCGTCGAGCTTTCTCGCGTTGGGAACCTTGCGCGGGTCGGCGGTGAATACGCCTTCAACGTCCGTGTAGATCTGGCAGAGATCCGCGTGCATAGCAGCCGCGATCGCTACCGCAGAGGTGTCGGAACCGCCTCTGCCGAGGGTGGTGACGTCGCCGAATCTGGACAGTCCCTGGAAGCCGGCTACGATGACGATGTTGTGTCTGTCGATCGCCGCGCGGATTCTGGAGGGATCCACTCTCTTGATTCTGGCGTTGGTGTGGGCGGAAGAGGTCTGAAAACCAGCCTGCCAGCCGAGCAGCGAGGTGGCGTGATAGCCGAGCTTCTCGATCGCCATCGCGAGCAGCGCGATGGAAATCTGCTCGCCTGCAGCGAGAAGCATATCCTGCTCACGCTTGGAGGCTCTGGGGTTGATTTCCATTTGTTTGTCAACCAGTACGTCGGTGAAGTCGCCCTGCGCCGAAACAACAACGACAACGTCGTTGCCCTTGGCAAAGGTATCTGTAACGATCTTCGCCACGTTCATGACTCTCTCGGCATTGGCAACGGATGTACCGCCGAATTTCTGAACAATCAAACTCATTTCCAATATACTCCTTTTTATTTTACTTCGCGGACTAGGGGTTCGCGCAAAGCTCGCCCTTTCGTTTACGCGGGAAGTGTTCTGCAATGTCTGACCAATCCCATTTCGTAAGGATTAGGCTGCTCTGAATTTTTACTGAATAAAATGTGTGCCTGAACGGAAAGATATCAAATGTGTTCTTTCCGTTATGGGAATCTCTAATAATTCAATGTCGTGCAGAAGTACGGAAGATTTATGGCAGAATATTGTCAAAACGCCGCAGGAATACTGACGTATTTCAAGGGTTTTTGGCAAGATTATGCCGTGAAGATTTCGTGCTTATGCACGGTAGGGAATTTTTAGAGGTTCCCTTATATTAGTAGACAGAGAATCAAAGATCACCGATGCGGATGGTGGAGAGAATTTCCACGCCGTCAGCGGAGAGCTTGTTGATCTTCTTGATAAACTCACCGTAGGGCATCTTGCCTGTTGTGAACGCGGTGCGCTTGCCGGGGGTGTTGATCGACTGAATGCTGCCGAAGAGCGCCTCCGCCTTGACCGCGACGTCCTTGCCCTTGGCGCGGACATACATCGCGAACTCGGACTCGTTGACGTTGATGATGTTATCGCCCTTGCCGTCCGCCCAGTAGAGGAAACGGCGCTGCTTGAGATGAGTGCAGCAGTCGACGATATCCGCGACGACCGCGCTGGCGGTGGGCAGCTTACCTGCGCCCTTGCCGTAGAATACCACGTCGCCCGTGCAGTCTCCGCGCACCATGATGCCGTTGAACTCGTTATCAATGTTCGCGAGCTGGCTCTTGAAGGGTACGAGCATGGGGGCGGTGATAATATCGATCATGCCGTTTTTCAGCTTCTTGACCCTGCCGATCAGCTTGATCACGCAGCCGAATTTCTCGGCGTATTTGACGTCCTCCAGCGTGATGCCCGTGATGCCCTCGGTATGTACCATATCGGGATAGACATGCTTGCCGAATGCCATGGACGCGAGAATACAAATCTTGCGGCACGCGTCGTGTCCTTCGATATCCGCGGAGGGATTCCTCTCGGCAAAGCCCAGCTCCTGCGCCAGACGAAGCGCGTCGCGGAACTGCATGCCGTCCTCGATCATCTTGGTGAGGATGAAGTTGGTGGTGCCGTTGAGAATACCCGCGACTTCGTCGACGATGTTGGCGACGAGACACTGGTTCATCGGGCGGATAATCGGAATACCGCCGCCGACAGAGGCTTCAAAGAGGAAGTTGACGTTTTCAACGCGCGCGATTTCCAGAAGCTCCGCGCCGTAAGCGGCGACAAGCTCCTTGTTGGAGGTGACGACGCTCTTGCCTGCCTTGAGGCAGCGTTTCACGAACTCATAAGCAGGGTGCAGACCGCCCATGACTTCAACGACGATGCGGATCTCGAGGTCGTTGATGATTTCCTCAAAGTCCTTCGTAAAGCGGTCGGCGATGGGGCTGTCGGGGAACTCACGGAGGTCGAGAACCTTTTTGATATAGATTTCTTCTCCGATGCTCGCGAAAAGCTTCTGCTTGTGTGTGAGAAGGATTTCGGCGACGCCTGAGCCGACAACGCCGTGTCCCATGATTGCTACTGATACCATATTATTCATACCGTCCTTTAGTTGATAGTTGGCAGTGTTAAGCGATTGTATTTCACATATTCCTTAAGGATTTTCCGATGACTCGGGCGCTACGGGGTCAAACCGTCCGGGATCGGGGGTATCGGATTCCGAGCTGGCACTGCCCGAGCTTTCGCTGCCGCTGCCGGAGCTTTCACTGCTGTGGTGACTGCTCTGGTCGCTGTGCTGCGGGTCGTAGGTGTAGTCGTGTGAGGACTGGCTGCTCTCGCTGTTCCAGTCGTAGGAATAATCCTCGTCATACCACGCCGAGCCGAACGCGGGCATGTTGTCCTCGGTGTAGTAACCGATATATTTGCCCGAAACGTAATCGGTGGAAACAACCAGACCTGTTACGGGGTTGTAGGTCGCCGCGATGACGTTGGGAGAGAGGTTAAATTCCTTCTGCTCCTTGTCCTTGAGGTATTCGCCCATGACGTTCGCGAAGAACTTCGCGGAGCGGGTGGTGTCGTTGATATGCGCGGGGCTGTCGAAGCCTGTCCAGGTCGCCATGACGCCGTAGGGAGACATGCCGCAGAACCAGCAGTCCTGATCATTATCGGTCGTACCTGTCTTACCCACGATGTCCCAGCCCGAGATGCGGGCGTAGTTGGCACGGGTGTGTTCGGTGTTTTCTATATTATAGTGGAGCAGGCGGTTCATGATCGTCGCGGTTTCCGCGGAATATGCCTGCTTGGGAACGCTGTCGCGGTTATCGAGGATGACGTTGTCCTCGGAATCGGTGATGTAGTAGTAGGTGTAGGGCTTGTGATAAAGTCCCTGATTGCCCATGTAGGTGTAGGCTGCCGCCATTTCACGGACCGTAACACCGCCTGTCAGACCGCCCAGCGAGAGTGCGCCGATGTTATGCGCGTCCGCCTCGTTGAGGTGCTTGAAGTTCAGCTTGGTGAGCGCCTTTTCATAGGCGACGGTGGGGCCGCCGATCAGCTCCATGACCTGAACCGCGGTGGCATTGGAGGAGCGCTCGATCGCGTCGGGGAGAAGGATCTCGCCCAGATAGGAGCCGTAGGCGTTCTGCGGACCGGAGATATAGGTTCCCGACGCGGCGTCAAACTGATATTTCTCCAGCGGTTCGTCGTTGACCTTGGAGGAGAAGTAGAGCTGCTTGGTGTCGATCGCGATGGGGTAGCAGAACAGCGGCTTGATGGAAGAACCCGGCTGCAAAGCGGAGTGTGCCGCTCTGTCCCATGCGAGGTCGGTGGTCTTGCGGTTTGAGCTGCCGACGGTGGCGATGACGCGGCCGTCAAAGTCCATCAAAACGGAGCCGAGCTCGATGCTGGGATCGGCGCTCTTGTCGATTTTCAGGGCTTCCTTCTCGATGTATTCCTGCATCTTTTCGTCCATCGCGCAGTAAATTTTCAGACCCTCGGTGTAGATCTTTTCGCTTGCCGCGCCTTCGCTGATGTTGTAATACTGCGCAAGGTCGGTTCTGAGGTCGTAGAACAGCTGGTCGTAGTACCAGTTCTGAACGTCGTTGTCCTCGTCCTCGTCGTCATCGTTGTTGGCGCTCTTGAAGCCGACGAAGGTCATATTCGCGCTTTCCTGCATGGCGGCGTCATATTCCTGCTTGCTGATGATCTCCTGATCGTACATCTCGGAGAGGATCAGCTCGCGTCTTTCCTTGTTGTTCTCGGGATAAATCAGCGGATTCCAGCGCGAGGGGTTCTGGGTGATGCCCGCAATCGCGGCGCATTCCGCGAGGGAGCAGTCCTTGATGCTCTTGCCGAAATAGAGCTGAGCCGCCGCCTCGACGCCCTGACAGTTGTTGCCGAAGTTGACGACGTTCAGATACGCCTCGAGGATCTGGTCTTTCGTGTATTCCTGCTCGAGCTTGAACGCCTTGCAGATCTCGCGCAGCTTACGGTTGATGCTCACCTCGTTGTCGTCGGTGATGTTCTTGATCAGCTGCTGCGTGATGGTGGAGCCGCCGTAGGAGTCCTTGCCCGTTGCGAGCATGGCGACCGCCGAGAGGGTACGCTGCCAGTCGACGCCGTTGTGCTCATAGAAGCGCTTGTCCTCGATCGCGACCTGCGCCTCCTTCATATATTGGGGGATGTTCTGGTTGTCAACCCAGATGCGGTTCTCCGTGTCATAGAGCTTGCGTGCCTCGGTGAACTCGCCCGTGTCGCTGTCCTTGATGAAGATGCGGCTGGTCTGGTTCATCGACTTCGCCTTGAGGTCGATACCCGTCGGCTCGGACGCGAGATGGTAGATATAGATACCCAGCGAGACCGCCGTAATGATGCCCGCGATGGCGAATATCGAGAACATGGTCAGAAGGAACTTGCCCAGTCCCTTGAAAAACCGCTTGGCGCCGCTTTCGCTTCTTTTGTAGGTAATTTCAGGCTGCTCGGGGATTTTTCCCGTGTAGCTGCTGATATCCGTTTCACGTTTGTTACGCATAAAAACTCCTTGTGAATTAAAAATGCCGGAGCATGTATTTCTTCCATTGTACACATTAGTAATGTTTATTATAGCACTTTCGCGCGAAAAAATAAATAACAAAAATAAATTTTTCAATAGAAAATATTTATTTCACCCCTTATTATTTTATGGAAAAGGGTGAATATTTCACGAAAAGCGGGAGAAGATAAGAGTAAAAAGGCATGAAAGAAGAATGAATCGATGAAAAATACAGTCAAATTGGCCGTAATCGCGATTACGGGAATCGTGTTGGTTTCCTGCGTCATCATCAGCACGCTGGCGACGGGCGCGGGCAGGGAGGTCGTGCGCGCGGCGTCGCAGCAGACCGTATCCGACGAAAGCAGGAATTTTGTGATGGGAGAGCGCCGCGGACGCATCGCGGTATGGCGCGAGGGAGAGACTGAGCCGTTTATGACGACGGATACCCTTGTCTATTCGCTGCCAAAGGCAGACCGCAGCAAGCTGGCAAAGGGCATCGTCATTACGGGAGAGAGCGCCCTGAGGAAAATCTTGGAGGATTATTGCAGTTGAGCGCAATTGCAGTAAACATCTTCGGCAACTATTCCATTGACTTTTAGCGGGTTTTGGGGTATGATAATAAATAGTAATGCCAAAAACGAAACATCGTCGCATTATGTGTTATTTTGAGATTCCAACCAATGAAATCTTGCAGGCTTTACAGGAAAGGAGACTACATATGATTTCGACTGTCATTGACCAGACTCTCGGTCTGGAATATCCCATCTTTCAGGGCGGTATGGCTTGGGTAGCCGACGCCTCTCTTGCCGCGGGCGTTTCCAACGCGGGCGGACTGGGATTGATTGCTGCGATGAACTCCAACGGCGAGCAGCTCCGCGCGGAAATCCGCAAGTGCAAGGAGCTGACCGACAAGCCCTTCGGCGTCAACATCATGCTCATGAGTCCTTTTGCCGACGAGGTATCCGACGTCGTGATTGAGGAGGGCGTCAAGGTTGTCACCACCGGCGCGGGCAATCCCGGCAAGTACATGGCGAAGTGGACGGAAGCGGGCATCCGCGTGATTCCCGTTGTGCCGAGCGTAGCACTCGCGAGAAAGATGGAAAAGATGGGCGCGTTCGCGCTGATCGCAGAGGGCGGCGAGAGCGGCGGTCACGTCGGCGAGCTGACCACGATGGCGCTGGTGCCCCAGGTCGTTGACGCGGTTTCCATTCCCGTAATCGCTGCGGGCGGCATCTGCGACGGCAGACAGGTCGCGGCGGCGTTCATGCTGGGCGCGGTCGGCGTTCAGGTCGGAACAAGATTTCTGGTTGCCGAGGAATGCACCATTTCACAGGCATATAAAGATAAGGTACTCAAGGCGAAGGATATCGACTCCGTCGTAACGGGCAAGCGTCTCGGCCATCCCGTGCGCTCTATCCGCAACGCCTTTACGCGCGCCTATTCCAAGGCGGAATACGACAGCTCCCATGTCTCCGACGAGGAGCTTGAGAAGATGGGAGCCGGCGTTCTGAGGATCGCCGCCCGCGAGGGTGACGTCAAGAACGGCTGCGTGCTTGCGGGACAGGTCGCGAGCATGGTCACCAAGGAGCAGCCCGCGCGTGATATCATCGTTGAGATGTTCACCGAGGCGGAGGAAGTTTTGAAGGGTGCGGCAAAATGGGTAAAATAGCATTGATTTTTTCGGGACAGGGCGCGCAGTACAGCGGCATGGGAAAGGCGCTTTATGACGCTTCTCCCGCAGCGAAGGCGGTCTTTGATCTGGCGGATTCCATCCGCGAGGGTACCTCCGCGCAGTGCTTTGAGGGCGCTGCCGGGGAGCTGAACCGCACCGTCAACACCCAGCCCTGCGTATTTACCGCAGACCTCGCGGCGGCGTATGCCGTGAAGGAAGCGGGCATCGTGCCCGACTGCGTGGCGGGCTTCTCTCTCGGAGAGATCGCGGCGCTGGCTTATGCGGGCATCCTCACCGACGAGGAGGCGTTCCGCCTCGTGTGCAAGCGCGGTGAGCTGATGGACAAGGCGGCGAAGGAGAATCCCGGCGCGATGGTGGCAGTCATGAAGATGACGCCCGCTCAGGTCGAGGAGGTCTGCGCAGGCTTTGACAAGACCTATCCCGTGAACTACAACTCCCCTGCCCAGACGGTCGTCGCGACGACGAGCGAAAGCGCCGACGCGTTCTGTGAGGCGGTCAAGGCGGCAGGCGGCAGAGCCAAGCAGCTCCCGGTCAGCGGCGCGTTCCACTCTCCCTTTATGGCGGACGCGGCTGCGGGACTTGCCGACTACATGAAGGACGTTGACTTCAAGGAGCCGGCGCTCCCGATTTACTCGGACTACACCGCGAAGCCCTATGAGGGCGACTACAAGGAGCTTGTCAGGGCGCAGGTCGAGAACCCCGTGCGCTGGCAGACCATCGTTGAAAACATGATCGCCGAGGGCGTCGACACCTTCATCGAGGTCGGCGTCGGCAAGACGCTGACGGGACTGATCAAGCGCATCGACGAGAACGTCGCGGCGTTCAAGGCGGAGACGCCCGAGGACATCGCGAAAATCGTGAACAGATAATATGAGCGGCAGCGCGGAAGCGATTGCCGATAGGTACATATAATATGAAAAAGCAATTTTACAAATTTTCGGCGCTGATTCTGGCGGCGGTCTGCGGTGCGGCGGCACTTTCCGCCTGCGGCGCGAAGCCGGCTGAGAACACGCAGACAACGGCAGCGGCTGTAACGGAGGCCGCGACAGACGCCGCGACAGACGCCGCAACAGAAGCGGTTCAGACGACCGAGGAGCCGACACGCGCGGCGGACGAGTTCGTCAGGACGGTGCGTGTTGAGAGCTGGGAGACCAAATACGGCGACGAAACACGCGAGTATTTCTGTCAGCAGCCCGAGCTTTTGATTCAGTCCGCGGACGCGGAAGCAATCAACGCGGAGATAGCCGAGCGCTGCAATAAGATTTTTGACGCGTATGACAGCGGCAAGCCGATGGAGGACTTTTCCAAGGGCGCGGAATACAAGGCGTATCTCAACGGCAAGACGCTGAGTCTGGTGTTTATCGACCGTGCTCCCGTCAATCAGTCCGTCTATTATTACGTATATAATATCGACGTGGAAAGCGGCTCGCGCCTTGACGACGCGGAGCTGATCGCACGCTCGGGCAACGACGCGGATACCGCGCACGCTCAGCTGGCGGAAAGAGTCGCGGAGTACTTCGACGCAAAGACTGCCGAGATGCAGGGCGGCATGGATACGGTTATTGCGAAGTGCCGTGAAAAGACGCTCAGCGACGAGTATCTCGGCAAGGCGCAGTATTACCTCGCCGACCGCAACACGCTCAGCGCGGTATTTGCCTACAACTGGGTAGCAGGTGCGGAGCAGTATCTGGACACCACCGAGGTATTTCCTCATTTACCCCAATATTGATTACAGAACCTAACGGAAAGAAGGCGTATTCATATGAATTTTCAGGATAGAACCGCCGTCGTGACAGGCGGCTCCCGCGGTATCGGTCTCGCGATTGCCAAGAAGCTCGCCGAGGGCGGCGCGAATATCGCGATCCTCTATGTCGGAGACGAGAGCGAGGGCTTGAATGCAAAGGCGGAGCTGGAGCAGTACGGCACCAAGGTGGAGCAGTATTTCTGCAACGTCGCGGATTTCGCCGCCTCCAAGGAAGTCGTCGACAAGGTCATCGCGGACTTCGGCGGCATCGACTACCTGATCAATAACGCGGGCATCACCCGCGACAAGCTCGTGCTCAACATGGAGGAGAGCGACTTTGACGCGGTTATCAACGTCAACCTCAAGGGCACCTTCAACATGATCAAGCACACCTACAAGCACTTCATGAAGAAGCGCTTCGGCAGGATCGTCAGCACCTCCTCGATCGTCGGTCTGATCGGCAACGCGGGACAGGCGAACTATGCCGCTTCCAAGGCGGGCATCATCGGCATGACCAAGTCCGTAGCCAGAGAGCTTGCGGGCAGAGGCGTGACCGTCAACGCGGTAGCGCCCGGCTATATCGGCACCGATATGACCAACGCCCTTTCCGACAAGGTCAAGGAGACCATGAAGGCGCAGATCCCCGCCAAGAGGATCGGTACGCCCGAGGACGTCGCCAATGTGGTCGCGTTCCTCTGCTCCGACGAGGCGGCTTATGTGACAGGAGAGGTTATCCGCGTGGACGGCGGTCTCGCGATTTAAGGAGGGCATTATGGCAAGACGAGTGGTAGTAACGGGATTGGGTGCCGTCAGCCCTGTGGGCAACACCGTTCCCGAAATGTGGAAAAATATGGTTGCAGGCGTCAACGGCATCGAAGAGATCACCGCCTTTGACACCTCCGACCTCAAGGTACATATCGCGGGCACCGTCAAGGGTTTTCAGCCCGAGCTGTATTTTGAAAAGAGAGAGGCAAAGAAGCTTGATATCTATTGCCAGTACGCCATGGCGGCGGCTCAGCAGGCGGTCGATGACAGCGGCATCCTCGGTCATATCGACGAGAACCGCTTCGGCGTCTACATCGGCGCAGGCATCGGCGGACTGAATACTTTTGTGAGCAATACCGTCGGTCTGGAGCTGGGCGGCCCCAGAAAGGTATCTCCGTTCTTTATCCCCATGATGATCGGCAATATCGCGACGGGCAATGTCGCGATCCGCTTCGGCGCAAAGGGCGTTTCGCTTTCCGTCATGAGCGCGTGCGCAACGGGAACCAACTCCATCGGCGAGGCGTTCCACGCCGTCAAGGACGGCTATGCCGACGCGATCATCGCGGGCGGCGCGGAGGCAGTCGTCGCAAGACTGACCATCGCGGGCTTCCAGAACATGAAGGCGCTTTCCACCAATCCCGACCCGAGCAAGGCGTCCCGTCCGTTTGACAAGGACAGAGACGGCTTCGTCATGGGTGAGGGCGCGGGTATGCTGATCCTCGAGGAATACGAGCACGCCAAGGCGCGCGGCGCGAAGATATACGCCGAGTTCAGCGGCTACGGCAATACCTGCGACGCGCACCACGTCACCGCTCCCGATCCCGAGGGCGCCGGACTTGCCAGAGCGATTGCGATCGCGTTTGAGGAAGCGAACGTCGCGGACGACGCGAACGTCTATATCAACGCGCACGGCACCTCCACCCACCTCAACGACCTCACCGAGACGATGGCGATCAAGAAGGCTCTCGGAGAAAAGGCGTATGACGCGAGCATCAGCTCGACCAAGTCCATGACAGGTCACATGCTCGGCGCGACAGGTGCGATCGAGGCAATCGCGGCTGTCAAGGCGATCGAGGAGGGCGTAGTGCCTCCCACCATTAACCTCGACGAGCCGGACGAGGGACTTGACCTCGACTACACGCCGAAGGTTGCGAAAAAGCGCGACATCGACGTCGCCGCATCCACCAACCTCGGCTTCGGCGGTCATGACGCCTGCGTGGTATTCAAGAAAATAGCTGACTGATAAATAACAAATCGAAAAGGATTGTTTCAGATGTTCAATATAGAAGAAATCAAGGAATTAATGGCGCTGCTGGAGAACTCCTCTCTGTCCGCGCTCGAGGTACAGCAGGACGACGTCAAGGTGCGCCTTGAAAAGCCCGCTGTCACCGTTGCGGCTCCCGTTGCCGTTCCCGCTCCCGCTCCCGCGCCTGTTGCGGCTCCTGCGCCTGCCGATGCGGGCAAGGCGATCAATGCGCCGATCGTCGGCGTGTTCTACGCCGCTCCCTCTCCCGACAGCGAGCCTTATGTCAGCGTCGGCAAGAGAGTCAAGAAGGGCGACGTCGTCTGCATTATCGAGGCGATGAAGTGCATGAATGAGATCCAGGCGGAGGAGGACGGCGAAATCACCGCTGTTCTTGCGACCAACGGCGAGCTGGTTGAGTACGGTCAGCCGCTCTTTGCCATCAAATAAGGAGATTTTGATGAATCAGGAAGAAATCAAGAAGATTCTGCCTCACCGCGACAACATGCTGCTGGTCGAGGAGTCCGAGACGGTGGACGAAACCACCGCCAAGGGCAGATATACCATCAAGGGCGACGAGTTCTTTTTGCAGGGTCATTTTCCCGGAAATCCCGTTGTCCCGGGCGTGATTCTCTGCGAGATGATGGGTCAGGCGAGCTGCTGTCTCCTCGCGGACAAGGTCAGCGACTGCACGCCCTACTTTACCAAGATGAACAATGTCAAGTTCAAGAACCCCGTCAAGCCGGGCGATACCCTCGAGAGCGTCTGCACCCTCACCAAAAACAGGGGTCCGTTCTACTTCATCGATGCCAAGGGCTATGTCGACGGCAAGCTTTGCGTCAGCGCGGAGCTTTCGTTTGCGCTGATTCCGAATGAAAAGGAATGAGCATAACGCAAATCTAAGAAACGCGAGGTTAATGAAATGTTTTCTAAAATTCTGATTGCCAACCGCGGCGAGATTGCGGTGCGTATTATCCGCGCCTGCCGCGAGATGGGCATTTCCACCGTAGCGATCTACTCTCAGGCGGACAAGGACGCCATGCACGTCCAGCTCGCCGACGAGAGCTACTGCGTGGGCGGCAACCGCGTTGCGGACAGCTATCTCAACATTCCGGCTATCCTCACGGTAGCGGTTGAGAGCGGCGCGCAGGCGATTCACCCCGGCTACGGACTGCTCAGCGAGAACGCCAAGTTCGTTTCTCTGTGCGAGCAGTGCAATATCAACTTCATCGGCCCGACCTCCTCCATGATCGGTATGCTCGGCGACAAGGACATGGCGCGCAAGACCATGCGTGCGGCAGGCGTCCCTGTCACGCCCGGCTGTGATATCGTCGAGGACGTGGCGCGCGCAAAGGCGGAGGCGGAGAAAATCGGCTTCCCGCTGCTGATCAAGGCGCGTTCGGGCGGCGGCGGCAAGGGTATCCGCCGCGTCGACAGCATCGACCAGTTTGAGGACGCCTTCCTCTCCGCTTCTTCCGAGGCGCAGGCGGCTTTCGGCGACGGCGCGTGCTACCTCGAAAAATTTATCTTCCCCGTCAAGCACATCGAAATGCAGCTCCTCTGCGACAAGTATGACAACATCATCTGTCTGGGTGAGCGCGAGTGCTCGGTGCAGAGAAAGAACCAGAAGATGATTGAGGAAAGCCCCAGCCCCGCGCTCGATGAAAAGACGAGAAAGCAGATGATGATCGCCGCGGTCAAGGCGGCGAAGGCGGTGCACTACGTCAACGCGGGCACCGTGGAATTCCTGCTTGACAAAGAGAATAATTTCTATTTTATGGAGATGAACACCCGTCTGCAGGTGGAGCACGGCGTGACCGAGATGGTGACGGGTCTGGATATCGTCCAGTGGCAGATCCGAATCGCCGCGGGCGCGAAGCTCACCAGAACGCAGGACAGCATCTTCACGCACGGCAACGTGATCGAGTGCCGCATCAACGCCGAGAATCCCGAAAAGGGCTTCCGTCCGAGCTGCGGCAGGATCAGGCGCCTGCATACCCCCGGCGGTTCGTTTGTGCGCTTTGATACCGCGATCTATCAGGATTATTTTGTGCCGCCGTTCTATGATTCCATGATCGGCAAGCTGATCGTGCAGGCGAGAACCCGTCCCGAGGCGATCCGCAAGATGAAAATGGCGCTCTCGGAGCTGACGATCGAGGGCATCGACATCAACCGCAATATTCTCGCCGAGATCCTCTCCGACGAAAAGTTTGTCACAGGCGAGTACACCACCGACTTTATGCGTGAATTCGAGGAAAAGCGCAAGGCGGAAAGCTGAGCGCAGCCAAGAGTACGTGAGGTAAAATAAATGGACTTTTTTGCTTTTGTAAAACCGAAGAATGAATTGGAAAATTCCGCTGAAAAGCAGCAGAACGTGCCCTTTGTGCCCGAGGCGATGTGGGTGAAGTGCCCCAAGTGCAACGCCCTGCTTCTCACTACCGACATGGAGGAGAACCTGCACGTCTGCACGCACTGCAACCATCACTTCCGCATGAGCGCGAAGCAGCGTATCGCGCTGCTCGCGGACAAGGAGACCTTTCGGGAGCACGACGCGGATCTGACAAGCTCCAATCTTCTCGATTTCCCGGGCTACGACGAGAAGCTCGAAAAAGCCGGAAAAAAGGCAAATGAGTCCGTGCGCTGCGGCGAATGCAAAATCGACGGCGTCCGCTCGGTGCTCTGTGTCATGGACGCGGATTTCATGATGGGCAGTATGGGCACCGTCACGGGTGAAAAAATCACCCGCGCCTTTGAGTACGCCACCGATAACGGCCTGCCGATCGTCGTCTGCACCGTTTCGGGCGGCGCGAGAATGCAGGAGGGTATCCTCAGCCTCATGCAGATGGCAAAAACCTCGGGAGCCGTCAAGCGTCACAGCGACGCGGGACTGCTCTATATCACCGTCCTCACCGACCCCACCACGGGCGGCGTGACGGCGTCCTTCGCGATGGAGGGCGATATCATCCTCGCCGAACCGAACGCGCTAGTCGCGTTCGCGGGACCGCGCGTCATCGAGCAGACCATGCGTCAGAAGCTTCCCAAGGACTTCCAGACCTCGGAATTCGTCCTGCAGAAGGGCTTTATCGACGCGGTCGTCAGCCGCGTCGCGCTCAAGTCCACCATTTCAAAGCTTTTGAAAATGCACGGCTACGGGGAGGAATAAGTCATGTCAGCTACCAATTCGGTCAATCCCAATCCCGCCTATGACAAGGTGCTCGCGGCACGCGACGCGTCGAAGCTGACGGCGGTTGATTACATAAAGCACATGTTCGGCGACAGCTTTATCGAGCTGCACGGCGACAGAAGATTTGCCGACGACAAGGCGATCGTCGCGGGTCTGGGTATGCTCTACGACACGCCCGTGACCGTCATCGGCATCGAAAAGGGCAGAAACACCAAGGAGCGCATGGAACGCAACTTCGGTCAGGCTCATCCCGAGGGCTACCGCAAGGCGCTGCGCCTGATGAAGCAGGCGGAGAAGTTCCACCGTCCGGTGCTTTGTCTGGTCGACACCAGCGGCGCGTATCCCGGCATCGGCGCCGAGGAGAGAGGTCAGGGACAGGCGATCGCCGAGAACCTGATGGAGATGATGGCGCTCAAAACGCCCGTTCTCACCATTCTGATCGGTGAGGGCGGAAGCGGCGGCGCGTTGGCGCTCGCGGTTGCCGACGAGGTGTGGATGCTCGAAAACTCCGTTTATTCCGTTATTTCTCCCGAGGGCTGCGCCTCCATTCTCTGGAAGGACAGCGCAAAGGCGCCGCAGGCGGCGGAAGCGCTGAAAATGACCGCGCAGGATCTGTTCGGCTTCGGCGTGATCGAGCGTATCATCCGTCAGCCCAAGGCAGAGGACGCCGCGATGTTCGAGAGCCTCAAGCTGCTCGTGCTGCGTACCTTTGAAAAGAACCTTGCGCTTTCGGACGAAGAGCTGACAGCGCACCGCTACGCGCGGTTCCGCAAAATCGGCGCGCAGCAGACGCGTGAGAAAGAATAACATAAAATCAGCGGGTGTGCCTTTAGGCTGATTCCGAAAAGGATGTTTTCAGTTTAAGGCGGTGCCCTATACGTAGGCGGACAGTTTAGGCTGTCCGCCTTTCGTCTTGTTTGGTTTCTCCTGCTGCGTCGGTTGTGTTCGGCAGAGCGAAAGTTCCAATATAACGGAAATAGATGTCGATTTGCTGCGGTGAGGTTTGGCTGTGCTTTTTCTCACGTTCGTGAACAACGATTTTGCTGATGAAGGTTCGCAGTACCTCCGGCGTCAGTTCCTCTACATGAACATATTTCCTGACAATATCAAGGAATTTCTGCACATTGGTACACTCGCTTTTGAGTGTATCAATTTCTTTTTGCAAATCAGGAATTGATTGTTCAAGCTCCTTTTGCTCATCGTTGTAATCAAGGGATAACATTCTGTACTGCTCGTCGCTGATACGACCAAGTACATTATCCTCATACAGATGCTTGAAAAGTGATTTCAGTTCCACGATACGCTTTTCAGCTTTTGACAGTTCAGCGGTTTTGGCGTTCAAATCTTTTCTGTACTGCGAGGAAGTCTTTTTACTAATATAATCAGTGAACTCCTTTGTGTTATTTCTCGCGTAATAAATCGCCCTGTTGATTTCTTCCAGCACAATCTCGTCAAGCACAACCTCTCGGATAGAGTGTGGCGTGCATTTTTCTTTGCCTGCATGCTTACGATAATTTCCACATATGAAATTATAGCTTTCACGCTTTATGGTTCGTCCGCGATAGAGGAAATGCTTTTTGCCGCAATCGGCACAGTAAACCAAACCGCTGTATTTATCAATCTCTCCTATACGGGTTCTTCGGACTCTGCCCTCGCGTACCTTGCGGACTATGTCCCATGTTTCTTGGTCAATGATTGCCTCGTGTGTATTCTCGAAACGTAGTTGTTCTTCCTTTGGAACCTTGATGGTGCGCTTGTCCTTGAATGAAGCAATTCGCGTTTGACAGTTGATTGTGTTTCCAATGTAAATCTCGTTGTCGAGAATATCGGCTATTGTGCGCTCGTTCCATTTATATGGATTATCTGTGTCCGTGTGCGTGCCGTACCTGCCTTCCCTTTTGAAAGCGATAGAAGGTGGGTTTGAGGATTTTCTTTTCATGCAAAGTCTTTGCTATATTGCTCGGTCCGATTCCTGATGCACACATTGAGAATATCATTCTTACCACCGGAGCGGTTTCTTCATTAATCAGCAGATGACATTCTTTTCCACTGTCAGGGTCACGGCGGTAACCGTATGGAATGGTTGTCCCCAAGCGTTGACCTCGCTCAGCTTTCGCTTTGAAAACAGCGCGAATTTTCTTGCTTGTATCACGGGCGTACCATTCGTTGAACAGATTCTTGAACGGTGCCAGCTCGTTATTATCGCTGAACAGCGAGTCGTAATTATCGTTGATAGCGATATACCTGACACCATATCTCGGAAATACGAACTCGGTGTAGTTGCCGACCTCGATATAATTTCTGCCGAGACGGGATAAGTCTTTTGTTATGACAATTCCGACCTTACCCGCTTCAATCAGCTTGTACATCTCCTGAAAGCCGGGGCGGTCGAAGCTGACGCCTGAGTAGCCGTCGTCAACGAATACGCGAATATTCGGAAAGCAATTATCCTCTGCGTACTTTTCAAGGATCGCTCTTTGATGCACGATGCTGTCACTTTCGCCTGCGTTGAGGTCGTCCTTGGATAAACGGCAGTAGAGCGCTGTTATTTTATTTTGGCTTGACATAAAACCTGTCTCCTTTCTGTTGTCAAACCGATTGGGAGTCTGCGCGTTTACGCAACAACACAATACTCCCAACCGGAAGAAATGTCCAGACTTATTTATGCCGCGCTGTTGAATTCGTTATCAATCAGCCTTTTTATTCCGTCGGCAACCGTTTGTTTTCCATTCAAATCAAAAACGGAATTTACAATAAAGTTCTTTTTGCCGATAGTATATAGGTGTTGTGTAATGAGTTGTCCGTCCTTAACAAAAAAATTGGTTCTGCGGTTGATTGCTCTCGCAACAGAAGAGTTGTATTCGCTTTCATTTGTGATTCTAATTTCATCCATCAATATAGTTTTCCTTTCTAAAGTGACATTGAGAAGTCTTCGCCCTCATCTTCATCCTCGCTGTCATCATAGTCATAATCGTCAGCGCCGAAGATTTCTTCGAGGATTTCTTCTCGTGTTTTGTATTCTTCCTGCTCATAATCCGGCACTTGCTCGGAAATATCAATTACAGAGTTGGTTATCATGCCTATGCCGTAGCCGAGAATCGGGCGTTATAATATCTTGAAACTTGTACTCACCGATGTACCGCCTGTTATGGAGCATCCGAGTCAGGCTGTTGATGGAGATTTCGCCGTTCTTCTTGGTGCGCAGACCTTTCAGCTTTAGATAGTCCACGATCTCCTTCATCGTCATGCCCTCGTCGTATTTCTGAAATGCTTCAAGAACAATCGGTGCGGTGAGAGGGTCAATCTGAAAGTATTTATTCCACATTTTTTTCTTTATCATCATAAATGTCGTCGGGGTTATATGAAAGTGCTATTTCATACTCTCCGTCTGCAGTATCATTAATATCAAAGGATAGTTCAGCAAGTGTGCAATCCCCCTCAATGTTTCCAGAGTTTTTCACAACCGACAGTCGTATCGGTGAAGCGCTTTTGTTAATCGGAAGTGTTGATGCGTTTTGCGTTATCTCATGGTTATATTCAATATTGGATAAAGACAGCGCCGTTGTATCAAATTTTATGTCTGCGGTAATCGAAGCAATTCCGGGATTGTTCTTGATTTCAATACCGACCTTAACATCCTTTTCTCCCGGTTCTGCATTTACACTGTTAATCAGCAATGCAGGCGATCCGCCATTGATTCTTGAATAATTACAGCCAAATGTACATACTATTACTATTATGCAAACAACGATTAATACAGATATTCCGATAAGGACATATTTTCTTTTCATATAATCTCCTCTCTACGCTAAACTCCGGCAAGTGTAAATTAGAAATTCTCAAATACAACTGATAAAATGATAATGCTTTTGTTCGATAAATACTTCGTATATCGTCCACATATACGAAACACAAGAAAAAAGGTCAAGGCAAATGCGCATAAACGCATTACCTTGACCAATTATTTGACCATAATTAGCTGACCATATTCAGCAAAGCCATGCCCGTATACAGTGCCAATAATACGGCAAATTTATATAAATCCATATCTCTTACAAGAAAGGATTCCAGAACTTTCTGTTCAGAGACATCCAGTACACGCATCTCTTTCATGCGCGTTTTCAAATAATATATCTTTATTTTTGGTATATGATAAACTTCTTCGGCATAGTTCAAAGCCAATCCGATTACTATCAGAATATCATTGACCATTTTTGCAGACAATCCTGCCGCTATCTTTTTGTCTGCAAAGCTGGAAAGTGACGATGACGTTAAAAATCGAATATTGCTTTTGCCAATGGAGCAGGGTTCAACGTGATTTTTGATAATTCCATCATATTTTTGATATGTGTTTGGCTTTATATTGTTCTTCATAGATTGAAGCCATTCCCACATAATATCTGACAGAATAAGAGAAAATGAAGTAGCTCCGTGCATTCTGGTATCCTGTATTATCGCAAAACGTCTTTGTTGTGCTTCGGTATAAGTCTTGCCGTAAACCGAACCATACCTTTTCTTACCGTCCACTCCAATCTCCTTGACATAGCGTGCTTCCCAGCGACCATCTTTACGTTTGTAAATGCTGGCTTCTTTTCTTGCCATAGTATCATCCTTTCTGCGAAAAACGCACCTCTATTGTACCTGACCACATATCTGACCAACAATCACAGAAAACAAGCAAAATTTATAGCGAAGTGAAAAATTTTCAAGCTTTTTCTTGCACAAAATCTATCCAAACTGTTGCCAAAACAGACAAAGTGTGTTAGAATAATAATGGATATATAGTGATAGTTCACATTCGTATATGTGGACGTTCTACGAACAATTACATCGCAGTTCCAAAATAGAAAAGGACTGCGATTTTTTGTCGTATAGTACCTTGGAAAAGATATTTTTACAAGAGGTTTGGCAATAATATTTCTGGACTTTTCAAGCAAGCTGTGATATTGTGTTGTGCTTGAAAGGACGGTGAGAATATGACCACACTCGAAAATCTTTACTACGGCAACATCGCTCCGCATGAATATGAAGTTGAGCGCGGCAGTGAGTATGACGTTACTGCTAAGCTGGTAATTCGACATGAACAGAAGTTATCCGCAACACTGACGGATCAGCAGAAAATCATACTTGAAAAAATCAAAGACAATCAAACTGAGCTTATGAACCTCGGAGAACGCGACGCGTTTGTCCGGGGTTTCTCTTTGGCTGTCAGGTTGATGGTTGAAGCCATGAGCGACAAAACCTAACGCACAAAATTTCGTCCTGTGACGTGCGAAAAGTAAAATCGGGTACGTTCCCGACCACTCTCAAAAAAACCGACACAGCCGATTTGTCGCGGTTTGTGAACGCAGAAAAGCACCGCCTGACGTAGTGTCGGGCGGTGCTGCTGATTAGTCCAGTTCATGGACAATATTCAGGAAATCTTCGTCGGTGATCTCTTCGTTCAGCCATTGCTTTTTCGCTTGCTGAACTCTATCCAGCCAAGCATAATAATCATCCCATCCAAGCTTAATATCTTTGACATAACTGTCTTCAGTCCGTTTGGCACGCTGATAATTTCGCTCGACTGCCTTGTTATAATCCTCGAAACCAAACAGCGTCGATTGCAATTCTGCTCGGTTTTTTGGACCAATCTCATTGCACTTTTTATTGCTGTCAGGCTGCACCCTGTCGCAGTAGAGCGTTTTCTTTTTCGTCTTGGCAACAAACAACTCGCCGCAGTTCTGACACAGACAGATATTCAGATTCAACTGCATCAGATTCAGCAGAAGGAAGTTAAGATAATTCGCTGCGGAATCAAAAATGTAGCATTTCGTCAATTCCAAGTTGATCTCGGTCTGCTTTTTCGTGTTGATATAGTAGGTTTCCTGAAAAGTGTGGTCTAAAAGCTGTTCATCAATCTCCAAGATGCACTTTGGCTTTTCATCAAGCGGACATGGCAACTCCGCGTAAATATTTGTCAGCACTTTTGCGTTTTGAAAAGCAACACCGAAATCGCGATATATCTTTCTCTGCAAGGCAACCGCTTCTTCATACCCTCTCCTGTCATCGGGAGAGGGCTTTTCTATTTTGGAGAGTTCCGCGTTTAGCAACAGACCGAGAATTGTATTAATAGACCGAACGATTGTTGCCATTTGCCGGTTCTGTGTGAAAATCCGTTCAGCTCTTGCGCGAGAGTACCGCTTTTCAACCAAACCTGTACGTGGAGTTTCATTTCCGACAGTGCGGAGAATCCGGAAACGCTGCTCCCGAGACCGATGCAAAAGTTGATTGAGATGATGAAAGAGAAATCTGCGTTTTCAGGCAGCAACGCTGAATTCATGGAAGAGTTCAAAAGCTACACGGGAATCGAAATCCATACCAACGTCTTGAAAAAGATGATGAAAAAGCATCGGTCGGAGCTTGAGGAAAACGGCGTCACCTTTGAGGACTGCAAGCGGAACACGACCGCTGTATCGATATCAGCTACGACCCACCGGCTGACAATCGCTGAAAAGTACGGCAAGTACGGTAGGTACGGCAAATGCCCGCGGGAGATTTTGCTGTCCTTGCCGTCCTTGCTGTCCGAACCGTCCGACAGCGTTGTCACGCCGTGTGTACCCCTGTGTGAGATTTTCCACAGAAGGCTGAGAAACAAGCCGACAGCGAAACATGTGAGGATTTGGGCGAATGTCGGCGCGCTGTCGCCGCTAATCAAAACAAGATAAATAAACCGCGTTCTTTTGCGTGGGTATCAAAAGCGAGTAAAATTCAAGTATCAAAAACAGGCATAAAACGGGTGTAAAACGCGGGTTTAGCGCAGACTTGTCTGCGGCCAGCATCGCATTCGACCAGTCGCGTAGCGACCGCCGATGCAGCTGGGGCGGGACACCCGCCACCCGTTTTACGGCAGAAAGGAACCAAATGAAAGATAAAAAAATGAGTATCCGCATCTCAGCGGAGGATTTGAACATCGTCCACTACAAAGCGGAGCAGGCAAAACTTACCCTGACCGAGTACGTCATCATTGAATCAGCTTGATACCCATTTGCCTCAGACCTTTCTCGAATTCCTCTCTGTCCATCTCGCCGCTGTCGAACAGCTTTTGCAGATTGGAACCGAAAGAAATGCTCTTGGGCAGACCGTTGTTTGTCGCGAGAAACAAATCGTGCGGTTTCCAGCCGCAGTTTTGCCAGAGGTGGCTGTGATTGTTGAGATTAGTGTATAACGCAACGAATTGCTCAAGCTGCTTTTCGGTCAGCACAACGCCTAAGTCATTGCCCAAATAGTTTAGTGTGTAGTGCAGATCATCCCAAATGCCATTACTGATATGGTCGCCGATCTGAATATCCGTTCGGATATAGTCCAGAATCTTTTTTAACGCCGTTTCTTTATAAAGCCGGCGCAGCTTCTCTTTCTTTGCTTCGCTCTTATAATAATCAATGGCAAACTGCTCGTCATGTGTGTAAAATACAAAGTCGGATAAGCACTTTCCTTTCACGGGGTTGCCGTCGATGTCGAGAATTTCTCCTTTTGGTTTACCGTCATAGTTTTTGAATACGCCGTCTGTTTTCAGCTTGCTCAGAAAATCCGCCATTTTCTTTCCTTCCGGAGAAAGATAGAATTGATCGGTCATGAAGGTGAGAAGCTCCTCTTTGCTATCGGGCAGCCATATGGGTTTATCGGCTGACGAATCCGCTAAATGATAAATACGGACATATTTGCGGTAGCCCAAGCCTATGAGGTCGTTGTTGACGATAAGCCGCATATCTGACATTCCGGCAGGCTCGTCGGCGTAAACCTCGTTCAGCTCCAAAATCGTATACGGCAGGTCGGGTTCTCTCTGTACGATACCCGAAAATGCGATAAAATCCGGCTCTTCCCTAGAACCAGTGGGTAAGAAATTGCAGTATAGTAGAAAAAATCTGATAAATCTATAAATCGCATTTATTCCACGGTCTATTGACAATGAGCCTCTATGCATATGGTATTCCGTCAGCGCTGGCAAGCCCCGTAAATGGGCTGCTGCCCGGCATTTAGCCTACCATATGCATACTCATTGTCAATAGCTTTCGCGGCATAAACGCGGGTTTTATCTACCCACACTTTCTAGTGAAGCCTCTAAAATCCTTTTTGCGGATTTTGTTCCCCTCGAAGTGTTTGAAAACGTTCCACGCCTCGCGCACCTCAAGCATACCGTACAGATTTGCAAAGCACAGAAAGTAATCGTGCAGCAGGTCGGTTTTGGCTTTCGGCAGCCCAAGCTCGGCGTATTTTTTCTCTAATGATTTAGGTGATAAAGGCTTCATTTGTCATTCTCCTCATAGTACTCAAATCCGTTGTCATCGCACCACCCGATGGCGATTTCGCGGTGGGCTTCATAAAGAAAATCATACCACTGCTGCTCCATGCCATAGTAGCGAAGTGTGGATTTGAAACGGCGGAATGCGCCTCTGCCGTCAATGGCGCGCTCAAATTCATCCTGCAACCGTCCCGAAGGCATGTCATAAACAAATCGTTCGATAATACTGTATTCATGAATATCGAATTTGTCAGGCAGCGCAAAATAGCGCGTTTTCCGGCCGTTGTCGATTTTTTCGGAAATCTCCTCAAACTCTTCCATCCAATCGCCGAAATAACCTCCGTCCGGCAGGCTTTGTATTTCCATGGTTTCTATGTCCAAATATTGATTCCACTCGTCGGTTGCCATCTCGATTCCTTCAATGACTTTTTTGAGCGGAACGCGAATTTTTGTTTCTGCCATAACTCTCAGCCCTATTCT
Organism: Ruminococcaceae bacterium P7; assembly: GCA_900100595.1. Lineage (GTDB taxonomy): Bacteria > Bacillota > Clostridia > Oscillospirales > Acutalibacteraceae > Ruminococcoides. The sequence continues at coordinate 175,082 of FMUA01000005.1, forward strand.
TTTCTGCCTTAATATTACCAAATAAAGTTGCCGGTTTCAACTGTTTCAGGAATAAAAATAAAAAAATCGCCTGATTAACGGCATGTCCAAACGATGTGGTCGCTTTCGGGTGGTTTTCGTTTTGCGTGAGGTTGAAAAATAATGACGTTTGGAGAATGAAAAATCCAAAAAAACAAAGAAAAATCCGAAAGAAAAAGCTTAGCACCCTTCCTTTCGGACATATATTTGGATTATGAAAAATCAGGAGCGGCACAAGACCACTCCTTCCAAAAGATAAAATATCTTTTCAATCCTAATCTTATTATACTCCAAAAATCACAAATTGTCAATTACTTTTTTTGTAAAATTATAAACACCTAATTAAATCTATACGAAGCAAGCTTCATATAGTAGTTGCTATTAGCCATAAAATCCTTGGCTTGATCTTCGGTTACAATATTAAATCCAATTCCTTTTTCTTTCATATGAGCAATCAGCTCCATCCGGAGTTAAGAGTGATTTCATGAAAAACATCCTTGCATTTGTTTTATATTATTATACCACCCTCATCGCTATAATTCAACATATTATGAGTAAATTTTGCACAAAGTGACTGGTTGAAAATAATTCAATAACTATTTTATTTTGCAATTTTGGAAAACGCATAGGTTAATAGCTGTGAGTCTTGCTACACGCTCTTTTACCGTTGAAAATAGCGTCTAAAAATGCAAAAAATCATCCGGTAAAATTGTCGGTTTTATTTCCTGAAATCCGATTGATAATACTTGGTATCAGAGGTAACATAGCAGAAAACAAAAGGAGGAGCGAAAAGTCTATGACAAAATACGAGACAGACCAAATTTTTAAATCCGGACTACAAAACGAGGATGATAAAACAATCGCTAAACGTATGTCCATTAAAGCAAAAACAATAGCGTCCTATTGCTATCGCAACGGATTAATTGACTCAAATATAGACAGTATTTCCGAGTGTTGTTATTGCCATGAAAAAATCGAGCAAAAAGCAAAAGGTAAAAAACGTTTATTCTGCAACGACAAATGCCGCAGTGCTTGGAGGCGGGCGCACCATATGCTGATTGAACATGTTTATCATCATGTTTGTGCGGGCTGCGGTACCGCATTTAAAACTGCCGGAAACAAGTCTCAGAAGTATTGCTCCCGGCAGTGCTATCTGAACCACAGAAAAGGTAGCGCGGTATGAAAGATTACATTCACAGAATTATGTGGTACAAGTCTATTACCCGCATTTCAAAAGAATGGTACAAAATGCATTTGATCTCCAAATCGGAATACAGAAAAGTATGCCGTGTAATAGCAAAAGATTTCCTTATAGATGTGTGCAGTATTTTCCTGATGATTGATTAAACTCTGTCTTATAAAATAACAATTCGGTCGATAATTGGAGGTGAACACAGATGTCGGAGGACGCTCATTTTAATGAATCGGACAAACAATTTCAGATTTTTGGGGAAAGGACGATAACCCCAAAGGTTACACGGATAGAACCGACTATTGACATTAAGACGCTTACAACGATAAACAGTATACAGAAGCGGCGGGTCTGTGCCTACGCTCGTGTAAGCACGAGCAGTGACGAACAGGAGAACAGCTATGCCGCTCAGGTCGACTATTATCAAAAATTCATACAACTTCATGCAGGGTGGGAGTTTGCCGGAATATATGCTGACGAAGGTATCACCGGAACCAGTACCAAAAATCGTATCGGGTTCAACAAGATGATAAATGACGCTTTGGAGCATAAAGTCGATTTGATTATTGCGAAATCCGTCAGCCGGTTCGCGCGAAATACAGTCGACAGTCTGATAAACATCCGCAAATTAAAAGAAAATGGTATTGAGGTGTATTTCGAGAAAGAAAATATTTGGACGTTTGATTCCAAGGGTGAGTTGCTACTGACAATTATGTCCTCACTCGCTCAGGAAGAGTCACGCTCCATTTCGGAAAATGTCACTTGGGGTATTCGCAAACGGTTTTCAGATGGAAAATATACCATTGTATTAAAGCACTTTCTCGGATATGAAAAGGACGCCAATGGAAATGTCGTGATAAACAAGAAACAGGCAGAGATAGTCAGGTATATTTACAAGCGTTATTTGGAGGGGGCAACAGCAAGTGATCCTGTATAATAAAAGTTGACACATGGTACTCGAACAAAACGAGAAAAATAGAAAAATAAATTCCCCCAAAAGGCTGCTCTGAAAGCAACGTCGTGTAGCATATTTACCGGCGATAGTCAAGGGTAAAATGAACGGCTGGCGCCGCCCTTGACAATCACCGGAAAATATGCGATAAGTAGACACGGCGGCATAAGCCGCCCTCTCTCAAAGAGCGCTTTTCACGGGAGCAAAAAAACAAAGGAGTGTCAACAATGGCAGAACAAAGGCAGTATGACGATGAATACAAGGTACAGG